>NZ_JBNRLQ010000002.1:0-551706 GCF_055804875.1 Enterobacter sp. K510 | reverse complement strand
CTGCGCGCTCTGTGCGCCGGAAGCAAACGTTATTCCGCAACGTTAATAAGAGCGCAACCTACCCGGTAACAAACGTCCACAGCAAATAAAACCCTAAGCCTCCAGCCGGAACTGCGCCACCGTCTGCGCCAGCTGCCCCGCCTGATCCTCCAGCGAGCTGGCTGCCGCTGACATCTGCTGCACCAGCGCGGCGTTCTGCTGAGTCACGCCGTCCATCTCATTCACCGCAATGGTCACCTGACTGATGCCGCGCGACTGCTCTTCCGAGGCATTGACGATCTCGCCGATAATACTCTGCACCGAGCTCACCGCCTGGGTCATCTCCTGCATGGTTTTACCGGCGTCCTGCACCAGCTGCACGCCGCTTTCCACGCGCTGGGTCGACTCTTCGATCAGGGTGGCGATCTCTTTCACCGCGCTGGCGCTGCGCTGCGCCAGGTTACGCACCTCGGTCGCCACCACCGCAAAGCCACGCCCCTGTTCCCCTGCGCGCGCCGCTTCGACGGCGGCGTTGAGCGCGAGGATATTAGTCTGGAAGGCAATACTGTTGATCATGGTGGTAATGTCGCTGATTTTGCGGGAACTCTCGTCAATCTGCGCCATATTCTGCACCACCTGCCCGACCAGTTTTTCACCGCGGCTGGCGATGCGGGTGGCGTTCGCCGTCAGCTCGGTGGCCTGATGGGCGTTGCTGGTGTTGTGTTTAACGGTGGCGGTGATCTGCTCCATGCTGGCCGCCGTCTGCTCCAGCGCCGCAGCCTGTTGCTCAGTACGGGAAGCCAGATTGAGGTTACCGCTGGCGATCTCCTCCGCCCCCTGGCGCACCGAAAGGCTGGCGTCTTTGATCTGCCCGACAATCTCCCGCAGTTGCGTCTGCATGGTATTAAGCGCGTAGAACAGGCTGCTGCGATCGTTGCCGTGCACGGAAATCGCGTTGCTGAGGCGTCCATCGGCGACCGCCAGCGCGAAGCTTGCCGCCTGACGGGGTTCGCCGCCCAGCGGTTTGAGCACTTTGCGGCTGAACACCAACCCCAGTAAGGCACTGACCAGCACAATGCTTAAAACCATCAGCGCAATGGCCCACATCAACTGGCGGTTAGCCGCCGCCATCACCAGACTGACAGGCGCGACCACGCCCAGCAGCCAGTGCTCATCGCTGTTGCCGACGGTAATCGGCTGCCAGGTGACCAGCGCGTCTTCGCCGAGGATCGGATCGTGGCGTTCAGCCATGGTGCTGCTCAGGCTGCCCACCGGTTCGGACCAGGCTTTGCTGGTCAGGGATTTATCCGGATAAGCGACAATTTTGCCTTTACTGGAAAGCAGCACCGCATAACCTGCGCCATGCCAGGGTTTGATCTGCGCGATTTTGTCCTGTAGCGAGGCGAGTGAAATATCGGCCGTCACCACCGCCCACAATTTCCCTTCCTCGACAATGGGTGCCGCCACAGAGGTGAGCAGCGTATCGACGCCGTTATAGGCGTAAGTGTACGGCTCGGTAACGGTGTCTTTGCGGGATTTTTGCGGCAGCAGATAGTAATCCCCCTGCCCCGGCGTCAGATAACTGGTCAGCGGGTGCATGCTGTATTTACCGCCCGCGTCTTTATCAACGAACCAGGCATAGCGACCACCGGGCGCCTGGCCCGGCAGCGCGGCAAACTCGGCGTCACGTCCGTCGAGGGCGTTCTCTTCGAAAATCACGGACATTGAAAGATATTCAGGATTGGCGCGCAGGGTATATTCCGCCATTTTGTCAGCAATGGCGCGGTCTGCCTTGCCTGCCGCCGGTAGCGCGATCAGGTTATGACCGAGGTTACGCGCCACATCGCGGGCATAGCTCAGTTCATGCTGCACTTTCAGCGCATTCGTTTGCGCGATTTGTTGCAAATACTCTTCGGCCAGTTGTTTTTGCTGACGGCTGGATTGCCAGCTCAGCACGCCGATGGTCACCGCAAAGCCCAGCGTAATGGTCAGTGCGCCGGTCAGCAGCATTTGTGCGCGTGTACTTAATGTTTTCTTATTGTGTTGTGTTGCCATTACGGCTCTCCCCGGAGTTGCAGATTCTGTGTGGCACAGCCTGTGCAGCAACATCCCTCACAGGATCTATCGGCGCGGGGAGAGATAACTTCATCGCAAAAGGAAATTATTCCATTTACATATAAATTACATCCCTGTAACCATCTGACGTCCTTAGTGTTCTGCGATCACCACCACGCACTGACCGGCGCGCACCGGGGATCCGGGCTGCACGCGCACCTGCGCCACCACACCATCCGCGCTTGCCACCAGCGGGATCTCCATTTTCATCGACTCCAGCACCACCAGCACGTCGCCTTCACGCACCTGTGCGCCGGGTTCGACGTTAACCTGCCACAGATTTCCGGCAATGGGACTGTCGATACCGCGCTGACCAGGTTTAAGCGGCGCGTCATCGCCGTCGTCCGCCGCCGCCTCATGGCTGTCGAAATGGGCCTGGCCGGAGGCTTCCCAGCGCTGGCGCTCGGCGTTAAAAGCGGCCTGTTGATGACGACGGGCGGCAGCGATGCTGTCGGCTTCCGCCGCCAGAAACTGCTGGTACTCCGCCAGACGCAGGGTTGTGGTTTCAATGCGCAGCGGATAACGTCCTGTCGGGAAATCCCGGCGGATGTCGAGCAGTTCCTCTGCCGAAACCGGATAGAAACGGATCTGATCGAAAAAACGCAGCAGCCAGGGTTTGCCGCCAAAGTCCGGCACCTCATGATAGCGATCCCACATTTGCAGCGTGCGTCCGACGAACTGATAGCCTCCCGGCCCTTCCATGCCGTAAACGCACATATAGGCCCCGCCAATACCCACCGAGTTTTCCGCCGTCCAGGTGCGCGCCGGGTTGTATTTGGTGGTCACCAGCCGGTGCCGCGGATCGAGCGGCGTGGCCACAGGCGCGCCGAGGTAGACATCCCCCAGTCCCATCACCAGATAACTGGCATCGAAGACGGTTTTATACACCGCGTCGATATTTTCCAGGTCGTTAATACGGCGGATAAACTCCAGGTTGCTCGGACACCAGGGCGCATCACGCCGCACCGTGGTCATGTATTTGTCGATGGCTTTCTGGCACGCCGGATCGTCCCAGGAGAGCGGCAGCCAGACGATGCGCGACGGCACCTGTAAATCCTCCTGCTGACAGACCCCTTGCCAGGCTTCCGCCACCGTCCTCAGCAAGGTGGCGAGCGGCATGGCGTCCGGCTGGTAGTGAATTTGCAGCGAGCGAATGCCGGGCGTGAGGTCGATTACGCCGGGCAGCGCCAGCGCCTCCAGCGCCTGCATCAGCCCGTGACCGCGAAAACGCAGCACCAGATCCAGCTCCGCGTCGCCGATTTCCAGCAGCAAATGCGTATCGCCTGACAGCCGTGCCACCAGACGCTTATCGCCATGCCCGGTCTCCATCACTACCGGCGAGGCGAGCGGTTCCGGATGCCAGTTGATACTGACCGGCGCAAGCGACGCCAGCTCCTGCGCCCGGGCGTGGGCCAGCAGTCGCGCAGTCTCAATACTTACCGGCACAAAGCGCACCTTATCCCCGGCATTGAGCTGCCCGAGCTGATACAGATCCGCTTCAATAATAGTGACCGGGCAGACAAATCCGCCGAGGCTCGGGCCGTCCGGCCCCAGGATCACCGGCATGTCGCCGGTAAAATCCACCGCGCCTATGGCGTAAGGGTTGTCGTGTATATTCGACGGATGCAGACCCGCCTCGCCGCCGCTTTCGCGCACCCACTCCGGTTTCGGGCCGATTAAGCGCACGCCGGTACGGCTGGAGTTGAAATGCACTTCCCAGTCGGTGGCGAAAAAGGTGTCCATGTAGCCGGGTGTGAAATATTCCGGTGCGCCGTGCGGGCCGTAGATCACCCGCAGTTCGCGCACCGCCGGCAGCCGGGTGTGCAGCGCATCGGGCAGCACCGCCCCGGTGCGGGTATCGGTGAGCGGCGTCAGGTGCAGCACATCGCCGGTGCGCAGCGTGCGCCCGGCATGGCCGCCGAACTGCCCGAGCGTAAAGGTGCTTTTGCTGCCGAGATACTCCGGCACCGCAAAGCCGCCGCGCAGGCAGAGATAGCTGCGCACGCCCTGCGCCGTCAGATCACCCAGCCGCAGCGTCGCCCCTGCCGGAATGGCAAACACGCGGTTCATCGTCTGCGGCTCGCCGTCCAGCGTGATCGCCAGCGCCGCGCCGGTAACAACGGCCACGGCGGCAGTATTAAACTTCAGCGTCGGGCCGCTCAGGGTGATCTCCAGCGCCGCCTCGCCGGGCGCGTTACCCAGTAAGCGGTTGCCAAGCCGCAGCGCGCGATCGTCCATCGGGCCGGACGGCGGCACCCCCACTGCCCAGTAACCGAGGCGGCCCGGATAATCCTGCACCGTGGTCTGGGTGCCGGGGTTTAACACTTCCAGGGTATCAGCCTGATAATGCAGATTTTCCAGGCAGCGCGTCCACGGCTGGCCGCAGGCAAAAGGCGCGTCCGCGATAATTTGCCGCAGATAGTGGCGGTTGGTCTCCACGCCGTACAGCCGGGTCTGCGCCAGCGCCTCATCCAGCGCGGCGATGGCCTGGTCACGGGTGGGCTGATGGGTGATGATTTTAGCGAGCATCGGATCGAAAAACGGCGGCACCTCGCAGCCGGACTCCACCCAGGTGTCGATACGCAGCGCCAGGCGATCCTGCAGCGGGAACACCACTTCGGTCAGCAGACCGGGGGACGGCTGAAACTGACGTCCCGGATCTTCGGCGTACAGGCGCGCCTGTACCGCATGCCCGCGCGGAGTGAAGGTGGCGGCGATGTCGCGCAGCGGCGGCAGATCCCCTGCCGCCAGTTCGATCATCATGCGCACCAGATCCACACCCCAGACCTGCTCGGTGACGCCATGCTCCACCTGTAAACGGGTATTCACTTCGAGGAAGTAAAACTGTCCGGCGTCGCTGTCATAAACAAACTCTACCGTACCGGCGCTGCGATACTGCACTGCCTGGCCGAGACGCACGGCGGCGGCGCACAGGGCATCCGCCATGCCGTCAGGCAAACCGGGCGCGGGGGTTTCTTCCAGCACTTTCTGGTTACGACGCTGCACAGAGCAGTCGCGCACGCCGAGGGCGATCACCTCGCCGCGACCATCGCCGAAAATCTGTACTTCCAGATGACGCGCGCGGGGAATGTATTTTTCAATAAATACTCCCGCGTCGCTGAAGTTGTTTTTGCCGAGGCGTTGCACCACCTCAAAGGCCTCCGCCAGCGCCTGCGGCGTATCGCAGACGCGCATACCGATCCCGCCGCCGCCCGCGGTGCTTTTCAGCATCACCGGGTAGCCGACCTGTTCCGCCGCCGCCAGCGCCGCGTCGCTGTCCGCCAGCAGATCGGTACCTTCGAGCATCGGCACGCCGTGCTGTTTTGCCAGGGCGCGGGCGGTATGTTTCAGGCCAAAGACGCGCAGCTGCTCTGCCGTCGGGCCGATAAAGGCAATGCCCGCGGCGTCGCAGGCATCGGCAAAGGCGGCGTTTTCCGAGAGAAAGCCATAACCCGGATGGATGGCCTGCGCGCCGGTGTCACGCGCGGCGGCAAGAATTTTATCCACCTGGAGATAGGTTTGCGCCGCCGGGCCGCTGCCAAGGCAGATCGCTTCGTCCGCTTCACGGATATGCAGGCTGCTGGCGTCCGATTCAGACCAGACGGCGACGCCCTGGACGTTGATGTCGCGCAGAGTGCGCAGAATGCGGCAGGCAATGGCCCCGCGGTTGGCAATAAGGAGTTTCGTGAACATGATCCAGCCCCGAACCGTGGCGGGTCGTCCCGCCGGAAAAGTGTCGCCGCCTGGTCGTCCAGGGGGAAAATTTATTTGGATTATCCGTTTACGCCCGGCGGCGCAGGCTTGCCGGGCCTACAAACTTACAATCATCATCGATCCGTAGGTCGGGTAAGCGCAGCGCCACCCGACAAAAAACCGCCTCATTTCAGCCGGTTGGCCCGCACTTCGAACAGGCGGAAAATCGCGCGGCGCAGTTTTTGTAAGCGCGTCAGTTCCATACCAGCACCTCCGCCGGAGTCGGGTTCCAGCCGTTGCAGGGATTATTCAGCTGCGGGCAGTTGGAAATCAGCACAATGACATTGCATTCGGCGCGCAGCTCGACGTATTTGCCCGGCGCAGAAATGCCATCGGCAAAGGTCAGGCCGCCCTCCGGCGTCACCGGCACGTTCATAAAGAAATTGATGTTCGCGCCGATGTCGTGCTTGTGCAGACGACCATCGTGCAGGCAGGCGCAGAGAAAGTTGTCGCGGCAGCTGTGCATATAGCGCACCTCCGGCGAGTAGCGCACGGTGTTGCTCTCCTGGGCGCAGGCGCCGCCGAGGGTGTCGTGACGCCCGCAGGTATCGGCGACGATGGTCAGCAGCGGATTGCCCAGCCCCGACCAGAGTACGCTGCCGGTAGTCAGATAAGCATTTCGCTGACGCCGCAGCGTGCGCTGGGGATCGTAGCGCTCGCGCGGGTTATCGGCGTTATAGAACAGCGTATCGATCGCCTGATTGCCTTCCAGATCGACCAGGCGCAGCGTCTGCCCGCGTTTAACATCAAACAGATAATGCTCCCCTGCCGGGATCACATGGCGGAACACCGCCTGCTGCGGATTTTTTTGGCTTTCGACCAGCGTCATGATGCGTCTCCTTACAGGGCAAACAGGTGAGTGTTATCCAGTGCGCGACCGTTTTCCGGGCGCGTTAACAGCGCGTGCTCCGCAGCCTGCGGATCGTCCGCCGTGAACCAGCTGAGCGCCACCGGGCGCGGGGCGTACTCCGGGTCTGGATCCAAAGGATGTTGTAACGAAGTGAGCACGATCAGCGTATCCATCGCCGCATACAGTTCGACGACACTTCCCGGCGCGGAAAAATCCCGCTGAAAATGGAAACGCCCGTCTTCATCCACGCTGACCTTGCTGAAAAAGTTGACCACCATCAGCAGATCTTCGAGGTTCAGATCCCACTTGCCCATCTCCACCAGCAGGTTATCCATGCCATTGCGGTAAAAACCGTTGCGTCGCTCCTGATAGCGCCCTTCGCCGTATTTCTCCAGGGTTTCCGCCGCGTTCAGCACGCCGCCGAAGGGATCGTGCCAGCCGCAGCTGTCTGTCAGAATGCCGGTCAGCACACGGCCCATATCCGAGTAAAAGCAGTGCCCGGCGGTCAGCCGCGCGGTGTGCTGACCTTTCAGCGTGTCCGGCAGATTCAGGCGTTCACTTTTTTCATGGGCGTTAAGCATCATCATGCTGACGTTGGCCCCGCCGTGCAGATCGGTCATGCGCAGGATCTGCCCACGCTTGAGAATAAAAGAGAGATGGCCGCCGCCGGGGACGGTTTCCTCCCGCAGCGCGGGGGCGGAATGATACTGTTGCGTCATCAGATGTACTCCTTCATGGATACGACGTTAACCGGGGCCGCGGCCATCACTTCCGCCATGCGCGCTTCGTTAAGCGGAATGTCGTAGGTGATGCGCGCGCCATACGCATTAGGTTCGTGGGGATCAATTCGCACTTTGTCGAACACCAGCAGACGGGTGCCAAGGTTGAAGCCCTCGGACAGGTCATGAGTGACCATAAACACCGTCATGCGGGTTTCGCTCCACAGCTGTAAAAGCAGGCCGTGCATGTCTTTGCGGATGCCGGGATCAAGCGCGCCAAAGGGCTCATCGAGCAGCAGCACGCGCGGCTGCATAATGAACGCCTGGGCGATGGCCAGCCGCTGTTGCATCCCGCCGGAGAGCTGCGCCGGGTATTTATGCAGCGCCTGTCCCAGCCCCACTTTGTGCAGCATCTGCGCCGCCTGTTCCCTGGCGGCTTTTTTACGGTTGCCGAACAGCCGCCCGAGCAGTGGCGCATGGGGCAGTTCAAGGCCAATGGCCACGTTATCCAGCACGTTGAGATGCGGAAACACGGAATAACGCTGGAACACCACCCCGCGGCTGCGATCCGGCTCGGCGGTCAGGGGTTTGCCGTCAAGGGTGATAGTGCCGCGGCTGGGCGCTTCCTGGCCGAGCAGCAGACGCAGGAAAGTGGATTTGCCGCAGCCGGACGCGCCGACCATCGAGCAGAACTCCCCTTCCCGGATTTGCAGGTTCACACGCTCCAGCACCACATGATCGCCGTACTCCTGCCAGATATTGTCGATACTGATAAAACTCATGCTTTGCCCCCTTCCGCCCACGGGAAACAGACGCTGTGCAGTTTGCGCAGGGCCAGATCCATCAGCCACGCCAGCAGCGTGATCCACACCACGTAAGGGATGATCACGTCCATCGCCATGTAGCGGCGCACAAGGAAAATGCGGTAGCCCAGCCCGGCGGTGGACGAAATCGCTTCGGCGGAAATCAGGAACAGCCAGGCCGAGCCCAGCAGCAGCCGCAGCGAGGTCAGCAGGCGTGACAGCAGTTGCGGCAGCACCACGCGCAGCACCAGCGTCCAGCTGTTCGCGCCGAGGGTCTGGGCTTTGATAATGATCTCCTGCGGAATTTCACGGGCGCGGTGCTCCAGATCCCGCGCCAGCATCGGCGTGATGCCGATAACTATCAGCATGATTTTCGACAGCTCATCCAGCCCGAAGACGATAAACAGCACTGGTAAGATCGCCAGCGGCGGGATCATCGACAGCACGGTCATCAGCGGCGACAGCGACGCCCGCCACAGCGGGAAAACGCCGGCGGTAATGCCGATGCACAGCCCGAGCAGCGAGGCAATCAGCAGCCCGGTCAGCAGACGCGCCAGACTGACCAGGGTGTCCATCCAGAACAGGTAGTCACCGCTGCGGCGGTCTGGCGTGAACGCCATCCGGTCAAGCGCGCTCAGCATCTGATCCAGCCCTGGCAGCAGCTTGTCGTGGGGATTAGCGTCCAGGCGCACCGCGGAGCCAATGAAGTACACCGCCAGCAGCAGGATAAACGGCAGCAGCATCAGCATGATGTGCATACCCCGGGACGGATGGCGGTTAATCTGGCGCATCAGAGCGTCCCGGCCACGGCCATTTTCAGGAAGCTGTCGTCAAAGCGCAGCTTAATATTGCTGGCATCGCCCTGAGTGACGTTACCGGGGAAAGCCATGCCGATGAAATCCGCGCTCTGTGCGCCATCGCCGAGCAGTCCTTTATCAAAGGAGAACTGCGCCACGCGCTGCATGGTTTTTGCCAGTTCCGTCGAGGTGGTGAACGCAAGGTTATCCGCCGGGGTATAGAACAGGTGAGTGGTTTTGAGCTGCGCCTGATAGCCCGCCAGATCGGTGCCGGACGCCGCCGCCATCGCATTAAGCGCTTTCGCATCCTGCGCTTTCATCAGGCTCATCATTTCATACCAGGCGCCGGTCAGGGCTTTGCCAAGCGCGGGATTGTCTTTCAGGGTGGCGGTGTTCACCACCATCATGTCGATAAGTTCCCCTGGCACCGAGGCGGAGCTGAACACTTCCGTCGCCTGCGGCGTACTCTTGATCACTGACAGCTGCGGATTCCATGCCACCGCCGCTTCGACGTCCGGCGTACTAAAAGCAGAGACAATATCCGCATCGGAGGTATTCACCACCGTTACGTCACGTTCGGCAAGCCCGGCTTTCTCCAGCCCGCGCACCAGCAGATAGTGGGACACCGACAGCTCCGGCAGGTAGATCTTCATGCCTTTCAGATCCGCCAGCGTTTTGCCTTCGCCTTTCATCACCACGCCGTCGTTGCCTTCCGAGTAGCTGCCAAGGATCAGCGCCGTGGTATCAACGCCGCCCGCGGCCGGAATCGTCAGCGCATCCATATTGGTCATGGTGCAACCATCAAACTGGCCCGCAGTGTACTGATTAATGGATTCGATATAGTCGTTAAGCTGCACGACATTGATTTTAATGCCGTATTTGCTGGCCCATTTGTCGATGATTTTGTCACCCGCAATGGTGCCCCAGGGCATCCAGCCGGCGTAGATGGTCCAGCAGACGTTGAACTCTTTTTTGGCGGCAGCAAGGGCTGGCAGGCTGGTCAGCATCACAAGTGACAGCGCGAGGGTGCGGAGCAAGGGAAATGTCTTCATGGTTCGACCTCTGGTTGGACAAAAAGGGGGCAGCGCGACACCATCTGGTGCTGCTGTCTCCCGGGTTTTTGTCCCGCCGTGTAACCTCACAGAGGTCGCGTGCTCTCGGACCAGCATTCACCTGAGTGAACCGGAACCCTAGCCCGCTATTTTTTTACAGATAATTGTCTGATGCGCTGCCTTCTGAAATGAATAAAGCAAGCGCTGTGCCAGTTTTATCTTTCCCCGGCGGCGGTGATTTTCACGGGCGATAAGGAGGCAGTGAGCGAAAATAGCGACCCAAAATGGGGCAGTGCCGCAAAGCGGTGCAGGCGTCTTTTTCACCGGCAGGCGTAAGGCACGTTTTGATGCGCTGATTTAACCTAAGAAAAATCTCTTTTTTTAGTCGATTGTCACGTGCGAAATAACGCAATATAGCCTTTACTCAACACCATAAGATAAGCTGGGATTAACCCCTGTCAGGTAAGGGATAAGAATCAACTTAATCTCATACTTATGCATGATGGCGGTTTATTCAGCATTGTGAGAGGCGGGCTGGCAAACGCCATTGAATTGTTAATCAGTCAATGTAAAATCATAAAGATGATGCTAATCCATGTTAATTGCTTTACCGTTTTGCGTTGGCAGATTTGCCGGTGCACCGGTTATCCAGGCAGCATGGCATATTTCACGTCGGGTTCAACTTTATTGCAGGGAAAGTTACGATGAATTTGCGAAGCTTGTTACTCCTTTTAGTGGTCAGCACCGTCGTGGGGTGTAAAGCGCCGCCGCCGAAAATCACCGACGATACCATCGTGACCAGTCAGGTAAATGGTGTAACGCTGACCCACCGTCATATTGTGGTCCCGCCTAAAGAATTTAACCCGGTTAACGATGAATACCGGGCGATGTACCCCGGCTCCATCCTCAGCAAGCCCGATTTCAGCGGCAAGGTGCTGGGCGAGCTGAAAACCGGCGAAACCTATATGGTGTTAGGTTTTGTTGAACAATCCTGGCTTGCCATCAGCACCACGGATAACCCTCAGTTGCTGGGCTACGTGCCGCAGCGCGCCATGGTGGTCAGCGAGCGTTACGAGCAGGCGCTGAAAAGCGACCGTCCGCGTCCGAAACGCGCGGCGAAAAAATCCACCTGCGTGGCCGTGGACGACAGCAGCAAAGCCTGTCAGAAAGGCGACAGCGGTACCTGGATCATCGACTGAATTCACAACGGGGAGCAGATGCAACGTCGCTCCCCCTTCTCATAAGATAATTCTGAACTAAAATACGTATCCAGGGTGATGAAGTCGCAACTTCATTTTTCACAGGCTAACAAGGATTTTTATGAAACTCTGGCTCTCCGGTCTGGCATTGCTTCTGGCAACCACTACCGCGTCAGCTGGGAATTATCGCATCGTGCAATCCCCTTCGCAGAAGCTGGATGTCTGGATAGACGATATAAAGGATAACTCCCCGCAAAGCTGGTGCGCCGCTGAACTCCCGCTGCGTATTACCACGATGGGCGATAAAAACCCGTTCATTCTCAGTAACTTTATGCCACGCCTTGGCAAACTGCTGTTGAGTCAGTGCAGCACCCTGACGCAGATTAGCTGGCAGCTGGTGGATCCGCAGGATCACGTGCTGGCGACCGGCACCGCCAGTAAAGAGAGTGACTGGGCGCTGGATATCGCGCCGCAAACGCTGGAGCCGGAAGGCGCACCGGCGCAGGCCACCCTCTCCGCCCCGGCCGATCGCACGCCCTGGCTGGAATTCACCCTGCAGGATGGCTGCCATCTGCGCACCTTCTGGCGCGGCGATGCCAATGCCTCGGCGCTGTTTATTCCGGCCAAAGCGCAGGATCAGTGTGAGAAAGGCGGCTGGCTGAACGGCCGCAGCGAGATGGTGCAAAGCGGCGTCAATGGCGATAAGCGCATGATGATGACCTTTGTGCACGGTTTCCCGGTCAGCGGATTAAGCAGCGCGGTGAATGCCGATACGCTCCTTATCACCAGCGTCAATAATGAACGCATGGTGGTCAGCAACGAGCAGGCCCCGCAGAGCTGGATGATTTTGCCTTACAGCCCGGAGATTAACGGCTGGAAAAGTAACGGCACGGTGGCCGTCGAAGTGTCCCGTGAACTGGCGCTGGACGAAGCGCGATTACAGACGCGCCTGAATGCGGTACGCAAGGTCTGGTCGCAATGGCTGGAGCCGGGCACACCGCTGACGTTGCTGTTAATCGATAATTTGCATCCGCAACTTCGCGACCCGGCCGCCGGTTCGTGGCGCACGCAAAAATGATCACGTCCGTCTGGAACAGAGAAGCCGCATAATGACAACCAGCGATTACACTCCAGCGATAGCCGACGCTCTGCCGCCGGGCTATCGTTTTGACGAATTTGAGATACAGGACGTTTTGCAGACCACGCCGTGCGAGATTGTCTATCGTGCGTGGGATCATCAGCTGGAACGCGCCGTTATCATTCGCGAATATATGCCGCGCGCGATGGTGGTGCGCAGCGATGACATGCACCTCGGGCTACGCAGCCAGCAGGATCATCCGGCATACAGCGCAGGTCTTACCGCCTTTATTCAGGACGCCCGCCGCCTGGCGAAGTTTAACTATCCGGAACTGGTACAGGTGCTGCGCTTCTGGACGGAAAATGACACGGCCTACACGGTGACGCGCTATTACAGCGGCATCACCCTGGCGGAGCTGCATCAGCAACAGCCGGACGTGCTGGACGAAGAGTGGGTGCGTCGTATCCTGCCAATGCTGTGCGGCGCGCTGGCGGCGCTGCATGCGGAAGGCGTGATCCATCGCGATTTATCGCCGAAAAGCATTCAGATCCAGGACAACGGCGTGCCGCTGCTGCTGACCTTTGGCGTCTCCCGTCCGCAGGGCGACGAGGTGCGCGATCTCAATACCACCATGCTGCATGCGGGCTATGCGCCGCTGGAGCAGTACAGCAGCGATCTGGAAAATCAGATCGGACCCTGGACTGATATTTACGCACTCGGCGCGGTGCTCTATACGCTGATCACAGGCGTTGCGCCCCCTGCCAGCGTGACGCGCAGCATTCAGGATAACTGTATTCGTCTGACGGAAAATCCACCGGCAGGCTGGTCACCGGCGCTGTTACGGGCCGTGGATCAGGCGCTGGCGCTGAAACCCGAAGCCCGTCCGCAGTCTATTGAAGCCTTTGCGGCGCTGGCGGAGATCAATACTCATCGCAGCACGGAAATTGGCGGGCTGAAAAAAACCGGCACGATGCTGGTGCCGGTAGAAGAAGCCGCGGCGGCAAAACCGCTGTGGGCGCGCGTTAAATCGCCATTGCAAATCGCCGCAGGCGTGCTGGTCGGGGTGATCGTCGGGGCCTTATTGTTCCGCGGCGAGCCTGCGGAGGTTCCTGATGCGCCACCAACCGCGACGGCCACCCCAACGGCCACGCCGGTGACGCCAACGCCTGCGGGCGGGCTTATCGCGCGGGTGTATATCCGCATGAGCGATGCGGATCATCTGCTGGTAAACGGCAAGCCGCAGAAGGCGGTGGCCGCGTCGAGCGGGTTCGCGTTTATTCAGCTGCCGGCCGGGAAGTATGATATTACGCTGCAAAGCGGCAGCCAGACGCATACGCAGTCGCTGGCGATTGCCACGCCGGGTACCTGGCTGATTAATCCGCAGGGGTGATTCGTTTCGTGGTAAATTGCGCTCTTACTGGCTTCTGAGTACGGCTCAGACTCCAGGCGCACAGAGCGCGCAAGGGGCGGCCAGTCGCCGCCGCCCCCTGCACCCCCGGGCTCCCCACACTTCACGATTTCTAAAAAACACCACTCACAGATTCCTGTAAGTTAAAAAAAATTAACGCCACTCAGTCGTCTTATAAAGAATAAAAATAATGACGCGAGGGGTTGAGTCCCCGCTGAAACCGGCGAGCCGTAGGCCGGATGACAAGGGCTGGACGCCATGGATGGCGGCCAGAGGCGAAATGAGGCAGGATGCCGAATCGAGCCGACCGCGGGCAGACGGCCGGGAGGTGAGCGCAGTGCGCAGCACCGGTTTCTTTGCGGGGCCGCGGGGATTGCTAAGGGGGCCGCGGTGGCCCCCTTAGCACGTTCACCGTCAGCGGCGTCACGCCTGACTCAAAACGCAAAGTGAACGGAACATTCCACCAAACCAAACATTCCACAGAACCAAACATCCCTCCAAACCAAACATTCCACAGATCCGCCTATCCCCCACAAAATTTGCCTTCCAATGCGCAAAAAGTTAAATCCACCACGCACCCTGCCCGATATTCGTCTACTGTTTTCTCAAGGTTGATTGCAGCGGTTTCGCTGTTCGCCCCTCAAGGAGAATAATTAATGACCAAACCTTTTATGCGCCGTCCCCACACGCTGTTTTTCGCCATGCAAATCGCGATTGGTGGCGCACTGCTGTCCCTTTCCGCCCCGCTGCTGGCCGATGAAGTCCAGAACAAAGGCCAGCCGCAGTCCCCGGATGTCCTGCTTGGCCCGCTGTTTACCGATGTGCAGACCGCCAAACTCTTCCCTGATCAAAAAACCTTCGCCGATGCGGTGCCGAAAGGCGATCCGCTGATGGTGCTGGCGGATTACCGCATGCAGCGCAACCAGTCTGGCTTCGATCTGCGCCACTTTGTTGACGTGAACTTTATTGTGCCAGGCGAAGGCAAAAAATATGTGCCGCCTGCCGGACAAAGCCTGCGCGAGCATATCGACGGTCTGTGGACCGAGCTGACGCGCACCACCGATACCGCCGGAAAATGGGACTCCCTGCTGCCGCTGCCGAAACCTTATGTCGTGCCGGGCGGACGCTTCCGGGAGGTCTATTACTGGGACAGCTATTTCACCATGCTGGGGCTGGCGGAGAGCGACCACTGGGATAAAGTGCAGGATATGGTCGACAACTTTGCCCATGAACTGGACGCCTGGGGGCATATCCCCAACGGCAACCGCAGCTACTACCTGAGCCGTTCGCAGCCGCCCTTCTTCCCCTTTATGGTTGAGTTGTTAGCCACTCACGAAGGGGATGACGCGCTGAAGCAGTATCTGCCGCAGATGGAAAAAGAGTATCAGTACTGGATGGAAGGCGCAGATGCCCTGCAACCGGGTGAAGCCAGTAAGCGCGTGGTTAAACTTCCGGATGGCTCGCTGCTCAACCGCTACTGGGACGATCGCGACACCCCGCGCCCGGAATCCTGGCTGGCTGACGTGACCACGGCGAAAAACAACCCTAACCGCCCGGCGACGGAAATCTATCGCGATCTGCGCGCGGCAGCGGCATCCGGCTGGGACTTCAGCTCCCGCTGGATGGACGATCCCGAACAGCTCGGCACTATCCGCACCACCAGCATTGTGCCGGTGGATCTGAACGCGCTGATGTACAAAATGGAAAAAATGATCGCCCGCGCCAGCCAGGCGGCCGGCGATACGGGCAAAGCGCAGAAGTTTGAAGCGCTGGCGAATGCGCGCCAGAAAGCGATGGAAGCCAATCTGTGGAATGACAAGGACGGCTGGTACGCTGATTACGATCTGAAAACCAAAAAAGTGCGTAATCAACTGACCGCCGCCGCCCTGTTCCCGCTGTATGTTAACGCGGCGGCGAAAGATCGCGCGGATAAAGTGGCCGCAGCGACCGAGGCCCGGCTGATCAAGCCAGGCGGCCTGACCACCACCACGGTAAACAGCGGTCAGCAGTGGGATGCGCCGAACGGCTGGGCGCCGTTGCAGTGGGTCGCCACCGCCGGTCTGAAAAACTACGACCACGAGAAGGCGGCGATGGATGTCACCTGGCGCTTCCTGAAAAACGTCCAGCATACTTACGACAGCAAGCAAAAACTGGTGGAGAAGTATGACGTCAGCAGCACCGGCACCGGTGGCGGCGGCGGTGAATACCCGCTACAGGACGGCTTTGGCTGGACCAACGGCGTGACGCTGATGATGCTGGATCTGGTCTGTCCGAAAACGCAGCCGTGCGATAACGTACCGGAGACGCAGCCCGCTGTGCAATCCACCGCGCAACCGGCTGCCGCGCAGTCATCTGCCCCTGCCCCGACGGCTGAAAAAGTCGCACAATAAGCGGTTCGCCTGCTACCAGATTTGGTAGCAGGTTTTAGTGTGCGAAATCAACACATTGCCCGGCGGCGCAGGCTTGCCGGGCCTACAGCAATCTCCTCACTCTCCCCTCGGTTAATCCCACACTCATTTTCCGTTGTATTCTTTAACGTTAACGATAATAATTCGCATTCCTTTTACATTTGTTAATACAAATTTCCCGTTTGTGGCGGAGGCTTGTTCCGCGCACAACGGTACTCAGGATCCCGGAATGACCACGACATTATCCCTGAAACGTTCGTCCCTGCTGTGCGCTCTTGCGCTGGCGCTTCCTCATGCGGTGCTCGCGGAAGACACCGTGGTGGTTACCGCCACCGCGCCTCAGTCAGCCATTGCGCCGACCGAAGGCTATACCGTGCAAAGCACCCGCGGCGCGACCAAGACCGATGAACCGCTGATCACTACCGGTCAGTCGGTGTCCGTCGTTACCCGCCAGCAGATGGAAGATCAGGGCGTGGCGACGGTGTCCCAGGCGCTGGCCTATACGCCGGGGGTTTATTCCAGCTTCGGCGGCGGCGCTACCCGCTTCGATACCGTTTCCCTGCGCGGCTTCCACGGCGGCGACGTGGATAACCTGTTCCTCGACGGGATGCGTCTGATGAGCGACGGCGGTAGCCACAGTGTATTGCAGGTGGATCCGTGGTTTATCGAACGTGTTGACGTGGTGAAAGGCCCGTCATCGGCGCTGTACGGTCAGAGCGTGCCGGGCGGGCTGGTGAATCTCACCTCCAAACGCCCGCAGTTCAAACAGGAAGGCCATTTCCGTCTCAGCGGCGGTACCCATAACACCAAAGGCGGCGCCTTCGATTACACCGACGCGATCAACGAGCAACTGGCGTTCCGCATTATCGGGATGACGCGCAGCAGCGATACCCAGTATGACAACACCCGCGAAGAGCGCTACGCCATCTCCCCGTCGCTGTTGTGGCAGCCGGATTCGGATACCAGCCTGCTGTTGCGCGCTTATCTGCAAAAAGATCCGACCGGCGGCTATCACGGCTCCCTGCCTCTCGACGGCACGCGCTTTGCCCACAATGGCCGCAAGCTCGACACCGGTACGAATGAAGGCGAAAGCGAAGACGGCTACCGTCGTCGTGAGCAGATCTACAGCCTGGAGTTCGATCACCAGTTCAACGACATCTGGTCAGTACACTCCAGCGGCAGCTATACCCATGCCAACGTGTCACTGGATCAGGTGTATCAGACCGGCTGGATCGACGGCGGCGATACGCTGTCCCGCGGCTATAGCGGCAACCGAGGCTCACTGGATGCGTGGTCCACCGATAACCGCGTACAGGCGGATTTCAATACCGGCGAGGTGGCGCATACGCTGATCCTCGGCGGCGAATACCATCGCTATCGCAACGATCTGTGGACAGGCGCGGGCAGCGCTTCGCCGCTCAACCCGTACACCGGTTATACCGCGCAGCATGGCCACGTTGTGACCTACAGCGATGACAACAACCGCCGCTATTACCAGACCGGCATCTATTTGCAGGATGAGATGGTGTGGGATCGCTGGCATATGGATCTCTCGGGCCGCTATGACCGCATCGTCTCTGAGCAGGTGAGCGACAGCAATGCCACCTCGAATCGTCGCCAGGATGACCATATCAGCGGCAGAGCGTCACTGCTGTATGCCTTTGAAAACGGCCTGTCCCCCTACATGAGCTACAGCCAGGCGATCACCCCGGCCTCGCTGCCAGGCGCGGACGGTACGCTGCTGAAACCGACCACCGCCGAGCAGTATGAAGCGGGTCTGAAATTCCAGCCGCCGGGCACCTTGGATATGTACAGCATTGCCCTTTACGACCTGACGCAGAAAGACGTCGCCACCCGCGATATTAATATCGCCACGGCGACCTATCTGCCTGCCGGGAAAGTGCATTCCCAGGGCGTGGAAATCGAAGCCCGTAACCAGTTAACGCCACGCCTGAGCACTATTGCGGGCTATACCTGGAATCGCCTGAAGTATCAGGATTCGCTCGATGGTAACAACGGTAATACGCCGCAGCTGACGCCGGACCAGATGGCCTCCTTCTGGGCAAACTATAAGTTTGATTATGGCCTGAGCGTCGGCGCGGGCGTGCGTTACATCGGCAAGCAGTGGGCGGATGATGCCAACTCATCGCGCCTGCCGTCGGCTACGGTGTTTGATGCTTCGGTGCGTGCGGATCTGGGCGAGTGGTCAGCGCCGCTGAAAGGGGCGTTCGTGCAGGTGAATGCCAATAACCTCGGGGATCGTGAATACGTGGCGGGATGCTACGGAACGAATAACTGCTATTACGCGGCGGAGCGCAGCGTGGTGGCGACCGTGGGATATGATTTCTAATCTGTAGTACTGGAAATAACAAAGGGGCGGCTTCTGGCCGCCCCTTTCGCGCTTAAGAACGCGATTTATCGCATCTCAGAATTCGTTAGCCCCGACGCAGCAAACGGAACAGCGCCAGTACCACAATCGCACCTACCACCGCGACCAGGAAGCTGTGCAGATCAAAACCTGTCACGTCGCCGCCAAAGCCGAACATCGTCGCCAGCCAGCCGCCGACCACGGCACCCACCACCCCAAGAATACAGGTCAGAATGAAACCACCGCCATCACGTCCTGGCATGATTAATTTAGCGATAACACCGGCAATAAGACCAAAAATGATCCACGCAATAATGCCCATTTTGCATTTCCTCTTTTTGTTGTGACTTGATATTGCAAGATTGATTTCCTGCCCACGACGCTAAGTATAGGCAACCACAGCAAAAGGGTTAGTTGTCACAGACTTAATTCAGTTTAATCGCAAAAAATATTTGCTCGTTTGTATTAAGTTTCCCGCCGCCATGCCGATATATTCCCGACAGGCGATACGCTATTAAGGAGCCATCCGGCGTGAGTAATTATAGTGAGCAGTTTCTGAAGCAGACCCCACTGGCCGTACTGGGGGTATTGCGCGATCTGCAAAAAGGCCAGGTGCCACTGCGCATCTCATGGGCCAGCGGTCAGTTCATCAGTAAGATCCTCGACGTCACGCCGGAAGGGCTGGTGATGGACTACGGCAGCCAGGAATACGATAACAAAGCCGTTCAGCGTGCCGAAAATATCGCCATCACGGCGGAAACCCGTGGCGCGAAAGTTGAATTTACGCTGCCCCGTTTACAGAGCGGACAGTACCAGGCATTGCCAGCCTTTACCACGCCACTGCCTGCTGAACTCTGGTTTATCCAGCGCCGGGAATATTTCCGCATTTCCGCCCCGCTCTATCCGGCCTATTACTGCAAAGCCAGAATGCCGGATAAATCCATGCTGCGTTTCCGTTTGTTTGATTTGTCCCTTGGCGGCATGGGCGCATTGCTGGAAGGTAACGCGCCGGAAGCGCTGAAGGAAGGTCTGCGCTTTACGCAGATTGAACTGGATATGGCGGGATGGGGTCAGTTCTATTTCGATGCCCAGTTACTGTCGATCAGCGAGCGCACCGTGGTGGACGGCAAAAACGAAACCGTCACCACGCCGCGCCTGAGCTTCCGCTTTCTGAACGTGAATCCGGCAGTTGAGCGCGAGCTCCAGCGCATTATTTTCTCGCTGGAGCGCGAAGCGCATCAACGGGCGAACAACGTTCGCTAGGCGTTACATGGCATCCATCGCCTGCTGGACTTTCCAGATATAGCGGGGTGCCTGGGGTGCAGGGTGATTGTCGGCCACATGGTCGACAAACTCATCCGGGCTGAGCGAGTTGATCTCTTTGATGGCCTTTTTACGATCCGATGAGAAGGTGCGCAACAGCGCCCCCGCCCCGTTCACATAAGACACCACCAGCGCGTATTGCATCACTTCCGGATCTTCGATCCCTGCCAGCACGCCGTGTTCCAGTATGCTCAGGTAAGCGGTCCCCATTGAGATATTACGCTCCGGGTTTTTCAGCTCGCTGGTGGAAGGCTGCCCCTTCCAGCCCATATGCCGGTACACTTCACGTCCGGCGGTGGAGGCTTTCAGCTGCATCAGGCCAACCGCGTTGGATTTGCTGACCAACGTCGGATTACCGCCGGATTCCACGGCGATGATCGCGGTGATAAGCCGTGGGCTGACGCCCCATGCTGCTCCCGCTTTCTCGGTGATCGGCATCCACTGCATGGCGCGTTTTACCGGCACTTCCGGGTTCCATGGTGGATTTTTATAGTCCTGTTTTGAACTGCATCCCGCCAGTAACACAATCAAAAAAGCAAACCATCTTAATTTCACGCCAACGATCCTTATACCGGTATGTAATGTTCAGTCGCCCGCCGGCCAGCAGATGCCGCTTGAAGTGTGACGGGCGTAAGCGGCATGATAAACGTTTCACCTTATATGTCAGCAAGGAATTGCCATGTCAGTGTTTCATTTGATTGCGCCTTCGGGCTACTGCATCAATCAGCAGGCAGCCGCCCGCGGGGTCGCGCGTCTGGAGGCCGCCGGTCATGAGGTACGTAATCGCGAGGTGATCGCCCGTCGCTGGCAGCGCTTCGCCGGGAGCGATGCCGAGCGTCTGGCGGATCTCAACGGACTTGCCCGGCTGGCCGGTAAAAACACTATCGTGATGCCGGTACGCGGCGGCTACGGGGCCAGTCGTCTGCTGGCGTCGGTGGACTGGCACGGGCTTGCGCAGCGCCAGCGGCAGGATCCGCTGCTGATTTGCGGGCACAGCGATTTCACCGCTTTTCAGATGGGACTGCTTAAGCACGGCGTGATGAGCTTCAGCGGGCCGATGCTGGCGGGCAACGTCGGCGCGGAAACTGTGGACGCTTTCACCGAACGCCACTTCTGGCTGGCACTGCGCAACGAAACCTTCACAGTGGAATGGCACGGCGACGGCCAGCCCTGCCAGGCACAGGGCACGCTGTGGGGCGGAAATCTGGCGATGCTGGTGTCGCTTATCGGCACGCCCTGGCTGCCTGTTATCGACAATGGCATTCTGGTGCTGGAAGACATTAACGAGCATCCTTTCCGCGTGGAGCGCATGCTGTTGCAGCTGCACCATGCCGGTATTTTATCCCGCCAGCGGGCGGTGATCCTCGGCAGCTTCAGCGGCAGCGCCCCCAACGATTACGACGCGGGTTACACGCTTGAGGCGATGATCGACTATATGCGCACGCAAATTCCTGTCCCGTTAATCGCCGGGCTGGCCTTCGGCCATGAGCCGCAAACCGTCACCCTGCCCCTTGGCGCGCAGGCGACGCTGGAACACGATGGCAGCCATACCGGGTTAACCCTGACAGGGCATTCTGTGCTGCATGCGTAAAAAAACCATTCATCGCACTTATCAAATCTGACCTCCTGCCGTTAATATAAAGAAGCGTATTGAGATGCACGGTCACCGATCGTGCATGTTGTCTGGCAGTAACGGTGTTTTAAGGAGTAATTCGACATTGGAAGCAGAGGCGATAATCGGTCTTTTTATCCTGGGTTCTGTTCTTGTAACCTGTAGCATCTTATTAAGTTCTTTCTCCTCTCGTCTCGGTATTCCTATCCTGGTCATTTTTCTTGCCATCGGCATGCTTGCCGGGGTGGATGGTGTTGGCGGTATCCCTTTCGATAACTATCCCTTTGCCTATATGGTGAGTAACCTGGCGCTGGCGGTGATCCTGCTGGATGGCGGGATGCGCACCCAGGCCAGTTCGTTTCGTGTGGCGCTGGGTCCGGCGCTGTCGCTGGCGACGGTGGGCGTGCTGATCACCTCCGGCCTGACCGGGATGATGGCGGCCTGGCTGTTTCATCTCGACATAATGGAAGGCCTGCTGGTGGGCGCGATTGTCGGCTCAACGGACGCCGCAGCGGTGTTCTCCCTGCTTGGCGGCAAAGGGCTTAACGAGCGTGTGGGCTCGACGCTGGAGATCGAATCAGGCAGCAACGATCCGATGGCGGTCTTTCTGACCATTACCTTAATTGAGATGATCCAGCAGCATGAAAGCGGGCTGAGCTGGATGTTTGCAGTGCACATTATTCAGCAGTTTGGTCTGGGTATCGTGCTCGGGCTGGCCGGGGGTTATCTGCTCCAGCAGATGATCAACCGTATCGCGCTGCCCGCCGGGCTCTACCCGCTGCTGGCGTTAAGCGGCGGCATTATGGTGTTTGCTATCACCACGGCGCTGGAAGGCAGCGGGATCCTGGCGGTCTATCTGTGCGGCTTTTTACTGGGCAACCGCCCGCTGCGCAACCGCTACAGCATCCAGCAAAACTTTGACGGACTGGCGTGGCTGGCGCAAATCGCCATGTTCCTGGTGCTCGGCCTGCTGGTGACGCCATCGGATCTGCTGCCGATCGCCATTCCGGCGCTGATCCTTTCGGCATGGATGATTTTCTTCGCCCGTCCGCTGTCGGTCTTTGCCGGGCTGCTGCCGTTCCGCGGCTTTAACCTGCGTGAGCGGGTGTTTATCAGCTGGGTGGGTCTGCGCGGCGCGGTGCCGATCATTCTGGCGGTCTTCCCGATGATGGCCGGGCTGGACAATGCGCGGCTGTTCTTCAACATCGCCTTCTTCGTGGTGCTGATTTCGCTGCTTTTCCAGGGCACTTCCCTCGGCTGGGCAGCGAAAAAAGCAAAAGTGGTGGTGCCGCCGGTTGGCTGGCCGGAATCCCGCGTCGGGCTGGATATTCATCCGGAAAACCCCTGGGAGCAGTTTATTTATCAGCTCAGCGATGACAAATGGTGTGTCGGCGCGGCGCTGCGCGATTTACACATGCCCGCGGAAACGCGCATTGCCGCGCTGTTCCGTGATAACGCCCTGCTGCACCCCACCGGCAGCACCCGGCTGCGTGAAGGGGATGTGCTGTGCGTGATTGGCCGCGAGAAAGATCTTCCGGCGCTCGGCAAGCTGTTCAGCCATTCGCCGCCGGTGGCGCTGGATCAGCGCTTCTTCGGCGACTTCATCCTTGAAGCCAGCGCGAAATTTGCAGATGTGGCGCTGATCTACGGCATTGATGTGGGCGCGGATTACCGTGACAAGCAGCAGACGCTGGGGGAAATCATTCAGAAACTGCTGGGCGCGGCGCCGGTCGTCGGCGACCAGGTGGAATTTGCCGGTATGATCTGGACGGTAGCCGAGAAGGAAGATAATGCCGTGCGTAAGGTCGGGGTGCGCCCGATGGAAGACGAGGCGGAATAACCGCCCCGTTAAAAGTTACACCGTCACGACAGGCACGCGCGGGGCTAAGGCGCACATCAGTTCATAGCCCACCGTGCCTGCGGCAGCAGCCACATCATCAATTTTGATCTCCTGCCCCCACAGCTCCACCGGCGTACCTATTCCCGCCTGCGGACAGGGAGTGAGATCCACCGCCAGCATGTCCATGGACACCGTGCCTACCGTACGGGTGCGCACGCCGTCCACCAGCACCGGCGTGCCGTCCGGCGCGACGCGCGGATAACCGTCGGCATAACCACAGGCCACGATGCCGATACGCTGCTCGCCCCGTGCCTGATAACGCTGGCCGTAACCCACACGATCGCCCGCCTTTAACGTCTGAATGCCGATGATCTGGCTGCTCAGGGTCATTACCGGTTTCAGGCCGCTGGTCGCCACATCCTGCCACTGACCGGACGGCGACGCGCCGTAAAGTATGATACCCGGTCTGACCCAGTCGAAATGCGCCGCCGGATGCCAGAGCGTGGCCGCCGAGTTGGACAGCGAACGCGGGCAGTCCAGCCCTTCTGCCGCCTGTTCGATTTTTACCATCGCCTCATCAATGCCATCCGGCCGTTCCGCGACGGCGAAATGCGACATCAGCGTCATATCGCCGACGTTGCTCATCGCCCGTAGCTGCTGCCAGACCGTATGGATCCGCTCCGGCTGAAAGCCGAGGCGGTTCATACCGCTGTTCACCTTGAGATAAATATCCAGCGGCGCTTGCAAACGTGCATTTTGCAGCGCTTTCAGTTGCCAGTTGCTGTGCACGCTGGTGGTCAGGCGATACTGATCGAACAGCGCCAGTTCATCGGCGTGAAAGAACCCCTCCAGCATCAGGATCGGCCCTTTCCAGCCGCGTTCGCGCAGCGCAATGGCCTCCTCCAGATTAAGCATCGCAAAGCCATCGGTGCTGCTGAGCGCATTCCAGACCCGCTCAATCCCGTGACCATAGGCGTTGGCTTTCACCACCGACCAGACGCGGGACACCGGCGCGGCCAGCCGGACGACCTGCAGGTTGTGCCGCAGCGCCTGAGTGTCGATGGTGGCCAGTACAGGACGAGACATGACTGCTCCTTTTTAGTTTTGCACACCGTGCAGGTGTTGCGCGCGGGCCGGGGTAAAACCGGGCTGGTAGCGCGCCACGCTCAGATCCTCGAACGGAATGGCCGGGGTACGGCCGGAGAGTAAATCGCTTAACAACTGCCCGGAACCGCAGGCCATGGTCCAGCCCAGGGTGCCGTGACCCGTGTTAAGCCACAGGTTTTTAAACGGCGTGCGCCCCACCAGCGGCGTACCGTCCGGCGTCATCGGCCGCAGCCCGGTCCAGAAGGTTGCCTGCTCCACATGGCCGCCGCGCGGGAAGAGATCGCGCACCACCATCTCCAGGGTTTCGCGCCGCGGCTGTAACAGTTCGGTGTTAAAGCCGACAATTTCCGCCATCCCGCCGACGCGAATGCGCTGGTCAAAACGGGTGATGGCGATTTTGTAGCTTTCATCCAGTATGGTCGAAACCGGCGCGCCGTCATCTTCGGCCACCGGAATGGTGAGTGAATAGCCTTTGAGAGGATAAACCGGAATATCGACAATATTTTTCAGCATCGCCGTGGAGTAAGAGCCAAAAGCCATCACATAAGCGTCGGCTTTGATTACCTCATCGCCGCACTTCACGCCATAGATTTTTTCGCCTTCATACAGCAGTTGCTCCACCGGCGTGTTATAGCGGAACACCACGCCCGCCTGTTCCGCCATCGCCGCCAGACGTTGGGTAAATAGCTGGCAGTCGCCGGTTTCATCGTTCGGCAGGCGCAGGCCGCCGGTCAGTTTGTGTGCCACTTCCGCCAGCGCCGGTTCGACTTCGGCAAGGCGGGAAGATTCCAGCAGCTGATACGGAACGCCTGCGTCTTCCAGCACCGCGATATCGCGGGTGGCATTTTCATATTGCTGCGCGGTGCGGAACAGTTGCAGCGTGCCGCCCTGCCGCCCTTCGTACTGGATGCCGGTGCTGTCGCGCAGGGCTTTCAGGCAGTCGCGGCTGTACTCCGCCAGACGCACCATGCGGCCTTTGTTTTCCATGTAGTGACGGGTGTCGCAGTTGCGCAGCATTTGCCACATCCATTTCAGCTGTGACGGGGAACCATCAAGGCTGATGGCCAGCGGCGCATGCCGCTCAAACATCCATTTAATGGCCTTCAGCGGCACGCCGGGCGCGGCCCAGGGGGCGGCGTAACCGGGGGAGATCTGTCCGGCATTGGCGGCGCTGGTTTGCAGCGCCGGGCCCGGCTCCCGTTCGATCACCGTGACCTCATGTCCGGCCTGATTCAGATACCAGGCGCTGGTGACGCCTACTACGCCACTTCCCAGTACAACAATGCGCATAACCACTCCCTTTGAGAAAGAACAATGTTCTGATTACAAATTGATAACCCAGATGAAAATGTTATTCAACATATGGCTTTTTTATGGTGACTTACCTCACATCTTCGCCTACGCTGCCTGTGATGGCGGATTTAGGATCTCCTGCTGACCGGCGATTTTAGTCAGCATTTAATGCTGCAAACAGGCGCTTTTACCCCGTCACCACAAGGTGAAATGGCGAAGAAAAAAATTTACCGGGCAGACCCTTTGTGACACCTTGATCTATGCTTGAAATGAGGCTCTCCATACAGAGAGATCCGCCAACAATGAGGGCGCGCTAATGGCTACGATTGATTCCATGAATAAGGATACGACACGTCTCAGCGATGGACCTGACTGGACGTTTGAGCTGCTCGATACCTATCTTGCTGAAATTGACCGCGTGGCAAAGCTCTACCGTCTGGATACCTATCCGCACCAGATTGAGGTGATCACCTCTGAGCAGATGATGGATGCCTATTCCAGCGTCGGGATGCCGATCAATTATCCTCACTGGTCTTTCGGTAAGAAGTTTATCGAGACAGAACGGCTCTACAAACATGGCCAGCAGGGGCTGGCGTATGAAATCGTTATCAACTCAAGCCCCTGTATTGCTTATCTGATGGAAGAGAACACCATCACCATGCAGGCGCTGGTGATGGCGCATGCCTGTTACGGACATAACTCTTTCTTTAAAAATAACTATCTTTTCCGCAGCTGGACCGATGCCAGCTCCATTGTCGACTATCTGATCTTCGCCAGGAAATACATAACCGACTGCGAGGAGCGCTATGGCGTGGACGAGGTGGAAAAACTGCTCGACTCCTGCCATGCCCTGATGAATTACGGCGTTGACCGCTATAAACGTCCGCAGAAAATTTCTTTGCAGGAAGAGAAAGCCCGTCAGAAAAGCCGTGAGGAGTATCTGCAAAGCCAGGTGAATACCCTGTGGCGCACACTGCCGAAACGCGAAGAGGTGGAAACCGTGGCGCAAGCGCGCCGCTATCCGTCCGAACCGCAGGAAAATCTGCTCTATTTTATGGAAAAAAATGCCCCGCTGCTGGAGTCCTGGCAGCGCGAAATCCTGCGTATTGTGCGTAAGGTTAGCCAGTATTTTTATCCGCAAAAACAAACCCAGGTAATGAACGAAGGTTGGGCCACGTTCTGGCATTACACCATCCTCAATCACCTGTATGACGAGGGTAAAGTCACCGAACGTTTCATGCTGGAGTTTTTGCACAGCCACACCAATGTTGTATTCCAGCCGCCCTATAACAGCCCCTGGTACAGCGGTATTAACCCTTATGCGCTGGGCTTCGCCATGTTCCAGGATATTAAACGCATTTGTCAGTCGCCCACTGAAGAAGATCGCTACTGGTTCCCGGATATTGCCGGATCGGACTGGCTGGAAACGCTGCATTTCGCCATGCGCGATTTTAAGGACGAGAGTTTTATCAGCCAGTTCCTGTCGCCAAAGGTGATGCGCGATTTCCGTCTGTTCAGCGTGCTGGATGACGATCGTAATAATTATCTGGAAATTTCGGCTATTCATAACGAAGACGGTTACCGGGAGCTACGCGCCAGGCTTTCGGCTCAGTACAACCTGAGCAATCTGGAGCCAAATATTCAGGTCTGGAACGTGGATCTGCGCGGGGATCGTTCGCTGACTCTGCGTTATATTCCGCATAATCGCGCGCCGCTGGATAAGGGCCGTCGGGAAGTGTTAAAGCATGTGCATCGTCTGTGGGGTTTTGACGTCGCGCTGGAGCAGCAAAATGAGGATGGCAGCGTAGAGCTGTTGGATCGTTGCCCGCCACGGCCAAACAATCTTTAAAACAAAAAGCCCTCTCCGGTGAGAGGGCTTTTTCTTAGCGTCCGTGCATTGAAATGCCGCCGGGCAGCGTCTTTTGCATGCGGTGCCAGATTTCGCCGCTCTCACGACCGTAACGACGCACGGTGTCGTATACCTGATCAAGCTCCCCCCGCTCACACACCTGCGCCAGCTGGTGATAAAAGCCGAGCGCCAGGCTGCGCGCTTCCGGATTCGCAAAGTAATGACGGCCAATACGCGTATATAAACCTTTCATGCCGTTGATGATCAGGCCATAAATCGGGTTACCTGATGCAAACGCCAGGCCGCGGAAAATGTTGTAATCCAGCTCGGCAAAGGCATCAGCGTGATCTTCAATAGCACTGGCGGTGGCCAGCACCTTCAGCGCATCTTCCGGGTGCTGGCGGAAGGCGGTACGGATAAAAATGGTGGCGATGTTGGTGCGCACGGAAAGCAGGTTATCGATCAGCTGAGGAACGCTTTCGTGATCGAGGCGTGCCAGCGTTTCAAGAATATTCAGCCCGGACGTTTCCCAGAAATTATTTACTCTGGTGGGTTTGCCGTGCTGAATGGTCAGCCAGCCATCGCGGGCCAGACGCTGTAACACTTCACGCAGGGTTGTGCGAGTGACACCAATCAGTTCAGAAAGCTCACGCTCGGCTGGCAGGATGGTTCCAGGGGCGAAGCGGTTATTCCAGATACTTTCGATGATGTATTCTTCAGCGAAACCCGCCGGGCTTTGCGCCTTAATGACCATAGTGAGATTTCCATTACACAGCTTAACAAAGAGACTCATCATACCAGAGCGATACAGGCGCAGATAGCGCCAGGCATGAAGAAAAAGGGATCGGGACTTCATTTTTAAGATTTTGTCAGACGCATTTTTCTGGTGAATAAAACCAGCAAACTGACTTAAGGGACAGGCTTATCCTGGCGACGATTCAGGTAAAATAATCCATTACTTATTATTTTTATTGTGGCTAGTGGCGCGGGAAGTGAATTCGTTTACACTGCGTTGTCCACGCTTGTCTTAGGGAAATGATTATGTTGCGATTTTTGAACAAGTGCTCACACGGACGCGGTGCCTGGCTGTTAATGGCCCTCACCGCGCTGGCGCTTGAAATGGTGGCGCTGTGGTTCCAGCATGTGATGCTGCTTAAACCCTGCGTACTTTGTATTTATGAACGAAGCGCGCTGTTTGGCGTGATGGGCGCGGGGCTTGTGGGAGCCATCGCCCCTAAAACGCCGCTGCGCTTTGTGGCGATGGCGATCTGGTTGTACAGCGCCTTTCGGGGGATCCAGCTGGCCTGGGAACATACTGACATTATGTTGCACCCGAATCCGTTTGCGACCTGTGATTTTGCCGCCCGCTTCCCGAGCTGGCTGCCGCTGGATAAGTGGCTGCCGCAGGTGTTTGTGGCGTCCGGTGACTGTGCGGAACGTCAGTGGTCGTTCCTGTCGCTGGAAATGCCGCAGTGGTTGCTGGGCATTTTTATCGCCTACTTCGCGGTTGCAGTGCTGGTGGTGATTGCCCAGGGGTTTAAACCGAAAAAACGCGATCTGTTCGGGCGGTAATCATTCAGCCCGGCGTTACTGAAATCCGGAAATACATGGTGTTTCCGGATTTTTTTGTGGGCTTATCCCCTGCTTGAGAGAGTAAACAACAGGCTCGAATGGATTAAGCGTTTGTTATAGTGGTATCCAGCGGCTTTGTGATTTCAGGACGACTATGAGTGTTGGTTGGTGCCCATGACGACTCAGAGATTTAACCTGATAATCATTTAAGCGGATATTTTTCCCGGTATTTCTCAATTACGTTTGGTTTGCAGGATTCGACATACTTTGGATCAGCATCGATTTTCTCAATTCCTGGATGATCCTTAACTACTTCTCTATAGGCTTCCAGTACATCTTCATTGAAAGGAGTGGGATCAGTCGCATTTAATATCCCTTTTTTAATTTCAAAATCTGACTTAGCAGCATCTGCTCTGAATTTAGCGCTGCAAATTAGTTCAGCTTGATACGACAACGCGTCATCAGACAAAGGGGTTTTAGTTTCGGCTGCATAAGCTGTAAAGCTGAGAGCAACTGTACATAAAGCAACTACAGTCTTTTTCATTATTGCTTCCCTATGAGTTATGTCACGATATCTTTTATCACAAAGTGATGAAACAACCGAGAGTCCCCACCCTACCAAAGTTAAGTATCGTCACGCAGCTTATGAGTGAAATCAGACGCCACAGGCCTGAAGCGCATGTTCTGTGTATTCAGCCGAATATGCGAATGGGTTAGTAGCACAGGATAAAAACTCCTGCGCGCGAGTTAGGCAAAATGAGCACAAATAAATGTACATTTATGTTGGTGATGCAATGAGCAGGTATCTGGTACTGGAAAGCTTATATTTCAAAGTGGCGGTTTAATACAAAAGATCACTCAACGCTGTATCACCGCACAGATGGTTTACAAGGTTAGGTAAAAAAGAGGGCCGACCAGATGAGCATTCTGAACGCGAATTTTAACGCTGATGCCCCACCCATGCCCCTGGAATCTTCGCTGTAAGGTAAAACCCTTTCAAATCACCGCATCAATCCGCCCACTCCGGCTTATTCAAAATATGATCCTGCCAGTCATTCACTTCTGACTCTTTAACCGCAATGTGACGCACGGAGATGCGTTCGGCGTGCATCGCGGCTTTGGAGCCGGTGCGCAGCGGGTGCCAGACCGGCAGGTTCTTCCCTTCGGCGAGGAGTCGATAGGCGCAGCTTGGCGGCAGCCATTCGAAGGTCGGCAGATTATCACGGGTCAGCTTGATGCAGTCCGGTTCAAATTCGAAACGGCGCTCATAGTTGCGGCACTGACAGGTTTTGATATTCAGCTGACGACAGGCGACATTGGTGAAATAGATTTCATCCGTGTCTTCGTCCATCAGTTTATGCAGGCAGCATTGCCCGCAGCCATCACACAGCGATTCCCACTCGGCGTCGGTCATCTGCTCAAGTGTTTTGCTTTGCCAGAAAGGAGTGTCAGTCATAAGCGGATCCGCCAGTAGAAAATCAAGCTGCACCTTATAACCAGTCAGGCTCGTTGATGCAAGCTTTGCCGCCCTTGCGGACGGCATTTCGCATTTAAAGTACGCGGGTATTAATGGTTAACCCGTTGAGGCTCACTTCCAGCGTATCGCCGCTGTGCAGCGGGCCGACGCCTTCCGGCGTGCCGGTGAGGATAATATCCCCGGCGCGTAAGGTGAAATACCGGCTCATGTAGGCGATGAGCGGCACGATTTTGTGGATCATGTCAGCCGTCGTCCCCTGCTGGCGTACTTCACCGTTTACTTTCAGGCTAAGCGGGGTGTTTTGCGGATCGCCCTGGAATTCTGCCGCCGGGATAAAACCGGAAATCGGGCAGGAATTATCAAAGCCTTTCGCTTTTTCCCACGGCTGCCCCGCTTTCTTCATCTGCCCCTGAATATCACGCAATGTCAGATCGAGCGCCACGCCGTACCCGGCGATCGCCTGTTCGACATGCGCTTCGCTCGCCTGACGCAGCGTGGCGCCAATCAGCACTGCCAGTTCAACTTCATGATGCACCGATCCCAGTCCCTGCGGCAGCGCCAGCGGCTGGCGCAGATCGCAGAGCGCGGTTTCCGGTTTGATAAACAACACCGGCTCCGTCGGGGTGGCGCTGCCCATCTCCTGGATGTGCTTTGCGTAATTGCTGCCGACGCAGACAACTTTACTGACCGGCATTTCCAGCAGTGCGCCCTGCCAGTGATGATGTTGATACATGAGTTCCCCCTGAGTAACACCCTGAACGCGTAAGAAATTAACCTTTTCCGTTGCTCGCCAGATGTTGTTTCAGCAAATCTTCCGGCGGCGGTGGCAACTGCAAATAATAGCCCTGCGTCTTCAGCGCCTCTTTCACTTTTTCCAGATCGGCGTTGACCAGTTTTTTACGCCCGTCGAGGGGTAAGAGCATCGCCAGTTGCGGTTTACCGAAGCCCTGCATCAGGGCTTCAGGCACGCGGGAAAAATCGTCTTTTTTTTCAACGTAAAGGTAGGTCTGTTCACGCCGTGGGCTTTTGTAGATCACACAAAACATTCTTTTGCTCTTATTTGTCGGGAGGTCACTTGCCTCAATATAATCCTGACTATAACATGCCTTCTGGTCTTCGGAATATTACCCGCTGTACGGGTGATAATAGCAAATTGAGTAAGGTCAGGATGTCAAACACGCCCATCGAGCTAAAAGGCAGTAGCTTCACCTTATCAGTGGTTCATTTGCATGATGCAAAGCCCGAGGTTATTCGTCAGGCGTTGAAAGACAAAATCGCTCAGGCTCCCGCGTTTTTACAACATGCGCCGGTTGTGATTAACGTCGCTGATGTGGAAGGCAATATTTCCTGGGCCACGCTGCAAAAGGTGATCGCCAGTACCGGTTTGCGCGTGGTGGGGATCAGCGGCTGCAAAGATGCCGCCCTGAAAGCCGAAATCGAACAAGCAGGCCTGCCGTTACTGACGGAAGGCAAGGAGCAGGCGGTACGTCAGGCCCCTGCCCCCGTTGCAGTGGTGGAAGAACCTGCTGTTGCGCCCCACACCATTTCACGGTTGATAGATACGCCGGTGCGTTCCGGGCAACGTATTTATGCACCTAACTCTGATTTGATTGTTACCAGTCATGTCAGCGCAGGTGCAGAACTGATTGCCGATGGCAATATTCATATCTACGGCATGATGCGTGGACGCGCGCTGGCAGGTGCCAGCGGCGATCGTGAGGCACAAATTTTCTGTACCCATCTCACCGCGGAACTGGTTTCTATCGCGGGGGAATACTGGCTGAGCGAGAACATCCCGGCCGAATTTTATGGCAAAGCGGCGCGTCTGTTGATTGCAGATAACGCTTTGACTGTTCAACCATTGAACTAAGCCCTTTTTAACAAGGAACTCCTATGGCACGCATTATTGTTGTTACTTCGGGTAAAGGGGGCGTCGGCAAGACCACCTCCAGCGCGGCCATCGCGACAGGTTTAGCCCAGAAGGGAAAGAAAACCGTCGTTATCGATTTTGATATCGGCCTGCGTAACCTTGATCTGATCATGGGTTGCGAACGCCGCGTTGTATACGATTTCGTTAACGTTATTCAGGGCGATGCGACGTTAAATCAGGCACTTATTAAAGATAAGCGTACTGAAAACCTGTTCATCCTGCCGGCATCGCAGACGCGTGATAAAGACGCGCTGACCCGCGAAGGCGTGGAAAAAGTGCTCGACGATCTGCAGAAAATGGACTTCGATTTTATCGTCTGTGATTCACCGGCAGGTATCGAAACCGGCGCGCTGATGGCGCTTTATTTCGCCGATGAAGCCATCATCACCACTAACCCGGAAGTCTCTTCCGTGCGCGACTCTGACCGTATTCTGGGCATTCTGGCGTCTAAATCTCGCCGTGCGGAACAGGGCAAGGAGCCAATCAAGGAGCATTTGTTACTGACCCGCTACAATCCAGGCCGCGTCAGCAAAGGCGATATGCTGAGCATGGAAGACGTGCTGGAAATTCTGCGTATCAAGCTGGTTGGTGTGATCCCGGAAGACCAGTCGGTGCTGCGCGCCTCCAACCAGGGCGAGCCGGTGATCCTGGATGCCGCGTCAGACGCGGGCAAGGCCTATGCAGATACGGTGGAACGTCTGTTGGGAGAAGATCGTCCTTTCCGCTTCATAGAAGAAGAGAAGAAAGGTTTCCTCAAACGCCTGTTCGGAGGATAAATTATGGCTTTACTCGACTTTTTTCTCTCACGAAAGAAAAGTACCGCCAACATCGCGAAAGAACGTTTACAGATTATCGTTGCCGAGCGTCGCCGTAGCGATGCTGAACCTCACTACTTACCGCAGTTGAGAAAGGACATTCTCGAAGTCATTTGCCGCTATGTGCAGATCGATCCGGAAATGGTCTCGGTGCAACTGGAACAGCGTGATGGCGATATTTCTATTCTGGAGCTGAACGTCACGCTACCGGAAACAGAAGACAGTAAATAAATCTCTCTTACTGGTTAAAATATCAGAGATAAAAAAAGGCAGCCTCAACGCTGCCTTTTTATTTACCTGCCAAAAAACCCTGTAATTAATTACAGGGGTAATGAAAGATCACCGCGGATATTCTTTTAGCAGCACGTTAAGTTTTGGTGCCATTAAATCGCCGCGCCAGCCGGAAATTAATTCAGGCTGCACGCTTTGCGGTTTTAACTGCCAGTGCCAGTTGAGCAACTGATTAATCTGGCGACGGGAAGCCAGCAGTTCGGCGCTGACGCCGCTTTCCGTACTGACCTCCTGTACCAGCGCTTTGATGGCTTTAAACGCCTTGCGGTAGCCCGGCATATCCACCAGATTCACCAGCGGCTCAGGAAGCGCCTCCTCCGGCAATTCCTGCGCTTTCGCCACCAGCGCCAGCAGAGTTTTGCCATGGAAGCGGATCTCGCTGCCTGACAAGCCTATGCTGTCCAGCTCGCCCATGCTGCCCGGCATGTAACGCGCCACGGCCCACAGGTGTTCTTCACGTACCACAAAGTTCACCGCCAGATCGCGCTCACGCGCTTTACGCAGACGCCAGTCCGCCAGCAGACGCAGACAGGCCAGTTGACGGGTGCGCAGCTGCCAGGCGTTGCTGATGTCGCGCCATGCCTCCTCAGGGGCCAGCACTTCCTGGCGGCGCTGCTGCATCAGGCGGCATTCGTCCAGCGCGGCGGGCAGCCAGCCTGCGGTTTCGGCTTCCGCCATCAGTTTGTGGGCGATGGGTAACAGGTACCAGACGTCTGCCGCCGCATAAATGCACTGACGCTCCGTTAACGGACGCGCCAGCCAGTCGGTGCGGGATTCGCTTTTATCCAGCGCCGTGCCGGTGTACTCCTCCACCATCGCGGCAAAGCCCCATGACATCGGGCGTCCGCTGAATGCAGCGAGGATCTGCGTGTCGATCAGCGGTTCCGGCAGTTCGCCAAAGACGTTGAGGAACACTTCCAGATCTTCGCTACCCGCATGCAGGAATTTGATGATGCTGCGATCCTGTAACAGCGCGCGGAACGGCGTCCAGTCGGTGATGGTCAGCGGATCGATCAGCGATACCTGCTCGCCGTCAAACACCTGGATCAGGCCAAGCTGCGGATAGTAGGTACGGGTACGGACAAATTCGGTATCAAGGGCGATAGCGGGAAACGCGCGCGCGGCGTCGCTCATGGCGGCCAGCGCGTCGTTGGTGGTGATCATCTGGTAATTCAAATCGGGTTCTCTCAGGTTTGCGCCCATAAAAAACGCCGGCTAACCGGCGTCGGGCGACTTACTCAAAGCTCAGACTTTATTGTCCACTTTGGCGCGGGCTTCGTCACGCAATTCTCGTCGCAAAATCTTGCCAACGTTGGATTTCGGCAGTTCATCGCGGAATTCCACCAATTTTGGCACTTTGTAGCCGGTAAGCTGACGACGGCAGAAGGTTATCAGCGCCTCACCGGTGAGCGCCGGATCTTTCCTGACCACAAAGAGTTTGACCGTTTCACCGCTGTTGCCGGAGGGTACTCCCACCGCCGCCACTTCCAGCACGCCGGGATGCTGCATGACCACGTCTTCAATTTCGTTAGGGTAAACGTTGAAGCCGGAGACCAGGATCATATCTTTTTTACGATCGACAATACGCAGGAAGCCTTCGTCGTCCATCACCGCAATGTCGCCAGTGAGTAACCAGCCGTCTTTGAGGATCTGATCGGTATCGGCAGGACGCTGCCAGTAACCAAGCATCACCTGCGGGCCTTTAATGCACAGCTCGCCAGGCTGACCGTGCTCGACTTCGTTGCCTTCATCGTCGATCAGTTTGGCTTCGGTGGACGGCACCGGCAGACCAATGCTGCCGCTGTGATAATCAATGTCGTGCGGGTTGACGCTCACCAGCGGCGAGCACTCGGTCAGCCCGTAGCCTTCCAGCAGGTATTGTCCGGTCAGCCTCACCCAGCGCTCGGCCACCGCCTGTTGTACCGGCATGCCGCCGCCCGCGGAGAGATGCAGCGAGGAGAAGTCCAGCTGCTGGAACTCTTTGTTGTTGAGCAGCGCGTTAAACAGCGTATTGACGCCGGTCATCGCGGTGAAGGGATATTTCGCCAGCTCTTTCACCAGCCCCGGAATATCGCGCGGGTTGGTGATCAGCAGGTTCTGGCCGCCCAGCTCGATAAACAGCAGGCAGTTCATGGTCAGCGCAAAGATGTGGTACAGCGGCAGCGCCGTTACGACCAGCTCTTTACCGCGATGCAGCAGCGGGCCGTAGGTGGCATTCACCTGTTCGAGGTTGGCGAGCATATTGCGGTGCGTCAGCATCGCGCCTTTCGCCACGCCGGTGGTGCCGCCGGTGTACTGTAAAAACGCCAGATCGTCAGTCACTACTTCCGGCTTGATGTACTGCATCCGGTAGCCGTTGTGCAGCGCCTGACGAAACGAAATCGCATCCGGCAGGTGATATTTCGGCACCAGCTTTTTGATGTATTTGACCACGAAGTTCACCAGCGTGCCCTTCGCCGGGGAGAGCTGATCGCCCATACGCGTCAGGATCACGTGCTGAACCTGGGTTTTTTCCACCACTTTTTCCAGCGTGTGGGCAAAGTTGGAGACGATCACAATCGCCGCCGCGCCGCTGTCATTAAGCTGATGCTCCAGCTCGCGCGGGGTGTACAGCGGGTTAACGTTCACCACCACCATACCGGCGCGCAGAATGCCGAACAGCGCCACCGGATATTGCAGCAGGTTAGGCATCATCAGCGCCACCCGATCGCCCTTCTTCAGCCCCAGCCCCTGCTGGAGATAGGCGGCAAACGCCCGGCTGCGCTCTTCGAGTTTGCGGAAGGTCATCACCTCCCCCATATTCACGAAGGCGGGCTGATCGGCATAACGCGCCGTGGAGTGTTCAAACAGCTCTACCAGTGACTGGTAGCGGTCGGGGTTGATCTCTGCTGGCACATCGGCGGGATAACGGTTAAGCCAAACCTTCTTCAATGCATCACCTCTGAAATGAGTATTTGTCGTCATCGCAACCCCGGATAATAAACAAGTCGTTAACATTATATTAACTCAGCGTACCAGTTTAATAATTAAACGGATTTAAGGTTGCGAAGCGCGTCACTATTTATTTTTCTTATGATCCTGAAAACGCAGAAACAGCGGACCGGCCGCTGTTTCTTTTGTTGCATTAACAGGAGTTTACTCGGTTACTATGGTCTGAACCTGCGCCGGGCCTGGATTGTACCAGCCGCCATAACCGTAGCGCCACGGGTGAGGCCCCGGTCCCCAGAACCACGGGTCGATGGGCTGCGGCGGCATCATCACCTGCTGGGTAATACGCCAGCGTTTATAGCCGTTCGCCTGCATCACCATGTATTTATATGGCGTGTCGCCGACTTTGCCTTCGGCGGTGCCGGTAATCGGCCCGACAACGGTGACCAGCTGACCGCGGAAGTCGACCGGATCGAGGAAGCCGCTGACATCGGCATAAATACGTCCGCGGGACGGCTCGCCCAGCACCGGACGGGCAGCGCTGTCCAGCGGCACGGCGGCGATCTCAAGGCGGGTTTTGCCCTGCTCGTTTTTCACGTCGATCACTTTGCCGCCAAAACGCGCTTCCTGGCCCACATAGAGCTGCGGCGCGTTCATCACCCGCACCAGATCCTGCTGCGGCGTCGGGCTGGTGCCCTTAATGGCATCCGGTACGCTGACGCAACCGCTCAGGGCGATGGCCACCAGCGCGGCGACAGCGCCGCGTACAACTCGTTTATTCAGTGCCATGTTGCGACTCCCGTTATGAACATCCTGTATCTAAGATTCACTCGCGGCCAGGAAGTTTCTTCCATGCCACTTCGTTTCGCAAATAAACAGGTTCGGCGGTATCGGCGGTCACGGTGTTGCCCGCCGCCAGCAGCTGGCAGGCCAGCGGTAGCATATCTTCAGCTGCCGGCAGCAGAATGTCGCCGTCCGTCAGCGTGAGATCGCAGCCTTGCGCCAGATCCGGCCAGGCGGGCCAGCCGGTGCCCACGGTAGCCCAGGCGCCGTCCAGCTGCGCCAGACGCGCGCGCACGGCTTCCGGTTTCAGGACGGCTTCCGTCTCTTCGCCGTGCCAGACGCCCTGCGCATCGCGCTCGTACTGCGCCCAGTAGACTTCGCCCATGCGGGCGTCGATGGCAGCCAGCACGCGGGTGGCCCCGGTTTTACGGTAAGCGCCCTGCGCCATGGTGGCGAGGGTGGAGACGCCGATCATCGGCAGCTCTGCCCCCAGCGCCAGCCCCTGGGCAATGCCGATGCCGATACGCACGCCGGTGAAACTTCCCGGTCCGCGGCCAAAAGCCAGCGCGTCAAGATCGCGCAGCGTCACGCCGCCTTCGTTCAGGATCTGCTGAACCAGCGGCAGAATGCGCTGAGTGTGCTCACGCGGGCAGAGTTCAAAATGGGCATGGGTGGTGTCGTTTTGCTGTAGCGCAACTGAACAGGCTTCAGTTGCGGTATCAATAGCCAGAATTCGCATGGGTCTTCGCGCGCTCTCTTTAATAAATGGCGCGCATAATACCACAGACTGCGATTACTGTGTCGGCGGGACGGCGAGAAAGCGCACGGCGCGGGAGATGTCCCGGGTGCGCGGCGTCGGCGGCAGGCTGGCGAGGAAGGTCGCGCCATAAGGGCGCATTACCAGCCGGTTATCGCAGATCACCAGCACACCGCGATCGTCAATGTCGCGGATCAGGCGGCCGACGCCCTGTTTCAGGGTGATCACTGCATCCGGCAGCTGTACTTCATCAAAGGGATCGCCGCCGCGCAGACGGCAGTCTTCCATGCGCGCTTTCAGCAGCGGATCGTCCGGGGAAGTAAACGGCAGTTTGTCGATGATCACCAGCGACAGCGTGTCTCCGCGCACGTCCACCCCTTCCCAGAAACTGCTGGTCGCCACCAGCAGCGCATTACCGGCGGTGACGAACTGCTGCAACAGCTGCCCTTTGCTGGTTTCGCCCTGCAACAGCACCGGCAGCGTCAGGGTGGCGCGGAACTGTTCCGCCAGATCGCGCATCATGGCGTGTGAGGTGCAGAGCATAAAGCAGCGGCCATTGTTCGCTTCGATCAACGGACGCAGCATCGACGCCAGTTGCCGCGCCGCGCCCGGTTGATTGGTCTGCGGCAGATTGCGCGGTACGCACAGCAGCGCCTGACGGGCATAGTCAAACGGACTCGGCAGCAGCAGCGAGTGCGCCTCTTCAATGCCCAGCCGGGCAGTGAAGTGGTGCAGATCATCATTCACCGACAGGGTGGCGGAAGTAAAGACCCAGCTGCCCGGCTTCTGCGCCATCACTTCTTTGAATTTATCGGCTACCGACAGCGGCGTCAGCGCCAGGGTGAAGTGCCGCGAGGTGCATTCGTACCAGTAGCTGTAGCCGGGCTGGTTGATCTCTTTCAGGCGTTTTAAGCGCGCGCGGTACAGGGTGGCGCGTTCAAAGGCGGCATCCAGCAGGGCTGAACGCCCGAGGGAGAGTTTTGCCACGTCGTAGCACAGCTCAAGGGTGTCATCGAGCAGCAAAAAAGCGCGCTGAATGTGGCTGTCCGCCAGCAGTTCGCGCAGATTCCCGCGATAGCCCGGCTCGCCGAGCTGCAACCGAAAATCCTGGGCGCTCTGCGCCAGCCGGTCGGCGCATTTTTGCAGCTGCTGGGTGTCGCGCAGTTCGGTGAGATAGGCGATGGTGAAATCTTTTGCCAGGTCGAGCAGCTGACGGCTGGAAAGCGACTGACCAAAATACTGGCTGGCGATATCCGGCAACTGGTGCGCTTCGTCGAAAATCATCACCTCGGCTTCGGGGATCAGTTCGCCAAAGCCGCTGTCTTTCACCACCATATCCGCCAGGAACAGGTGATGGTTAACCACCACCACGTCGGCATCCATGGCTTTTTTACGCGCCTTCACCACAAAACAGTCTTTGTACTGCGGGCAGTCGCTGCCGAGGCAGTTATCGTTGGTGCTGGTGACCAGCGGCCAGGCGGGAGAATCTTCCGCCACGCTGGCGCAGGTGCTGATATCGCCGTCGACGGTCTGGTTTGACCATGAGCGCAGCAGAATAACATCGCTCAGGGTCTGCACGGGTAGATCGCCCCCCGCCAGCGCCTGCTGTTCCAGACGTTCGATGCACAGATAGTTGGAGCGGCCTTTCAGCAGCGCCAGTTTACCGCTGTACTCCAGCGCGCGGGAGACGGTGGGCAGATCGCGGCTGTAAAGTTGATCCTGAAGCGCTTTCGATCCGGTTGAGATAATGACTTTTTTCCCGGCGCGCAGTGCAGGTGCAAGATAAGCGTAGGTTTTCCCGGTGCCGGTTCCCGCTTCCACTACCAGCGGCTGCGTTTGCGCGATGGCCTCAGCCACAGCCTGCGCCATCTGCCGCTGCGGTTCACGCGGGTTAAATCCCGGTATCGCTTTTGCTAACTGACCGTCGATCGCAAAATCGTCCGTCTCACTGTTTTTCGCCACACTACCCCCTGGTTAAATCGCCAGTGATTATGTCAGGGGCGATGGCTTTTAGCCAGCCGAAGTCGTGACAGGGTAAAAACTCTGTGGCAGTCTTGGCGCGCCAATGAAAAATAAGGAGAGATTCATGACAATCGTGCGAATTGATGCCGCAGCCCGCTGGTCTGATGCGGTGATCCACAATCAGACGCTGTACTACACCGGCGTGCCGGAGAATTTGCAGGCGGATGCCTTTGAACAAACCGCCAACACGCTGGCGCAGATTGATGCGATGCTGGAAAGCCAGGGCAGCGACAAATCACGCATTCTGGACGCCACCATTTTTCTGGCGGACAGTAAGGATTTTGCGGCAATGAATAAGGCGTGGGATGCGTGGGTGGTTGCGGGTCATGCGCCGGTGCGCTGTACAGTGCAGGCCACGCTGATGAACCCGCAATACAAAGTGGAAATTAAAATTATCGCCGCCGTTTAAAGGCGATTATTCTTCCTCGTCTTCTTCGTCAAAGCGTGCCAGAACCCGTTCGCCTTTATGGCTGGCGCGCAGTTCCGCAGCAACCAGGGCAATGGCTTCGCCGCTGCTCATACCTTCAGCCATCAACGTATGAATGCGATCGACGGCCTCTTGTTGTTGCTCGTGCGTAAGGGAAGGTAAACCTGCAAACATAGTGAACTCCTGCTAAATTGTTCGCGCTGATCAAACATGCTACCCCATAAGCCGGTTACCGGATAGCAAAGAGTCTGGATTAATGAAGACGTTATCACCCGCCGTTATTTCGCTGCCGTGGCGCCCCGACGCTGCCAGCCACTGGTTTACCCCACTCAACACGCAGCCATGGGCCATGCTGTTGCATTCCGGCCATGCGGAGCATGCCCATAACCGTTTTGATATTCTGGTGGCGCAGCCCTGCTGCACGCTGGTTACGCACGGCGACAATACCACCGTGACCCGCGAGGGTGTCAGTACAGCCTCCACAGCGGATCCGCTGGCGCTGTTACAGTCTGAGCTGGACGCCATGCAGCTTGCCCCGCCCTGCGATCCTGATTTGCCCTTTACCGGCGGCGCGCTGGGTCTGTTTGGTTATGACCTGGGTCGCCGCTTTGAAACGCTGCCATCGCAGGCCGAACAGGATCTTCCCCTGCCGGATATGGCCGTCGGGCTGTACGACTGGGCGCTGATTGTCGATCATCATCAGCAAAAAGTCACCCTGCTCAGCTATGGCGATATAGCGCAACGTCTGGCCTGGCTGGAAGCGCAACGGGCAGAAGAGACGCAATCGTTTAGCTTAACCTCCCCCTGGCGCTCAAACATGACCCGCGAGCAGTATGGCGAGAAGTTTCGCGCGGTGCAGGCGTTTTTACACAGCGGGGACTGCTATCAGGTTAACCTTGCCCAGCGCTTTCAGGCACATTACCGCGGCGATGAGTGGCAGGCGTTTATGCAGCTGAACCGCGCCAACCGTGCGCCGTTCAGCGCCTTTCTGCGTCTGCCGCAGGGGGCGGTGCTCAGCCTGTCGCCGGAGCGCTTTATTCAACTGGCTAACGGCACCATTCAGACCCGCCCCATAAAAGGTACACTGCCGCGGTTAAGCGATGCGCAGGCGGATGCTCATCAGGCCGCGCGGCTGGCGCAGTCGCCCAAAGATCGCGCCGAAAACCTGATGATTGTCGATCTGATGCGCAACGATCTGGGCCGCGTCGCCGAACCGGGATCCGTACGCGTGCCGGAGCTGTTCGTCGTCGAACCGTTCCCGGCGGTGCATCATCTGGTGAGCACCATCACCGCCCGGCTTCCTGCCTCGCGTACCGCCTGCGACGTATTACGCGCCGCTTTTCCGGGGGGCTCGATCACTGGCGCGCCGAAAGTGCGGGCGATGGAAATTATCGATGCGCTGGAGCCGCACCGCCGTAACGCCTGGTGCGGCAGCATCGGCTATATCAGTCTGTGCGGCAATATGGACACCAGCATCACTATCCGCACCCTGAGCGCCTGTAACGGGCAGCTATACTGTTCGGCGGGCGGCGGCATCGTCGCCGACAGCGAGGAGCAGGCGGAATATCAGGAAACCTTTGATAAGGTTAATCGTATTCTGCATCAACTGGAGAGCTGATTTTGGATTTACAGGCGCTGACACTGGATGATTTTTTATCGCGATTTCAACTTTTACGTCCTCAGGCGAGCCGCGCGTCGCTGAACGCCAGACAGGCGGCGGTGCTGATCCCGGTAGTTCGCCGTGAACAGCCCGGTCTGTTGCTGACCCAGCGCTCGGCGCAGTTGCGTAAACATGCCGGTCAGGTGGCCTTCCCCGGCGGCGCGGTGGACAGCAGCGATGCGTCGCTGATCGCCGCCGCCCTGCGTGAGGCGCAGGAAGAAGTGGCGATCCCGCCGGAGGCGGTGGAGGTGATCGGCGTGCTGCCGCCGGTAGACAGCGTGACGGGATTTCAGGTGACGCCGGTGGTCGGCATTATCCCCCCTGACCTGCACTATCACGCCAGTGAAGATGAAGTGGCGGCGGTTTTTGAGATGCCGCTGGCGGAAGCTCTGCGCCTGGGGCGCTATCATCCTTTAGACATCCATCGTCGCGGCAACGATCACCGCGTATGGCTGTCGTGGTATGAGCACTATTTCGTCTGGGGGATGACGGCGGGTATCATTCGTGAACTGGCGTTGCAGATTGGCATCAAACCCTGAATATTCTTTATGCAATAACCCTTCTGCCAGGAGTGGGATCCGCGTCTCGCCATTAGAAAATTAATGTTCACGCATTAATTTAATTCATGCGAATACTCCAGCCGATCCCGCGGTTCCCTCATACACTATGCGCAATTATTACATCGTTATCGGAAAGTCCGGTAACCCTGTCAGGAGTGTTAATGTGATTAGTCTATTCGACATGTTTAAGGTGGGGATTGGTCCCTCATCTTCCCACACTGTAGGCCCGATGAAGGCCGGCAAACAGTTCGTCGATGACCTGGTCGAAAAGGGATTGCTTGAGAGCGTAACCCGCGTGGCGGTTGACGTGTACGGTTCGCTGTCACTGACCGGTAAAGGTCACCATACGGACATCGCCATCATTATGGGTCTGGCGGGCAATGCGCCGGCCACCGTCGATATTGACGCCATTCCGGCGTTTATACGCGACGTTGAAACCCGCGGTCGTCTGCTGCTGGCGCAGGGTCGTCATGAGGTGGATTTCCCGAAAGATAACGGCATGCGCTTCCAGAGCAATAACCTGCCGCTGCATGAAAACGCCATGCAGATCCACGCTTATAACGGCGACACCACCGTTTACAGCAAAACCTACTATTCCATCGGCGGCGGTTTTATCGTCGACGAAGAGCATTTCGGCAAAGAAGCCAGCAATGAAGTAAGCGTGCCTTATCCGTTCACCTCGGCAAAAGAGATGCTTGATTACTGCCATGAAACCGGCCTGTCGTTATCCGGCATGGTAATGCAGAACGAACTGGCGCTGCACAGCAAGCAGGAGATCGAAGATTACTTCGCTGATGTCTGGCAGACCATGCGCGCCTGTATCGATCGCGGCATGAACACTGAAGGCGTGCTGCCTGGCCCGCTGCGCGTGCCGCGTCGCGCCTCGGCGCTGCGTCGCCTGCTGGTCGCCAGCGATAAGCTGTCCAGCGATCCGATGAACGTTATCGACTGGGTGAATATGTTCGCCCTGGCGGTAAATGAAGAAAACGCCGCCGGTGGCCGCGTGGTCACCGCGCCTACTAACGGCGCATGCGGTATCGTTCCGGCGGTGCTGGCCTACTACGATCACTTTATTGAGCCGGTGACGCCGGATATTTATATCCGCTACTTTATGGCGTCCGGCGCTATTGGCGCGCTGTACAAGATGAACGCCTCTATTTCCGGCGCGGAAGTGGGCTGTCAGGGCGAAGTGGGCGTGGCCTGTTCGATGGCGGCGGCCGGTCTGGCGGAACTGCTGGGCGCAAGCCCGGAGCAGGTGTGCGTGGCGGCCGAAATCGGCATGGAGCATAACCTGGGTCTGACCTGCGATCCGGTGGCCGGTCAGGTACAGGTGCCGTGCATTGAGCGTAACGCCATCGCCTCGGTGAAAGCGATCAACGCTTCACGCATGGCGATGCGCCGTACCAGCGCGCCGCGCGTGTCGCTGGATAAGGTTATTGAAACCATGTACGAAACCGGTAAAGACATGAACGCCAAATACCGCGAAACCTCCCGCGGTGGTCTGGCAATCAAGGTGCAGTGCGACTAATACTTCTCATAGCCCTTCTGCGACAGAAGGGCTAAATCTCCTCCAATTCTCGTCCGATTATTTTTTCCACACTACACTTGCTGTGGTGCCGTTGCCTTTTGCGATCAACGGTATACTTACCGGACGATGACTTCATGCAGACTGCGCAACGGATCATTAGCGACTACCGGCGAAAACGCATTATCGTCTGCGTGCTTGCTGCCGTTTCCATGCTGCTGTTGACCCTCGGCGCGCGATTTATTTCGGAGCGGAATTTAAATCAGCAGCGTCTGTTATCTTTCACTTCTCATGCTGTTTCCTCACTGGAAAAAGTACTTTCCGCCCTTGAACGCGGGCGTCCCCTGCTGTTGCCGCTGGTAGGTAAACCCTGCGACGACGTGCATCTGGCGCTGCGTATTGAAGCGGCCTCATTGCAGACTATCCGCTCCATTGGCCTGGTGGAGAACGGGATGCTGTACTGCTCAAGCATTTTTGGTTTTCGCAATGTGCAGGTGCGTCAACTTCAGCCTTTGCTGCCCGCCAGCGAAGCACAGCTGATCCTTTCCACCGATAAATCGTTACTCAAAGGCAGCCCGATACTGATCCAATGGTTTCCTTCTGCGCAAGGGGATGACAGCGGGGTGATGACCATTGTCAATATCACGCTGCTGACCGACCTGATGCTGGAACCGCAAAAACCGCTGATCACCGGCGCCAGTCTGTCGGTCAATAACCGGCATCTACTGTATGGCGGTGGGGTGGCGGACGCCCTGCCCGCGCTGACGGATGAAAAACGCTTTTCGCAAACGTCACAGCGCTACCCTTTTACGGTTAACGTCCGCGGGCCGGGCGCAACGGAGCTGGCGCTGCGGCATCTGCCCTCCCAGTTTCCGCTGGCGCTGCTGCTCAGCCTGCTGGTGGGTTATATCGCGTGGGTGGCGACCGCCAGCCGCATGAGCTTTGCGTGGGAGATCCATATGGGGCTGGCGGAAAATGAGTTTGAGCTGTTTTGTCAGCCGTTGCTGGACGCACAATCCCAGCAGTGCGTGGGAGTGGAAATTCTGCTGCGCTGGAATAATCGCCGTCAGGGCTGGATCTCGCCGGATGTGTTTATTCCTATAGCCGAAAACCAGGGTTTGATCGCCCCGCTGACGCGTTACGTGCTGACGGAAACCCATCGCCAGCTCGCCCTCTTCCCGCCCTCGCCGCACTTTCATATCGGCATTAACGTCGCCGCCAGCCATTTCGGCCACGGAGAGCTGATTGCCGATCTGAACCAGCACTGGTTTAACATCCGTCCGGTGCAGCAGCTGGTGATAGAACTCACCGAGCGGGACAGCCTGAGCGAGGCGGATTTCCGCATGGTGCGTGAACTGCATCGTATGGGCGTGAAAGTGGCGATTGATGATTTTGGCACCGGCAACACGTCCCTCTCGTGGCTGGAAAAGCTTAGCCCGGACATTCTTAAGATCGACAAATCCTATATTGCGGCCATTGGTACGGATGCGGTGAATTCGACGGTGACGGACATGATCATTGCGCTGGGCAAACGTCTTGAACTGGAAATGGTGGCAGAGGGGGTGGAAACCCCGCTGCAGGCGGCACATCTGCGCCAGCGCGGGGTGCATGTGTTACAGGGGTTTCTCTATGCGAAGCCGATGCCGCTGAAAGATTTCCCCGGCTGGCTGGCGGGAAGTACCCCGCCGCCAGCCCGGCATAACGGGCGGATGATGCCGTCAATGCCGTTACAATAACCTTACTCTTCTTCGTCGTGCTCCGGACGCTCTTTAACAACCCGAACCAGATCGACCCGGTAGTCGTTGGCTTCCAGCACGGTAATGGTCAGCGGCGCCAGTTGCAGCACGTCACCCGCGCGTGGGATCTGGCCGTTAATGGCGATCACCAGACCGGCAACGGTCGCGATATCTTCGCTGTCGTTAACCAGATTATCCAGCCCCAGCGCATGTTGCAGGGCGTGCAGATCGGTGGTGCCTTTTACCAGCCAGCCGTCGGCATCGGCGATGATTTCCGGCGTTTCGTCGGCATCCGGGAATTCACCGGCAATAGCTTCCAGCACGTCGAGCGGCGTCACCAGGCCCTGCACCACACCAAATTCGTTGGTGACGATAACAAAGCTGCCGCGGGCGCGGCGCAGCACGCCAAGCAGTTTGATCGGATCCAGGGTTTCCGGCACCACAATCGCCGGGGACGCGGACGCTATCGCCGCCACGTCGCCGCCCTCTTCCAGCGCCACCAGCATCTCTTTGGCGCGCACGATACCGATCACTTCATCCAGCTCGCCACGGCAGACCGGGAACAGGCTGTGCGGCGACGAGAGCAGCTGCTGGCGAATAGTGTCTTTATCCAGGCTGGCATCCACCCAACTGATGTCGCCGCGCGGCGTCATAATGCTGCGCAGCGAGCGCGATGCCAGCGTCAGTACGCCGTTGATCATATAACGCTCTTCATCGGCGAAGGCCCCTTCCGGCACCTGCACCGGCGCTTCGCTGTCCGGCTCATGCTGTTGATTATCTTTGCGGCGACCGCCCATCAGACGCAGAATGGCGTCCGCGGTACGGGCACGCAGCGGCAGCGTTGACTGATGGCGAATAAAGTTGCGGCGAGCAATCTGGTTAAAGAACTCAATAATGATTGAGAAACCAATCGCGGCATACAGGTAGCCTTTCGGAATATGAAAGCCGAAGCCTTCCGCCACCAGACTCAGACCAATCATCAACAGGAAGCTCAGACAGAGCACCACCACCGTCGGATGCTGATTGACGAATCGCGTCAACGGTTTTGACGCCAGCAGCATCACCGCCATGGCGATCACTACCGCCGCCATCATGACCGGCAGATGGTTCACCATACCGACCGCCGTGATCACCGCATCGAGTGAGAACACCGCATCAAGGATGACGATCTGTACCACCACGACCCAGAAGCTGGCGTAGCCTTTCGTCTGTCCGGTGTCATGTTCACGGTTTTCAAGTCGCTCGTGTAATTCTGTTGTCGCTTTGAACAGCAAGAATAGTCCCCCGAGCAGCATGATTAAGTCACGGCCGGAGAAGCTTAAATCCATCACGGTAAACAGCGGATTTGTCAGCGTTACCATCCACGAGATCACCGACAGCAGGCCGAGTCGCATGATCAGCGCCAGTGACAGGCCGATCAGCCGGGCTTTATCACGCTGTTTAGGCGGGAGTTTATCCGCAAGGATGGCAATGAACACCAGGTTGTCGATACCGAGAACGATTTCAAGAACAACAAGCGTCAACAACCCCACCCAGATCGAGGGGTCCATTAAGAATTCCATGACAGGCTCCTGTTTACGGAATGGCAAAACGGTGCGTTAAGCACAGGCGTGATGACAGCAGATGAAAATGAAAGGTGGCGGAAAACGCCGGATTGCGAGGCACGAAACGGCCAATGGGTTAACTGACGTCGGTGACGGTCCATACACGGGGCTACTGCCCTATACTCCTTGATAATTAAACGGATGGTAAACATAGCAGAGAGAATTAATGTTTTGCAAAGATTTACCGGAATTTGCAATTGGAATTTTGTGGTTATTTCGCGGGCCGAAATTTCTGATCGACGAAAGCTAAATTACGGATGCGCATCACAAAAATTATTTTTTCGATGTCTAAAATAATTCACGGAAGTTTTAACTTTTCTTTCAAACCCTTATCTGAATCGATTCGCTGGTAAAGATTGATTCACAACACATCTGTTACAGAGGTGTTAACGATAATAACGGAGGTAGCAAGTGACCATTGCTATTGTAATAGGCACACATGGCTGGGCTGCAGAACAATTGCTCAAAACAGCCGAAATGCTGTTGGGTGAGCAGGAAAACGTCGGCTGGATCGATTTCGTTCCCGGCGAGAACGCCGAAACGCTCATCGAAAAATACAACGCCCGGCTGGCAAATCTCGACACCAGTCAAGGGGTGCTGTTTCTCGTCGATACATGGGGTGGCAGTCCGTTTAACGCCGCAAGCAGAATTGTCGTCGATAAAGAGCATTATGAGGTGGTTGCTGGCGTCAACATTCCGATGCTGGTTGAAACGCTCATGGGGCGTGATGACGATCCGAGTTTTGACGATTTGGTCGCCGTGGCGGTTGAGGCGGGACGTGAGGGGGTGAAAGCCCTGAAGGCAAAAGCGCCGGAAGCGGTAACGCCTGCGCCTGCTGCTGTGGCAAAACCCGCCGCACCGGTTAAGCCCATGGGCGCGGATGATTACATGGTGATCGGCCTTGCGCGTATCGATGACCGCTTGATCCACGGCCAGGTGGCAACACGCTGGACCAAAGAAACCAACGTGCAGCGCATTATCGTGGTCAGCGACGAAGTGGCCGCTGATACCGTGCGTAAAACCTTGCTGACGCAGGTTGCGCCGCCGGGCGTGACGGCGCACGTGGTGGATGTCGCTAAGATGATCCGCGTTTATAACAACCCGAAATACGCGGGTGAACGCATCATGCTGCTGTTTACTAACCCTACCGATGTTGAACGTCTGGTGGAGGCCGGGGTGAAGATCACCTCCGTCAATATCGGCGGTATGGCTTATCGTCAGGGCAAAACCCAGGTAAACAACGCCGTTTCGGTGGATGAGCAGGATATTGAGGCCTTCAAAAAACTCAATGCCCGCGGTATTGAGCTGGAAGTCCGTAAAGTCTCAAACGATCCGAAACTGAAAATGATGGACTTGATCAGCAAAGTGGCGAAGTAGCCGGCACGAGCTGATTTACTCAGTTTTCACAACTACGTCTTAGTTATAGGAGAAGTACAATGGAGATCACCCTTCTTCAGATTGTGCTGGTGTTTGTCGTTGCCTGTATCGCCGGTATGGAGTCGGTACTGGATGAATTTCAGTTCCACCGTCCGCTGGTGGCCTGTACGTTAATTGGCATGGTGCTGGGTGATATGCAAAAAGGCATCATCATCGGCGGTACCCTGGAAATGATCGCCCTCGGCTGGATGAACATCGGGGCCGCCGTGGCGCCGGATGCCGCGCTGGCGTCGATCATCTCCACCGTGCTGGTCATTGCCGGGGGCCAGAGCATCGGCGCCGGGATTGCGCTGGCTATTCCGCTGGCCGCGGCAGGCCAGGTGTTAACCATCATCGTTCGTACCATTACCGTGGCATTCCAGCACGCGGCGGATAAGGCGGCCGACAACGGCAACCTTACGGCGCTGTCCTGGATCCACGTTTCTTCTCTGTTCCTGCAGGCGATGCGTATCGCGATCCCGGCCGTCATCGTTGCGGTTTCTGTGGGCACCAGCGAAGTGCAGAATATGCTTAACGCCATTCCTGAAGTGGTGACCAGCGGTCTGAACATCGCCGGGGGCATGATCGTGGTAGTGGGTTATGCGATGGTCATCAACATGATGCGCGCGGGCTACCTGATGCCGTTCTTCTACCTGGGCTTCGTCACTGCCGCCTTCACCAACTTCAACCTGGTGGCGCTGGGCGTGATTGGCGCGGTAATGGCCATCCTTTATATCCAGCTGAGCCCGAAATACAACCGTTCAGCAGGTGGCCCGGTACCGGCCGAGGGTGCAAACGATCTTGATAACGAACTGGACTAGCAGGTGAGCGACATGGTTGATATGACAAAAACTACCGCAGTGAAAAAACTCACTCCGGGTGATATTCGTGGCGTGTTCATTCGTTCAAACCTGTTCCAGGGGTCGTGGAACTTCGAACGTATGCAGGCGCTGGGTTTCTGCTTCTCAATGGTGCCGGCGATCAAACGCCTCTATCCGGAAAACAACGAAGCGCGCCGTCAGGCCATCAAGCGCCATCTGGAGTTCTTCAACACCCATCCTTACGTGGCGGCTCCAGTACTGGGCGTGACGCTGGCGATGGAAGAGCAGCGTGCTAACGGTGCAGAGATCGACGACGGCGCCATCAACGGGATCAAGGTTGGTCTGATGGGGCCGCTGGCAGGCGTCGGTGACCCGATTTTCTGGGGTACGGTGCGTCCGGTGTTTGCCGCGCTGGGTGCCGGGATCGCGATGAGCGGTTCTCTGCTCGGGCCGCTGCTGTTCTTCATCCTGTTTAACGCCGTGCGCCTGGCAACCCGTTATTACGGCGTGGCCTACGGCTACCGTAAAGGCGTGGACATCGTAAAAGACATGGGCGGCGGCTTCCTGCAAAAACTGACCGAGGGGGCGTCAATTCTCGGCCTGTTTGTTATGGGGGCGCTGGTTAACAAGTGGACGCACGTGAATATCCCGCTGGTGGTGTCGGAAATTACCGACCAGACCGGGAAAACCAACGTCACCACCGTACAGACCATCCTCGATCAGCTGATGCCGGGGCTGGTGCCGCTGCTGCTGACCTTCGCCTGTATGTGGCTGCTGCGTAAGAAAGTGAACCCGCTGTGGATCATCGTCGGCTTCTTTGTTATCGGTATTGCCGGTTACGCTGTCGGCCTGCTGGGTCTGTAAAGGGTAGTTATTGCGCCGGGGCCTTTGCCCCGGCTTTTTTTCGGGAGGATGAATGACGATCACGGATATCGTGTTGATTTTGTTTGTTGCTGCACTGCTGGCTTACGCACTTTATGATGAATTCATCATGCCCCGCCGCCATGGACAAACGCTGCTCAGCGTACCCCTGTTGCGCCGCAGCCGGGTCGACGGCTTCATTTTTGCCGGGTTACTGGTGATCCTTATTTATAACAACGTGACCAATAATGGTGCTGTTTTAACCACATGGTTATTATGTGCACTGGCGCTGATGGCTATTTATCTGTTCTGGGTTCGCGCGCCGAAAATCATCTTCAAACAGGATGGTTTTTTCTTCGCCAATGTCTGGATTGCTTATAACCGCATTAAAGAGATGAATTTATCTGAAGATGGTGTGCTGGTAATGCAATTAGAGCAGCGCCGCCTGCTTATCCGGGTGCGAAATATCGATGGCCTGGAAAAGATCTACAAAGTTATGGTTAAAACTCAATGAGTTAAAATATAGCGAAGGCTATATTTCTGCACATAAAATCACCGCAGTTATAGCCACTGCTATATTATTTTCTACGGAATAACTTATATTTTTTAACCTGATTATTACCAATAAAGACAAATGCAAATCGTTATCAGCCTGACAAAAAAGTAATGAATTTCTGTGATTGTTCTCACCTTGCGAAATATGGTAAAGTTGCGCCCGTCGTTGGGGAGTAGCCGATTTCCATTCACCCCGGAAATGTGCGCGTCAACATACTCGTTGAAAAACGTGGCGCGTACGAATCAAACCGCATAGACGTTTGATTAGGCGAGACCATTGACACATCAACTGCTGATTACTGGGGGCAGTGATGTGTTATATGGATACCCCGGTCAGGACGCTCTTATGAATTTATCTGCCACTCTCCTGCTCGCTTTTGGCATGTCGATGGATGCCTTCGCCGCTTCCATCGGGAAAGGCGCTACCCTGCACAAACCCAAATTCTCCGAGGCCCTGCGCACCGGTCTGATCTTTGGCGCGATTGAAACCCTGACGCCGCTGATAGGCTGGGGACTGGGCATGCTCGCCAGCCAGTTCGTGCTGGAGTGGAATCACTGGATCGCCTTTTTGCTGCTGGTTTTTCTCGGCGGACGAATGGTGCTGGAAGGGGTACGGGGAAATAATGATGAAGATACGCCCCTGCAGCGTCACGGCTTCTGGCTGCTGGTGACAACCGCGATTGCCACCAGCCTGGATGCCATGGCGGTTGGCGTCGGGCTGGCCTTCCTGCAGGTCAATATTATCACCACCGCGCTCACCATTGGCTGCGCGACCCTGGTGATGTCGACGCTCGGGATCATGATTGGCCGCTTTATAGGCCCGCTGTTAGGAAAACGGGCTGAAATTCTCGGCGGGATCGTGCTTATTGGTATTGGCTCGCAGATCCTCTGGAGCCACTTCGCCGGTTAAGGATCACGCTGCCAGCACTGGATGCTGAAATCCGTCTGACAGCTGAACTGTTCCATATCCGCCAGCGCTTCCCATACCGCCGGTTTCGCCCGCCACGCGAAGGGCGTCATCTGCAACAGCGCCACCGCTTCCGCCCCGCTCAGGGTCATGCGGTACCCCAGCGCATGCTGCTCTGCCAGCGTAAAACCTTCGATCTGCTCACTTTGCGGCGCGTGAAGCTGAACTTCATCGTAGATCAGCCCTTTCAGCTCCTGTAAGTGATGCGGGCCGGGAGCGGCGGTGATCACCCAGCCACCGGCTTTCATTACCCTTGCCAGCTCCTGCGCTTTACAGGGCGCATAAATGCGTACAATCGCATCCAGTGTACTGGCTTCAAACGGCAGCCGGTGGCTTGACGCCACACAGAACATTACCTGCGGATAACGCTTTGCCGCGGCGCGTATTGCGGGCTTTGACACATCCAGCCCGAAAGTCTGCGCCCCGTGTTGCGCGGCGATCTGCGCGAACGCATCGGTGTAATAGCCTTCGCCGCAGCCAATATCCAGCAGCGCACTGGCCTGCGCCGGTAAACGCGCGTCCAGTTGCTCGCTGATAGCATCCCGTAACGGCTGATAGTGCCCCGCATCCAGAAAGGCGCGGCGCGCCTGCATCATCTCTACGCTGTCCCCCGGCTCGCGGGAGCGTTTATGCTGAACGGGCAGCAAATTGACGTAGCCCTCTTTCGCCAGATCAAACTGATGCCGTTGCGGGCAGACGAGGCTATTTTCCTGACGGCGCAACGGCGCATGGCAAAGGGGGCAACTGAAGGACATATCAACTCCGGGCGATAATAAAGGGCGAAAGTGTAACGCCATTCGCCCCTGCGGGAAATGATTTAGCGCGCTGCCGCCACGCCGGAAGAAGAATTGAGCACCAGCAGATGATCGTCGCCGGGGCGCAAACCGTCGGGTTCGATATTTTCGACACGCAGTACACGGGTCATGATCTCGCTGAATACCGGCGCCGACACGGCACCGCCGTAATAGGCACCGTTTTTGGGATCGTCGATCACCACCACTAGCGCATATTGCGGATGACTGGCTGGCGCGACGCCTGCAGTGTAGGCAACGTATTTATCGACATATTTCCCGTCATCGCCGATTTTCTTCGCCGTGCCGGTTTTGACCGCCACCCGGTAATCGCGTACCGCCGCTTTGGTGCCGCCGCCGCCCGGTAGCGCGACGCTCTCCATCATATGCTCCACCTGATGAACAATGTCAGCGGGCATCACCTGCGTACCCATCACCGGCGGATCGACGCGGGTAATAGACAGCGGCCGCGCCAGACCAAAACTGCCGATAGTGGCGTAGACATGCGCCAGCTGTAGCGGCGTGACCATCAGGCCATAGCCAAATGAGAAGGTGGCGCGATCTAACTGCCCCCAGTAACGGCGCACCGGCAGGCTGCCACGGCTTTCGCCGGTCAGACCCAGCCCGGTGGGGGTACCAAAGCCAAAGCTTTTATAAGTATCCAATAGCTTCTGGATGGGCATCGCCAGCGACAGTCTGGACACGCCGGTATCGCTCGATTTCTGCAGAATGCCGGTCAGCGTGAGTTCCGGGTAATAGCCCACGTCGCGAATACGGTGTCCGTCAATGACATACGGGTGGGTATCCACCACGCTGTCAGGTTTGACTATCCCCTGCTGTAGCGCAGTCATCAGCACCATCGGCTTAACGGTCGAGCCGGGTTCAAAGGTATCGCTGATGGCGCGGTTACGGAAATCATCCAGGGTCGCGCCGCTGCGATTATTGGGATTAAAATCGGGATAATTGGCCATCGCCAGAATTTCACCGGTGTCTATTTTTATCAGCACCGCCGCGCCTGACTCCGCCTTATTCCAGGTAACGGCGTTATTCAGCGCATCTTCCGCCAGGGTTTGCAGCCGTTTATCGATGCTCAGCGCCAGGATTTGTGCCGGTACCGCGGGCGTTTCGGTGATATTTTCAATCACGTGCCCATAGCGATCTTTACGCACCTCGCGCAGACCGGGCTTGCCGGTCAGCTGCGCGTTAAAGCTTTTCTCAACGCCTTCGATCCCCTGCCCGTCGATATTAGTAAAACCGATCAGATTGGCGGCAACATGCCCGCCGGGATAAAAGCGCCGTGATTCCGTTTGCAGATTAATGCCCGGCAGATTGAGGCGATCTATCCACTGCGCCTGTTGGGGATCAAGCTGCCGCGCCAGATAGACAAAGCGCGACGATGCATGTTGCCGGAGCATGGCGGTCAGATCGCTCAGCGTCATTCCCAGCGCTTTCGCCAGCGCCTGCCAGCGCCCGTTATCCACCGGGCCGCCCTTTTCACGGATAACCTTCGGATCGGCCCAGACAGCATCAACGGGCACGCTGACCGCCAGTGGTGATCCATTGCGATCGACAATCATGCCGCGCGGCGACGACACTTTCACTTCGCGCAAAGAACGCCTGTCCTCCTGCCTGACCAGTTTGTCCGGGGCAATAATCTGCAGCCAGGCGGTGCGGCCCAGCAGTATGCCCAGCGAGAAAAGAATGGCGATGCAAAGCAGGGTAAAACGCAGAGGGGTAAAATTGAGGGTAAGGCTGTTCTTTTTCACCGTGGCTCCTGTAATGAATTAACCCGCTGATTTAACGGGAAACAGGCGCAGAAAGGGAAAAAACTGTGCTAATAACGGTATGGCTTTGCTACAAAAGGATAATGAGGAAGCAGAAGGTAACACTTTGAAATGAAGGCATTAAAAAGCCCCGCACCGGGCGAGGCTTTATGCTGACATTGACCGCCTGTGGCGTTCAAGTCGGTGGCAGAAATCAGATAGCGGTAACGTTAACTGCTGCCGGGCCTTTCTGGCCGTCCTGAATTTCGAACTCAACGTTCTGGCCTTCAGCCAGAGTTTTGAAGCCGTTACCCTGGATTGCAGAGAAGTGTACGAACACGTCTTTGCTGCCGTCAGCAGGAGTAATGAAGCCAAAACCTTTAGACTCGTTGAACCACTTAACTTGACCTTTAATCTTTGCCATTTGCAAAATTCCTTAGAGTGTTTTCTTAGCCCGCAGGCATTAACTGAGATAAAACTGAGACATTACTGCTTGAGGCACTAATATAAGGTTCGGCAGAGAAGCGGTATTCAACGACAACGTGTTTACTCAGGACTTCTTTACTGAAAATGCCACACATAAACAGAACTGTACCTCGTTCGACTCACGACGTGTTATCACATACAACATGAAATATGGCAAGCCATTTTTAAACATGTCTGGATCCGCCGCACAAATTCTGCAAATGCCTTCACTACCCGCCTTCGATAAGACCTGACTTTGCAGATCAGGGCGCTTTAACGGTAGTTATGGGCACGTGCGGATCCTGTGAAAAACACGACTTTATAACCATAGCTTAATATGATGGATTGATCCAGCCTAAGCTAAGCGATTGATATAATATAAAATATATCCTTATAACTTTTTCTTCTGGCTTATAAAATTAACAAAAGAGCCAACAATAAAGCGTAATTTTACCTGGTTATACAAAGGTGCTGAGCGAGTGAATAAAAGTTGCACAAATAATAATATGCCTGCACCAAAATAATGAAAGTTTAATGACATTGCATCATCGTAAAGCAATAAAAACGTTTCGCTGGTGCAAAAAATAATAGCATTTGCTGTTAATGCGGGAATAAGGAAAAGCTTATGCGAATATTTTCGCTGGAAAGGATAAATACTGACCGATTTTCAGGATGCGAAAGTTATCACGCCGCCCTCCCGCTTCGTTTAATTCCTGCACCAGTTCCCGGACAGGTTCATCGAGCCCTTCATCCGCCAGTTCGAAAACGCCCCAGTGCACCGGAAAAGCCAGCGGTTCCCCGGCCTGCTGCCAGAGTCGCACCGCTTGCTGAGGATCCATATGATGTGAGGCCATAAACCAGCGTGGCGCATAAGCGCCAGCCGGCAGCGCCACGATGTCGAATGGACCCAGACGCTGCGGGATGTCAGCCAGCGTCGGCGTGTAGCCTGTATCGCCGGTAAACCAGAAACGCTGGTGCGGGGATGTCACCACCCAGCCACACCAAAGCGACCGATTGCGATCCCACAGGGTACGCATACTCCAGTGCTGGGCGGGAACGGCAGTTATCGTCAACCCATGGAAGCTGCGGTGATCCCACCAGTCGAGCTCAACGATATGCTGTACACCGCGACGGCGACACCAGTCGCCCAGACCGAGCGGTACGAAGAGGGTGACATCAGGAAAACGCTTTAGCAGCGCACGCAGGGTACGCTTATCAAGATGATCATAATGGTTGTGGGAAATCAGGATGGCGTCGAGGACGGGCAGATCGTTGATGTTCAGCGCCAGGGGCGTTTTGCGCCGCGGCCCGCTGAAACTCACCGGCGAGGCGCGATTTGAAAATACCGGGTCAATCAGCAGATGCTTGCCGTCAAGTCGCAACAGCATACTGGTATGACCAAGCCACCAGACGCGATCGTCTTCTCCGGAAATAACGGCGCGTTGCCACCATTTGTCGATAAAAGCGTCATAGCCACCCTGCGGTGCTAAGGGTAACCCGGCGGCACGACGTTCTTTACGCCAGCGCTCCACGTCGCCAGGTTTATGTCCGGTTTCGTACAGATTACGAAAACCTTCAGGGGAATGATGCGGCAGATCAGGATTATACCAGGGGTTTTTCCATGCCATGCTGCACCCTCCCCTGACGATTAGCGCTCGGCGACCAGACGAATAAAATCATCGCCATCGGCCTGAACGTTCACCGCTTTCTCCGGCGCTTCTTTTTCAGGTTCGTTTGCTTCGCACAGTCTGCGCAGCAAGGCCGTCTGCCGTTTTTGCTGATCGAGCAGCGCTTCAAGCAGTTCAATCTGTTCACGGGTACGTGAGCTCAGACGATTAACAAAAAACCACAGGATCAGACCTGCGACCAGCACCACCAGCGATACGACCAAAGACGCAAGATTAAACACGCCTGAATTCAGTACTTCGTTCATTTCACCACCTCAATGTTAACGCGCTATCTTACCACTGGCATTAAGGAAGGAAATCATTCACTGAAAAAATGCCGTCACCAGGGAATAAATTTATTGATAACGCAGATACCGCTGAAAAACTGCACATCCTGATCGCACATAACATTCAGCATCTGGGTCCACATCAACAGGCAGACAACCAGCGCGGCGATCACGATAAGCCACCGAAATTTTCTCACTACTCTCTCCGAATTAATACCCTGTCTCAAGGTTATCACGCGCTTGTTAAACCGCGGCTAACTGTAGCGCTATCCGGCCTTTTTAGGAATGCGTGACTTGTTTCATTGCGTAAAAACCGCCAGGATTTTACGCACAGGATAATAAAAGGAGTTTATATGCGCATGACAGTTCGCACGATTATGATCATCGCTCTGCTGTGGATTGGCGTATTACTGAGTGGTTACGGCGTACTGGTTGGCAGCAAAGAAAATGCCGCCGGACTCGGTTTGCAGTGTCGCTATCTGACGGCGCAGGGCTTCAGCACAGCGCAATATATTCATACCGACAGTGGAATTATTGGTTTTACGAATTGCCCGGTACTGCGTAAAAGCAATACGGTAATTGATTAAGCGATTGCCCGGTCAGCAGCGGCTGCCGGGCAACGATTTTTATTCAGAACGGGTAGTCGTTGTAGCCCATCTGCTCAGAGATTTTACGCGCGGCAGTGTGCAGCATGGCCACGTAATCGTGCAAATGCTCCTCAGAGAAACGCAGCGTAGGGAACGAAATACTCAGACCCGCAATCACCACGCCAAAACGGTCAAATACCGGTACGCCAATGCAGCGCAGGCCTTCTTCCTGTTCTTCGTTATCTTCGCCGTAGCCCTGCTCACGTACGATATCCAGCATCGGCAGCAGATCTTCAGTCGTGGTTATGGTGCGATCGGTACTGCGCTTATACTCAACGCCTTCCAGGATCTGCTTCACTTCTTCACGATCGCGCCACGCCAGCAGCACTTTGCCAATCGCCGTGCTGTACAGCGGATTGCGACGCCCGATACGGGAATACATGCGCAGGTTGTACATGGAATCGATTTTGTGAATGTAGACGATACTGTCTTCATCCAGCGCGCCCAGGTGGATCGTCTCTTTGGTCAGACGGGACAGTTCGCGCATCTGAATATCCGCGCTGCGGATCAGATCCACATTCTGTAGCGCACGCGCGCCAAGTTCAAAAAGCTTCAGCGTCAGCGAATACTTTTCTGACTCACCTTCCTGCGCCACATAACCCAGCGATTTCATGGTCTGCAAAAAGCGATAAACAGTGCTTTTTGACATCATGACCCGCTGCGACAGTTCGGTGATACCAATTTCACGCTCTTCGCCGAGCGCCTGCAGGATGCCAAAAACTTTCAGAACTGAAGAGACAGAATCTGGCTGCTTATCCAAATCTGCGATTGCCATTAATCACCTCATCGCCAGTGTTTTATAAAAATTAGAACCGGTTTTTATTATAAATTCGCGGCGGGCTGCCCGCAATGCGCGTTTGGCATCTTCTTTACAAATCTGCGACATAAAACCGAATATCCTGCCGGACGGCATAAAAAAAGCGCGCCGGGTGGCGCGCCTGATGTATCAAATGACGGCTTATTTCAGATAAGCGCCGCTACGCAACGCTTCAATGCGTTTATCCAGCGGCGGGTGAGTCATAAACAGCTCGCTGAGCGATTTGGACTTACCGTTGATGCAAAAGGCCATCATGCTGCTGGCTTCCTGCGGCTCATAGCTGGTTTTCAGACGCTGGAGCGCCGCGATCATTTTCTCACGCCCAACCAGACGCGCGGAACCGGCGTCGGCGTGGAATTCACGGTGACGGGAGAACCACATGGTAATAATGCTGGCCAGGATACCGAACACCAGTTCCAGCACCATCGCCACCACGAAATAGATCATCGGGTTGCCGTTGCTCTCTTCGCCCTCTTCGCGGTTACCACCAAGGAAGCCCGCCGCCAGCTGCGCCAGGATACGGGAGATGAAAATAACGAAGGTGTTCACCACCCCCTGCACCAGCGTCATGGTAACCATGTCACCGTTGGCAACGTGGCTGATTTCATGGGCGATAACCGCTTCCGCTTCGTCGCGGCTCATGTTCTGCAACAGCCCGGTGCTCACCGCCACCAGTGAAGCGTTACGGCTGGCGCCCGTGGCGAAGGCGTTAATATCCGGCGCGTGGTAAATAGCGACCTGCGGCATGGCGATCCCGGCCTGGCGGGACTGCTGCTCGACGGTCTGCATCAGCCAGCGTTCCATATCGTTACGCGGCTGCTCGATGACTTCGCCACCCACGGATTTCAGCGCCATCCATTTCGACATCATCAGTGAAATGATGGATCCGCCAAAACCGAAAAGCAGCGCCATGATTAACAAGCCCTGAATACTGCTGGACTGAATGCCTGTCAGGCTGAGCACCAGCCCGAAAACCACCATCACGGCCAGGTTGGTCAGCAGGAAAAGCGCGATCCGCATCATAATTTTCTTTTAACCCCAGTTTAACAAAACGCACTATGCGATTACCCACATCGTATGGGTATACGCGGCATTTTCAAGGATCCAGGCTTCGTAAGTCACCAGAAAGACACAACTTTACATTGAGAATGACATTGCTGACGTGAATACGCGTTTGTTAAAAAAAACAGGCACAATTTCTTGTGCCTGTGGTTTTTATTTTGCGGGAGCGGGCTTCGCCGTCGGTTGATCTTTTGTGAGATGGGCAAGATCAAGGGCGATATGCACCGTTTCATCCAGATACGGATCCGGCTCCTTGTAATCTTTTGGCAGGTCATCCAGCTTCTTGAGTAACGGCTTGCCTTCGCGCTTAAAGCGATCGTTCAGACGCGCCAGACGAATGGCATCGTCTTCGGCGTTCTCTTTCTCGCGCTGCGCCTCATTCAGCGACACGATGTCCCGTTTTTCCTTCATGGCGTTGAAACGGGCAATGTCCTTCATGATGTACTGGAACTCAGGATCTTTTGCGATACGCTCGTTATGATCTTTCAGCAACTGCGGCCCGTGCGGCGTTAAATCGCCATACTTCACAAAGGTCGCGGCGTTGATGCTGTCCCACGGCAGGGCGTTATCCTCGAACTTCTCGCCGGTTTCCGTCTCTTCATTACCTGTCGGCATGATGATGTCCGGCGTGACGCCTTTACGCTGCGTACTGCCGCCATTAACGCGGTAGAATTTCTGGATGGTGTACTGCACCGAGCCCAGCGCTGGCCATTCCGGACGCAGCATCTGATCGTAAATACGGTTCAGCGAACGATACTGCTGCACGGTACCTTTACCGAAGGTCGGTTCCCCGACAATCAGCGCACGGCCATAATCCTGCATGGCGGCGGCGAAAATCTCCGATGCCGAGGCGCTGAAGCGGTCAACCAGTACCACCAGCGGGCCTTTGTAGTACACAATGCCGTCGTTATCGCTGTCTTCGCGCACTTTACCGTTGTTATCACGCACCTGCACCATCGGGCCGGACGGGATAAACAGACCCGAGAGCGATACCGCTTCGGTCAGCGCGCCGCCGCCGTTGGTACGCAGATCGATAATCACGCTGCTGACGTTCTGTTTTTCCAGCTTCTGCAGCTGCACTTTGACGTCATCCGTCAGGCCAACGTAGAAGCCCGGAATATCCAGCACGCCGACTTTTTCTTTGCCCACGGTTTTCACAGACATTTTTACTGCGCGATCTTCCAGGCGAATGCGTTCACGGGTCAGGGTGACAATGCGCGTTTTGGTGCCCTTGCCTGCCGGCAGGATCTCCAGACGTACTTTGCTGCCCTTCGGCCCTTTAATCAGCGCGACGACGTCGTCCAGACGCCAGCCGATCACGTCCACCATGTTCTGCCCGGTCTGACCAACGCCAACAATGCGATCGCCAACGGTAATGGCTTTGCTTTTCGCCGCCGGACCGCCTGCCACCATCGAATTAATGACGGTGTAGTCATCGTCCATTTGCAGCACGGCGCCGATCCCCTCAAGGGAGAGGCTCATTTCCGTGTTGAACTGTTCGGTGTTACGCGGCGAGAGATAATTGGTGTGCGGATCGATTTCGTGCGCGAACGCGGTCATCGCCAGTGAGAAAACATCTTCACTGTTGGTCTGCACCAGACGACGGATCGCAAACTTATAGCGACGCGTCAGGGTCTCGCGGATCTCTTTTTCGTTTTTACCGGTCAGCTTCAGGCTCAGTTCGTCAAACTTAACCTTGCCATCCCACAGGGCGTTCAGCTCGGCTTCGTCTTTCGGCCACGGCGCTTTGCTGCGATCGACGTTGAAGGAGTCGTTGCCGGTAAAGTCCATCGGACGCTCCAGCACTTTCAGCGCGTATTGATAACGCTCAAAGCGACGCTTCTGCGCCAGATTGTACAGATCGTAGAAAACGTCGAGTTTACCGGTGCGTAACTCATCGCCGATCACGCCCTTTTTCTGGGCAAACTGGGCGACATCGCTGGCTAACAGCACGTTGTGGCTGTAATCCAGCAGGTTCAGGTAGCGATCGAAAATTTTGGCGGAAAACGCCTGATCCAGATCGAACTGGCGGTAGTGGGAGCGAGTGAAGCGCGAGGTTACGCGTTCACTCACTGTGGCATGCTGCGTCTCTTCCTTTAATACCGGAATTTGATCAGCACGCGTAATATCTTCGACGGCGAAAGCCTGCCCTGTGATCAGGAGCAGGCCAGCCAACGCGGTGCGCTTAAACAAAGTGTTCATGCCAGGCCTGGCCTCCGTTTCAGAACAACAGGTGTTCTGCGCGTACAATCATCGACATACCAGAAGTCAGCTGCACACGAACGCCATCTTTGGTGATTTCCGTTACAGTGGCATCCATGGCATTGTTGCCCGCTTTCACCTTGAGGTTCTGCCCCACACTCAGCGCAGTGATATCTGACACTGGAGTATGCTGCGGCTCTTCACGCGGTGCGCGCTGTGGCTTAGCGGCTGGCTTATCGGCACGCGGTTTACGCTCGCCGCCTTCTTTGCGACGAGGCGTCGCCGGGCGCGGTTTACGTTCACGACGCGGTGCGTCTTCTGCCGAATCCCCGGCGGCGGCAGCAGCTTCGCGCTTTTTCGCCTGCTGCTCGGCACGTTGTGCCTGCACGCGGGCTTTGGCTTCTTCCAGCTGCTTACGGGCGTGCTCTACGTGCTGCTCGTCCAGCACACCGCAAGGGTTGCCGTCGAGATCGACGCGCGCTGCGCCCGCTTTGATACCGTACAGGTAGCGCCAGCTGGAGGTGTAAAGACGCAATGCAGAGCGCAGTTGGGTTTTGCTGAGATTCATCTCACCATCAACACGCTCGACGAGATCCTGAAAAATACCGATTTTCAGGGGGCGCGCTTCGCCTTCAGCACTGAAACAGAGCGGAAAACGTTCGGCCAAAAATGCGATAACTTCTTTACTACTGTTCAACTTAGGTTGATTTTCCATGAAATTTCCTGATTACAACGGACGTAGCCAACTAGCCGCAGGCATGAACAGGCGTCATTATAATGACGCTATCAGTAAATGCTACGTTATCCGTTGATTATCCTGCGACGGCTGCAAAGAATTTACGGTAATCGGTCGCCGCCAGAACGGTTTCAAGCTGCGAAACCAGCTGGCGCAGGCCCTCTTCGTCCTCAGCAGTAAAGCGGGAAAAGACCGTACTGTCGATGTCGAGCACGCCAATAATCTGATCGTTCACTACCAGCGGCAGAACAATTTCAGCATTACTGGCGGAATCGCAGGCGATGTGGCCATCAAAGGCATGCACATCATCCACCCGCTGCACACGGTTTTGCGCCACCGCGGTGCCACATACGCCGCGACCGACAGGAATACGTACACAGGCGATTTTGCCCTGGAACGGCCCTAACACCAGCGTCTCGCCTTCCAGCAGGTAAAACCCTGCCCAGTTAACCCCATCCAGACGCTCAAACAGCAGCGCGCTGGTATTGGCAAGGGTGGCTAAGAAACTGCTTTCACCTGTCATCAACGCCTGAAAATCGCGGTTCAAATCCGCATAGAAATCTGCTTTGTTCATTATTTAATCACTTGGTTGTCTTACAAAATTCCTGCACAGCCTAATAAAATAAGCATTAAATGCGTTCTTGCTCAAGATGATTCCATTCATGAGTTAATATAGATGCATTCCAACACTGGCTATTGAAACCATGGCTTTAAAAATCTCGCAGGTAACACCAGACAAAAAAATCACCGTACATTCGGTTGGTGATGCTTTGCCTCGTGCACATTATCAGCGTTGCCCGCAGTGCGATACGCTTTTTGCGTTACCGGTGATGAAATCGCACCAGAGCGCCTGGTGTCCGCGGTGTGACGCCAAAATTCGCGATGGACGCGACTGGTCGCTGACGCGCCTGGCGGCGATGGCCGTCACCATGCTGTTGCTCATGCCCTTTGCCTGGAGCGAACCCTTGCTGCGCTTCTATTTGCTGGGCACGCGCATCGACGCCAACCTGTTGATGGGCATCTGGCAGATGACCGCCCAGGGCGATCCATTGACCGCAGCAATGGTTTTGTTCTGTACCGTCGGCGCGCCGCTGGTGCTGGTGGCCGCCATTGCCTATCTGTGGTTCGGTAATATTCTTGGCATGAACCTGCGCCCGGTGCTGCTGATGATCGAGCGGCTGAAAGAGTGGGTGATGCTGGATATTTATCTGGTCGGCATTGGCGTCGCCTCTATCAAGGTGCAGGATTACGCCTACCTGCAACCGGGCGTCGGGCTGCTGGCGTTTGTTGCGCTGGTGATCCTCAGCATCCTGACCATTATCCACCTCAACGTGGAACAGCTGTGGGAGCGTTTTTATCCCCAGCGGCCGGCGACCCGCCCGCATGATAACCTGCGCGTCTGCCTCGGCTGCCATTTCACCGGTTTGCCCGATGCCCGCGGTCGCTGTCCGCGCTGCCATATTCCGTTACGATTTCGCCGTCGGCAGAGCGTTCAGAAATGCTGGGCGGCGCTGCTGGCGTCCATGGTCTTTCTGTTACCTGCGAATCTGTTGCCCATCTCGGTGGTTTACATTAATGGCGCGCGCCAGGAAGACACCATTATGTCGGGGATTATTTCACTGGGGAGCAGCAATATCGCTGTCGCCGCCATCGTATTTATCGCCAGTATTCTGGTGCCTTTCACCAAGGTTCTGGTCATGCTGACGCTGCTTATCAGCATTCATTTTAAATGTGAGCAAGGATTACGGACTCGTGTATTGTTATTGCGGCTGGTGACCTGGATCGGGCGCTGGTCGATGCTGGATTTGTTTGTAATTTCACTCACCATGTCTTTGATTAATCGCGATCAATTGCTCGCGTTTACCATGGGGCCAGCTGCGTTTTATTTCGGCGCAGCGGTAATTTTGACTATTCTTGCTGTGGAATGGCTGGACAGCCGCTTACTTTGGGATGCACATGAGTCAGGAAACCCCCGCTTCACCGACTGAAGCGCGCATTAAAACTAAACGTCGTATTTCACCTTTCTGGCTGCTGCCGGTCATCGCGCTGATGATCGCAGGCTGGCTTGTCTGGAGCAGTTTCGAAGATCGCGGTAATACCATTACCATCGACTTCGTTTCCGCCGATGGCATTGTGGCGGGACGCACGCCGGTCCGTTATCAGGGGGTGGAAGTCGGCACGGTGCAGGACATTCGCCTGAGCGAAAAACTCAATAAAATTGAGGTGCGGGCGAGTATTAAAGCCGACATGAAAGATGCGCTGCGTAGCGATACCCAGTTCTGGCTGGTAACGCCCAAGGCGTCGCTGGCCGGTATTTCAGGTCTGGATGCGCTGGTGGGCGGTAACTATATCGGCATGATGCCGGGCAAAGGCGAACCTCAGGATCATTTTACCGCGCTGGATACGCAGCCAAAATACCGTCTTAACAACGGTGAGCTGATGATCCATCTCCATGCGGCGGATCTGGGCTCCCTGAGCAGCGGCTCGCTGGTCTACTTCCGTAAAATCCCGGTGGGCCGCGTCTATGACTACGCCATCAACAAAGACAAACAGGGCGTCACCATCGACGTGCTGATTGAGCGCCGTTTCACTAACCTGGTGAAAAAAGGCAGCCGCTTCTGGAACGTCTCCGGCGTGAAGGCGGACGTGGGCCTGAGCGGTGCGAAGGTGGAGCTGGAAAGCCTCGCCTCGCTGGTGAATGGCGCCATCGCTTTTGACTCGCCGGACAGCTCCAAACCCGCAGAGCCGGACGATGAATTTGGTCTGTACGAAGATTTAGCCCACAGCCAGCGCGGCGTGCTGATCAAACTCGATTTGCCGGGCGGCCAGGGGCTGAAAGAGAACTCTACGCCGCTGATGTATCAGGGGCTGGAAGTGGGCGAGCTGACCAAAATTAACCTTAATCCAGGCGGCGGCGTCACCGGCGAAATGACGGTGGATCCGAGCGTGGTCAATCTGCTGCGTGACAATACGCGCATTGAGATGCGCAGCCCGAAAATTTCCCTGAACGATACCAGTCTCAGTTCGCTGTTAACCGGCAATACGCTGGAGCTGGTGCCGGGCGAAGGCGAGCCGCGGGATCACTTTGTGGTATTGCCCGCCGATAAAACCCTGTTGCAGGAGCCGGGCGTGATCACCACAACCCTGACCGCGCCGGAAAGTTACGGCATCGATGCCGGTCAGCCGGTGATCCTGCACGGTGTGCAGGTGGGTCAGGTACTGGAGCGTAATCTGACGGCGAAAGGCGTGACCTTCGCGGTGGCGCTGGATCCGCAGTATCGCGATCTGCTGCATGGCGACAGCAAATTTGTGGTCAACAGCCGGGTGGACGTCAAGCTCGGTCTGGACGGCGTGGAGTTTCTCGCCGCCAGCGCCAGCGAGTGGATCAGCGGCGGGATCCGCATCCTGCCCGGCAATAAAGGCGAGATGAAATCCACCTATCCGCTGTTCGCCAACCTTGATAAAGCGCTGGAAAACAGCCTCGGCGATCTGCCCACCACCACGCTGACGCTCTCCGCCGAAACCCTGCCGGACGTACAGGCGGGATCGGTGGTGCTGTATCGCAAGTTTGAGGTGGGTGAAGTCATCACCGTGACGCCGCGCGCCAATGCCTTCGACATTTCGCTGCATATTAAGCCGGAATACCGCTCGCTGCTGACCAGCAACAGTGTGTTCTGGGCGGAAGGCGGCGCGAAAGTGCAGCTCAACGGCAGCGGACTGACGGTACAGGCCTCGCCGCTGTCCCGCGCGCTGAAAGGCGCCATCAGCTTCGATAACCTGCCGGGAGCGGGCGCGTCTACACGTAAAGGCGACAAGCGGGTACTCTTCCCGTCAGAAACCGCCGCCCGCGCCGTCGGCGGGCAGATCACCCTGCACGCGTTTGATGCCGGAAAACTGTCCGCCGGGATGCCGATCAAATACCTTGGCATTGATATTGGCCAGGTGCAGGATCTGAAGCTCATCACCGAACGCAACGAAGTGCAGGCAAAAGCGGTGCTTTATCCGGAATATGTGCAGACCTTTGCCCGCACCGGGACACGCTTCTCGGTGATCACGCCGCAGATTTCCGCGGCGGGCGTGGAGCATCTTGATACCATTCTGCAGCCTTATATCAACGTCGAGCCGGGACGCGGCAACGCACGCCGCGACTTCGAGTTACAGGAAGCGACTATCGCCGACTCCCGTTATCTGGACGGGCTGAGCATCGTGGTGGAAGTGCCGGAAGCAGGCGGGCTTAATATCGGTACGCCGGTGCTGTTCCGTGGCATGGAAGTGGGTACGGTCACCGGCCTGACGCTGGGCACGCTGTCAGATCGCGTGATGGTCGGCCTGCGGATCAGCAAGCGCTATGAGCATCTGGTGCGGAATAACTCGGTGTTCTGGCTGGCTTCCGGCTATTCACTGGACTTTGGCCTGACCGGTGGCGTGGTGAAAACCGGCACCTTCAACCAGTTTATTCGCGGTGGTATTGCCTTCGCCACCCCGCCGGGCACGCCGCTGGCGCCGAAAGCGCAGGTCGGTAAACATTTCCTGTTACAGGACAGTGAACCGAAAGAGTGGCGTCAGTGGGGCACCGCCCTGCCGCGTTAACCAACCGGGGCTCCGGCGTGTCTGCGCCGGGGCCTTTATGCTACACTGCGCGCCTGTTTTTTTGCTGGTGATACGCGAGTGGCACACAATTCTGTTTATCTTCCCGATGCTTTTCTTACGCAAATGCGCCAGGCCATGCCGTCGCATCTCTCCTTTGACGACTTTATTGCCGCCTGCCAGCGCCCGTTGCGCCGCAGCATTCGCGTCAACACCCTGAAAATCAGCGTGGAAGATTTTCTCACGCTGGTGGCGCCCTATGACTGGCATCTGACGCCGGTGCCCTGGTGTGGCGAAGGTTTCTGGATCGAGCGTGAAGAGGAAGATACCGTGCCGCTCGGCAGCACCGCCGAGCACCTGAGCGGCCTGTTTTATATTCAGGAAGCCAGTTCCATGCTGCCGGTCGCCGCGCTCTTTGCCGGGGACGAACAGCCGTTACGGGTAATGGATGTGGCCGCCGCCCCGGGATCCAAAACCACGCAAATCGCCGCCCGTATGCAGAATCGCGGGGCGATCCTCGCCAATGAATTTTCGGCCAGCCGCGTAAAAGTGCTGCACGCCAATATCAGCCGCTGCGGCATTCATAACGTCGCCCTCACCCATTTCGACGGACGGGTGTTTGGCGCAGCGCTGCCGGAAGCCTTTGATGCCATTCTGCTGGACGCGCCCTGCTCCGGCGAAGGCGTGGTGCGTAAAGATCCCGATGCGCTGAAAAACTGGTCGGTGGCGAGCAATCTGGAAATCGCCGCCACCCAGCGCGAACTTATTGACAGCGCTTTTCACGCCCTGCGGCCCGGCGGGACGCTGGTCTATTCCACCTGCACGCTTAACCTGGACGAGAACGAAGCCATCTGCCACTGGCTGCAGGCGCAATATCCTGACGCCGTGGAATTTGAATCGCTGACAAGTCTGTTTCCGGATGCCGGCGCCGCGCTTACCGCAGAGGGTTTCCTGCATGTCTTTCCGCAGATTTACGACTGCGAAGGCTTTTTTGTCGCGCGACTGCGTAAAACCGCCTCCGTGGTCCCTTTACCGGCCCCGACCTACAAAGTAGGTAATTTTCCCTTCACGCCGATGAAAACCCGTGAAAGCGCAAACGTTATGCAGGCGGCGGCCAGTGTCGGGCTGCGCTGGGACGAGCAGCTGCGGCTGTGGCAGCGGGACAAAGAAATCTGGTTATTCCCGGCGGCCATCGAACCAATGATCGGTAAAGTGCGCTTCTCCCGTCTGGGCATCAAACTTGCCGAGGTGCATAACAAAGGTTTCCGCTGGCAGCACGAAGCCATTATCGCGCTGGCCGGTACTGCAAATCCGCTGGCCTTTGAGCTGACCCATCTGGAAGCCGAAGAGTGGTATCGCGGACGTGACGTTTATCCGCAAACCACGCCCCCGCAGGACGACGTGATTGTCACTTTCCAGGGGCAACCGCTGGGGCTGGCGAAAAAAATCGGCTCGCGGCTGAAAAACAGTTATCCACGTGAACTGGTACGGGACGGGCGTTTATTTGCGGACAGAGACTGACGGCTTAAAAAAATAAGCACATTCTGACTGGCATATTCCGCTTAAGTGAACCAGGCTAAAAAATGGGTGACTTTACTGGTCGTACCACTATAGCAACTTAACGGAGAGCATTATGACGAAAACCAGCGTGCGTATTGGCACCTTTGAAATCGATGATGCTGAGCTGCAAGGCGAACAGCAGGGTGAACGAACATTGCGTATTCCATGCAGTTCCGATCCGGATTTATGTATGCAACTGGATGCCTGGGATGCGGATACCAGCATTCCGGCGCTGCTTGATGGTGAGCACTCAGTGTTGTACCGCGAACATTATGATGAGCAGTCTGATACCTGGATTATGCGTCTTGCCTGATCCGAAGAACCCGTCTTCCGGACGGGTTATTTACTCCGCGAATTTCCCCCGCTCTGTTTCATCCCCTACACTTACTCTACGTTAGCCCGATCTGAGGATGGAATGTTCGCACTGGTATTATTTGTTTGTTACCTGGATGGTGGGTGTGATGACATTGTGATTGATGTCTATAACACCGAACAACAGTGCCTGGTGGCCATGGACGAGCAACGTTTGCGGCACGGCGGCTGCTACCCGGTAGAAGATTTTATCGATGGCTTCTGGCGTCCGGCTCAGGAGTACAGCGATTTCTGATGACCTTTTTCATATATTGCGCTGCGGGTGCTCCGCAGACGCAATAATACCCTCGCCCGCGTCCCTGTTTATTGCCCTTCCGGTCTTTTTATTTAAATCAGATTAACCTCAATCAATCCTAAACAAAGCGGAAATAAAACTCCCGCAGCCATTAACATATTTTTGTCAGGCCTCCAGAATAGTCGGAAATTAGAGAGGTCATTATTGTGACAAACACTACCCTGCAAATTGATGCGCCCTCATCGCCGCATCCACACCTTATTTCCGACCTGATCCATGGCCGTCTGACGCCCGGACCGATCTGGCAAAAGCGCGATTATCGCGTTAAATTTCTCCTGCGCTCGCTGCTCTTCTGGCCGTCGACCGTTAAGATGCTGAACAGCCTGTCCAGCCGTCCGGGCTTCGATCGCCTGCTCAGCGCCCAAATCACGCTGCCCAGTAAATCGCACCGCCAGTATCTGATGCGGGGCCTGCGTGCCGGACAGCGCGCCGACGCTATCATCAGCCACTATGACTATATCGACAGTCTGACCTCCGCACCGCTTGCGGAGGCGCTGACCGCTGCCGCGCCGGTACCTCTAATGGGATTTACCGGCAAAGACGACGCGCCCTTTACCGTCTACGCCTCCTGCGCCAGCAAAGCCGAGCGTGAAGGGGAAAGCACCCTGTGGCTGTATGGCGCAGATAATACGCTGCTGGCAAGCGCCACTTTCAGCGTGGTGACGGAAAAGGGAGCGCGCGCGCTGATGGTGGGAGGATTACAGGGACCGCGCCGCTCGGTTTCTCACGACGTCATTAAACAGTCCACCCGCGCCTGCTACGGTATCTTTCCGAAACGTATGCTGATGGAAATATTCTGGCAACTGGCGGCGCTTACCGGCATTACGGCGGTCTATGGCGTCAGCGATAAAGGCCATGTGTTCCGTGCCCTGCGCTATCGTTTCAGTAAGGGCCGGCATTTTCATGCCAGCTACGATGAATTCTGGGCCTCCGTGGATGGCACGCCTGACAACGCCTGGCGCTGGAAGTTGCCGTTACAGCTTGAGCGTAAATCACTTGAAAGCATTGCCAGCAAGAAACGCGCTGAGTATCGCCGCCGCTTTGCGCTGAAGGATGATGTTCAGGCCCGTCTGCGGGCGCTGTTTGATTAATCATCACCCGCCGGGCAGCGTCTGGCGGGGTGGCGGGCTCTCTGTTATTGTCTTAAGGCCAGGAACACTTAAGACAAGGTAGCGGTATGCAAAAGTTTGATGAATTGTGGAATGCCATAGCCACGCGGGTGCGTGAAAACAACGACATTCCCTTTGCGGAAATGGAAAACGAAGAGAGTTCCCTGGGGAATGCCACCCGACAGCGTATCGCGCAAATATTTATTCTGGAAGTGCTGCTCGCCAGGCATCGTGATAAATACGCCAGCATGTTTGTTCCGCTGTCCGGCGAAGAAGCGCTTTATCACCTGATTTTCAAGCGCACCGGCTGGAAGCCTTTCGAGATTAAGCAGCTTTCCTTCAATGATGCCATGTTTGTGATGGCTGAATTATTCCGTGAAGAAAACCTGCCCGTCGAGGCGCGTGAAATGCTGCTCGCCCAGGGTGTGCGTGACACCGCTTTCCCGGTTTTTGATTTCTCAGAAAAAGACTGGTCGCCGCGCGAAAACGCCCTCTTTCTGCAACGCTGATATTCCCCTTCCCGCGGTGCCGCGGGGAGTGGTAGTTTTTTTAAACCTCGATTTTTTGCATTATTTTTTCGCGATCAACATAAATACAGCGATTACGACCGGTTTCCTTGCCGTGGTATAACGCCTTGTCGGTTCTTTCCAGCACTTCGCGTAATACTTCATCTTCATCGATACGGGTTAACCCGGCGGTAAAGGTGATCTTAATTTCATGCCCGGCCACAAGCATTAATGTTCTGGCAATCAGGTTGCGGATCCGTTCAGCAGCAATGCAGGCTTCTTTTTTGGTGGCGGCGTGCAACACAATAATAAACTCCTCGCCGCCATAGCGATATACGGTCTCACACTTTCTGACATTATCTTCCAGCGTCAGCGCCAGACAGCGTAATACCCCGTCTCCCACCAGATGCCCGTAGTTATCATTTATTTTTTTGAAGTGATCGATGTCCACCAGTAATAAATACAATCCCTGTTGACTGTATTGATCGACCATCCCGCTAAAGGAATCATCCAGCGTGCGTCGTAAAGGTAAACCGGTGAGCGTGTCGTAACTGCTGCGCAACTGTAAAAGATGGGTTTTATAGTCGGTCACCGAGGCATTGAAGGCAATGAGCGCATTTTCAAAGCTATCAAAACGCGCGTCGCTCACCTCCCCCTTGCGCACCGCCTCCACCAGCGCCCGGCAGGTGATATGAATGTCGTGGTGCTTACGGTGGATGTCCTGAAGAAAACTGCCGTCATTGCGCTCTTCTGTCAGCCGCTCGTCGATCCACTGACCAAATTCGCAAATTTTATGGGCGTCGTCATAAGTAAGCTCAGGCATCAGCGCCGATTTATTCGCGATAAAATGGAGTACTTTTACCAGCCATTTAAAATGGGCTTCGGATGAATTATTCAGCCCAAGAATAGTTGAATCAATATAACTGTGTTTTTTGTTCATATATATAACCTTCGTGAATACTTTAGCGCAAAATAAATAATTAAATAGCCTGGTACGATACTACAATTTAATTAGTTTTATTTAACCTTCACGTGCCCCGCTAATATCAGCATGAGGGCGATCCCACAAAGTGAGGACAAAAAGCGTCGAAAAGGGGTTGGATACGCTCCAAAAAACGTTTACCTTGTAACCTGAGTCAGGCAAAAGGCGCGGGATCGGCACCTGCTGGCTAAGTTGTTGATGGAAAACAGAATAAAAAAAGACCGAATACGATTCCTGTATTCGGTCCAGGGAAATGGCTCTTGGGAGAGAGCCGTGCGCTAAAAGTTGGCATTAATGCAGGCAAACTACGCCTGGCACTTTAAGAATAGATGACAGCGCCAGCTTTTCCAGTCTGCCGCAGGAGTGGTCTGGAAAATCCGGTTAAGGTCGCAGCCGAAAAGCAAAAAACCGCAGCACTTCAGTATGAGGGCTGCGGTTTTTTTATTGGAAATCAGAAAGATATTTTTGGTATTTAGCAGAGCTTTTCAGCACGCTCGATAAACGGAGCGAGGCTCATTTTTTCACCGCTTTTGTGCGGATTATCGACCTGGATCACACTGATGGACGTACCCTGCGCCTGACCGCTGTCGACCTGCTTTTGTGCCGCCTCGTTCAGCGGATACTGCACCAGCGTCGACGGATTAATCGCAAAGAGCGCATGTCCCGGACGGCAGGTTAACATCACCTCCTCGCGGTTAAAGGCCCAGTTATCTTTTCCGACTTCAAAACGGCTTACCGTGATCACTTTCGGGGCTGCCAGCGCGGCGGCGGAACAGGTAAGTAACAGCAGGGAGAGAATACTTTTCTTCATTGTCTTCGCCAGTTATTCAGAAAGGTTCAAGCGTTGCGAACAGGCTGACCAGGGCCAGCACCAGTGTACCCAAGATCACTTCAGCCTGCGTCATGCGAATAAAGTGTGTTTGCGCCTGACGACCATGGGTGCGAAAGCGCGGCACCAGAACATAACGATTCACGACCGCAATTACCAGCATCAGCAGCACCAGCGCACATTTGCACAAAAGCAGACGACCATAATCGCTCTGCCAGGGTAGTGCAACGCCCTGGATCAACAGCGCATTAATAATACCCGTCAGGAATACCAGCGCCACCGCCAGATGCGTGGCGCGGGAAAAACGCATCAGCGTAGTGATTGCCGCTTCGCGCCTGTGACCTCCTGCCTGTCGGGTGCAGAAAATCACCGGCAGGAGGCCGCCAAACCATGCGGTTGCGCAGATCAGATGCAGGGCGTGATTCAGGCGCTGCAACAGGCCGGGCAGCCCGTCATGCATCGCCGCATGACCGACCATGGCCTGTAACATGAGCTGTGCGAGGAGCAACGCAAACAGGCGCCCCTGACAGCGCGGCTGCACCATCACCATAACCAGCGTGATGAGCGCCAGCAGCATCTGCCACAGCCAGACGCTGCCAAACTGCGTCTGCGCCACCGCCAGCCAGATATCAGGGCGAAGCGTATCCGCAAAGCCATTGCCCATCATCCCGCCCTGTACGGCAAACATCAGCAGCGCGCTGCCAGCGCACAGAGTCAGGCAGAGGCGCTGTATACGCTTAAAGCGCCGGACGATCACCGGTTGCAGATCTGCCGGTGCCAGCACGGCGCTGAACCAGGCGCTGCCTGTCGCCAGCATCAGGGTGGCGAAATGAATAAACCGCAACGTGATATAGAGAAAGGCCAGCATCGGTTATCTGACGCTGAAGTGATAATTACCTGTGGTTTTGTGTCCATCGACCGACACAACGTGCCAGTCTACGGTATACTCTCCCGGCGTCAGCGCCTGCTCAATGGGCACAATCAACTGCGTTTTGTCGTTCTCATTACGTTTCACCGGGCCGGTTTTCACGTCCTGCTGTTTGCTGCCGGTAATTTTCACGCCGCTGAATTTTGGCTCGATCCCTTCCGAGAAATTGAGCGTCAGCGCCTGGGGTGCCGCATCGACCTTCGCATCTGCTGCCGGATACTGATGTTTCAGATGGGCATGCGCCAAAACAGCAGGCGTTGCGAGCATTCCGCCTGCAAGCAGCAAGGCAGAACAGAGACGGGATACCATGAAAGTCATTTATTCCATTCCTTTTTGTTATATCTCAGTAATGAGAATAACCCCGATGAATGTATGAGTCGAGTCTGCCGGCAGTCGGGCTTGCCTTTCCGGGACAGGCTTAGTAAGTTTTGCGCCGAACACTCAGGAGAAGTTTATGAACAAAAATCTCGCTACCCTTCCTCAGGATGAGATGGACAAAGTGAATGTCGATCTGGCGGCGGCTGGTGTAGCCTTTAAGGAGCGCTATAACATGCCGGTGATCGCTGAAGCCGTAGAGCGTGAGCAGCCCGCGCATCTGCGTGACTGGTTCAGGGAGCGCCTGATTGCCCATCGTCTGGCCTCGGTGTCGCTCTCGCGCCTGCCGTATGAACCGAAAATGAAATAAATTTGCATCACCTGCTAAGGGAAACCCACATGTTACGCGTGATAGACACCGAAACCTGCGATTTGCAGGGCGGCATCGTAGAAATTGCTTCCGTCGATATTATTGACGGCCAGATAGTGAATCCGATGAGCCATCTGGTGCGCCCGGATCGCCCTATCAGTCCGCAGGCGATGGCTATCCACCGTATTACGGAAGCGATGGTGGCGGATCAGCCATGGATCGAAGAGGTTATTCCCCATTATATGGGCAGTGAGTGGTATGTCGCCCACAACGCCAGCTTTGACCGGCGTGTGCTGCCGGAAATGCCCGGCGAGTGGATCTGCACCATGAAGCTGGCGCGTCGGCTGTGGCCGGGGATCAAATACAGCAATATGGCGCTGTATAAATCCCGTAAACTGAATGTTCAGACCCCGGCCGGGCTGCATCATCACCGGGCGCTGTATGACTGCTACATTACCGCCGCGCTGCTGATTGATATTATGAATACTTCAGGCTGGACGCCGGACCAGATGGCGACCATTACCGGCCGCCCTGCCCTGATGACCACTTTTACCTTCGGTAAATATCGCGGTAAAGCGGTGTCGGAAGTGGCCGAACGCGATCCGGGTTACCTGCGCTGGCTGTTTAATAACCTTGATCGCATGAGTCCGGAGCTGCGCCTGACCCTTAAGCACTACCTTAACGATCAGTAGCCTGACGTCCCGGTAACGTGCCCTGCGCAAGGCCAATGAGAAACGCATATTCCAGCGCCACCCCTTCATAAGATTTGAAGCGGCCCGATTTCCCGCCGTGCCCGGAATCCATATCGGTACAGAGTAGCAGCAGGTTGTCGTCGGTTTTCATTTCACGCAGCCTGGCGACCCATTTCGCCGGCTCCCAGTATTGCACCTGTGAATCGTGCAGCCCGGTGGTTACCAGCAGATGCGGATAGGCCTGCCGCTGAATATTGTCATAGGGGCTGTAGCTCTTCATATAAGCGTAATATTCCGGATCCTGCGGGTTGCCCCACTCCTCAAACTCACCGGTGGTGAGCGGAATGGATTCGTCCAGCATGGTGGTCACCACATCCACAAAGGGCACCTGGGCTATCACACCGTGGAACAGATCCGGCCGCTGGTTAATCGCCACCCCCATTAACATGCCGCCCGCGCTGCCGCCCATGCCATAGCAATAGTGCGGCGAGCCGTAGCCCTGCGCGATAAGCGCGTCGCAGACGTCGATATAATCGTTGAAGGTGTTTTTCTTGCGCAGGAATTTGCCGTCCTCATACCAGGACTGTCCCAGTTCGCCGCCGCCGCGCACATGGGCGATGGCGTAAACAAAGCCGCGATCCAGCAGGCTGATGCGGCTGCTGCTGAAATCGGCATCCATACTGGAGCCGTAGGAGCCGTAACCATAAATCAGGATCGGGTTTTCCCCTTTACGGAAATGTTTGCGGTGGTAGACCAGCGATACCGGCACTTCCACGCCATCCCGTGCTTTGATCCACAAATGTTCACTGCGGTAGTCGCTGGCCTCGAAACCCTGCACTTCCGTCTGCTTAAGCACGCGGCGCTCGCCGGTGTCCATATCCAGTTCAAACAGCGTATCGGGCGTGGTCAGCGACGAATAGCCATAGCGCAGGCGCGACGTTTCCGGCTCAGGATTATACGCAAGCCAGGTGACATAGGCGGGATCGTCAAAGGCAATGCCGGTGACTTCACGGGTTTTGCGGTTGATCTGTCGCAGACTGGTCAATCCGCGCTGGCGCTCTTCCACCACCAGCCAGTCGGTGAAAAGCGTGAAGCCCTCCAGCATAATGGCGTCCCGCGGCGGGATCAGCACTTCCCATTTCGCCTCGCTGCGCACTTTGGTGCGGTAAAGGCCAAAGTTTTTGCCTTCGCGGTTAGAGCGCAGATAAAAGGTATGCTGATAGTGATCAAGGTTGTATTCATGATCTTTACGCCTCGGCAAAAAGCGCAGCGGCTGGGCGTCCGGCAGCTCTGCATCCAGCAGTAACGACTCGCTGGTGGTGGCGCTGGAAAGCGAAATTACCACATAGTGCTGTGAAGTGGTTTTGTGCAGGCTGACGTAAAAGGTCTCGTCCTGCTCTTCATAAACCAGTTCATCCTGACAGACGGGCGAGCCGACGGTATGACGCCAGACCTGATACGGCAGCAGCGTGGTGGCGTGTTTACGCACGTAGTACAGGGTTTCAGAGTCATTAACCCACACAAAGTCCGGCGTGACGTTGGCCAGCATCTCCGGATACCAGTTGCCGGTTTGCAGATTACGAAAGCGAATACCGTACTGGCGACGCGACAGATAATCTTCCGCCAGCGCCATAATATTATTGTCCGGCGAGATCGCCAGTCCGCCAAGGGTGTAGAACTCGCTGTGCGCGGCGCGTTTGTTGGCATCAAGCAGCACCTGCCACTCATCCCATTCGGAACTGAGCACCGACTGGCGCTGATAGATAGCGTATTCACAGCCCGGCTCATAGATATGCCGGTAACGGTAGCCGTTGCGGGTATAAGGCGCAGATACTTCGCGCTGGGGGATACGCCCAACGATTTCAGCCAGCAGACGCTCTTCCAGCGCCTGCTGCGATGCCATGACCTCGCGGCCATAGTCATTTTCCTGATGCAGGTAATCCAGCACTTCCGGCTGCGAGCGCGAGTCGTCCCGCAGCCAGTAGTAGTCGTCGATGCGTGTGTCGCCATGCGTGGTGATGGCGTGAGGAATTTTTCTGGCTTTTGGTGGCATAGCGTCTGTCTTTTGCAGTTTACACCCTATAAGGGTGGCAAAAGACACGCATGTTGCAAGCGCAGCGTGCCACCAGGGCGCAGATGATTAGCCGGGAAGCGCCAGCTTTTGCTGTTTGAGATCCTGTTCAATACCCTCGCGTACATCCTGCGGGATCTTCAGGGCATCCCCCAGTGCATTCAGATAGCTGCGCTCCATAAAGTGGTCGACATCAATGGCCGCACAGCTCAGGAAATAAACTTCCAGCGCTTCTTCTTCGTTTTTGATGCCGCGCGCCAGACGTTCAGGATCCAGCGGCTGTTCGATGGCCTGGGTGACCAGCGCTCTGCCCTGCTCTTCAACGCCCGCTTCGCGCATCTGGGCGTCGATGGCGGCACGTTCTTTGTCGTCGATATGTCCGTCGCTTTTAGCAGCGAAGACCAGCGCAAGGATCAGACGCTCAGTACGCACGTCCAGCGGTGAGCTTTGCACGCCATACTGCGGCTCATCCTGATGGGCGGCGCGCACCTTGTCTTTGTATTTGTTCCACAGCACGCTACCGGCGACGGCACCACCGCCCACCAGCAGCGCGCTGGTACCGTATTTGGTTAACAGCTTGCGGGACGATTTGCTGGCAACCAGCAGCCCCGCCAGACCGCCCAGCGCGCCAGGCAGCATTTTGCTGAAACCCTGATCGCCCGACGACGTTGCCGATGCGCCTTTTTGCTTCAGCAGCGACTGTAATTGATCCATCCAGTTAGCCATGATTCCCCTCAAATAGCTGATGACAGTTGCCACAGCGTAAGCGAGGGGATGTCAGGAAACGTCTGTATCAGCAAAAGATGCGCAAATTCACGGGCGTTACTGCGCCTGGTAATCCGCCCGCCCGGCTTTGCAGTCGACCTTCACCCGATAGTGGATATCGGTATTTTTACCGCGCACGGTCAGGGGCACGTTCCAGTTATCGTCCTTACCGGAAATCTCTTTGACGTTAATCCACGCCACCGGATCCGCCTGACCCAGTTTTTCCTGATCGTCTGCCCAGCGTGCTATGCGATTTTGCAGATAATCACGCTTCACCGCGGCGGCGATACCGTCTTCTTTCAGCCCTTCGCAACCCGGAAACTTCACCGATTTTTCATTGGCTGCCTGCGCCGCTACGCTGCCCGCCAGCAACACCAGACCAAATACTACCCCTGCTGTTTTCATGCTTTTCTCCTGTGAGCTAACCCACTCAAAGCATGGTACAAATTGCCGGCAGCGCAAGGACGGATCAGGCGGCTTTGGTGCGCTTCGGCGTCGGAATATCGGTCACGTTGACGTCAGACGGCGCGTCGTCGGTTTGTAACTTACCGGATTTGATGATGGTATTGAGCGTATCTTTCTGCTCCGCCATCCACATCGCCATTTGCTCGCGCTGTGCCTCATCCAGGGCTACCGGCCCCTGCGCCAGCCAGCTCTCCAGCACTTCCGCCAGATCGAGCATTTTGTCATAAGCATCGGCTTCCTTTTTGCTGGCAAAAGACATTTTTTCCTCACCTTCACGAATGACTACGTATTTAACTTCAACCGCCATGATGCAGCCTCACATTACTGGTTATTTATACAGTATATGATAACTGAACGCCCGGCTTAAGGCAAGCCGGGACGGAAGGAAAGGTCAGAACAGGATCGTCAGGCCAGGGTGGCGTTATCAATCACAAAGCGGTAATGCACATCACCTTTCAGCATGCGCTCATAGGCCTCGTTGATCTCTTCGGCGCGGATCATTTCCACATCGGCGACAATCCCGTGTTCCGCACAGAAATCGAGCATCTCCTGGGTTTCCGGAATACCGCCAATCATCGATCCGGCTATGGCCCGGCGCTTCGTGATGAGGTTGAACACTTCCGGCGGAGCGTGCGGCGTGGCGGGCGCGCCTACCAGCGTCATGGTGCCGTCGCGTTTGAGCAGCGTGATAAATGCGTCGAGGTTGTGCGGTGCCGCCACGGTATTAAGGATAAAGTCGAAGCTTTTAAGATGCGCTTCCATTTCGCTGGCGTTACGTGACACCACTACTTCATCGGCGCCCAGCGATTTTGCCGCCTCGCGCTTGGATTCGGAGGTGGTAAAGGCCACCACATGCGCGCCCATCGCGTGGGCCAGTTTTATGCCCATATGTCCCAGGCCGCCGATGCCCACGACGCCGACCTTTTTACCCGGGCCCGCCTGCCAGTGACGCAACGGCGAATACGTGGTGATCCCGGCGCACAGCAGCGGCGCCACCGCAGCCAGTTGCTCTTCCGGATGGGTGATGCGCAGGACGTAGCGCTCATGCACCACAATCTGCTGAGAGTAGCCGCCCAGCGTGTGGCCCGGCGCGTCCTGGGTCGGTCCGTTATAGGTGCCGACCATGCCGTCGCAGTAGTTCTCCAGCCCCTCCTCGCAATCTTCGCACTGCTTACAGCTGTCGACAATACAGCCGACGCCCACCAGATCCCCCGTTTTAAAAGCAGAGACATGCTCGCCCACAGCGGTCACACGCCCGACAATTTCATGCCCCGGCACGCAGGGATACTGCGTCCCTGCCCATTCGGAGCGCACCTGATGAATATCGGAGTGGCAGACGCCGCAAAAAGCGATATCGATTTTAACGTCATGGGCGCCAGGCTGACGGCGGGTAATTTCCATTGGTTCAAGAGGCTGCGTGCCGGTATGGGCACCATAAGCTTTGACAGTCATGGTAGAACTCCAGGTTATAAAAGGCTCAGGCAGAGGGTTCTGCACGTGAGGTCAGGAAAATCGGTCAAATAAACTCTCCTGATTGTAGATGCGAGTGTGTCAGATAGCAGGTTAATTGCCTGTGTACTGCTCGTCGCTGACCTTTTCCATCCACTCCACAACCTTGCCGTCTTCCGCTTCGGCAATCGCGATGTGGGACATACTGTTTTCCGGCGCGGCCCCATGCCAGTGCTTCACGCCTGCAGGGATCCAGACAATATCGCCGCTACGTATCTCACGCTGCGGACCGCCCCACTCCTGCACCCGTCCGGCACCGGCGATAACAATCAGCGTCTGTCCGAGGGGATGAGTATGCCATGCTGTGCGGGCTGAAGGTTCAAAGGTCACTGTGGCACCGCCTGATTTCGCAGGCTCAGTGCCCTGAAAGGGCGCATCAATACGAACGTTGCCGGTGAAATACTCGGCCGGGCCTTTTACGGAGGGACTGGTAGTCGGGGTTAAGATCGTGATCATGGTGTTCTCCTTAAAATAACGAGTAGTCAAAAGTGTAAGTTGCCAGCGATTGATTGATAAGATATGCAAATCAGAATGCTCATGTGCATGGTATGCAACAATGTCGACAGAAAATCTCAACGATCTGCGCGCGTTTGCGCGGGTGGCTCAGGAGAAAAGCTTTACCCGGGCGGCGGCGCAGCTGGGTATGTCGCGCTCAGGACTGAGCCACGCGATAACCGCGCTGGAAGAACGGCTGGGGGTCCGGTTACTTATGCGTACCACACGTAGTGTGTCGCTGACGGAAGCAGGCCAGCGGCTTATCAATACGCTTGGACCAATGCTTGATGATCTTGAACAGGAACTTAAAGCCCTGCGCTCATTCAGCATCAATCCCGCTGGTACGGTACGCATCACCGCCCACGACCACGCCATTGCATCTGCTATCTGGCCACGTTTAACGCCGTTGCTGGTGAAGAATCCTGAGATTACCCTGGAGCTAAGCGTGGATTATGGGCTGACGGACATTGTTGCCCAGCAGTTTGACGCCGGGGTCCGGGTGGGCAATATCGTGGATAAAGACATGATTGCGGTTCGTATCGGACCGGATTTCCGGATGGCGGTGGTGGCCGCACCCGCATTCCTTCAGGGCAAAACGCTGCCGCTCACTCCCGGAGAATTAACTTCCTACCCGTGCATCAATCTTCGCCTGCCGACACACGGGGGCCTGTATGCCTGGGACTTTGAAAAAGCAGGCAAATCACTGTCAGTACGCGTGGCAGGACAGGCAATCTTCAACAATACCTACCTGATGTTGCAGGGTGCCATTGAGGGGCTGGGTTTCGCCTATGTACCCCGTGATCTTGCCCTTCCGCATATCGAGGAACAACGGCTGATCCCGGTACTGGAAGACTGGTGTCCTCTTTTACCGGGTTATCATCTCTACTACACCAGCCGCCGTCAGGTGGCACCTGCCCTGCAGTGCGTTATCAATGCGCTACGCTACCAGTCTTAACAGACGCAAACGTTTTCGTTTATACTGCTGCCAACTTTTTTCAAGGGCAGGTTGTTATGACTTTATTAGGTACTGCGCTGCGTCCGGCAGCCACACGCGTGATGTTATTAGGCTCCGGTGAACTGGGCAAAGAGGTGGCAATCGAGTGCCAGCGGCTGGGTGTGGAAGTGATTGCCGTTGATCGCTATGCCGACGCGCCTGCCATGCACGTCGCTCATCGCGCCCACGTGATCAATATGCTGGATGGCGAGGCGTTAAAAGCGCTGGTCGCACAGGAACAACCGCACTTTATCGTGCCGGAAATCGAAGCCATCGCCACTGATATGCTGGTGGCGCTGGAAGCCCAGGGGCAGCGCGTGGTGCCCTGCGCCCGCGCCGCGCAGTTAACCATGGATCGCGAAGGCATTCGTCGGCTGGCGGCCGAGGAATTAAAGCTGCCGACCTCCCGCTACCGCTTTGCCGATAACGAAGCGGCGTTCAGGGAGGCGGTGAATGAGATCGGTCTGCCGTGCATCATTAAACCGGTGATGAGTTCATCCGGCAAAGGCCAGAGCCTGATCCGTCATGCCGATCAGCTGGCAGATGCCTGGCGTTATGCGCAGCTGGGCGGCCGTGCCGGCGCGGGCCGGGTGATTGTCGAAGGGGTGGTGAATTTTGATTTTGAAATTACCCTGCTGACCATCAGCGCCGTTGACGGCGTACATTTTTGCGCGCCGATTGGCCATCGTCAGGAGGACGGCGATTATCGCGAATCCTGGCAGCCGCAGCAGATGAGCGCACTGGCGCAGCAGCGTGCCGAAGCGGTGGCCCGCGAGGTGGTGCTGGCGCTGGGCGGCCACGGGCTGTTTGGCGTTGAGCTGTTTGTGTGTGGCGATGAGGTGATTTTCAGTGAGGTGTCGCCGCGTCCGCACGATACCGGTATGGTGACGCTGATTTCGCAGGATCTCTCCGAATTCGCCCTGCATGTGCGCGCGTTTCTTGGTTTACCGGTCGGCGGTATTCGTCAGTATGGCCCGTCGGCGTCCGCTGTTATTCTCCCCACACTTACCAGCCAGAATGTGACCTTTGATAACGTCGATGCCGCCACTGGCGCTGGGCTACAGGTGCGTTTATTTGGCAAACCGGAAATTGACGGTTCGCGTCGTCTGGGTGTGGTATTAGCGACGGCAGAAAATGTTGATGATGCGGTGGCGCGTGCCAGGACAGCAGCTGCCAGTGTGATGGTGAAAGGATAAAGCGCCCACCGGCCCGGCAGCTTGCGCCGCCGGGCATGACGTCAGATTACTGCTTCGCGCCTTCAACGGCTTCGCGGGCCAGTCTGGTGATACGGTCGTAATCACCGGCTTCCAGCGCATCGGCCGGCACCAGCCAGGATCCACCGATGCAGAGCACGCTTTTCAGCGCCAGGTAGTCACGGTAGTTAGCTGGTGAGATACCGCCGGTCGGGCAGAAACGCACCTGCGAGAACGGACCTGCAATGGCCTGCAGCGCTTTGGTGCCGCCGTTGGCTTCCGCCGGGAAGAATTTGAACTCTTTCAGTCCATAGTCCATACCCAGCATCAGTTCGGAAACGGTGCTGATGCCAGGGATCAGCGGAATGGTGCCTTCGGTTGCCGCTTTCAGCAGCGGCTCCGTCAGACCCGGGCTGATGGCAAACTGGGCGCCCGCTTCAGTGACTTCCGCCAGCTGTGCCGGATTCAGTACGGTGCCTGCGCCGATGATAGCGTCCGGCACTTCTTTTGCGATGGCGCGGATAGCATCCATGGCGCACTCGGTGCGCAGGGTGACTTCCAGCACGCGCACGCCGCCTGCCACCAGGGCTTTCGCCATAGGTACAGCGTGTTCCAGTTTGTTAATCACGATCACCGGCACAACCGGGCCAGTTTTCAGGATTGCTTCTGCACTCGTTTTCCAGTTTTTCATCAGAGTTTTTTCTCTCGCCAGATCTACAATTTTTAAGTCTTAGAAAGTGATACAGGTCGCGCCCTGCTCCGCACCGGAGAGATTCTCGCGCAATGCGCTGAACATCTCGCGCCCTGTTCCCACGCGCGACGCGCTGAGGTCAGGAATGTGTGGCTGACGTGCGGCCAGTTCGGTTTCATCCACCAGCAGGGTTAATTCCCCTGTCTGTCCATTCACGCGGATGATGTCGCCATCACGTACTTTTGCCAGCAATCCGCCATCGTAGGCTTCCGGGGTGACATGAATTGCTGACGGCACTTTACCTGATGCACCAGAGAGCCGTCCATCAGTAACTAATGCAATTTTGAAACGGCGGTCCAATAATACACCAAGTGGCGGCATCAGTTTATGTAATTCTGGCATCCCGTTCGCTTTTGGCCCCTGATGACGGACAACAACCACGCAGTCACGATCCAGAAGACCCGCGTCAAAGGCAGGTAAGACGTCGTGCTGGCTTTCAAATACCACGGCCGGGGCTTCAATGATCTGGTTTTCCACCGGCACGGCGGACGTCTTCATCACCGCGCGCCCAAGGTTGCCGCTCAGCACTTTGGTGCCGCCATGGTGAGAGAAAGGTTTGTCGATGGTGGCGATCACATTCTCATCCAGTGAGCTGTCAGCCCCTTCGCGCCAGTCCAGCTCGCCATTGTTCAGCCACGGCTCCAGGGTGTAACGGGAAAGCCCGAAACCGGCCACGGTGTTCACGTCTTCATGCAGCAGACCGCCTTTCAGCAGTTCACGCATCAGCAGCGGCACGCCGCCCGCCGCCTGGAAGTGGTTGATATCCGCCGGGCCATTCGGGTAGAGACGGGTCATCAGCGGCACAATGTCAGAGAGATCGGAGAAGTCATCCCAGTTGATGATAATGCCGGCCGCCCGCGCCATCGCCACCAGATGCATGGTGTGGTTGGTGGAACCGCCGGTTGCCAGTAGCGCAATAATGCCGTTGACGACGACTTTCTCGTCGAGCATTTTGCCGAGCGGCATCCATTCGTTGCCGTTGCCGGTCAGACGCGTCACCTGCCGCGCCGCAGCGGCGGTCAGGGCTTCACGCAGCGGCGCGTCTGGGTGCACGAACGAGGAGCCGGGCAGTTGCATACCCATAAATTCCACCACCATCTGATTGGTGTTGGCAGTGCCGTAAAAGGTACAGGTACCTGGCGCATGGTAGGACGCGGCTTCGGACTCCAGCAGCGCCATGCGATCCACTTTGCCTTCCGCATACAGCTGGCGGATGCGAACCTTTTCTTTATTTGGCAGGCCGCTGGCCATCGGGCCTGAGGGCACAAAGATTGCCGGAAGATGGCCGAACGACAGCGCCGCCATGACAAGGCCGGGGACGATCTTATCGCACACGCCCAGGTAGAGCGCGCCATCAAACATATTATGCGACAGCCCTACCGCCGCCGACATGGCGATCACTTCGCGGCTCAGCAGAGACAGTTCCATGCCGTCCTGCCCCTGGGTGACACCGTCACACATGGCCGGTACACCGCCCGCCACCTGGCCGACGGCGTTTGCCTCATGCAGCGCTTTACGAATGATGTCCGGATATTTTTCATAAGGCTGATGGGCGGACAGCATGTCGTTATAGGAGGTAATAATCGCGATGTTATTGCGCAGCATGCTTTTCAGCGACGCTTTGTCATCCGGCTGGCAGGCGGCAAAACCGTGCGCCAGGTTGCCACAGGCCAGTGATGAACGGTGCACCGTTTCGCTTTTCGCCTGCTCAATACGGGCAAGGTAGGCGGCGCGCGTCTTGCGGGAACGTTCGATAATTCGATTTGTTACCCGTAACATTTTTGCATTCATAGAAGCTCCTGAAATTATCTGTCATGGGCGGGGGTAAACATTCGACATGTTCCGGCAGTTAAACAGTGATACGCCGTCGCCCGGTGGCAAAATCGCTTCAGCCAGTGTAATAAAAAAAGCCCCGTGGGTGAATCCACACGGGGCTTAAAAGCTGAAATATTACTCAGGAGTCTGAGTCAGATCATATTACCGGTAAAATGAGAGCCTTCCGGTTACTCAAACTCATTCCATGAACGGCCATCACGGGTGATCATCGCAACTGAAGCCACCGGCCCCCAGGTGCCTGCCTGATACGGCTTAGGCGCATCGTTGTCCATCGCCCAGGCTTCAGTGATGGAGTCCACCCACTTCCAGGCTTCTTCCACTTCATCACGACGCACGAACAGCGCCTGGATGCCACGCATGGTTTCCAGCAGCAGACGTTCGTAAGCATCGGCAAGATGCGTCTGGTTAAAGGTTTCGGAGTAGCTCAGATCAAGCTTGGTGGTTTGCAGGTTATGCTTGTGATCCAGACCCGGTACTTTATTGAGGATCTGAATATCCACACCTTCGTCCGGTTGCAGACGAATGGTCAGCTTGTTCTGCGGCAGATCCTGCCAGGAGTCTTTGAACAGGTTCAGCTGTGGCGTGGTAAAATAGACCACCACTTCAGAGCACTTCGCCGGCAAACGCTTACCGGTGCGCAGGTAGAACGGCACGCCCGCCCAGCGCCAGTCGTCGATATCTACGCGGATCGCCACGAAGGTTTCGGTGTTACTGGATTTGTTCGCGCCCTCTTCTTCCAGATAGCCCGGCACTTTTTTGCCCTGAGCGAAACCGGCGGTGTACTGGCCGCGCACGGTTTTTTCACGCACGTTGGAGCGATCGATACGGCGCAGGGATTTCAGCACTTTCACTTTTGCGTCGCGGATGCTGTCCGCAGACAGATCAGACGGCGGAGACATGGCGATCATGCACAGAATTTGCAGCAGGTGGTTCTGGATCATGTCGCGCATCTGACCGGCCTGATCGAAGTAACCCCAGCGGCCTTCGATACCCACTTCCTCGGCCACGGTAATTTCCACGTGATCGATGGTGCGGTTATCCCAGTTGTTCACAAACAGCGAGTTGGCAAAACGCAGCGCCAGCAGGTTAAGCACTGTCTCTTTACCGAGGTAGTGGTCGATACGGTATACCTGGCACTCTTCAAAATACTCGCCCACCTGGTCATTGATTTCGCGGGAGGTTTCCAGCGACGTACCCAGCGGTTTTTCCATTACCACGCGCGCCGGTTTGGCGTTCAGCTTCGCTTCGCCAAGGCCTTTGCAGATCGCGCCGAAGGTGCTTGGCGGCATAGCGAAATAGTTGATGGTAACGCGGTTTTCCTGATCCAGCATCTCGCCGAGACGCTTAAAGGATTTAGTGTCATTGACATCCAGATTGCAGAAATCGAGGCGTCCGCTCAGCGTGTCCCACAAACTTTCATCGATCTTCTCTTTCATGAAAGTTTCCAGCGCTTCGCGCACCACTTTGGTGTACGCCGCTTTGTCCCAGTCGGCACGCCCGACGCCCAGGATCCGCGTTTCAGGATGGATCTGACCCGCTTTTTCCAGTTGATACAGGGAAGGCAGCAATTTCCGGCGTGCGAGGTCGCCTTTCGCGCCGAAAATGACCAGGTCACATGCCTGGGCTGTTTGCGTTACCGCCATGTCATTCTCCTCAGTTAGCTATCCTGGTGCTTCTGCCAGGCCTTAGTTGTAATTTTATTACAGTGCACTGTACTGCTTTTACGTAATTACCGAAACCGTTAACGTTTTGCCGCTTGTGCGCTAAAGACATCAGGGCGTACGTACAGGCCAATTGCCCTGAAATATCAGGGGTTTTGCACGGGGTCGGTGTCACTAAAATCCGACCCTGATCATGTAATGAAAAAAAACAACAACTTTTCGGGTTGTTATTTACCCATAATCACGTCACAAGAGTAATATCGACTTACACGCACCGCGGTTTCATCCATTTCTGGAATCGATTTTACCCAAGAGCGCCCTGTTAAACATGAATATGCTGGAAAAGATCCAGTCTCAACTGGAACACCTTAGCAAATCCGAACGCAAAGTGGCGGAAGTGATCCTCGCCTCCCCCGATCAGGCTATCCATTCCAGTATCGCTGCCCTCGCCCAGCAGGCCTCCGTCAGCGAACCTACCGTTAACCGGTTCTGCCGTAGCCTGGATACCCGCGGCTTTCCTGATTTTAAGCTACATCTGGCACAAAGTCTGGCAAATGGTACACCTTATGTGAACCGCAATGTGGACGAAGACGACAGCGTGGAAGCCTATACCGGCAAGATTTTCGAATCGGCGATGGCGACGCTGGATCATGTGCGGCAGTCCCTTGATATGGCGGCGGTTAACCGGGCGGTGGATTTGCTCACCCAGGCGAAAAAAATCGCCTTCTTCGGCCTTGGCTCGTCCGCTGCCGTAGCCCATGACGCGATGAATAAGTTTTTTCGCTTCAATGTGCCGGTGGTGTATACCGACGATATCGTTTTGCAACGCATGAGCTGTATGAATTGTAGTGAAGACGATGTGGTGGTGCTCATCTCTCACACCGGGCGCACCAAAAGTCTGGTGGAGCTGGCACAGTTAGCGCGCGAAAACGACGCCATGGTCATTGCCATTACTTCTGCCGGAACGCCGCTGGCGCGGGAAGCCACGCTCTCCATTACGCTGGATGTGCCGGAGGATACCGATATTTACATGCCGATGGTGTCGCGGCTGGCGCAGCTGACGGTCATTGATGTGCTGGCAACGGGCTTTACTCTGCGTCGTGGGGCAAAATTCAGAGATAACTTGAAGCGAGTCAAGGAAGCGCTGAAAGAATCGCGCTTTGATAAGGAACTCCTCGTCAGAGGGGAAAACATTAAAAGTTGATAACAAAGTTGTAACTTATTACGCCATTCGGTTAAGTTCATAGCGGCCCACAGAGGCGCACGATGTCACCGAATTTTTAATTCACGCAACACCGGTTGTTTCAGTCAACGGAGTAATACATGTCCAGAAGGCTTCGCAGAACCAAAATCGTTACCACCCTGGGTCCGGCCACCGATCGCGATAATAACCTTGAGAAAATTATCGCCGCGGGCGCCAACGTGGTGCGCATGAACTTCTCACACGGCACGGCAGAAGATCATAAATTGCGTGCTGATAAAGTGCGCGAGATTGCGGCAAAACTGGGACGTCATGTTGCTATTCTTGGCGATTTGCAGGGTCCAAAAATCCGTGTTTCCACCTTCAAAGAAGGCAAAGTTTTCCTCAACATCGGCGATAAGTTCCTGCTTGACGCCAACCTCGGCAAAGGCGAAGGCGATAAAGAGCGCGTCGGTATCGACTATAAAGGCTTACCCGCTGATGTGGTGCCAGGCGATATTCTGCTGCTCGACGACGGTCGCGTGCAGTTAAAAGTGCTCGAAGTTCAGGGCATGAAAGTGTTCACCGAAGTGACCGTGGGCGGCCCGCTGTCGAACAATAAAGGCATCAATAAACTGGGCGGCGGCTTGTCTGCGGAAGCCCTGACCGACAAAGACAAAGCCGACATCCTGACCGCCGCGCAAATCGGCGTCGACTACCTGGCCGTCTCCTTCCCGCGCTGCGGCGAAGATCTGAACTATGCCCGTCGCCTCGCCCGTGACGCGGGCTGCGACGCCAAAATCGTCGCCAAAGTGGAACGTGCCGAAGCGGTATGCAGCCAGGACGCCATGGATGATGTGATCCTGGCATCCGACGTGGTGATGGTTGCCCGTGGCGATCTGGGCGTTGAAATCGGCGACCCGGAACTGGTAGGCATTCAGAAAGCGTTGATCCGTCGCGCCCGTCAGCTGAACCGCGCGGTGATCACCGCCACCCAGATGATGGAATCGATGATCACCAACCCGATGCCGACCCGTGCGGAAGTGATGGACGTGGCGAACGCCGTGCTGGATGGGACGGATGCGGTGATGCTGTCAGCGGAAACAGCGGCCGGTCAGTATCCGGCGGAAACCGTAGCGGCGATGGCACGTGTCTGCCTGGGGGCGGAGAAGATCCCAAGCATTAACGTTTCCAAGCATCGTCTGGATATTCAGTTTGATAACGTTGAAGAAGCGATTGCCATGTCGGCGATGTACGCCGCGAACCACCTGAAAGGCGTGACGGCGATCATTTCCATGACCGAATCGGGCCGTACGGCGTTAATGACTTCGCGTATCTCCTCCGGCCTGCCGATTTTCGCTATGTCCCGTCATGAGCGTACGCTGAATCTGACCGCCCTGTACCGTGGCGTGACGCCGGTGTACTTCGACAGCAGCGCCGACGGCGTGGTGGCGGCGAATGAAGCCGTAACTCTGCTGCGCGATAAAGGCTATCTGGTGTCCGGCGATCTGGTGATTGTGACGCAGGGCGATGTGATGGGTACCGTGGGCACCACCAACACCACCCGTATCCTGACCGTCGAATAAGTAGTTGTGCCCGGCGGCGCTTTGCTTGCCGGGCCTACAGTATTCAAGCCTCCCAGGCCCGTGCAAGCGTAGCGCCGCCGGGTAAACATCATTCCAGCCCCCCAGGCCCGTGCAAGCGCAGCGCCGCCGGGCATTTAAAACGGCTACTTCTTCGGGAAAAGCTCTTTACGCTTGTACGGCTCTTTTTCCCCTGGCCTGCGGGTTTTCAACAGCTTCAGGATCCAGGTGTACTGCTCCGGGTGCGGACGTACAAAAACTTCCACCTCTTCGTTCATACGCCGGGCAATGGTCGTATCGTCTGCGGTCATCAAATCGTCCATCGGCGGACGCACCTGAATGGTCAGCCGGTGCGTGGCGCTGTCATACACCGGGAACAATGGTACAACGCGCGCACGGCATACTTTCATCAACCGCCCAATGGCGGGCAGCGTCGCTTTATAGGTGGCGAAGAAATCGACGAATTCGCTGTGCTCTGCGCCATGATCCTGATCGGGCAGATAGTAGCCCCAGTAACCCTGACGTACTGACTGGATAAAGGGCTTGATGCCATCGTTACGTGCATGCAGCCGTCCGCCAAAGCGACGACGCACGGTGTTCCAGACGTAATCAAAGACCTTATTCCCCTGATTATGGAACATAGCGGCCATAGGCTGCCCGGTTGCCGCCATCAGCATCGCCGGAATGTCCACGCCCCAGCCATGCGGCACAAGAAAAATCACTTTTTCGTTGTTGCGGTGCATCTCATCAATGATTTCGCGGCCCTGCCAGTCAATACGCGGCAGGATTTTTTCCGGCCCGCGCATGGCAAGCTCGGCCATCAGCACCATCGATTGCGGCGCGGTGGCGAACATCTCATCAATAATGTCTTCGCGCTGCGCGTCGCTCAGTTCAGGAAAGCAGTACAGAAGATTGATCTGCGCGCGGCGGCGGGCGCTTTTGCCCATCCGTCCACCCAAACGCCCCAGTTTTGCCAGCAAGGGATCGCGCACTGACGGCGGGATCATCGCCACACCGGCGAAAGCCATTACCCCCAGCCAGGCGCCCCAGTAGCGCGGATGTAAAAATTCCCTTTCGAATTCGGGGAGGTATTCACTGTTATTTTTTTTCGTTTCCATGCATCTTCCAGGGTCTGCGGACTCGGGTAAGAAAAGATAATGCGTAAGTGTAGCGAGGCTGACTTATCCGCACAAAACAAAAAGCCGGGTATGCACTATCACCCGGCTTATTTCGTACGTTACTTAATCGAACCGAAGCTGCGGTATAACCTCTTTGACCTGCGCGAGGTAATCGCGACGATCCGAACCGGTCAGCCCTTCGGTGCGCGGCAGTTTCGCCGTCAGCGGGTTTACCGCCTGCTGGTTGATCCACACTTCATAATGCAGATGCGGGCCAGTGGAGCGACCAGTGTTGCCGGAGAGCGCAATGCGGTCGCCGCGTTTCACTTTCTGCCCCTCTTTGACCAGCAGTTTGCGTAAATGCATATAGCGGGTGGTATAGGTGCGACCGTGACGGATGGCTACGTAATAGCCTGCCGCTCCGCTGCGTTTCGCCACCACTACTTCACCGTCGCCCACAGAGAGCACCGGCGTGCCCTGCGGCATGGCGAAGTCGACGCCTTTATGCGGCGCTACGCGCCCGGTAACCGGGTTTAAGCGACGCGGATTGAAGTTCGAAGAGACGCGGAACTGTCTCGAGGTCGGGAAACGCAGGAAGCCCTTCGCCAGCCCGGTACCGTTACGGTCATAAAATTTACCGTCTTCGGCACGAATGGCGTAATAATCTTTCCCTTCTGAACGTAAACGCACGCCGAGCAACTGGCTCTGTTCACGCTTGCCGTCCAGCATTTCGCGGGACATCAATACGGAAAATTCATCGCCTTTCTTCAGCTTACGGAAATCCATCTGCCACTGCATGGCTTTGATCACCGCGCTGATTTCCGCGCTGGTCAGGCCGGCATTTTTGGCGCTGCTGACGAAGCTGCCGCCCACGGTGCCGTTAAGCGTTGAGTTAACCCAGTCGCCCTTCTGAATTTCGGCGCTCATTTTAAAGCCGTTATCAGCGCGATCGTAAGTACGGGTTTCGCGGCGCGACATTTCCCAGGTCATGCGCTGCAGTTCACCGGCATCATTTAGCGTCCAGGAGATCTGCTGACCAATTTTCAGGTTACGCAGATCCTTATCCGCCGAGGCTAACTGGCTGATATCGCCCATATCGATGCCGTACTGATTGAGGATGCTGCTCAGGGTGTCGCCGGTGGAAACGACATATTCATGTACGCCCGTTTCGTTCGCCGTTTTATCGTCCAGCTCATCCTGCGGAATGGCTTCCACTTCATCCGGCATGGTCTGATCGATAGGTTCACTGGCTTCAGGGAGCAAAGAACGTATTTCGCTTTTTTCCAGTTCGATGGTTTTTACAATGGGTGCGGACTGGGATTGGGGGTGATAGACATAGGGTCGCCAGACGGCGACCGCTAATGTGAGAACAGTAAGAGACCCCAGCATAACGCGATGGGGGCGTGGCAGATTATTAAACGCCAGGCTGACCGCGCGGGCTATCTGTTGCACGTATTCACTTCCTCGTTATTCTCCTTTCAGGCAGCCCGAGTACTGGTTGGCGAGTTGAGTCAGGAACTGGGGATAGCTCGCTTTACTCAATTTGATACTGGTTCCAAGCGGATCCAGGGTCCCCATGCGAACTGAGGTACCTCTCGCAACAGCTTCAATAACGGCTGGCCTGAACTGTGGCTCAGCAAAAACGCAGGTTGCTTTTTGCTCAACCAACTGTGTTCTGATTTCATGTAAACGCTGAGCACCAGGCTGAATTTCAGGGTTAACGGTGAAATGACCAAGAGACGTCAGACCATAATGTTTTTCAAAGTAGCCGTAGGCGTCATGAAAAACGAAGTACCCTTTACCTTTCAGCGGTGCCAGCTCTTTACCCACCTGCTCATCGGTTTGGGCTAATTGTGCCTCAAAATCCTTCAGGTTGGCGTCAAGTTTGGCTCGACTTTGCGGCATAACTTCCACTAATTTTTGATGGATTGCAACCGCTGCCAGCCGCGCTACGTCTGGCGAAAGCCAAATATGCATGTTGTATTCGCCATGATGGTGATGGTGGTCACCATTTTCATCATGATCGTGGCCGCCCTCATGTTCGTGCTCGTCTTCCTCAGCGCCTTTCATCAGCAAAGGTTTCACGCCGGGCAGCTCGGCCATCACCACTTGTTTCGACTGCGGGATTTTTTGCGTGGTCTTTTGCATGAAGGCTTCCATGTCCGGCCCCACCCAGACAACTAAGTCCGCGCTCTGTAAGCGTTTTACATCGGACGGGCGCAGCGCATAATCATGCTCAGACGCGCCATCCGGCAGTAAGACTTCTGTGTTAGTGACGCCATCAGCAATAGCCGACGCAATGAATCCGATTGGCTTAAGTGAGGTTACTACGGCTGCGTTTGCGCCTGTACTCAGGCCAGCCCATAAAGCAGCGGAAACCGCTGCGCAAAGAAGCGTATTTTTATGTAACATAATGCGACTTATCATCGTAATGAATTGGTGGAATGTGATATTATAACATTCTGTCACTTGTGCAAGTCTTTAAACGCTATGACTAATTTAGTTTCACTTGAAAAAGTCTCTGTCTCTTTCGGTCAACGCCGCGTCCTGTCTGACATTTCGCTGGAACTGAAACCGGGGAAAATTTTAACCTTACTGGGGCCAAACGGCGCCGGGAAATCGACGCTCGTGCGGGTGGTATTGGGCCTGGTAGCAGCGGATGCGGGGGTCATCAAGCGCGATAAGCAGCTGCGCATTGGCTATGTGCCGCAGAAATTGCATCTCGACGCCACGCTGCCGTTAACCGTCAGCCGTTTTTTACGTCTGCGTCCGGCAACCCGTAAAGCTGACATTTTGCCTGCGCTTAAACGCGTGCAGGCGGGGCATCTCATTGACGCGCCGATGCAGAAACTCTCCGGCGGGGAAACCCAGCGGGTGCTGCTGGCGCGCGCGCTGCTTAACCGCCCGCAGCTGCTGGTGCTGGATGAACCCACCCAGGGCGTGGACGTTAACGGTCAGGTGGCGCTTTACGATCTGATCGACCAGTTACGCCGCGAACTGGATTGCGCCGTGCTGATGGTGTCGCACGATCTGCATCTCGTGATGGCCAAAACCGATGAAGTGCTGTGCCTGAATCATCACATCTGCTGTTCCGGGACGCCGGAAGTGGTTTCCATGCACCCGGAATTCATTTCGATGTTTGGCCCGCGCGGCGCTGAACAGCTCGGTATCTATCGCCATAACCATAATCATCGTCACGATTTGCAGGGACGCATTGTACTGCGTCGGGGAAATGGACACTCATGATCGAATTATTACTGCCCGGCTGGCTGGCCGGAATTATGCTGGCCTGTGCCGCCGGTCCGCTTGGTTCTTTTGTTGTCTGGCGTCGGATGTCTTATTTTGGCGATACGCTGGCGCATGCCTCACTGCTTGGCGTGGCCTTTGGCCTGATGCTGGACGTCAATCCGTTCTATGCGGTGATCGCCGTTACGCTGTTGCTTGCAGCCGGTCTGGTGTGGCTGGAAAAACGTCCTCACCTTGCCATTGATACCCTGCTGGGCATTATGGCGCACAGTGCGCTGTCGCTGGGTCTGGTGGTAGTCAGCCTGATGTCGAACATCCGCGTCGACCTGATGGCCTACCTGTTTGGCGATCTGCTGGCGGTGACGCCGGAAGATTTGCTGTCTATCGCCATCGGCGTGACGGTGGTGATCGGCATTCTGCTCAGCCAGTGGCGCAATCTGCTTGCCATGACCATCAGCCCGGATCTGGCCTTTGTGGACGGCGTAAAACTGCAACGGGTGAAATTACTGCTGATGCTGGTGACCGCCCTGACGATTGGGGTGGCGATGAAATTTGTCGGCGCGCTGATTATCACGTCGCTGCTGATCATTCCTGCCGCGACGGCGCGGCGCTTCGCCCGTACGCCGGAACAGATGGCGGGCGTGGCCGTGGGTATTGGCGTTGTCGCCGTGACCGGCGGTTTAACCTTCTCTGCTTTTTACGACACCCCTGCCGGTCCGTCGGTGGTGCTGTGCGCCGCAGCGCTGTTTATTCTGAGTATGCTGAAGAAACAGGCAGCGTAATGCAGGCCGCCTGCCCTCTCCGCACCGGAGAGGGCAAAAGCGCGGTTACGGCATGGCGGGCGGCGTGATGCCGAAGTGATCCCAGGCCCTGATCGTCGCCATGCGGCCGCGCGGGGTGCGCTGTAAAAAGCCCTGCTGGATGAGAAATGGCTCCAGCACGTCCTCAATAGTTTCCCGCTCTTCGCCAATGGCCGCGGCGAGGTTATCCAGCCCAACCGGGCCGCCAAAGAATTTATCGATCACCGCCAGCAGCAGCTTGCGGTCCATATAGTCGAAACCTTCCGCATCGACATTAAGCATATCCAGCGCCTGTGCCGCGATTTCCAGCGAAATGGTGCCGTCGTGTTTGACTTCCGCAAAGTCGCGCACGCGGCGCAACAGGCGGTTGGCGATACGCGGCGTGCCGCGGGAGCGTTTAGCCACTTCCCAGGCACCCTCTTCGCTCAGCTCCAGCCCCATAAAGCGCGCGCTGCGCCCGACGATATGCTGCAGATCGGCGACCTGATAAAACTCCAGGCGCTGCACAATACCGAAACGGTCGCGCAGCGGCGACGTCAGGGAACCGGCGCGGGTGGTTGCACCAATCAACGTAAAGGGCGGCAAATCGATTTTGATCGAGCGGGCCGCAGGGCCTTCGCCGATCATAATATCCAGCTGGTAATCTTCCATCGCCGGATAGAGCACTTCTTCCACTACCGGCGATAAACGGTGGATCTCATCGATAAAGAGCACATCATGAGGTTCAAGGTTGGTCAGCATGGCGGCGAGATCGCCGGCCTTTTCCAGCACCGGCCCGGAAGTGGTGCGTAAATTGACGCCCATTTCATTGGCGACAATGTTTGCCAGCGTGGTTTTTCCAAGCCCTGGCGGGCCAAATATCAGGAGATGATCCAGCGCATCGCCGCGCAGCTTCGCCGCCTGAATAAAAATCTCCATCTGCGAGCGTACCTGCGGCTGACCGATGTATTCGTCGAGCAGTTTAGGGCGGATCGCCCGATCCACCGCTTCTTCTGGCGTCAGGTTTACGGCCGACACGAGACGGTCTGCTTCAATCATCCTTTACTACCTCACATTGCAGCGCGGAGCGCTTCACGGATAAGATTTTCACTGCTCGCACCCGGCTGAGCAATTTTACTCACCATGCGGCTGGCTTCCTGAGGTTTATATCCCAGCGCCACCAGCGCAGCAACTGCTTCCTGCTCGGCATCATCTTCCGCAGGACCGGCCGGCGATGCCAGCACCAGATCGCTGGCGGGGGTGAAGAGATCGCCATGCAGGCCTTTGAAGCGGTCTTTCATTTCGACAATCAGGCGTTCCGCCGTCTTCTTACCAATGCCCGGTAGTTTGGTGAGCGCCACGGGATCTTCGCGCTCTACGGCGTTAACGAACTGTTGAGCGGACATACCGGAGAGAATGGCCAGCGCCAGCTTCGGCCCGACGCCGTTGGTTTTGATCAGCTCGCGAAACAGCGTGCGCTCCTGCTTATTGTTAAAACCGTACAGCAGCTGCGCGTCTTCGCGTACCACAAACTGCGTAAAGACGATGGCTTCCTGTCCGGCATCGGGTAGTTCATAAAAACAGGTCATTGGCATATGCACTTCATAGCCTACGCCACCCGTCTCAAGCAGTACCAGCGGGGGTTGTTTTTCGAGAATAATGCCTCTGAGTCTGCCTATCACATCGCGCTCCTGCGTTAATGGCAAAGTTATTGTGGGCTATCATATAAAAAAGGCTGGATAAATATCCAGCCTGATTTGCAATTATCGCAACCGCCCGCGCGCCAGATTGAGCCGGCTGTCGCTGATTTGCACCGCATTCTGACTGACATGACAATGCGTAATGGCGATGGCCAGCGCATCGGCGGCGTCGGCCTGCGGATTGGCGGGCAGTTTCAGCAGCGTACGTACCATATGCTGCACCTGGCTTTTCTCCGCGCTGCCGGTGCCCACTACCGTCTGTTTGACCTGCCGTGCGGCATATTCAAACACCGGCAGATCCTGGTTAACGGCGGCGACAATCGCCACGCCACGCGCCTGTCCCAGCTTCAGCGCCGAGTCGGCGTTTTTCGCCATAAATACCTGTTCAATGGCGAAATAATCCGGCTGAAACTGGGTGATGATCTCCGTCACGCCCGCGTAGATGAGCTTCAGGCGGGACGGTAAATCATCGACTTTGGTGCGAATGCAGCCGCTGCCGAGGTAGGTCAACTGTCTGCCAACCTGGCGGATGACGCCATAACCGGTGATGCGTGAGCCAGGGTCAATACCGAGAATAATCGACATCACGCGCCTCCGTCGTTAAGGCCTGCCTGGCACGTCATTCTAACGTAGCCGCAACCTCATCAGAGATCTCGCCATTATGGTAAACTTCCTGCACGTCATCGCAGTCTTCCAGCATGTCGATCAGGCGCAGCAGTTTCGGCGCAGTTTCGGCATCCATATCGGCTTTGGTGGACGGGATCATGGAGACTTCTGCCGCGTCGGCCTTCAGGCCCGCCGCTTCGAGCGCATCTTTCACCGCACCCATATCTTCCCAGGCGGTATAAACGTCGATGGCGCCGTCATCGTAGGTCATCACGTCTTCCGCACCGGCTTCCAGCGCTGCTTCCATGATGGTGTCTTCATCGCCCTTTTCAAAAGTGATGACGCCTTTCTTGCTGAACAGATAGGCCACGGAGCCGTCAGTGCCGAGGTTGCCGCCGCATTTGTTAAACGCGTGACGCACTTCCGCCACCGTACGGTTGCGGTTATCAGAGAGGCATTCAACCATTACCGCCGTGCCGCCAGGACCGTAACCTTCGTAAATGATGGTTTCCATCTGCGCATCGTCGTCACCGCCCACACCGCGCGCGATGGCACGGTTTAAGGTGTCGCGCGTCATGTTGTTAGACAGCGCTTTATCCACTGCCGCACGCAGGCGCGGGTTAGAGCCGACGTCAGCGCCGCCCAGACGGGCAGCCGTGACCAGCTCACGGATAATTTTGGTAAAGATCTTACCGCGTTTGGCATCCTGTGCCGCTTTGCGGTGTTTGGTGTTGGCCCATTTACTATGACCTGCCATAAAAATATCTCCAAAAGCCTCGCCCTTTCAGGCGGCGTTAATTACAAATTCTTCAATCGCCTGCCGGTTGCTCCATGATTTGGTTAATGCAGCCGCAGCGGGCGCATCCAGCCAGCGGTAGGTCAGATGTTCCGTAAACACAATCTGCCGCTCATGGGGCAGCGCAAGACAGAACCAGGATTCCGTATTGCGCTCAATACCCGGCGCGTAGCGATGACGCAAATGAGTAAAGATCTCAAACTCCACCGTGCGCTGACAGTCGACTAAGGTCAGTTGCTCTTGCACAACGTCGATAACGACCTCTTCCTTTACTTCACGCAGGGCGGCCTGCGACGCGGTTTCCCCCTCCTCCAGGCTGCCGGTTACCGACTGCCAGAAATCAGGATCGTCGCGTCGCTGCAACATCAGCACCCGTTTCGTGTCCTGCGCATAAATCACCACCAGCACGGAAACGGGACGCTTATATTGCATATTATTTATTCTCCGGGGACTCTTTTTTGATCACCTGAATACCCAGTTCGGTCAGGGACGCGTCGTTTGCGAAACTCGGCGCTTCCGTCATCAGACAGGCGGCTGCGGTGGTTTTCGGGAACGCGATCACATCACGAATGTTGTCGGTGCCGGTGAGCAGCATGGTCAGGCGATCCAGACCAAAAGCCAGACCCGCATGCGGCGGCGTACCGTATTTCAGGGCGTCCAGCAGGAAGCCGAATTTCTCGCGCTGTTCCTGTTCGGTGATGCCGAGAATGCCGAACACGGTCTGCTGCATTTCACTGCGGTGGATACGCACGGAACCGCCGCCCACTTCGTAACCGTTGATCACCATGTCGTAGGCGTTGGCGATAGCCGTTTCCGGCGCTGCTTTCAGCTCTTCCGGCGTCATGTTGCTCGGCGCGGTGAACGGGTGGTGCATCGCGGTCAGGCCGCCTTCGCCGTCGTCTTCGAACATCGGGAAGTCGATAACCCACAGCGGCGCCCATTTGGACTCGTCGGTGAGGTTCAGATCTTTGCCGAGTTTCAGACGCAGCGCGCCCAGCGCATCGGCAACCACTTTCTTGTTGTCGGCGCCGAAGAAAATCATATCGCCATCCTGCGCGTCAGTGCGGGCAAGGATCGCTTCCACAATCTCAGCGTTAAGGAATTTCGCCACCGGGCTGGTGATACCTTCCAGACCTTTCGCACGCTCGGTCACTTTAATATAGGCCAGGCCTTTCGCGCCGTAGATCTTAATGAAGTTGCCGTAGTCGTCGATCTGTTTACGGCTCAACGCCGCGCCGCCGGGCACACGCAGGGCAGCCACACGGCCTTTGGGATCGTTCGCCGGGCCTGCAAAGACGGCGAATTCCATGTCTTTCAGCAGATCGGCCACGTCCACCAGCTCCATCGGGTTACGCAGATCCGGTTTATCGGAACCGTAACGACGCTCGGCTTCCGCGAAGGTCATCTGCGGGAACTCGCCGAGATCCACGCCTTTAATGTCCAGCCACAGCTGGCGGATCAGCGCTTCCATCACTTCACGCACCTGCGGCGCAGTCATGAAAGAGGTTTCCACGTCGATCTGGGTAAATTCTGGCTGACGGTCAGCACGTAAATCTTCGTCGCGGAAGCATTTAACGATCTGATAGTAGCGGTCAAAACCGGACATCATCAGCAGCTGTTTAAACAGCTGCGGCGACTGCGGCAGCGCGTAGAATTTACCTTTGTGCACACGTGAAGGCACTAAATAGTCGCGCGCGCCTTCCGGCGTGGCTTTGGTCAGCATCGGGGTTTCGATGTCGAGGAAGCCGTGATCGTCCATAAAGCGGCGCACGAAGCTGGTGATTTTGGCGCGCGTTTTCAGGCGGGTCGCCATTTCCGGGCGACGCAGATCCAGATAACGGAATTTTAGACGCGCTTCTTCGGTGTTGACGTGATTGGAGTCCAGCGGCAGCGATTCTGAACGGTTGATGATCTCCAGATCGGTGGCCAGCACTTCGATTTCGCCGGTCGCCATATCGCTGTTAATGTTTTTCTCGTCACGGCGGCGTACGGTGCCGGTGACCTTAATGCAGAACTCATTACGCAGTTCAGAAGCCAGCTTTAATGCGTCCGCGCGATCCGGATCGAAAAACACCTGCACGATACCTTCGCGGTCGCGCATATCGATAAAGATCAGGCTGCCGAGATCACGGCGACGGTTGACCCAACCACACAGAGTCACCTGCTGCCCCTCGTGGGACAGTCGAAGCTGTCCGCAATATTCTGTACGCATGAGATATCCCTTAACTTTGCCGCAGGCCGATTGTCGCCTGCCGTGCAGGCCACGTTGTCGCAGCGTTAGCCTAATGTCACAACTGGATGAAAAAAGGGGGTTATTATACTGGAAATTCTGGCGGACGATAAGTGCCACGCCGTGCGGACGCGCGATTGCTGCGCGCTTATTGCGTAATCTCACAAAAATTAACAATATTTGTCAGCCGCGCTACCCTTTTATACAGGTAAGGTAAACGCGATGTCATTCAATAAACGGGAGTTATTATGCTGGAACTGAACGCCGCCACCACCGCACTGGTCGTTATCGATTTGCAGGAGGGGATCCTGCCCTTCGCCGGTGGCCCGCACAGCGCCGGGGATGTGGTGGCCCGCGCCGCGCGGCTGGCGGAACAATGCCGCCTTAAAGGCGCGCCGGTGGTGATGGTGCACGTCGGCTGGTCTGCGGATTTTGCCGAAGCGCTGAAACAGCCCGTAGATGCCGCGATCCCGGCCCACTCGCTGCCGGACAACTGGTGGGATTACCCTCTTGCGCTGGGTAAAAAAGAGAGCGATCTGGAAGTAACCAAACGTCAGTGGGGCGCGTTTTACGGCACCGATCTGGAAATGCAGCTGCGTCGCCGTGGCATCGACACCATTATTCTCTGCGGGATCTCCACCAATATCGGCGTCGAGTCCACCGCCCGTAACGCCTGGGAAATGGGCTTTAAGCTTGTGGTGGTGGAAGACGCCTGTAGCGCCGCCAGCAGCGAGCAGCATCTCGGCAGCATGACCAACATCTTCCCGCGCATCGGCCGCGTACGCAGCACCGAAGAGGTGCTGGCAGCCTTATGATTTACATCGGGCTGCCGCAATGGTCGCACCCGAAATGGGCGCGGCTTGGTATTCAGGGACTTGAAGACTACGCCCGACACTTCAACTGCGTGGAGGGTAACACCACCCTCTACGCTCTGCCGAAAGCGGAGATCGTCGCGCGCTGGCGCGAGCAGACTCACGATGATTTTCGCTTTTGCTTTAAATTTCCGGCCACCATTTCCCACCAGGCGGCGCTGCGCAACTGCGACGATTTAACCCAGGAATTCTTCACCCGCCTGTCCCCTGTTGCAGATCGTATGGGACAGTTCTGGCTGCAGCTTCCGGCGACTTTTGGCCCGCAGGCATTACCTGCCCTGTGGGAATTTCTGGATGGCCTGCCGAAAACCTTTACCTATGGCGTGGAAGTGCGGCATGCGGAATTTTTCGCCAAAGGTGAAGCAGAAACGCAGCTTAACCGTGGCCTGCATATGCGTGGCGTTAACCGGGTGATATTAGACAGCCGACCGGTGCACAGCGCGATCCCGAGTAACCAGGCCATTATTGACGCCCAGCGTAAAAAACCGAAGCTGCCGGTGCATGCGGTAGTCACCGCGCGGGATCCCATGGTGCGCTTTATCGGCAGCGACGACATGGCGCAAAACCGCGCGCTGTTCGACGTCTGGCTGCAAAAGCTGCCGCTGTGGGAGCAAAGCAGCACGCCCTGGCTGTTTTTACACACGCCGGATATTGCCCAGGCCCCGGAACTGGTGGATACCCTCTGGTCGTCTCTGCGCGCGGCCATACCGTCCGTCGGCGCCGCGCCCTCAATTCCACAACAATCCTCTCTTTTCTGAAGCAGTCGCGCTATCATAGAGGTGTGCCATCTTTGTACCTCTAACGGAGTTGTTATGGTTAGCGCGCTGTATGCCGTGCTGAGCGTTTTGCTGTTGATGAAGTTTTCCATGGATGTTGTACGGTTACGCATGCAGTACCGCGTCTCTTTGGGTGACGGCGGTTTTAGCGAACTGCAAACGGCGATCCGTATTCATGGCAATGCGGTGGAGTACCTCCCCGCCGCCCTGATCCTGCTGCTGTTTATGGAAATGAACGGCGCAGAAACCTGGATGGTACATTTTTGCGGCCTGCTGCTGGTTATCGGGCGGCTGATGCATTACTACGGGTTGCACCACCATCTGCTTTTCTGGCGTCGTTCTGCCATGAGCGCCACCTGGTGCGCGCTGATCCTGCTGGTGCTGGCTAACCTGTGGTATATGCCCTGGGAGTTGGTTTTCTCCCTGCATTAGCGCACAATACGCCACTTTTGTTTTCTCGGATTTTTACGTTATGCCTCACCGCGACACGCTTTTTTCTGCGCCAATCGCCAGCCTGGGCGACTGGACATTTGATGAACGGGTAGCCGAAGTCTTCCCGGATATGATCCAGCGCTCCGTTCCGGGCTACTCGAATATCATCTCCATGATCGGCATGCTGGCCGGGCGTTTCGTCACGCCGGATACGCAGGTCTACGATCTGGGCTGTTCTCTGGGCGCGGCCACCTTGTCTGTCCGCCGTAATATCGCCCATGAGGGCTGCAAAATCATTGCCGTGGATAATTCACCGGCGATGATCGAACGCTGCCGCCGCCATATCGAAGCCTTCAAAGCGCCAACGCCGGTAGAGGTTGTGGAAGGCGACATCCGCGCGGTGCGTATCGAAAACGCCTCAATGGTGGTGCTGAATTTCACCCTGCAATTCCTTGAACCTGCTGAGCGCCAGGCTTTGCTGGACAACATTTATCAGGGCCTCGTCCCGGGCGGCGCGCTGGTGCTGTCGGAAAAGTTCAGCTTTGAAGATGCCCAGGTCGGCGAGCTGCTGTTCAATATGCATCACGACTTCAAGCGTGCTAATGGCTACAGCGAGCTGGAAATCAGCCAGAAGCGCAGCATGCTGGAAAACGTCATGCTGACGGACTCGGTGGAGACGCACAAAGCACGCCTGCGCAAAGCCGGTTTTGAACACAGCGAGCTCTGGTTCCAGTGCTTTAACTTTGGTTCGCTGGTGGCGCTGAAAGCCGGGGATGCGCAATGATCGACTTCGGCAATTTTTATCAGCTTATCGCCAAAAATCATCTCTCCCACTGGCTGGAAACCCTGCCCGCGCAGATCGCCAGCTGGCAGCGCGATGCCCTGCACGGCCAGTTTAAACAGTGGAATAACGCCGTTGAGTTTCTGCCGGAAATGACCCCTTACCGGCTGGATCTGCTGCACAGCGTCACCGCCGAAAGCGAGACGCCCTTAAGCGACGGTCAAATCAGACGCATCGAAACGCTGCTGCGCAATCTGATGCCGTGGCGCAAAGGGCCATTTTCCCTCTACGGCGTGGACATTAATACCGAATGGCGCTCCGACTGGAAATGGGATCGTGTACTGCCCCATCTGTCGGATCTGACCGGGCGCACCATTCTGGACGTCGGTTGCGGCAGCGGTTATCACCTGTGGCGCATGATCGGCGCGGGAGCGCATCTGGCGGTGGGTATCGATCCGATGCAGCTCTTTTTATGCCAGTTCGAAGCGGTGCGTAAACTGCTGGGCAACGATCAGCGCGCGCATCTGCTGCCGCTGGGCATTGAACAGCTTCCGGCGCTGAACGCCTTTGACACCGTCTTCTCGATGGGCGTGCTCTATCACCGCCGCTCGCCGCTGGAGCATCTGTGGCAGCTGAAAGATCAGCTGGTGAAAGAGGGCGAGCTGGTGCTGGAAACCCTGGTCATCGAAGGGGATGAAAACGCCGTGCTGGTGCCGGGGGATCGTTATGCGCAAATGCGTAACGTCTACTTTATCCCGTCGGCGCTGGCGCTGAAAAACTGGCTGGAAAAATGCGGCTTTGTGGACGTGCGTATCGCCGACGTCAGCGTGACCTCCGTTGAGGAGCAGCGCCGCACCGACTGGATGATCACCGAATCCCTGGCGGAATTCCTCGATCCGCTTGATGTCAGCAAAACGGTGGAAGGTTACCCTGCCCCGCAGCGTGCGGTGTTGATTGCCCGCAAACCGTAACCTTGCGTCGGACGCCCGCCCGGCGGCGCAGGCTTGCCGGGCCTACACGTTAACTTTACATCTTTTTCCAAACGGGTTCGGTTTGCAACAAGGCGGCGACGCAGCAAATCCCCGGGAGCTTACATAAGTAAGTGACCGGGGTGCGCGAGGAAAGCCAACGCAGTGGCAGGCCGAAACAGGCAGGAAAAAGACAAAAAAAGGCCCCTGTTGAAATTGCAGGGGCCTGGTACAAGCAAGCATCACATTGGGCGACATGATGCGCGGTAAAAAGGGTTAACGAAAGCGATGACGGGCGATCATCGCTTTCATCTCAGAAACCGCGTCGCCATCAACGCCATAACGGGAATACTCATCCGCGCTGGCATCCGAAGACATCGACAATCCTGAATGACGATAACGCATTGGTGACGGCGTCCATCTTCCCGCTGAACTGTGAACCTCCGCGATACCCGCGTCGAGAAACAGTTCAAGGTTGGAAGGGCGAACGCCAGCACCGGCCATAATGATTGGAACACGGGAGTGTGCTTTTAGTTCCGTAATAAATGAAAGTCCTTGCTCCGCCGACGCCTGCTGACCCGACGTAAGGACGCGCGCCACGCCTGAATCCGCTAGCTTTTCAAAAGCTTCGATGGGGTTCTGGCACATATCAAATGCACGATGAAAAGTTACCGCCATCTCTCCGGCAGCATCCATTATTTGCCGCATCCGCGGCAAATCGACGTTGGCGTCCTCGTCCAGTACGCCGGTGACCACGCCCGGATAGCCCAGCGATTTGATGAAACGGATGTCTTCCAGCATGGCGCGGAATTCCGCCTCGCTGTAGCAAAAATCCCCGCCGCGCGGACGCACAATCGGATGCACCGGAATAGTCACGCTTTCCCGCACGCGTTTTAACACGCCGTACGAGACGGTCAGCCCGCCCTCTTTCGGCGCAGCGCACAGTTCAATACGATCCGCGCCTTGCTGTTCGGCAACGATCGCGCACGCCTCGCTGTAACAACAGATTTCCAGTAATGCCACGGTTTTCTCCTTAAACGCTGTGATTAATGCTCGCTGGCGACGATCTCCTCAATCGACCAGGGATGGAATTTGATCGTCACCTTGCCGTCGCTGACCGCCAGCGTCGGATTCGGCAGACGCTCGCGCTCCCCTTTTGGCGAACTGGTTTTCACAACAATGCCCGGCTGGCTCAGGCCCTCGTCCGCCAGCAGCGCCAGCGCCCTGGCGTTAAGGCTTTGCGGATCGCCGGGCAGGACGATTTCGATATGCTCCCAGCCCTCATGGGGATAGCGTTTTTCGCCGGGCCACGGCAGCTCCACCACTTTAAACTGCCAGTGCGCCACCGTCACCGGTTCGTGCAGCTTAAACAGGCAAATGGGGCGTCCGTTAATCAGCGTTTCGCTGAGTAACTCGCCGCACTGCTCAAGACCGGCCCGCCAGCGTTCGGCAGTGGCGTTCTGATGACAGCGCAGAGAAATGTGATCGGCATCAAGGGGGGCGATATCCAGACCGAGCCGGGTGGCAAGTTCTGTTAACGCCAGAGTGAAGCGCGGTAAATCCGCGGAAATATCATGCAGTTCATCAATTGTCTGCCAGTGTGCCATCGTCAGTGCCTTTCACGGGTCGCAAAACCGCTAATTTACCCTGTTGCCGGTGGCTTACCAACCGCTGATTTACAGCAGGCGCAACTGAATGATTATTCATGGATCTGCCGCGATTTATTTGCGCATTCTGCACCCGGTCGCAGGGCTGACGGCAGGGGCCAATTGCAGTATACTCCCGCCTTTGATGATCAACATCCGGGTGCAGCCAGCCCTTACGCGCTGCGCCATTAACCAAAGGTATCACGGTGAATATTCAGGCTCTTCTCTCAGAAAAAGTCAGTCAGGCACTGATTGCCGCAGGCGCGCCTGCGGATTGCGAACCCCAGGTTCGTCAGTCAGCAAAAGTACAGTTTGGCGACTATCAGGCTAACGGCGTGATGGCGGTTGCTAAAAAACTGGGTATGCCCCCACGACAAGTTGCAGAGCAGGTGCTGACTCATCTCGATCTCAGCGGCATTGCCGGCAAAGTGGAAATCGCCGGACCTGGCTTTATCAACATTTTCCTTGAGCCTGCGTTTCTGGCGGCCCAGGTGGATCAGGCGCTGGCCTCCGATCGCCTCGGCGTTTCCCGCCCGGCGCCGCAAACCGTGGTGGTCGATTACTCCGCGCCTAACGTCGCCAAAGAGATGCACGTCGGTCACCTGCGCTCAACCATTATCGGCGATGCCTCGGTGCGCACGCTGGAATTCCTCGGCCATAACGTCATTCGCGCGAACCACGTCGGCGACTGGGGCACCCAGTTCGGCATGCTGATCGCCTTCCTGGAGCTGAAGCAGCAGGAAAACGCCGGTGAAATGGCGCTGGCGGATCTGGAAGAGTTCTACCGCGCAGCCAAAACCCATTATGACGCTGACGAAGCCTTTGCCGAACGCGCCCGTAACTACGTGGTGAAACTGCAAAGCGGCGACGAATATTGCCGTGAGATGTGGCGCAAGCTGGTGGACATCACCATGACGCAGAATCAGATCACCTACGAGCGTCTGAACGTGACCCTGACCCGTAAAGACGTGATGGGCGAAAGCCTGTATAACCCGATGCTGCCGGGTATCGTGGCCGATCTGAAAGAGAAAGGTCTGGCGGTGGAAAGCGAAGGCGCAACCGTGGTCTTCCTTGACGAGTATAAAAATAAAGAAGGCGAGCCGATGGGCGTCATCATCCAGAAAAAGGATGGCGGCTACCTCTACACCACCACGGATATCGCCTGTGCGAAATACCGCTATGAAACCCTGCATGCGGATCGCGTGCTCTATTACATCGACTCCCGTCAGCACCAGCACCTGATGCAGGCGTGGACCATCGTGCGTAAAGCCGGTTACGTGCCGGACAGCGTGCCGCTGGAACACCATATGTTCGGCATGATGCTCGGCAAAGACGGCAAGCCGTTTAAAACCCGCGCGGGCGGCACGGTGAAGCTGGCGGATCTGCTGGATGAAGCACTGGAGCGCGCGCGTCGTCTGGTCGCGGAGAAAAACCCGGACATGCCAGCGGACGAGCTGGAAAAACTGGCTAACGCCGTGGGTATCGGCGCGGTGAAATACGCGGATCTCTCCAAGAGCCGTACCACCGACTATATCTTCGACTGGGACAATATGCTGGCGTTTGAGGGCAACACCGCGCCCTACATGCAGTATGCCTACACCCGCGTGCTGTCGGTATTCCGTAAGGCCGGTCTGGATGAAAGCACGCTGAGCGACGCGCCGGTGATCCTCACCGAAGATCGCGAAGTGCAGCTGGCCGCCCGTCTGATGCAGTTTGAAGAGACGCTGACCGTGGTCGCCCGCGAAGGTACGCCGCACGTGATGTGTACTTACCTGTACGATCTGGCAGGGCTGTTCTCCGGCTTCTATGAGCACTGCCCGATCCTGAGCGCGGAAAACGAAACCATGCGCCAGAGCCGCCTGAAGCTGGCGCTGCTGACGGCCAAAACCCTGAAGCTGGGTCTGGATACCCTGGGTATAGAAACCGTAGAGCGGATGTAATAAAAAACCCCGGTTCGCCGGGGTTTAATTTTTGCACATCTGATTAGCGAAGCGTCATCAGGCGTTTTCCCCGGTGGCGCGTTGCTTACCGGGGCTACAACCTCAGAAGTATTTCCGCAAATACTCCGTCAGGCATAACATCGCCATCGCCTGGCCGTAGGGCATGGAGGTGCGCGGAATATTGCGGTAGAAATCCAGATCCGATCCCATTCCGGTACCAAACGACGTCTGCAACAGCTCCCCTTCCGGCGAAATGTTATTCACGATACCTTTAATGGCCTTCTCCGCCACCTCTGCATATTCCTGGCTGATATAACGCTTACGCACCGCCTTCAGAATGCCGTAGGCAAATCCTGCCGTCGCTGATGCCTCCAGATAAGAGTGCGGATCGTCGAGCAGCGTATGCCACAGGCCGCTGTCATCCTGACATTTCGCCAGCGCCGCCACCTGCGCGTTCAGCACCTGCACCAGATAACGGCGCACGGCGTTGTTTTCCGGCAGATCCACCAGTTCCAGAAAATCCGGGATCACTATGGTCAGCCAGCTGTTGCCCCGCGCCCAGCGCGCTTTCGCAAAGTTATGGTTGCCTTCGTAATTCCAGCCGTGGAACCACAGCCCGGTTTCCCTGTCCATCAGGTTCTGCACGTGCAGCAGGAACTGATACACCGCCTCTTCCACATAGGCCGGGCGATCCAGCAACTTGCCGATTTTCGCCAGCGGCAGCACGGTCATCATCAGCGTGTCGTCCCACATCTGCTGATGATTTTCCTCTGCCAGGGTGATGTGCTGCATGCCGCCGTGTTCGGTGCGCGGCATGTCGTGCATCGCCCACTCCGCCCAGCTTTCCAGCCACGGCAGATACGCCGGGTTGAGGTTTTCCTCATAGCGGTACGCCAGCGTCAGGAACGGCGCCATGGTGTTGACGTTTTTGGTGGTCGCCCCTTCCGCAAAGCGGTCGGCAAACCAGGCATCGATAATATCGCGCATTGCCAGATCGCCGGTCTGCTGGTAGTACTGCCAGATGCCATACAGACCGACACCGTGCGTCCACTCCCAGCCCGCCCAGCCTTTGGTATCAATGACGCGCCCGTCATCTAATCGCAGTAAAAACTCACCGGATTCATCCCGAATGTTGACCAGGTTATGGGTCACTTTCTGGATCAGTGCCTTCAGCTCATCCCGGGCGATAAAACGCTCCGGCTGACGCAGTAAAGGGCTATATTTGACAGGATAAACAATCATTTACTTCACCTCCTGAGTATTGTATTCAGTCGCTGCGCGGGCTTTAAGAGAGCCCGGGGCTGGCTTATTGCGATTCAGATAGCCAATGTTGTTATTGCCCCACAGGGATTCGAACGGCATACCCGCCAGCATTTCCACGGTTGCACGCGCCTGCGGGGTGACGGTTTCCGGCATCACGCGGCCTGTCTGGCGCATTTTTTCGGTTTCTTCCCGCAGCACGCTATGGGTTTTCAGATTCAGTTTGAAGCGCAGTGAGACCAGGAAGCCGCACAGCAGCACCGCCACCGTACCGAAGCAGAGGATCATCAGAATGGTATGGCTGACAGATTCCACCTGGGTTTTCTGACCAGAAACAAAGCCGGAGGCCTGCATGATGATCCCCACCAGCATAATCGCACCCGCCTGGGAGGCTTTACGTGTCAGGGTCATGATGCCCGCGAAGATACCTTCACGACGCTGCCCGGTGATCACTTCATCCACGTCAGCAATGTAGGTATAGGTGTTCCACGGCACGTAGTTGATACCACCACGTCCCAGACCAGCAATCGCGGAGACCAGCAGCAACAGCGAATAGATGTCGCTCAGACCGGCGTAATAAAGAATGGCGTAGGACGCTGAGCTCAGACCAAACAGTACCACCACCATGCGGTAGGACGGCGCGGGTCCGAAACGGATACACAGCGGGATCATCATGATGACCGCGATGAACTGGAAGATCGCCATGGTGCCCAGCAAGTTCGACGCCATTGACGCATCCTGCATCAGCACGAACACCACATAGTAAGTAAAGACGGCATTGAAGACGTCCTGCGCGATATAGCCGCCCAGGTACATGCCCAGGTGCTGACGGAAAATCTTGATGCGCAGGGTGGAGCTTAACTCCGTAAACAGACGGCTCATGCTCTGGCCGAAAGTAAGGTGTTTTTTCTCCTCTTCTGCACGCAGCGCCGCTTCGGTCCAGTCTTCACGCGGCCGTTCCCAGGTGAAGAACCAGACAAAGGTAAGCATCAGCGCGCACAGCACCGAGAACACCAGGCTGGCATAAAAGAAGGAAACCGGATTGTCTTTACCGAAATGGGTTAACAGAATGCCCGGCAGGAAGGACGCCAGAATAGCGGACATCTGCGCCATACCGATACGCGCGCCGGAGAATTTGGTTTTCTGTTTGAAATCGTCGGTCATCTCCGGCACCAGGGTTTCATAAGGCACGAGGATCATGGTGTAGACGATGTCGAAAATCAGGTAGGTCAGCAGGTAGTACCAGAATCCCATGTCGCCGACCCACATAATGGAGTAGCTGAACACGGCGGGTATACCGAGCAGGATAAAGAACTTGCGACGACCGAAGCGTTTACCCAGCCAGGTCGAACCAAAGTTATCGGTTAAAAAGCCCATCAGCGGACTGATCACCGCGTCCAGTACCCTTGCGGTGGCAAAGATAAAGGTGGCTTCGATAGGCGTTAAGCCGCAGAAGGTGGTGTAGAAGTACAGAAGCCAGGCCGCAGTCAGCGCTGTGGTGCCCGCTCCAAGAAAGTCACCCGAGCCGTAGGCCAGGTAGTTTGCCAGTCCAATTTTACGTGTCTTCATTGCCGCAAACCCTTTTTGTTATTGGGAGCTCTCAGGCAATTGGCGTAGCCTGAAAGGAACATTACACGGCTAAAGTAGAATTATGTGATGAGAGAAACCTTTCTGTTTCTGCCAGGGTACTGACGCAACTGGCAAAAATGCAAAGAGTCTCATCATGCGTGTCACTGATTTATAAAACAGTGTTTCTCGCGGTTCAAAAGGCGGGGCCAAAATATGAGAGGCAGCCACCGGATTGCGGAAGAAATCACCAGTGGCGGGTTAAAAGACGGGCATTTAGCGGTAGTTAACAATCACTTCGTTGCGGCTGACTTTCAGCGCCGGGATTAGCCTGCCGCCGCCGGGCACTTCCCAGATAAAGCGTAACGGCTCGGCCGCCGGAACATTGGCGAAGCCCATGGTCGTACCGCTTTCGCCGTCCAGCTCCACGCAACGCGATTGCGAACACAGGCGCACCAGCAGGCCCGCCGGGGTCGGGCCGTTAAGTTCGTAGCGCCAGGCCACCAGCGTCATCAGACCGCTGGCTGGCTGCGGGGCGGACAGCGGCTGCGATGACGCCGCCTGCCCACGGTGACTGAGCGTGATGCCGATACTGCTGGCCTGCCACGCCCCCTCACCCGCCGCCTGGGCGAACAGCGGCAGGGCGATTAACCAGGCAAGATGACGCATTATTTGCCTCCGATGGTGGCGGTCATGCGGATGCTGCGGTTATCCGACAGCTCCATGTTGGACAGCACCACCAGCTGCGGCAGACTGCGGCGCAGGAAGCGCGACAGCAGCGGACGCAGGGCATGGTTGACCAGCAATACCGGCGGCGCGCCAAGCATCTCCTGACGCTGCAGGGCTTCCTGGGTTTGCGCCAGCAGGCGATCCGCCAGACCTGGCTCCAGACCGCCGCCGCCCTGCAGGGCCTGCAACAGCAGACGTTCAAGGGGCGTATCCAGACCAATCACCTGCACTTCCCCGCTGCCAGGGAACCACTGCTGGGTTATGGCGCGACCCAGCGCCACGCGCACAACCGTCGTCAGCTCATGAGGATCGTTCTGTACCGGCGCATGTTCCGCCAGGGTTTCCAGAATGGTGCGCATATCGCGGATCGGCACTTTTTCTTCCAGCAGGTTTTGCAGCACTTTATGCAGCGTGGTGAGCGTGACCACGCCCGGCACCAGATCTTCCGTCAGCTTCGGCATCTCCTGGGTAACGCGATCCAGCAGTTGCTGCGCTTCCTGACGGCCAAACAGTTCAGATGAATATTGTCCGATCAGATGGTTAAGGTGAGTGGCCACCACGGTACTGGCTTCCACCACGGTATAACCCTGGATCTGCGCCTGCTCTTTCAGGGCGCTTTCGATCCAGATCGCCGCCAGGCCAAAGGCCGGATCGACGGTCTGCTCGCCCGGCAATGTGCCCGCCGCGGTGCCAGGGTTAATCGCCAGCCAACGGCCCGGATAGGCGTCGCCGCTGCCGATCTCCACCCCTTTCATCAGAATACGATAACGCGCGGGCGGCAGATCCATGTTGTCGCGGATATGCACCACCGGCGGCAGGAAGCCCATGTCCTGCGCGAACTTCTTACGGATACTGCGGATACGGCCTAACAGCTCGCCATCCTGCTGCATATCCACCATCGGGATCAGGCGGTAGCCCACTTCCATACCCAATGGATCTTCCAGCTGCACATCGCCCCAGGTGGCTTCCACCGCCTGGGTATTTTCCGGCAGCTTCACAGGCGCGGCTTCCACCGGCGCCTGTTGCTGGCGGCCGCGCAGCCACCAGGCGAGACCCAGTAACGCGCCGGTAAACAGCAGGAACACAAAGTTCGGCATCCCCGGCACCAGACCCAGCAGACCCAGCACCGCGGCGCTTAATACCATCACGCTCGGATTGGTGAACAGCTGGCCCACCATCTGCTGGCCCACATCTTCATCCGTAGCCACGCGGGTCACAATGACACCCGCCGCCGTGGAGATCACCAGCGCCGGGATCTGCGCCACCAGGCCATCACCGATGGTCAGCAGCGTATAGGCTTCCGCCGCATGACCGACATCCATACCGTGTTGCAGCACGCCCACCAGCAGGCCGCCGATGACGTTAATCACCATGATCAGGATGCCCGCGATGGCATCGCCGCGCACGAATTTACTCGCACCGTCCATTGAGCCGTAAAAATCCGCTTCCTGGGTAACTTCAGAGCGGCGCTTTTTCGCCTCTTCTTCGCCAATCAACCCGGCGTTAAGATCGGCGTCGATAGCCATCTGTTTGCCCGGCATCCCGTCCAGTACAAAGCGCGCGCCCACTTCTGCAATACGCCCGGCACCTTTAGTGATAACCATAAAGTTGATGATCACCAGGATGATAAACACCACGATACCGATGGCGAAGTTACCGCCCACGAGGAAGTGACCGAAGGCTTCAACCACTTTACCCGCCGCCGCGCCGCCGGTATGCCCGTCCATCAGGATGATACGGGTGGAGGCGACGTTCAGCGCCAGGCGCAGCAAGGTGGTGAACAGCAGGATCGTCGGGAAGGCGGCGAATTCAAGCGTACGCTGGGTGAACATCGCCACCAGCAGCACCATGATCGACAGCGCAATGTTGAACGTAAATAACAGGTCAAGAATGAACGCCGGAAGCGGCAGCACCATCATCGACAAAATAAGCATGATGAGGATCGGTCCGGCAAGGATCTGCCATTGAATCGACTTCATGTTGCCAGGCAAACGCAACTTTGCCACCAGATTATTCATCAGTGTCCTTCTCGTTCATAAAATCCAGCGCTTCAGGCACCGGAAGATTTGCAGGTTTAACAGGTGCAGTACCCCCCGCCAGACGCCAGCGTTTCAGCTGCCATACCCAGGCCAGCACTTCCGCCACGGCGGCATAAAGCTGGCCGGGGATCTGCTGACCAATTTCCGCATGGCGATAGAGCGCACGGGCCAGCGGAGGGGCTTCAAGGGTGGGAATTCGGTTTTCGTTGCCAATTTCACGGATGCGCAGGGCCACCAGCCCTGCCCCTTTGGCGATCACTTTCGGCGCGCTCATTTTGTTTTCGTCATACTTCAGCGCCACGGAGTAGTGCGTCGGGTTGGTGACGATGACGTCAGCCGTCGGCACATCGGCCATCATGCGACGACGCGCGGCGGCACGCTGCATCTGCCGGATGCGCCCTTTCACATGCGGGTCGCCTTCGGTCTGTTTGTACTCATCGCGAATATCCTGACGGGACATGCGCAGTTTCTTAAAGTGGCTGTAGAGCTGGAAGCCCACGTCAAAGCCGACCATCGGGATAATGCTCAGTACCACCAGCAGCACGCACATGCCCACCAGATCGAGGGCATTGTTCATCGCCGTGGTCGGCGCCTCGCTGACCAGACGCATAATTTCTGGCCACTTATTCCATAAATAGAGTGCGGCGACCCCGCCCATCAGCACTGATTTAAGGACGGCTTTCAGCAGTTCGGCCCCGACCTGCGCGGAAAACAGGCGTCCGATACCGGTAATAGGATTGAGTTTGGAAAATTTAAACGCCAGGGATTTGGTGCTGAAAATCAGCCCGCCGAGCAGCACCGGCGACACCAGCGCAATGATCACCACCCCGGTGATCAGCGGGAGCAGCGCATAAATCGCCTCTTTCACCAGCAAAATCACCTGACCCAGGATCAGCTTCTGGTCGTTAATGATGCCGTGGTCAAACCGCAAGCCTGACGCCAGTAGCCCCGCCAGCCGTCGGGCGATCGACTCACCGCCAATCCACACGATACTTACGCCCACCACTAAAATCAGCAGTGACGTCAGTTCTTTGGATCGGGGGATCTGCCCTTCCTCACGCGCTTTGTCCAGTCGTTGGGGTGTGGGGGCTTCTGTTTTGTCGTCGCTATCTTCTGACACAGCCGAAGTTCCGGAGATATAGGTTTGTAGCATGATGCCAGAGAGAGGCCGCCGCAATGGGCAGATAAACGCGACTAAAAGGCGGTTTTTTCAGGCGATAAGAACCCTGCGGCGTGTCACGCAGCATCGGGATAATGCAGAGAGTGGAGGGCAAATTCATTAACCCCACTCCCCGCCTGCCGGAGTGCGCAGGCGGAAAGCGGGATTGTTGATCAGAAACCGAGGCTGTCCAGCAGGTCGTCGACCTGATCCTGGCTGGCCACGACGCCTGCTTTGGTGGTGTCCAGTTGCGGACCGTTCAGCAGGCTGTCGTTTTCACGTTTGGCGCGTGCTGCCGGTTCCGGCATGTTATCGAGCAGCACCATCAGCAGCTGACGCTCGATTTCCTGGATCACATCCATCATGCGCTTGATCACCTGACCGGTCAGATCCTGGAAATCCTGCGCCATCATGATGTCGAGCAGCTGGGCGTTGGTGAAGCTGGTATGACCCGGCACGTCGCCCAGATACTGACGTGTATCTTTCACCAGTTCTTTGGCATCCGTCAGCTCGATAGGATTCTCGAACCACTCATCCCAGCGTTTGGTCAGGGATTTCGCGCCGGATTCCATCGCGTCCTGGTGCGGCTGCGAGGCTTCAACGCTGTTCAGTGCACGTTCGGCGGCCTGCGCCGTCATCTGCACAACATAGTCGAGACGGTCACGCGCATCCGGAATGGCTTCTGCCGCTTCGGCAATCGCCTGATCCAGACCCAGCTCACGCAGGCTGTCACGCAGCATACGCGTCAGGCTGCCGATGCGGGCGATAATGTCTCCGGCAGCGTTTTCGTCTGCCGGTTTAATCTGCGATTGATGCATCATTATCCTGCCCTCACATGCCAAGTTTCTCGAAGATCTTGCCAAGTTTCTCTTCGAGTGTTGCAGCGGTGAATGGTTTCACCACGTAGCCGCTTGCGCCTGCCTGCGCGGCCGCAATGATGTTCTCTTTTTTCGCTTCCGCCGTGACCATCAGCACCGGAAGCGACGCCATGTTACCGCTGGCACGAATGGTTTTTAACAGTTCCAGACCGTCCATGTTCGGCATGTTCCAGTCAGAAATGACAAAACCGAAACCACCCGCCTGCAGTTTATTCAGCGCGTCAACGCCATCTTCTGCTTCTTCGACGTTGTTGAAACCCAGCTCTTTCAGCAGGTTGCGCACGATGCGACGCATGGTGGAAAAGTCATCCACAACCAGAAACTTGAGCTCTTTGTCCGCCATAAAACTACACTCCTCTTTAAATACGTATTGCCTGTCCGGCACTGATTTTTGCCAGCATCTGCTGGCTTACCTGGCTAAGATCGACCACTTCGCTAACGCCACCCATATTGATAGCCTCGCGCGGCATGCCGAACACCACACAACTTGCTTCGTTTTGTGCAATGGTCCAGGCGCCCGCCTGGTGCATCGCTAACATACCGGCCGCGCCGTCGTTGCCCATACCGGTGAGGATCACCCCAACGGCATTACGACCCGCGAACTTCGCCGCCGAATGAAAGAGTACGTCCACCGACGGGCGATGGCGGTTAACCGCCGGGCCGTCGTGGATCTTGATTTGATAGTTTGCCCCACTGCGCGACAGCTCCATGTGCCGATCACCGGGCGCAATATAGGCGTGTCCTGGCAATACACGCTCGCCGTCCTCTGCTTCTTTCACGGTGATCTGGCACAGCTTGTTCAGACGCTCGGCAAAAGAACGGGTAAAACCCGGCGGCATATGCTGGGTAATGAGGACCGCCGGGCTGGAAAGCGGCAGCGGTTGCAGCACATGCCGGATCGCCTCGGTGCCGCCGGTGGATGCGCCGATCACCAGCAGTTTTTCCGAACTAAGCAGCGGCCCGGCTTTTAAGGTGGCAGGCGCTGCCGTCGGCTTATGCGCCGCCAGTTTCGCCCGGGAAGCGGTACGCACTTTTTCAGCGATCATTTCGCTGTAGGCCAGCATGCCTTCGCGGATCCCTAACTGCGGTTTGGTGACGAAATCAATCGCCCCCAGCTCCAGCGCGCGCAGCGTCACTTCTGAACCCTTACCGGTTAGTGAGGAAACCATCACCACCGGCATCGGACGCAGACGCATCAGCTTTTCAAGAAAATCCAGCCCATCCATGCGCGGCATTTCAACATCCAGCGTCAGGACATCGGGGTTAAATTTTTTGATTAAATCCCTCGCCACCAGCGGGTCCGGCGCGGTTGCCACCATCTCCATATCGCTGTGACTATTGATGATTTCCGTCATTATCTGGCGCATCAGTGCGGAATCATCAACGGACAATACCCTGATTTTACTCATGCTTTTTCCTTACTCAGCGCATAAACAGTCTGCCCACGGAGGGTGAACTCACGCGCGAGGTTGCTAAAATTCTCCGAGTGCCCGGCAAAGAGTAATCCGTCAGGCTTAAGCAAGGGTGCAAACCGACGCAGAATGTCCTGCTGAGTCGTTTTATCAAAATAAATCATTACGTTACGACAAAAAATTGAGTCGAACGGCCCCTGCACGTTGTACTGTTTGGCGAGCAGGTTAAGCGGGGTGAATTCAATGTAATTCGCCAGCTCCTGACGGACGCGCACCAGCCCTTCATGCGGGCCGGTGCCGCGCATGAAATAACGCTGTAGTTGCTGCGGTGACAGCGTTTTCAGTTCGTCCACGCGGTAGATGCCGCTTTTGGCTTTCTCCAGCACTTCGGTATCGATGTCGCTGGCGATCACTTTAAAGCGCCCCGGCGCCATACCGAGCGAATCCGCCAGGGTGATGGCAATGGAGTACGGCTCTTCCCCGGTGGAGGCCGCCGCGCACCATACGCGGTACTCGCCACTGCGTTTGCGGGCGTGGTCAGCCAGCACCGGGAAGTGGTGAGCTTCCCGGAAAAAAGCCGTCAGGTTGGTGGTCAGGGAGTTAATAAACGCCTGCCACTCAGCATTACTCTGATTCGCCTCCAGCATGCTGAGATAGCGACCAAAATCATCCAGGCCCAGCGCGCGCAGGCGACGGACGAGACGGTTGTAAACCATGTCACGCTTATGATCAGCCAGTACAATCCCTGCACGCTGGTAAATCAGTTCACATATCCGACGAAAATGCGTGTCGGACAACGCCAGACGTTGTGTCATCTGTAACAGCAGCGATGTTTGCCCGGTGGGCGTGGATGAGGTCATAGCGCCTTCTTAATTACTCTCAGGTTACAACGGGCACGGCTTCAGCCAGTGCACCAGCAGGTGTTGAATGGTGTTCATCGAGCTTAAATACGGCGACCAGCGATGTCAGATGGTCAGCCTGGTTAGCCAGTTGTTCGGTGGCGGCGGCCGCTTCTTCTACCAGCGCGGCGTTCTGTTGTGTCACCTGATCCATCTGGCTGACAGCAAGGGCGACCTGCTCGATCCCGCGCCGTTGTTCATCCGACGCGGACGCGATTTCGCCCATGATGTCGTTTACCTGGGTAACGGATCGGACAATGTCCGTCATGGTCTGCGCGGCGGTTCCTACCAGTCCGGAGCCTTGCTGTACGCGGGAGACTGATTCTTCAATCAGGCCTTTGATCTCTTTTGCCGCCTGCGCGCTGCGGCTTGCCAGATTACGGACTTCTCCTGCCACCACGGCAAAGCCGCGGCCCTGTTCCCCTGCTCTCGCGGCTTCGACGGCGGCGTTCAGCGCAAGGATATTGGTCTGGAAGGCAATACCATCAATCACGCTGATGATGTCGCCGATTTTCTGCGAGCTGGCGGCAATATCCTGCATGGTTTGCGCCACACGGGACGTTTGCTCGCCGCCTTTACGCGCGGTTTCTGCCGCACTGGACGCCAGTCCTGACGCCTGACGGGCGTTGTCGGCGTTCTGCCCGACGGTGGCGGTCAGCTGTTCCATACTGGCGGCGGTTTCCGCCAGCGACGCGGCCTGCTGTTCCGTACGCGCCGAGAGATCGTTATTACCGGCGGCGATCTCCGCGATGCCGGTGTGCATGGCGTTGCTGCCGTGACGCACTTCGGTCACGGTGCCGCGCAGCGCGGTCTGCATGTTTTTCAGGCTGGCAAAAATCGCCGAAATTTCGTTACGGCCATACACCATGACCGGTCGCGCCAGATCCCCTGCGGCGATGCTTTCGAAATGGCTGCTGATGATCGCCAGCGGTTGCACGATCATTTTGCGTGACCAGAACAGCGCGCTGGTGGTCAGCATCGCGGCGATGATCACCACGGCGATAAAGATCGCCGCCGACATATGGTAATTTTTCTGCCCGTCGACGCTCGCGGTCTCCACGAAGCCGTCGATATGCTTCTGCCAGGCCATAAAGTTGTTATCAAAAGCCGCCTGAGAGGTCTCAACCGGCGCGGTCATAAAATCCGACAGCTGGTTATTTTCAAGCCAGGTGGCCTGATGGCTTAAATCGTCATGCCATGCCGCAAACGCAGTTTTGGTCTGCTCTTTCAGCGCCTTGCCGTCGGCTGACAGCGTGTCAATCGCCAGGAAGGTTTTCAGCTGGTCCTGCGCCTGTTGCAGACTGTTATGCGCCGTAACCATCAGCCCTTTAATATCTTCCGGCGGATAGGCCAGCGCGGTCAGCGTGCCCGCTTTGTTCAGCGCGATACCCGCCTGTAACATCGTGGTGCGCATTTGCGCCAGGGTGTTACGTTGCAAATTACTCTTTTCGAGCTGTTCCAGATGCTGATAGCCATCGCGAAACGCCCAGAACGACAACCCATTACTACCGACCTGCAAAATGCCGCAAACAATCAAAATCAGAAAAAGTGTGGTCGAGATACGAATACGATTAAACATTCACGCTCCCATCAGGTGGCATTGCCACATTGCTGTCACTTAAAAAGTTTCCCAGTTAGCATCTTGTCCGGTGTGGGTCTGACGCGGAACTGCCGCCTGCGGGATCGCCGGCGACGGCGCAACGCCTGGCTTTGCCGGTATGCCGGGTACAGTGGCAAGACGGAAAGCGGATACGGCCATATTCAGTCGACTGGCTTGTTCTTCTAATGCCGCGGCAGCTGCCGCAGACTCCTGTACCAGTGACGCATTCTGCTGCGTGACGCGATCCATCTCGGAAATCGCCAGCGCAACCTGATCGATCCCGCGGCTCTGTTCATCTGACGCGGAAGCAATTTCACCCATGATGTCGGTCACGCGCGTTACCGCATTGACGATCTCGTTCATGGTCTCCCCGGCGCTTTCCACCAGCACTGAGCCGGTATCCACGCGCGCCACGGAGTCTTCAATCAGCGCTTTGATCTCTTTTGCCGCCTGGGCGCTGCGGCTGGCGAGATTACGCACTTCACCTGCCACCACGGCAAAGCCCCGCCCCTGCTCACCGGCGCGGGCCGCTTCCACCGCCGCGTTCAGGGCGAGAATATTGGTCTGGAAGGCGATACCGTCGATCACGCTGGTGATGTCAGCAATTTTCTTCGAGCTGCCGGCGATGTCCGACATGGTTTTCACCACACGATCCACCACCTGGCCGCCCCGCCCGGCGGTATCCGAGGCGCTGTGCGCCAGCTGCGACGCCTGACGGGCATTGTCGGCGTTCTGCTTCACGGTGGCGGTCAACTGTTCCATGCTGGCGGCGGTTTCTTCGAGCGCCGACGCCTGCTGTTCGGTACGGGAGGAGAGATCATGGTTACCGAGGGCGATTTCGCTGGTGCCGCTGTAGATGGCATCCGAGCCCTGACGCACACGGGTCACGGTATCGGTCAGCGACTGCTGCATATGATTGACGCTGTCGGCAAGGTCAGTCATTTCGTTGCGGCCTTCTACTGCCAGGCTTTGCGTCAGATCGCCCTGGGCGATCTCGCGGATATGGCGGATCACGCGATTAAGCGGATCGAGCAGGATTTTACGAATGCCGAACCACACCACCGCCAGTACCAGCACTAACGCCAGCGCGAGGGTCGCCATCTGCCATTTGGCAAACTGGTAGTCGCTGACGCTTTGGGTAAAGGCATCCTGATACAGCGACGCGCTGAGCGCCGCGTACGCTTTCATGGCATCGCCCATGCCGTTCTGCATGCCCTGGGTCGGCTGCGCGAAATAGGCATCCATGTTGCCGCTCTCCAGGAACTGGATCAGCTCATTAAGCGCTGCCGCGTAGGCGCGGTATTTCTCATCCAGCGTCAGGCTGGCCTGTTCCATGGAAGGCAGCGTCGGCAGGGCTTTGTAGGCGTCGTAGTGTTTCGCCGCGTCTGCCAGCGAGGCATGGGCGTTTTTCAGCAGATCCGTTTTAGCGCTGCTTTGTTGATTATTCGGATCCATCATCATGCGCGCCGCCGAGCGGCTTAAGTTGATGCGCGTTTGCAGCATCAGCTCCCAGGCGCTGGTCAGCTCGGTCTGTTGCGAGCGGAGATCGTTGGAAACGGCGAAGCTCTGCTGGTTCTCTTTTAAGGAAGAAAACAGCAGACCACCGGAAACCAGCTGCAAAAGTGCGAAGACCACCAGCACCATCATCAGCATGGTGACAACACGGATACGGTTCAACATGCAACAACACCTTATTGATGACTTATTAACGGTGTTATCGGCACGCCTTAAGGGAACTTTACATTTGCGAAAAGTAAAAAATCAGCGCAGTCCTAAAAAGCGACGTCAACGATCACCGTATCTTCATAAGTCCCGCCAGGGGGCGTTGCCTGGGTGGTGAGCACTTTGGCGGTGTAATTGAAGGTGCGCGTCAGGGCATCGGCGCTGATCAGTGATGAGGCGCTGCTTGCCCAGCGCTCGGTGCCGGTGCTACCCCAGCGGCTGGTGGTGTTGCCTTTATAGATCTCATAGCTCAGGCGGTTATTACCGCTCGCCATGTTGCGCACCGTGCCGTTCGGGTAAAGCCCGTTGTTCAGCCCGACGGTGTAGGTACTGCCTTTAGTGCAGGTCAGCGTCACGGCCTGGGAGATGGTCGGGAAGTTCTGCACCAGCGGCGAGCTGCCGAAATTGACCGCCGGGGCGGTGATGGTTGAACAGTCATTGGTGACGGTGCCGTTGACCTGCAGGGTGGTGGTCAGAGTACCGGTTTGCGGCGTTCCGCACAGCCCGAGCGCCCCCAGCGCACAGATGTTGTAGTTGATGCTTAAGTTCAGCGTGACCTGATACGGCCCCGCGGAGACGTTTTGCCCGGCGACGGTACGCAAATAGATCGGCAGCGTATAGCGCTGTGAGCCCAGTAATCCCAGCAGCGCCGAAGCGTTCCAGGTATAGGGCGTGGCGTTGATGGTCACTTCGCTGTTGTTATTACAGCCGGACTGCCCGCATACACGAATGGGGATGAGATCGGTCACCGTCAGGTTATCGGTGCGCCTCATGGCCGCGCGGTTACTGGCAGAGGACGAGGCGGTGGGCATGCTCACGGTGATGGAGTCGTTAGTGAGCAGCCCCAGCACGCGATCGCACTGCACGATCAGTTGTCCGGTGGTGGCCTGCTCGGTGCTGTTGAGCGCAAAGGACGTCACCGGGCCAAAGGAGGCCGCCACAGTGCTGGCGGAACAGGCCGCCAGCGCCTGCGGACTGAAGGCCATAAATAAGATCAGTAACAGACCGGCGCGTAGCATCAGCGTTTCTCCTGACAGGTGAGAGGCCCAAAGGTTTGCAGTTTATGGCCGGGGTTATCCCCTACCTGCAAGGTCGTATAACAGGTTTTGTTGTCCGGGGTGGTGACGCGCAACGGGTTGACGCCGTCGAGGTTTTCCAGCCAGGCGATCCCGTCGTAGCCGACGATGGCGGTCGGTTTGCCGTCGCGCCACACCTGGCTTGCCAGCGGCAGCGCCTGGCCTTGTTCATCGTGCAGAATGACGCTGGCCACCCGCTCCTGCACCATCGGGAACTCCACCAGATAACCGCTTTGACGGCGCAGGGCCACCCGCCGCTCCGTCTCTTTCAGCCGCGTATCTGCGGGTAAATTCAGCGTATTGATGCTGTAACTGGCCGGATAATACGCGGACACGCCGCTGATCAGCAGATAGCCGTTTTCATCCGTGGTGCCCACAGGCTGGTTTTCATAGTTGACCGGCACGCCGCCATTGCCGCTGGTGCTGATCACCACAAAGGCATCGTTGATTTTGTTGGCGGCAAACACCTGGTTGTCCATCAGCACCAGCGACCCCATCGCCTCGCCCCACCAGGTGAACATATCGGTTTCGCCATAGCCGCCGCCCTGAAGTTCCACATGATTATTACGCCAGCCGAGTGTGGCCTGTTGATAGCTGTCCGCCTGCGACTGACGGGCATACGCCATGTTCCAGCTGAAGCCGCCGTCGGTCGGCATCGCATGGCTGTAGTTCACCCGCTGCGAGTTGCCGGAATAGGGCCGGTTTTCAATGCTGACGGCGGCGCTGTCGCGTTCGCCCAGCGGAATTTGCAGCGACAGGCCGAAGGTCCAGTCACCCTGCTGATTATCCCGGCTGGCGGCGAGGTTAACGCTGCTGCTGCCCCAGAGGTTGCGGCTCCAGGACAGGTTTAACAGTTCGGTTTTCTCATTGTCGAAACTGCGCACGCCGATCCACGCCGCGCCGACGTTGCCGAAATCCCCGAGGTTGAAGGTCAGCGAATACTGATCGGTGTTACGACTGAGTGAGGCGACCGGCTGGCGATTATTATCATCATACTTATAGAGCGCCGTCTGGTCGTAAAGCGCCAGGTTGCCAAAACCGCGCTCGCGACGGCTGTGCTGGGTGGCGATGCTGAACTGGCTGGTGCTGTACTGATAGCCCCAGTTAAACTGACTGCCGCTGTTGCCGCGCATCCGGCTCTGCGTCCAGGCGGAATTGACCACGCCGAACTGCCCCAGTTTTAACACAGTCCCCGCCCCGCCGAGCGCCAGCTCCTGGGCGGCTTCCGTATGGCCTTCCAGCGTCAGGTAATCGGTCAGGCCGTAGCGCAGCGTGCCGCTTCCCGCCGCCGGGCCGTAATCAAAATTGTCGATACCGTAATCACGTCGCAGGCTGCCGACGGAGAACGCGCCATCGCTGAGACCGCTTTTCAGCACTTCGCTGGCGACATAAAACGGCAGCGTGGTGCTGACCTGGCGGCCGAGCGCATCGGTGGTGACCAGCACCGCGTCCCCCGCGCCATTGACGTAAGGCAGATTGGTCAGGGTGAAGGGGCCGGGTTGCAGACGGGTGTTTCCGGCGCGATAGCCGTTGATAAAGACGTCCACTGAAGTGGGTACCGCCGCCTCGCCGGAAAACTGCGGCAGCGGCCAGGTGACCAGATCCGGGCGCACGGAGAAATCGCGCCCGTAGCGGATCCCGCCGAGGCGCACGCTGTTGCTCCAGCTCAGGGAATCGGAAATCACATCCCCGACGTTCCACACGGTGGCGTCATCTTCATTGACCAGGGTTAAGGTGGTGTCGTAGCGGATATAGCCCTCCTTTTGCTGTAAATCGCCGGAGAGATTCTGCCGCTGGGTGCCGGTGGAGCTGAGTACAGCGTTTTCTTCAAAGAAGCGCAGCTCATGCCAGAGGGCGATCTGGCTGCCGATATTTTCCGTCTGGCTGGTATAGATGTCATAGTTCAGTAGCGCACCGCGCCCGTACATCGGCTCGCTGCGCTCGCTGTCGCCGGTAAAGGAGGTGCTGCTATCCCCTACCCATTCGCGCGGCACAAACAGCAACAGCCGCTGGCCGCTGCTGTCATAGTCAACGCGCACCTCCGGCAGGGACGACAGGTTAACGTCTCCTGGCGGTAATTTATCCGCAGGCAGCCCAGCGCGCTTGAGGTTTTCGCTGTCGATAAAAAACGCGTTCTGGCGGCGGATCACCGGCACCACCTGATTCGTGTCACGGTAGTTCACCACCAGCGCCAGGTGGAAGGTCGCCTCGTCGTTCAGCGCCCGGGCATCAGGAGGCGGCGGCAGGGCGTCGTCCCCGTCGGCAGCCTGCACGCTGCCTGTACTGCCGAGGCTCAACATCGCCATGGCGATCAGCGCGCGGGGGCCGACTGCCATGTCGTATCCCTGGCGTTAATGGTTGCCGTCATGGCTGAAGGGGACGTCACGCCCGCCGGCAAGGGCCAGCTGCGGGTGCTACCGGGCAGAACATAGCCCAACAGCCCCTCCGCCAGGGTGCGCCTTTGCCCGCCCTGCTGCACTTTCACATCGCTTAAGCGCACATGCACATCGCTGCGGTTAGTGACTTCCAGGGCCGGTTTGCCACCATCGCGAGTGGTGCGCCAGCTCAGATCGCGGGTTTCCACCAGGGCATGATTCGCCCCTTCGCGGTAAGTGGCAACCCCCTGTCCGTATGCAAAGAGTGGGATGGAATAACGCATCTGGATCTTCAGGCCGATTTGCGGAGTGTTATCACCCTGCGGCTGGGGGATCTCATCGACGATAATGCGGTAGGCCTGCTCGACGCCCGCCGGTACCGTGGTCTGTTTGATCAAACGGATCAGCTGTTTACTGCCCTTCTCGATGCGCACGATGGGCGGACTGGCAACCACATCCTGCTGGGCCTGGTAGCGCTCATTTCCGCCATCCTGACGCCAGCGCACAATACGCACCTGCATGGTGGTCGGGGTGTCGCCCTGATTCTGGATCCACAGTTCAGTGGCCGGGGTATCCGCCGCCAGCCAGGGATCGATAGGCCATAATAAAATGGAGGCCGCCGCCTGTGCCTGCGGCGCGCTGATGGTCAGCGCGGAGGCGAACAGCAGCGCCGCCAGACGAGAATTTACGCTCATATACTTCTCCCTGTCTCACCAGGTAAGGGTCACGGTGAGTTGATCGCTATAAGTGCCTGCGGGACTGAATCCCGTCAGCTGCGCCGCGCCAAACAGCGAAAGCGCAATGTTATTACTGTTGCTGTAGGTGACCGAAACTGACTGGTTCTGGGCGATCTCCGTATTGGCAGCCAGCGTGCTGCTGCTGTACAGGCGATACGGCACGACCTCGGTGCCACCGCTGCGGCGCATATTACGCACGCTGGTATAATTCAGCCCGCCGTTGATGCTCATGGTCAGCGCCACGCCGGGGGTACAGGCCAGCAGGAATGAAGAGTTGGGCACGAAACTGGTGGATACGCGCCCGCTCTCCACGCCGGTACGGGTGCCGAAATTCAGCGTCCCAAGTACGCCGCCGGTGCCGCTGGTGACCGAGCAGCCCGGCGTTATCGTCGCTCCCACCCTGAATGACTGGCTGGTGACAGCCAGGGCAGTTCCCTGCATCATGAGCCCTGCCAGCGCCAGCCAGAAAATTGGGCGCAGGGCTCCCCGGCTTCCCCGCAGGGAAGCTGGCGTTCCTTCAGATTTCATCGTGAGGGGCGTTAGTAAATAACGCTCACGTTTATCGTATCGGTATAGGTACCCGGCACGACCGTCACGCTGTTACCGCCCCCCTGAATACGACCATAAAGGGTATAGTTATTGACGCCGCCGGTGGTTGAGGCGATAGGCAGCGGCGCATTGTTGGCCACCACGTTACTGAAGCCGCTGTCGCTGTAGAGGCTGTAGGCCACACCCTGCGCGGTATTGGTGGTATTCACCAGAAAGCGCGCGGGCGTCCCTGTGGTCCCGACCACTGTTGCCGGTGGGGTGGAGTTGGTATTGCCGGTGATTTGCACGGTATAGCTGTCGGTGGTGCACTGAATGCCGAAGCTGTTACCGCCGCCCACGCCGGTAAGCTGGGTGGTCAGCGTAGAGAAGGTTGCCGGGTGTTCACCAAAATTCAGCGTACCGAAATTGATACCGTTCTGGTTGGGAGATCCGTTAATCAGGCAGCCGTTGGTTAACGTGAGGGTTGCGCCGATAGTACCGTTACTGGTTACCGCCTGAGCATTCTGCCCGGCGAATAACAACGCGCTACCCGCGAGGATAATACGTAATTTTCTGTTCATGTTATCGCCTCCAGTAAATAAGCATTCCGCTTATTGCGATAATGGTTTAGCCGCCGTAAACATTCTCCTGCTGATGAAATAACAGGATTAACAGAAATTTAGCTCAGGGAAAGGGAAAGAACTACCAGGCGAGGCGCGGGTCATCAGGGTGCCTGATTGACATAAATTATCATTAATTTTCAATGCATTAAAAAATAAATCAAGATGTAAATAAACGTATCAACAAAGGATATATTATGTTGCGCGTGATCTACATCACAATAAATCATTAGCGTTGCTGTTGTTTCATTTATTTGCCGTTAACCGAAGTTAACCGCACCTTAATTATTACGTTCGGCGATAATAATATATTCAGGCTATATTGTTTTTTGGGCGGGAATTTATTTAAAAGCGGGCGGGGAAATTAAAACGCTCTCGCGAGGGAGAGCGTTTTTTGTTTGCCGGGTGGCGCTGACGCTTACCCGGCAAGGTGAAGCATCAGGCGACGTGCGTGGCCGCCACGTCGAGCAGCGCCATTTCTTCGCTGTTCAGCAGTTTTTCGATATTCACCAGGATCAGCATACGGTCGCCGAGCGCGCCGAGGCCGGTCAGGTATTCAGTGGACAGCGTGACCGCGAATTCCGGCGCCGGGCGGATCTGATCCGCTGCCAGCGACAGTACGTCGGAAACGCCGTCAACCACGATCCCCACCACACGCTGACCGAGATTCAGCACGATCACCACGGTGTTTTCGTTGTACTCCACGTCCATCTGGCTGAACTTCACGCGCAGATCGACGATAGGCACAATGACGCCGCGCAGGTTCGTCACCCCTTTGATGAACTCCGGGGTGTTAGCGATGCGGGTGACCTGATCGTAACCACGGATTTCCTGCACTTTCAGAATATCGATCCCGTATTCTTCACCACCGAGGGTGAAAACCAGGAATTCCTGACCTGATGGCTCGCCAGCCAGTTTCGTTACATTACTCATACCGGTCATGTTTATACCTTCTTACCTAAATCAGGCGGCTGTATGCGCCATACGTTGTTCACGGTTTAATCCCTGTAACGCCGAAACATCAACGATCAGCGCGACACTGCCATCGCCGAGGATGGTCGCAGCGGATATGCCCGGCACTTTGCGATAGTTGCTTTCGAGGTTTTTCACTACCACCTGATGCTGACCGATCAGCTGGTCAACCAACAGGGCGTAACGACGTCCCGCGCTCTGCACGATCACCACGATACCGGCGGTGGCTTCGGTTTTCGCGCCCTTAACGTCAAAGACTTTCCACAGTTCTACCAGCGGCAGGTACTCGCCACGCACTTCCAGAACGCGCTCGCCGCCGGCCAGCGGGTGCAGATCTTCTTCACGCGGTTGCAGCGATTCCATCACGGCATTCAGCGGCAGGATAAAGACTTCTTCGCTGACCTTCACGGACATGCCGTCGAGGATCGCCAGCGTCAGCGGCAGCAGGATACGAATGGTCGTGCCCGCGCCCTGTTTGGATTTGATTTCGACGTGGCCGCCCATCTCCTGGATGTTACGTTTCACCACGTCCATACCCACGCCGCGGCCCGACACATCGGTCACCTGCTCGGCGGTGGAGAAGCCCGGCGCGAAGATCAGCATGCCGACTTCTTCGTCAGACATGTTTTCGCTTACCGCCATGCCCTGCGATACGGCTTTGGCGAGGATGCGTTCGCGGTTCAGACCCGCGCCATCGTCGGTCACTTCAATACAGATATTGCCGCCCTGATGTTCGGCGGACAGCACCAGATTACCCACGGCGGATTTACCGGCGGCGACGCGCACGTCCGGCAGTTCGATACCGTGGTCGAGGCTGTTACGCACCAGGTGCGTTAACGGATCGATAATGCGTTCGATCAGGCTCTTGTCCAGCTCGGTCGAGCTGCCGACCAGCGTCAGTTCGATCTGCTTGTTCAGTTTGGTGGCGAGATCGCGCACCAGACGCGGGAAGCGGCTGAAGACATATTCCATCGGCATCATACGGATGGACATCACCGATTCCTGCAGGTCACGGGCGTTGCGCTGCAACTGGCCCATGCTGGTGATCAGATCGCCATGGGTGACCGGATCCAGTTCGTTGGAACGCTGGGCCAGCATCGACTGGGTGATCACCAGTTCGCCCACCAGGTTAATGATCTGGTCTACTTTTTCCACCGCCACACGGATGCTGGTGGATTCGCTGGCGCGCGCCGGTTTCTCACGTTCCTGACGGCCTGCGGCAGCCTGCTCTTTCGGTACGGCTTTCAGTACCGGGGCGGCGGCTACTGCCGGCGGCTGCGGTGCGGCCTGGGCTACCACTTCTGCGGCCGGTTCGGCTTTTGCCGCGGCGGGCGCGGTTTCGAAAGCAATCTGATCCGGTTCAACCACGAAGCAGAGTACGGCAATCAGATCGTCCTGGCTCACGCCGCCATCGAGGGTGGCGCTGAGGGAGTCGCTGCCTTTGACCACGTCACTTAAGGTGGCGAGGTTTTTGAGTTCATCTTCCAGCAGGCCGACTTCGTTCTCTTTCAGACGCGAAATCACGATGCGCAGCTTATCGTTGTTTGCCGGGGCGGCAGCAACGTCAGCCTGTTCGTCCTGCGCCTCGACCACCGTCAGTTTTGCGCCGCTGGTAGCAGGCACCACTTCGCCTTTCGCTTCCAGCGCCAGCTGACGCAGGGCATTGCAGATATATTCAAAGCTGGCGGCATCGGGCTCCTGGGAGCTTTTATAGGCGTCGAGCTGTTCCTGCATAATATCTTTAGTTTCCAAAAACAGATTGATTATATCGGTATTGAGCTGCATCTCTCCGCGCCGGGCTTCATCAAGCAGGTTTTCCATGAGGTGCGTGGTTTCCTGCAAAATGGTGAAGCCAAACGTACCTGCGCCGCCTTTTATGGAGTGCGCTGCACGAAAGATGGCATTCAGTTGTTCGGAATCCGGGGCTTCGGGCACCAGATCCAACAAATGCTGCTCCATGTCGGCCAACAACTCGTCAGCTTCATCAAAAAACGTCTGATAAAAATCGCTAATATCCATGCTCACGCTATCACCTCGGATCGGGTTGTGGCGATGTGGGAACTGTCGCCTGGGGCAACGCCTCTGGCTGTTTTAATAAACTTACTGGCTCGTTCTGGCTCTCGGCATTTTCGTGCAAAATTGCCTGTTCCGCCTGCCGGTTGAGAACCAGGAGACTGATGCGGCGGTTAATCGCATCATCAGCGCCTTTGTCGCTAAGGCGCATGGTCGCCGCCATGCCCACGACACGCAGGACTTTACCGTCGTCCAGGCCGCCGATGACCAGCTCGCGACGCGATGCGTTTGCGCGATCCGCGGAGAGTTCCCAGTTGCTGTAGCCGCGTTCGCCATTAGCATAAGGGTAATCATCGGTATGGCCTGACAGACTGACTCTGTTAGGAATGCCGTTCAGCACCGGCGCAATGGCGCGTAAAATATCGCGCATATACGGCTCTACTTCGGCGCTGCCGGTCTTAAACATCGGGCGATTCTGGCTGTCGATGATCTGAATACGCAGCCCTTCCTGCACGAGGTCGATCTTCAGATGCGGACGCAGGGCGCGCAGTTTCGGATCGGCTTCAATAAGCTGGTCGAGATCGCCGCGCAGCTTGCTCAGGCGGTTCTGTTCCATGCGTTTACGCAAATCTTCCACGTTCGGCTGACGCTGCACTTCCCCCTTCTGCTGGGTGAAATCATCACCGCCACCAGGGATTGGGCTGTCGCTGTTCGAAATACGCGGTCCGCCGGTCACCGCCGTCGCCAGCGGTGTGCGGAAATATTCTGCGATCTGAATGAGCTCTTTAGGACTGGAGATGGAAATCAGCCACATGACCAGAAAGAACGCCATCATTGCCGTCATAAAATCGGCGTAGGCAATCTTCCACGATCCGTGCGAGCCGCCTCCGTGTCCTTTATGTTTACGTCGTTTGACGATGACAATGGGATGGGCCTGGTTTTTCATGCGTCCTCAGTCGTGGTCTGCTGGTTTGGGTTTCTGACTGCGCGCACGTGCTCTTCTAGTTCCACGAAGGAAGGACGTTCGCTGGAGTACAGGGTTTTACGACCAAACTCAACGGCAATCGGCGGTGCATAGCCGTTCAGATTAGAGAGCAGCGTGATCTTGACGCACTGCATCATCTTGGTGGTTTCGGCGCTCTTCTGACGCAGCACCGTCGCCAGCGGCGAGATGAAGCCGTAGGCCAGCAGGATGCCGAGGAACGTCCCCACCATCGCATGGGCAATCAGCGCGCCCAATTCAGCCGCCGGGCGATCCGCCGAGGCCAGGGCGTGAACGACGCCCATAACCGCCGCCACGATCCCGAACGCGGGCAGTGAATCACCGACCATCGTCAGGCTGTTGGCGGGCACTTCCGCTTCGGCTTCATGGGTTTCGATCTCTTCGTCCATCAGCGCTTCGATTTCGAAGGTGTTCATGTTGCCGCTAATGATAAGACGCAGATAATCCACGATAAATTCGAGCATCACCGGATCGGCAAGGATACGCGGGTAGCTGGCGAAAATTTCGCTCTCTTTCGGACTTTCAATATCACGCTCCAGCGAGAACATGCCCTGTTGACGCGATTTCGCCATCAGGCGATAAAGCAGCGCCAGCAAGTCCATGTACATGCTTTTGGTGTATTTTGAACGGCGAAACAGCAGAGGAAGCGCTTTCAGCGTTCCTTTGATGGCTTTGCCGTTGTTGCCCACAATAAACGCACCTACGCCCGCACCACCGATGATAATAAGTTCGGCAGGTTGATAAAGTGCCCCAAGGTGTCCGCCGGTCATCATATAACCGCCGAAGACTGTACCGAGAACAACCAGGTAACCTAATAAGATCAGCACGACATCATCCTTCACTGTTGACTAAGGCGAGGAGAAACAGATTTGCGTTTGGCGCGGCGGCGGGGCAAAAAAAAGCAGCGGTAATTGCTTACCGCTGCTGGAGTGTTGCTCACACCGTTCGGTCAAACAGCCTGATTAATCTGTTCATCCAGCAGTTGTGAATTACTATCGGCAACTTCCGGGGAAAGTTTACGTCTTTTTACTGCCCTGGAAGGCGGCTGACACAAACTACAGGCGAAGCTTCCCACGGGCTGGTGCGCATGGGTAATAAAATTGCCGTCGCAGCAGTTGCAGCGTGAAAGCTGCAGCATTCCGCTTTCGACGAAACGGACCAGCGTCCAGGCGCGGGTCAGGGCCAGCAACGGCCCCTCTTCCTGCTGCGGACACTGTTCTAAATAGAGACGGTAAGCTTTGATCACGGCATCAACGCCGCTGCAAAGTCCCGTTTTCAGTAAAAACTGCCAGGCGTTACAGAACATGGAGGCGTGTATATTCTGCTCCCACGTCATAAACCAGTCGGTCGAAAACGGCAGCATGCCTTTCGGCGGCGGGCTGCCGCGCAGTTCTTTATAAAGTTTGATGAGTCGACCACGGCTGAGCTGCGTTTCGCTTTCCAGCATTTGCAACCGCGCGCCAAGCGTAATCAGTTCCATGGCCAGCTGAATATCGCGCGCTTCCTGAACAATGCTTTTGCCGGTCATAAATCAGGCCCTTTTCTTCCGGGCAGGCGTATCAACAGTCTGACCAGCATCGCTGAGTAAACGTGTCGACAGCAAAATACCGGTATGAACCTGCTGCAAATCGTCTACACGGGATTCCTGCGTCAGACGGGTGATCGTCTGGTGGCTGTCAAAGCGGAACTGGCAAATCAGCTGATTGGTTTCAGCCAGTTTTACCATTTGCGGCAATGTCAGCTCGACCATTGTGGATGCCATTTCTTCACTCATCCCCAGACGGAACATGGCTGAGGCTTTGTCCTGACTAATCAGACGCTGTGCAAGAAGGAGATATGACAAATTGATGTCATAAACGTGTTTCAGCAACTCGGATGTATGCATTTTTCCCATCCAGAATAACCAACGAAAATCTTAAGCGGTCAGACCGCACCCCGTGATGTCGCCGGGAAAAAACCCGGTAGAATAAAAAGAAAAGGCAAAATGCAATACTACGATTCAGGGATGTGACGCGGAGGCCTTCGCCTCTTTGGGCGACCTGGTCCTTCGCACGCTGCCATCATTTCTTACGCTAAACTAAGATTTTTCCTAAATCGAGGCAACTGTACTCGCGGACACTCAGACATACAATGTGAGCAAGTAGTATTTTGAAAATAATGTGATCGACGTCACATAATTTAAGCGAATATTCCGAATAAATCCATCAATAAGACTATTGCTTTGCGTCTTTTTTGTTCTATTGAATCTGTTTTCTATTCCTTTCGCACGAATAGACATGCAAACACCTCTGACCTGTGCGTGAAAAGAATGCACTGCTTTTCAAAGCAACGGCTTAGCGTAAATGATCGATCTCTATTGTAGAGACAAATTAATAATAATCTTATAAAACAACACATTATGCAGGAGGATAAAAAGCCCGGTCGCTTTTGTTAACGATTACAAAATTACTAATCCTCAGGATTAGTAAAACAGCAGCCAGGGTTTTTTATCGCGCAGATTTGGGTTAAGAAGCGGTATTTTTGCAAAATGGTTACGTTGTGAACTATTCCAGTAGTAAGAATAATTAATGAATATTTATTAACTCTGTCATAAAACTAACATCTTTTGTAGTTGCGCTGAAACATAAAAAAGAGTATGGGAGTGGCAAAAACGAGGAAGCGGGAGGCGTGTCGGGCAAGAGAAACACGTGCTCCCGCCTGCGCGGGAGCACGTGTTATCAGGCTAATTTCGGAAAGGTCGCCACGTTATTTTGCAGCAAACTTTCTGCACTACGTGGCGTTATGCGCTTTAGGTCGGCGATAAACCTCTTCTGCCAGGCGTCGATGTCATTTTTCTGGATAATGTCCAGCATCTCGGCGTGGCGGGAAATACGTTCAGCCAGCGGCATTGTCAGCGCACGGTCCATCGCCGCCGCCACATCATCGCGATCGTACGGGTTCACCAGCAGCGCGGACGTCAGCTCGTTGGCGGCACCGGCAAAGCGGGAAAGGATCAGCACGCCCGGATTCGCCGGATCCTGCGCGGCCACGTACTCCTTCGCCACCAGGTTCATGCCGTCACGCAGCGGCGTGACCAGACCAACGTCGGAGTAGCGGAAGACTTTCATCAAAAGCTTGCGGTCAAAGTGCTGGTTGAGATAGTACAGCGGCGTCCAGCCCAGCTGGCCGTATTTACCGTTGATGCGCCCTGCTTCGGTTTCAAGCTGATGACGAATATCCTGATACGCCTGCACGTCACCACGGGACGTCGGCGCAATCTGCGTATAACGAATTTTGCCGTGATGCTCGGGGAATTTCTCCAGCAGCGTTTCAAAGGCCGCAAAACGCTCCGGCAGACCTTTGGAGTAGTCCAGACGCTCAACGGAGAAGATATTTTTAACGCCTTTCAGCTCTTCTTTCAGCTGGGCCATTTTTGGCGGCAGCGGCCCGGCGGCAGCCTGGGCGATCTCTTTTGGCTCAATACCAATCGGATAGACTTCAGTGGCGAAGGTTTTGCCCCAGGCGGTATGGGTTTTCTTGTCTTTGGCGATCAGACGCGTCTGGCTGGCGATGCTGTCGAGGAAGGACACACGGTCGCTTTCCGTCTGGAAGCCCAGCAGATCGTAATCGCACAGCTGTTCTAACAGCTCGGCATGGGGCGGTAAGGCGTTGAAAATTTCCGGCGTCGGGAAAGGAATATGCAGGAAGAAACCGATCTGGTTTTTCACGCCGCGCTGACGCAGCTCATGGGCGAACGGCAGCAGATGGTAATCGTGGATCCACAGCACATCGTCTTCTTCCAGTAGCGGCAGCAGTTTGTCCGCCAGCAAAGCGTTTACGCGCTGATAGCCTTCCCAGGATTCACGCTGGAACTGTACCAGGTCCAGACGATAGTGGAACGCAGGCCAGAGCACCGCGTTAGAAAACTGGTTGTAATACTCTTCGTAATCCTGTTCGCTGAGGTTAAAAGAGGCCCAGGTAATATTACCGCGCGTCTCTTTCTTTAAAGGTTGATCTTCATTGCCTGTCTCACCGCTCCAGCCAAACCAGAGTCCCCCGGTGGCTTTCAGCGCGCCTAAAATCCCGACAGCCAGACCACCTGCGCTTGCTTTTTTATCATCCGGCGGTGCAATGCGATTAGATACTACGACTAAGCGACTCATAGCCATCTCTCCTGTTTGTTAGCGCTAATTTTTCTTGTTGTAAGTGATGATCAATCATCTGTTCGAGCCACTGGTGTACAGCAGAAACGCCGTCCAGTCGCCATTGTGCCTGGGTGTCCCCTAAGCCGACTTTGATCGAGACGCCGCCTGCGCGGTTCACGACCTTAAATCCTTGTTCATCGGTGAGGTCATCGCCCAGGAATACGGGTTTTCTGCCCGCAAACGGGGTTTCCTGCATAAATGCGTCGATGGCGGCGCCTTTACTGATGCCGCGCGGTTTCAGTTCAACAACGCATTTGCCTGGCTGTAAGGCCAGTTCATCGTGTTTTGCTTCCAGCGCCTGTGCCAGCGCGTAGATAGCGTCTTCGTGGTGCATGGCCTGACGGTAATGGAGTGCAAATGCCATTCCTTTTGCTTCGAGTTCGGTGCCCTCAAGACCATCCAGCCCGGCAATCAGCTCCAGTTCAATCTGCTTTACCAGCTCAGGCGGCAGCGTCACCACGTGGTGTTCGCCATTGCTGTCACGGCGTTCTGCGCCGTGGACGCCCGCAAGGGGAAAGCGATATGGACTGGCAAGCGCATCCAGCTCACGCATCGAACGGCCGGACACCAGAGACACTGCGCCCTGGTTAAGCTCAGCAAGTTGATGCAACTGGTCCCGCACCCTGGCGGGGATGGCTACCTGATCGGGATGGGGTTTGATGTCAGCGAGGGTTCCGTCGAGGTCAAAAAAGAACGCAAAATTACCAGAAAAAATCGGCGGTACAGTTAACTGGTCGGCCACTCTGGTCTCCTCCTTACAGTTCAGATGGTCTGCTCCGGCAGACGCATCGCATTATCATTAGCTCTGTAAGTATAGACAGTGTGACGGGGCTCGCCATTTTAAGAAGGCGTTGCCAGCCATCGGGACGGCTGGCAACGGGGGAGATAAACTTAAAGGTTAAGCTTAAACAGTACGCTTCGCTTTTTGCTTGTAGCGGTCAAAAATCACCGCCGCCAGCAGGATCAAACCGCGCACCACATACTGGGAGAATGGCGAAATATTAAGCAAATTCATGGCGTTCTCCACCGTGCCCAGAATCAGGATCCCGGCCACCACATAGGAGATTTTGCCAATGCCCCCTTTCAGCGACACGCCGCCCAGCACGCAGGCTGAGATGACGATCAGCTCATAGCCGATGGAGGTCATTGGCTGTCCGCTGGTCATGCGCGACGCCAGAATAATGCCCGCAATCGCCGACACCAGACCCGACAGAATAAAGATGATGATTTTGGTGCGTACCACAGGGACACCGGCCAGGCGAGCTGCCTCTTCGTTACCGCCAATCGCCAGCGTATTTCGACCAAAAGTTGTACGGTTTAGTAAAAATCCGAAAATGGCCAGACAGATAACGGTGAGCCAGATAGGCGCCGGTAAACCGAGCCAGTTAGTGTAACCGAGGGCGAAAAAACGCTCATCTTCAATGCCGACCGCCTTGCCATCGGAAATGATATAGGCCAGCCCGCGCACAATCTGCATGGTCGCCAGCGTGGTGATCAGCGCGTTGATTTTCAGCCGGGCGATGACAAAGCCGTTTACCAGACCGCTGAGCACGCCGAGCATCAGCCCGGCGAAGATACCGATCCACAGGCTTTCGGTCATGTTGATCACCACCGCGGTGGTGACGCCCGCACAGGCAATGACCGAGGCGACGGACAGGTCGAAATCCCCGGAGGCGAGGCAGAACAGCATGCCGCAGGCCACCATGCCGGACATGGAGATCGCCAGCCCCAGCCCTTTCATGTTTACAAAGCTGGCAAAATTGGGCACAAAAATGGCGCAGCCGATAAACAGCACGGCAAACACCACCAGCATGCCGTACTGGTCCCAGATACGACCCAGGTTGAATGGCGACTTAGGCGCGCCGGAAGTGGTTAAAGACGACATCATATTCTCCTTGCTCAGGCGACAGCCTGGCTAACTTTAGGCATGGCAAGGCTTAACGCCTGCTGTTCATCCGCCTGACCGTGTAGTAATTCACCGGCGATCTCCCCTTCGCGCATCACCAGGATGCGGTCGGCGAGGCCGAGCACTTCGGGCAGGTCGCTGGAGGCGAACAGTACCGCCACGCCGCGTGCCGCCAGCGCATAAATCACGTTATAGATTTCATGTTTCGCGCCAACATCAATGCCGCGCGTTGGCTCATCAAGCAAAATGACCTTCATCTCTTCGGATAACCAGCGCCCGAGAATGGCCTTCTGCTGATTACCGCCGGAGAGATTCATGATCAGCTGCTCAGCGCCGGGGGTTTTAATATTCAGTGAACGAATATGGTGATCGGCGTTCTGCACTTCCCAGCCGTCGTTGATCAGGCAGCCTGCGCGGATGTATTTGCGACGGGCGCTGATGTTGATGTTATCGCGCACCGAATGCACCGGAATAATGCCTTCGGCTTTGCGGTCTTCCGGGCACAGCATCATGCCCGCGGCAATGGCGTGGCCGGGTTTCTGGATGTTGATGGCCTTGCCGTCGATCCACACCTGGCCTGCGGTGATGCGCGTCCCTCCAAACAGCCCTTTCATCAGTTCGCTGCGTCCCGCCCCTACGAGCCCGAACAGGCCGACGATTTCCCCGCGCTTCACCGACAGGCTCACCGGCTTACGCACGCCCGGCGCTTTGACCTCATCAAGGCGCAGCATCTCTTCACCGGTCTCACGCGGCTGCCAGCCATAGATATCGCCCAGATCGCGGCCTACCATCGCTTTCACCAGTGAATCATGGTTGACCTTCTCCATGTCGTCGAAGGTGCAGACATAGCGACCATCTTTAAATACGGTAATGGCATCGCTTAAGGCGAAAATCTCCTCCATGCGGTGCGAAACATAAATAATCACCCGCCCTTCGTCGCGCAGTTCGCGGATGACGCGGAACAGGTTGTCGATTTCACGGGCCGAGAGCGAACTGGTTGGTTCATCAAAGGCGATCACTTTGGCGTTACGCGCCAGCGCTTTGGCTATTTCCACCATCTGCCACTGCCCAATCGACAAGTATTTCAGCGGTGTTTGTGGATCGATATCGAGGCCGAGATGCTCCAGCTGTAGCCGGGCTTCGTAGTTCAGCAGCGAACGGTTAACGAAGCCGCCTTTATGGGGCAGTTGTCCGAGATAAATATTCTCCGCCACGGTCATTTCAGGTACCAGATGCAGTTCCTGATAAATAATGGCGACGCCGGCATACAGGGCGGCGGGCGTATCCGCAAAGGTGACGTCTTCGCCGCGCAGGGCCAGGGTGCCGGTGGTGGGGGCATAGTTGCCGCTGAGGATTTTCAGCAGCGTGGATTTTCCCGCGCCGTTCTCCCCCATCAGGGCGTGAACCTGGCCTGCATAGCAATCAAAGCTGATGTCGCTGAGCGCTTTTACGCCAGGGAAGGTTTTGCCAATCCCCCGGAAAGACAGGTATGGAGTTGACTGTTGCATAACATCTCCGAAACGCTTTTCAGTGTACGACAGGCCCTCCACCCGGCGGATGAAGGGCACACTTGCCACGCGTATTACTTAACGCCGAGTCCTTTTTTCGCCAGCTCTTCTTTAAAGTTATCGCGGGTGATCAGCACCACATCGGTAACCGCGGTGAATTTCGGCGGCTCAACGCCCTTCTCCACCCAGTTGTAAAGCATTTCGCTGGTTTTATAGCCGTGCACGTCCGGGCTTGGCAGCAGCGAACCATAGAAGCCGGTGCCCTGCGCTTTCGACAGTTCGCTCACCGCATCCACGCCGTTAATGCCGATACCGATAACATCAGCCGCTTTAAAGCCCTGGCCTTCTGTGGCGCGCACACCGCCCAGCACGGTGTTATCGTTCATACCGACCACCAGCCAGTGTTTCACTTCCGGATGCTGCACCAGCAGGGAGTTACCGGCGTCAAACGCGCCCGGAATATCGTTTGCTTTGGTCGGCACCTGGTAAATTTGTTTTTCCGGGAAGCCCGCGGCTTTCAGCGCGTCCATGGAGCCGGTGGTACGACGGCGGGCGGTGTCCAGCTCGTCGGCGGTAATGGCCATCACCGCGGTATCTTTCACGTCCCAGCCACGTTTTTGCATCTCTTTATAAAGTTCCTGTCCCTGGCGCGCGCCGATTTCGCTCGCCGCCATCATCACCAGCGGGACGGATTCCATCGGTTTGCCTTTCGCGGTCACAAACTGGTCATCAACGGCGATGACCTTCATGTCATAGCCTTTGGCTTTCGCCACAATGGCTGAACCCAGTTTTGGATCCGGCGTACAGATGACGAAGCCTTTCGCGCCGCTTGCCGCGAGGCTGTCGATGGCGTTCAGGGTTTTCTCCCCGTCCGGTACGGCGATTTTGATCACTTCAAAACCCAGATCTTTCCCGGCTTTATCGGCGAACTTCCATTCTGTCTGGAACCACGGCTCTTCCGGCTGTTTCACCAGAAAACCGAGTTTCATGGTTTCTGCGATAGCGGATTGTGACATAACGGCAGCCAGACCGATGGCTGCCAGCGCTTTAGTGAATTTGTGCATGGTTAACTCCAGCTTTAGCGTTCTTTTATGTAGGGAAAAACGGTTTTTCTGTTCTTTAATCAGACAGAAAACAAAGCATTAGCCGATACTGTTCAGGATATGCTTCTGCTGGAGAGTAGTTTTAGCGGGAAATTAATCATCCATAGGAGAGCGCCATCACACCGCAGAATTACAGTAATTGCGTACATAAATTCAGCGGAAAATGACATAAAAAAAGGCGTATTTGTCGGACAATTGCGGCGGGCGCCAGCTAAATTATCCATAACGTCAGCCAGCTTATCCTTGTCGCCCGGATGCGTTGCACATCCGGGCCTGTTCACTACCAGGGATAATAGATATGTTCGGCGTGTTCGCGCACCGGCGCGTCGTCACCCAGTAAGCGTGCCGATACCGTGAGCGCAAAATCAAATACGTGCCCCAGGCCTTTGCCACTGATCAGATTGCCATCTTCCACCACCGGCGCATCCACATATTCGCCGTTTTTCACGCCCTGCCACAGATCGCCGGAGCAGACGTAGCGCCGCCCGTTCAGCAGATCGTTACCCCCCAGTACGCGCGCCGCCGCCGAACAGATCGGGCAAATCAGTTTACCTGCCGCATCGTGCGCCTTCACGAACTGGATCACCTCCGCACTGGCCGCCAGATTGACGCTGCCCTGCGGCCCGCCCGGCAGCACCACGGCGTCGTACAGCGTCTCCAGCCGCTCAGTGAGGGTGCTGTCCGCCACCATAGGGATAGCATGATAGCTTTCCACCGCGCGGGAGCCAGCGCAGGCCAGGGTTTCCACCTCATTATGCAGACGACGCAGAATATCGATGGTGACAATGGCTTCGGCTTCTTCAAATCCCGGTGCGAGTAATACCGCCACTTTTTTCATTTTTTATTCCTTCAGGTAAGAGTTAACTTCACCATAAACTTAATTTCAGTAAAATTAAACTGCCAGTTCAAAGCTATCGCACCTAGACCTTATCGCCGGTAAATTTCTGCCGTTTCGCCTAAGTGCCTCACAGGTCACAGTAATTATCCGTGCGATCTTTCTATGCTGTAGTCAGTTACTCATAACAAGGATATTTGCTATGGCTATTGTCGGAATGGTTCAAAAACTCAATACGCAAATGAATCTTGAGTTCCAGGCATCCAGTCTTTATTTGTCGCTCAGCGAATGGTGCGCCGGACACAGCCTGAACGGAACCGCCACTTTCCTGCGTACCCAGGCGCAGGGCAATATCACGCAAATGATGCGCGTGTTTGAATATATGAAACGCGAAGGGGCGAATCCCATCGTAAAAGCTGCCGAACCCTTCCATGACGACTATTCCACCCTTGAAGATCTGTTCACAAAAATGCTTGAGGCGTATTCCCAGCGCTGCGCCACCCTCGCCCGCTTAACGGCGGAAGCGGCGGCCATGAACGATGCCTGTACGCTGGAATTTTTGCGGCAGCTGGAAAAAGAGCAGCAGCAGGACGGCCTGTTGTTGCAGACCATTATGGAAGAAGTGCATAACGCGCAGCAGTCGGGTATGGGTTTACCCCAAACCGATCAGCATTTACTTAATATCGTTAACTTCCGGCAGCATTAATCCACCACTGTTACTCAGCCCCGGCCCGCGTCGGGGTTGTTAATTTTTGCGGCTCAATGTTGCAGGAATGTGCATAACCCTTTGATTACCCGCGTTTTAACAAAGTCGATCTGGCTCGCAAAGATCAACCTTACAAAATGTAATGATTTAGAGCATCAATGTTTAATTACACAGGTGCTTCATGATCACTCTTGAATTTATTGTCATTATCCTCTGTCTGCTGGTGGGTACCCGCTTCGGCGGCATGGGCCTCGGCCTGATCAGCGGTATCGGCCTGTTCATACTGACCTTTGTGTTTGGCCTGCAACCGGGTAAACCGCCGGTTGACGTGATGCTGACTATCCTGGCGGTGATCGGCTGCGCCGCCACGCTGCAAACCGCCGGCGGGCTGAACGTGATGATGCAGTTTGCCGAGCGACTGCTGCGTCGCCACCCGCAGCATATTACATTGCTCGCGCCCTTCACCACCTGGACGCTGACGTTTTTGTGCGGCACCGGGCATGTGGTCTACACCATGTTTCCCATTATCGCCGATATCGCACTGAAAAAAGGTATCCGCCCGGAGCGCCCGATGGCGGTGGCGTCGGTGGCTTCACAAATGGCCATTACCGCCTCGCCCGTTTCGGTGGCGGTGGTGTCGCTGGTCTCTATTCTGGCGGCGCAGCACGGCATCGGGCAGGCGTGGAGCATCCTCGAGATCCTCGCCGTCTCCGTGCCGGCCTCGCTGTTTGGCGTGGCCGTCGCTGCGCTGTGGAGCCTGCGCCGGGGTAAGGATCTGGCGGAGGACGCGGAGTTCCAGCAGAAATTAACCGATCCGAAACAGCGGGAATTTATCTACGGCAGCAGCGACACCTTAATGAATCAGCGCTTCCCGAAGCAGGCGTACTGGTCAACCTGGATCTTCTTCGCCGGTATCCTTGTGGTGGTATTACTGGGCGCGTTGCCGGAACTGCGACCCTCATTTGAGGTGAAGGGCAAAATGACGCCGCTGTCGATGAACCTGGTGATCCAGATGATGATGCTGATTGCCGGGGCGGTGATGCTGATCGTCTGTAAGGTGAATGCGTCGACCATTTCCAGCGGCGCGGTGTTCAAGGCCGGGATGGTGGCGATTTTTTCGGTGTTTGGCGTGGCGTGGATGAGTGACACTTTCTTTCAGGCGCATCTGGAGGAGTTAAAAGTGGCGCTGGAGGGCGTGGTGCAGAATCATCCCTGGACCTACGCGATTGTGTTATTCCTGGTGTCCAAGCTGGTCAACAGCCAGGCGGCGGCACTGACTGCCGTTGCGCCCATGGCGCTGATGCTGGGCGTCGAGCCAAAAATGCTGCTGGCGTTTTTCCCGGCGTCATACGGCTATTTTGTACTGCCGACCTATCCGAGCGATCTGGCCTGTATCGGCTTTGACCGTTCAGGCACCACCCGCATCGGGAAATTCATCATCAACCACAGCTTTATTATTCCGGGGCTGATTGGCGTCAGCTGTGCCTGTGTGGCGAGCTATGCGCTGGTGATGGCGCTGTTCTGATCCTGCCGGCGGGGTCGCCCCCGCCTTTTTTCAGCGCGGCTTCCGCGCCCGATCTTCGAAAACATCCGTTTGAATAATTCAAAACGAAGGTTTACTTTAGCTAGTGCGCCTCGCCCTGCGGCGTGAACTTCAGCTCAATCAGCGCAATGGCTTTCTGTATGGCGCGGCGGGTCACCGGATCGGCGGCAGCCGGGTGGGTGGTGAAATCGATGGTTTTCAGCTGCTGCGACATTTTCTCACGCACTTCAACCGGCGCGATAACGTCAATGATGTCGAGGATTTGTTTGATCACCAGCTGGCAGGCGACAACGTCAGATACCAGTTCTTGATCGGCACTCAGGGATTCAGACATGGAAGGCTCCTTTCAGTAAGGACGCCATAGTAGCGGGAAGCGCTGCGAAAAGGTAGTTTGCCCGGCCTGCACAGCGTACATCAGATATAAAAAAACCTGCCGCAGCAGGTTTTTTTATCAGAACATCGCGCCAGGCGGGACGTCTTTGAAAGTTTTGCAGTAGGTTTCAAAAATGCTTTTCAGGATCTTACGCAGTTTCATCTTTTGCTCCGGTGAAATTTGTTATGCAGGTGTTATGTTTCTGTGTGCACATAATATGACCTGCATCACAAAAATCAACCAGTTTGTGAAGCCCATCACATTAAAAAACGCATTGATATTTTAGTTTTTTTTTAAAATGCATGATAAATCCGTGGGTTACGGATATTTCATTTCTGTAAAAATTTAAAATTTTTTTTAAAATGGCAGACCAAAAATGAGTGACAGCACCCAACCGGAGGCCAGACGCGGCGTTTCTCCCGCCGCGCTGCTGGTCGCCGGGGCGTTTTTTATGGAGTTTCTCGACGGTACGGTGATCGCTACCGCCCTGCCGGACATGGCGGAAAGTTTCGGCGTCGACGCCGTCGATCTGAATATCGGTATCAGCGCCTATCTCATCACCCTGGCCGTGTTGATCCCGGCCAGCGGCTGGATCGCCGACCGCTTTGGCGCGCGGAAAGTCTTTGCCTCGGCGCTGGCAATCTTCACCCTCGCCTCGGTGTTCTGTGGCCTCGCGGTCAGCGTGGAGTGGTTTGTCGCCATGCGTATTTTACAGGGCATCGGCGGCGCGCTGATGGTGCCGGTCGGACGGCTGGCGGTATTGCGCACCACACCCAAGCATCTGCTCATCACCGCCATCGCCACCCTCACCTGGCCCGCCCTGGTCGCGCCGATCATTGGCCCACCGCTGGGCGGCTTTATTACCAGTTTCGCCAGCTGGCGGTGGATCTTCTTTATTAATGTACCGCTGGGGCTGATCGCCATTGCGCTGGCGCTGCGCATCATTCCGGATATTCGCGAGGAGGAGCGGCGGCCTTTCGATATGCCCGGTTTCCTCTCCACGGCTATTGCGATGGTCAGCCTGGTGTATGCCATGGAATCGCTGGGCGCGCAGCAGCCGCAGGGGTGGCTGACGGCGGCGATGTTGCTGCTGGGCGCGGGCACGCTGTTTTATGCGCTGCGCCATTTTCAGCGCGCCCGCTGGCCGATGATACGTCTCGATGCCATGCAGGTGCCGACCTTCCGCGTGACCATGTATGGCGGTTCGCTGTTTCGCGCCTCCATCAGCGCCGTGCCTTTTCTGTTACCGCTGATGTTTCAGGTGGGCTTTGGTATGGACGCCTTTCATGCCGGGCTGCTGGTGCTGGCGGTGTTTGTCGGCAATCTGACGATAAAACCCGCCACCACCCCGCTTATTCGCTGGCTGGGATTCAAAAAACTGCTGCTGATCAACGGCGCGCTCAATGTGCTGGCGCTGCTGGCCTGCGCCTTCCTGACGCCCACGACGCCGGTGTGGGTGATCCTGCTGGTGCTCTATCTCGGCGGCGTATTTCGTTCAATACAGTTTACCGGCGTCAGCACGCTGGCCTTCGCGGATGTGCCTTCGGCGCAAATGAGCTATGCCAATACGCTATTCAGCACCGCGACACAGCTGGCGGTGGGGCTGGGCATTACGCTGGGGGCGATTGGTATTCGTATCGGCGAACGGGTTGGCGACTGGCTCTCGCTTGGGGAGGTGCCGGGGATCAGTTTTCGCCTGGCGTTCGTGGCTATCGCGCTGATTTGTCTGGTGGGCATGGCGGATACGCTGCGGCTGACGAAAGATGCCGGCAGTGCGGTGTCGAATAAAAAGAGATAAAAAAAGGCCAGCGAACGCTGGCCTTTCGGGATGTTATGCGAGCATTTCACGTACGAAGGCTTCGATCTCTTTATCCTGGCAGTTTTCGAAGAAACACTCCTGGAAACGCTGGCCGGAAACGGCGGTTTTCACCAGCTCCGGATCGATGGCGCGCAGAGTGTCCAGATAGTTATCTTTTACCACGGCGGCTTTCACCTGGTTCAGAATGCCCGCGTTACGCACCTGCGGCTCTTTACGCTCCGGCGGATACCCTTCGCCTTTGCGGCCGGTGAAGGCTTTTTCGAAGATAAAGCGCACGTTCAGCTCTGCGCCCCAGCCAAAACCTTTAGCGAACGGCAGCGCCAGCGCGTTACCGTTGTTGATCTGCGCAAACAGGAAGGCATCTGCCGGATCGATGCAGTAGCCGCAGTTCACGCCCGGATGGATATTCAGCGACATCAGCGCGCCCTGACCGGTGCCGCAACCGGCAATCACGAAATCAACGGCTTTAGAGTTCAGCAGGATGCTGGCCATGATGCCTAAGTGGATGTAGGTCAGGTGATGGTCATTCTCGTCGCTCATGCCGACGTTGAAAACCGGGAAGTTCTTCTCATCCGCGACGGTTTTCAGCTCTTTAAGGATAATGGCGTTTTTGGCAGCCTGGCTGTTTTCCATCATCAGTGCAATTTTCATTGTGTCTTCTCCTGAAGCGTTGCGGGATGTCCCGCCGTGAATAGCGAACGTTTTAGAAACCTTACTACTAAGCAAACATACTTTCAAATTTAGTGAAAAATCGTTTTAAAAAGTTGTGAGGTGCTCACAGTTTTCCCCGCTTCGCTGGCCGTTACAATTAGTAAGGCCAGAAAATCCGGCTATTCAGGCTATTGGGCGGGAAAGAGAGGTTGTAGGATGAGAACATCGAAACTGAATCAGAGCGATACCATGAAGAGTATGCTTTTAGCCGCCGCAGTACTGCTGCTGGCAGGATGCACCATCACTAAAGAGCCGCAGGTGAGCGAGGTCATTCAGACTACCGGTGTGGTACGACTGAATTTTAACGAAGCCATGCTACAAAATGCGCGCTTTGATGAGTATACCACCCACGGCACCGCCACGCGTCAGTGCCAGCAAATGGGCTATGCCACCGCCGCTGCATACGGTCAGCCGATCCGTACCTGTAGCGTATTCAGCGGTTCACTGTGCCTTAATGAAAAGATCACCCTGCAATACCAGTGTCAGGGGCTGGCGCTGTCGCCTGCCGCCACCGGCTATTATTAATCTTTACCACCTGCGTTATTACGCAGGTGGCGCTTATTTATAATAAAAAGAATTATTCTCAGGTAATTTAACCTTCACATCTAATGCGTATTATTCACATTACCATTCAAATTAATTATTCTATTTTACCTTTTGCAAATAATTAAATAACAAATTATAGTGGCGCCATTATTCATTGCGCACTTCCTGGAGCCGTATCATGCTTAAAGCAGAAATGATCGAAAAATTAAATGAGCAAATGAATCTGGAGCTTTACTCCTCTCTGCTTTATCAGCAGATGAGCGCCTGGTGCAGCTACCACAGCTTCGAAGGCGCGGCAGCCTTCCTGCGCCGCCACGCGCAGGAAGAGATGACCCACATGCAACGCCTGTTTGATTATCTGGCCGATACCGGCAGCCTGCCGTGTATTAATACTATTCCATCGCCGGTTGCGGAATATGCGTCTTTAGACGATCTGTTCCGTTCCACTTATGAACACGAACAGCTGATCACGCAAAAAATTAATGAACTGGCGCACGTGGCAATGACCACGCAGGATTATCCGACCTTTAATTTCCTGCAATGGTATGTGGCCGAACAGCACGAAGAAGAAAAATTATTTAAATCTGTTATCGATAAACTATCGCTGGCGGGTAAAAGCGGCGAAGGTTTGTATTTCATTGATAAAGAACTTTCCACGCTCGATGCCCAAAAGTAATACTTCAGGCGGTGACACTGTCACCGCATTAAACCTCTGTAAACATTAAATTACACCGCGTGTAACGCCCGTTTGACGAGGCTGTCATTTTCCCTTACTCTGCGCCGCATATTCGAATGTGCAATGGTTTATGGGCAGAGGAAAGCGTGAAGAATCGGACGCTGGGTAGTGTTTTTATCGTCGCGGGAACGACAATCGGGGCCGGTATGCTGGCGATGCCGCTGGCGGCGGCTGGGGTGGGATTTGGCGTAACCTTAGTGCTGCTGTTCGGCCTGTGGGCGCTGATGTGTTATACCGCTCTGCTGTTGCTTGAAGTGTATCAGCACGTCCCTGCCGATACCGGGCTGGGTTCGCTGGCGCGTCGCTACCTGGGCCGCTACGGTCAGTGGCTGACCGGTTTCAGTATGATGTTTCTGATGTATGCCCTCACCGCAGCCTATATGACAGGCGCGGGCGAGCTGCTGGCGGCAAGCCTCGGCTCCTGGCTCGACATCACCGTTTCACCGGTCGCCGGTGTGCTGTTGTTTACCCTGATTGCGGGCGGCGTCGTCTGCGCGGGCACGTCGCTGGTGGATCTGTTTAACCGCTTTCTGTTCAGCGCCAAGATCCTCTTTCTGGTGGTCATGCTGGCGCTGTTAATGCCGCACGTACACAAAATCAATCTGCTGACGCTGCCGCTGGAGAAAGGGCTGGCGCTGTCGGCAATTCCGGTAATTTTCACCTCCTTTGGTTTCCATGGCAGCGTGCCGAGCATCGTCAGCTACATGAATGGCAACATCCGTAAGCTACGCACGGTATTTATTACCGGCAGCGCCATTCCGCTGGTGGCCTATATTTTCTGGCAACTGGCGACGCTGGGCAGCATCAACTCCTCCACCTTTATGGGATTACTGGCGGATCAGGCCGGGCTGAACGGGTTATTACAGGCGCTGAGAGAAGTGGTCGCCTCGCCGCACGTTGAACTGGCGGTGCATCTGTTCGCCGATCTGGCGCTGGCCACTTCCTTCCTTGGCGTGGCGCTGGGCCTGTTTGATTACCTGGCGGATCTGTTTAATCGTCGTAATAACGTTGCCGGACGTTTACAGACCGGGGCGATCACCTTCCTGCCGCCGCTGGCTTTTGCCCTTTTTTATCCGCGTGGGTTTGTGATGGCGCTGGGTTATGCCGGTGTGGCGCTTGCCGTGCTGGCGCTGCTGATCCCGTCGCTGCTGGCGTGGCAAAGTCGTAAGCATAGTCCGCAGACGAGTTATCGCGTCAGCGGTGGCAAGCCTGCATTAGCGCTGGTGTTTTTGTGTGGGATCGCGGTGATTGCCGTGCAGTTCTGTATTGCAGCCGGATTATTGCCGGAGGTGGGTTAACGGCGCTTCTTTTATTGCCGGGTGGCGCTGCGCTTACCCGGCAAGCTGGTGCAAGTGACTATCAGTGCAGGCAGCACTGCTTGAATTTTTTACCGCTGCCGCACGGGCAAGGGTCGTTACGGCCCACTTTTTCACCGGCGGTGAACGGCTTCGCCACTTCAATTTCCTGCTGATTGTCGGCCCAGTAATCGTACAGCGCCAGCGCCGCAGGTTTAATCGCCTCTATGCTCTCTTCAAAGGCTTCCGGCGTCATCTGCTCCACACGTTCGAAGTTCTCTTCTTTACCGTGCAGTTCAATGGCCGCCAGCGCTGGCTTTAACGGATCCGGTAAGGATGACCAGTCGCTCAGGCTGACGCCGCGCAGATAACCGAAGCACCACTCTTCCACAATGGTCAGCTCCTGATCTTCCACGTCGCGCGTTCCAAACAGCGGTTCAAACTGTTCCGGATACTCGGCCAGACGATCGCCGATATCGTCCATATGCTGGAAAGCGAGCATCATGAAACGCTCCATCTCCTTTTCCGACGACCAGTTCGGCACCTTGTCAGCACCGCCCCACAGCGCCACCAGCCACTGGCTCGGCTCAACCGGCACCGGCGAGCTCAGCACCGCAGTGAGTAAGCCATCCAGCTCTGAGACATCCATAATGGACGCTTCCGTACCGTACTTCATCAGTACGTCTTCCAGCCATTCCAGCTCTTTCTCGTTCAGGGGTCCGGTTTTCATTGTGCATATTCCTCGGTGAGGTGCGAAATACGCACCGTAAAAAAGGAATTTTAACACAGGTGGGGTGCAAAATTATTGGCGATACTGAGGTAACTGTGTTCTCCTTTCTACCCTGCACAAATAGTTACGCCGATCGGTTTAAGGATCTCACCCTATGTTCAACAGACACAGCCACCATTCTGCTGAATTCTGGCGCGATCCGGCGATGGAGCATGTAGAGACGCGCCGCGCCTGTCATAGCCGGGCGTGTTATAAGGCGCACAGTCATCCCACCTTTTCTGTTGGCGCAGTGGATACGGGCGGTAGTCATTTTACCGGCGTGTCAGGCGGTCCGACTGCTCTGCGCCCCGGCATGATGGTTTTTATTCCCGCAGGCTGTGTTCATGCCTGTAATCCCCTGCCCGATGATTGCTGGAGCTATCAGATGCTGCATCTGGATGCTGACTGGCTACGCCAGTTACTGGCAGAAACTGGTCCTTCCTCAGCAGGCCTTATTCGCGAAAATGAAATTCGCCTCACGGATAACCAGACGGTCTATGCCCGGTTTTGCCAGCTTAATGACACCCTCTTTTCAGCGTCCACTTCAGAAGACAAAAATGCCGCGCTAATAGAATTTATCGGTGACTGCGCCTGTGAGAATGCTCTGGTGGAAACTTTTGCCGCACAGCTACCCCAGGGCAACGGGACACTGGCACGGGTGATCAGCCAGTTGCAGGAAACCGAATGCCCGCCCGTGCCGCTTGAAGAACTGGCGAAAATCTCTGATATGAGCCGTTATCAGTTCATCAGAGCATTTCGCGCCGCTACCGGCATGACGCCGCATGCCTGGCAGCTCAATATCCGTGTAAATCAGGCGCGCCGCTGGCTTCAGTCAGGTTATGAAATTACTGATATTGCCTATCGACTGGGTTTTGCCGATCAAAGTCATTTTCAGCGGGTATTCAAAGCGCATACTGGCGTCACGCCAGGCTGTTACCGGTCCTGACTCCCTGCAATTTTATTCAATACTATCATCCTGTCAGCCTGCATCCTGTAGGAAAAATTTCTTAGAGGGTGATGGCATGATGCAGCAATTTCTTCTGGTGGCAACCGCACATTTTCTGGCGCTACTTTCCCCCGGCCCGGATTTCTTTCTGGTTGCGCGTTCCTCAATTAAAGCGGGCTGGCGTCATGCCGCCTTTGTCTGTCTGGGAATAGCTGTCGCAAACGGGGTGTTTATTCTTGCGGCCTTCAGCGGTATCACGCTTTTCCGCTCCGGCAGCGCAGGATTTATCGCCATTCAGCTCGCTGGCTGTGGCTATTTGTTGTATGTAGGCCAGCTTTTTATTCGTTTTGCTGGCGCAAGCTCCCTCACCGGACACAAGATGACTCCGGAAGCCGCTTCGACAGAGAAGGCTGATCTCAGAGATCGCTGGCGTGAATTCGGCATGGGTTTTATGTCGGGCATTCTCAATCCTAAAAATGCGCTCTTTTATGTCAGCCTGGCGACGTTAATCGGCGGTGCCGGTACTGCGCCCGGCCTGAAAGTTGTCTATGGCGTTTGGATGTTCAGCGTTGTGCTATTGTGGGATTTGCTGGTGGCGATCTTTATCGGTAATGGTGCAGTGCTGCGCACTTTTTCGAAAGTGTTACCCGCTGTGGAGCGTATTTCGGGGGTGATCCTGATTTGTCTGGCACTGAGCGTTATTGTGGTCAACGTGCTGCAACTGTCACGGTAAATCAGTGAGGGATGAGGGCAATCAGGTCAGAAAAGGCAAATTTCAGGCATAAAAAAACCACCCGAAGGTGGCTTACACGACACTGCTTATCATTGATTTTATTCGAGGTTTCCCATGGTACCCGGAGCGGGACTTGAACCCGCACAGCCATAAGCCGAGGGATTTTAAATCAGGCGTGTTTACGTAGTATTTCATAAAGTTAAAAGCACTTTTCGCCATTACTCAACTTTTTTCAATTCTGAAATATCAGTCACTTAGTGCTTATGATAGATTGCAATGGTGAACATTTTACTGCCGCCATTTCATCTGAATCTTTTACTACCAGTAGGAAATATCCATAATCTTATATGAATTCCAAACCGGCCGCTGGGCCGGTTCTTTCTTTCCTTACTTTGACACCTTCCTTGTAGCTGTCGCAATACGTTGTTGCTGGCTCCTTTTAGCTGTATACAGACGCTCATCCAAAGCTAATAAATAACGCTCAAGATCGTTGTTATTATTAATCAATACCTTCCCATCCTTTACCATACTAGGAAAATACTCAATAATCTCATCAATGCATTCTTTTAAATCATTAGCACGAAATGAGTCGTAATCAGCTCCCTTTTCAGCCTTCAATTCCTCTTGCTTAACTAACTCTGACTGTATTCTTTTTTTATTTAATACTGTCACTTTTGTTTCATCAAAATCTTCAAGCAATTCTAAATCCTGTTGACCTAAAAAAGTTTTAGTTTCTTTTTGACCTGCCTCCTTATAAATACTTTCAAGTCCAGATAAGATTTTCTTGGCTTTTACTATGCTTTCAAAATAAACCTTTTCCTCATCTATAGAGTAAACTACTTCTGCAGATTCGTTTAGAGTTATAAAGTCCCCCTTTAGTAACTCCATCTTTTTTAAGGATAATATTTTTGAACCAAGAATATTTTTTTTGTAAAACTGTTGAAATAACAGGTACCCCCCTTGCTTTGTAGCAAAATATTTAACACAGGAGAGATTATCAGTCGACAAGGCCTTGTAGTCACTAGTATTTATAGTGTCCTGAGCACTAAGCGATTGTAATTCATCTATTATTTCATTACTTACCCCCTTATGCAATTTTAAGTCTAAAAAAAATATCTTTCCTTGATCCTGTCTATCATTGGGATCATATTCCTCTACACCATTATTATCGTTCATTAATGGGTTTGAGAAGAATGCATCTTCCGATGAAGCAACCTTATAAATTGTGTGCGCTCTATTTTTCTTTGTAAATGCTATGAGATGATTCATTTCCATTTCTAAGCAACCTTAATAAAAGTGAAATCGTTAATTCTTTTATAAACTGATGATGATACGTCTTTAAAAGAGCGAAGATCATCTTTGCAAATTAATAAAACCTTAACACCTTTGTCAGAAGTTAAATGGTAAAACTTAAATCCTGACAATAGTAATGATGGGTTAAAAAAATATATTTTTGAAAACAAGTTGAACAAAACAACTAATAACATAAAGTAACAAAAAACCCAATTAGAAGTAATGCTAACGGATACAAAAAAGTATCCTAAATACGTTGGCAGAAAATTATCATTGACGGGTTCAACGTTTTGGATATTACTCATCCCCTCGTTATCCAAACCTTTCACGGCCCACAAGAACACCTTGTTTAATGTAAATATCACGAATATTGTTAACAGAATATAAGCAAAAAAGAACATAGCCTTATGACCATTGATCTTTTCTATTATCCCGTCAGATAAAATCCTTTCATAATTAGTTATTACATAGACAAATATAGCCGGTAAGAGTGCTGATATCGTTGACAATGTTTTAAAAGCGTAATCGAGAATGTTGCATAACTTAAGATTATTAAACATAACCCCTCCGGTTGATAATTTTTTTAATTCAAAACTCTTACTATGTCAATAAATATTAATTTGATTCTCTTAAATATGTGCATTAAATCGCATCAGATGATTAAAACATCATTGGACTAGCGCTACCCGATGTTATTTTTCACTCTTTATGTTTATTCTTCGCCCATAAATACTTACAGCTCTACTGAGAGGATGTCGCGAGAAGTGACGTGGTAAGCATGATTATCGCTTATACATTTATTCAATTAGCCCGTACTATCGGCACTTCTGACCACCTCGTCGTATAGCATGGTGACAGCATTTCCCTCTTCATCTGCCATGCTGGCTGAACGCCCTGTCCGGCAAAATAGAGAGTGCCCCTGCCCTGTTTGTTGAGCCGGTCCATCAGCGTCATCAGCGCGTCGCTGTCGGCCCGCGGCGCGTTGTCATCAAACAGATTGAGTTGCGCCACGCCCTGGCTGAAAAAGTCGCCCAGCATGATCCCCGCTTTCTGGTACCGGTGGCCATCGCGCCATATTGCATCTAGGCAGCGCGTGGCCGCCGCGATAATGTCGCGGGTGTCCTGCGTCGGTGTGAGCAGTTTCGTGCCAACGTTGTTGCCGTAGTAAGGCTCATTCAGCGCAAAGGGCGATGTTTTCACGAATGCGGAAATATACCGGCAGTACTGGCGTTCACTGCGCAGCTTTTCCGCCGCCCTGGCCGCATACGAACAGATAGCCTGGCGCATTTCTTCATAGTCGGTGATGCGCTCACCAAAACTACGGCTGCACACGATTTCCTGCTTCGCCGGTGCAAATTCTTCCAGTTCCAGACAGGACTCGCCGCGCAGCTCCCGCACCGTTCTTTCGAGCACTACATTAAAGTGCTTTCTGATAAACCGAATATCCGTGTCCGCCAGCTGGAGCGCTTTGCTGATCCCCATAGCCTCGAGCTTTTTTGCAATCCGCCTGCCGACGCCCCACACTTCCTCGACCGGCATTAGCGCCATTAAACGGCGCTGGCGCTCAACGTTCGATAAATCGACCACGCCCCCGGTCTGGGGATACTCTTTCGCTGCCCGGTTAGCCAGCTTGGCCAGCGTCTTCGTCTGGGCGATCCCGACGCCGCAGCGCAGGCGTGTGTTGCGCCAGACGGTATCTCGGATCTCCCGCCCGAAATCGCCCAGGTCACGACAGTTGCGCACGCCGGTCAGGTCACAAAAAGCCTCATCGATTGAGTAAACCTCCACGCGCGGGCATATTTCTTCGAGAGTGGTCATCACGCGCTGCGACATATCGCCATAGAGCTCGTAATTACTCGAGAACGCGAGCAACGGCTGCGGGAAAGGCGTCTCGCGCAGCTGGAACCACGGCGTGCCCATTTTTATGCCGAGCTTTTTTGCTTCGGTGGATCGGGCAATGACACAGCCGTCATTGTTGCTCAGAACCACGATGGGCCGCCCGGCCAGATCGGGGCGAAATGCGGTTTCGCAACTCGCATAGAACGAGTTCATATCAACGAGGGCGAACATTGCGGTGCATCGTGTTGATGACAGAAATGACAACGCCGGCGATGTCTAACCCGTCGGCGTCATAAATTGGGATGGGAGGGTATGCCGGATTTTCAGCCAGCAGCTGCGGCACCGGGTGCGTCACCAGTCTTTTGACGGTGAATTCCCCTCCAAGGTTGGCAACGACAATATCGTTATGCTGAGGGGTAAGGCTGAAGTCGACGAGAAGAAATGAGCCATCAAGAATACCGGCGCCGATCATGGAATCACCGGACACGCGCAGCGTGTAGGTTGAGGAAGGGTGCGGAATAAGATGCGACACCAGATCGATGCCGCTCTCGATATAGTCAGCTGCAGGACTGGGGAAGCCTGCGGAAACGAGATCCCCGTACATAGGGATATATACCGGAACATCCGGAAAAATAAGGCGTTGTAGTTGCATAATTACCTCCTTTGTAACTTACTGTGTATATATACAGTAGTTTTAATTCAGAGGCAGATCAATACAGGTTACAACTATCAATTTTCAGCGCTGAGGGTTTCCGTTACCTCCGCCTGCTTTTGATTCCAGATGCTGTTCTGGGGCATCTCCAGGCGAACGTCTATCCAGCTGTTGGTGGGAACATCCATCGGTTCACCTTTGGTTTTCACCATTTCGCCATCTTCAGTCAGCTGGTATTTGCGCCTGAAAAGACGGATCGTCAGGCCGCCGCTTTCCGTTTGTTCTGCCTCAACAACCCCCATCTCACCCATCCCTGCCGGGTCCATCGGCGGCAATAACTGCCACCCCGAAGACGCAAGCCCGGCGGAACCAGTAAGCACGTAAACTCCCACATCGAGACGCGAAATGTTAATACCTTCTGCTTCATCGTTGGCCGCTCCACAGCCGCACCACGCAAAGCCGTCTTCAGTAATGTCAGCTCGCTGAGTTTCATCCCTGCTTTTCACTATGCGCGCCACTGGCGATGCCGCTTTGAGTGTGCCGTCACTGGATTTTGTAGTATTAAGAGTGGTGTAAAACTCTGCCTGAACGGTGCTTGTGTCAGCGCTTCTACGTGCCCGGATGCCGGCTTTACCATCCCTGCTTATTAATAATTCAAGTACCTGAGTGCTCGTTCGTGAAATATAAATTCCTCCGCCCCATACGTTACTGGCCGCAGGATGCCACCATGCCGGGAGCGAAACGTCACCATTTACGGTATAAAAACCGCTACCGTTTAGATTTAGGTAAAGGGGATCGGTGTCACCTCCTCCACCTCCTAATGTTGCCACTCCTAATCCATGGTATCCCATTGTTAATACTGCGCCTGCGGTGGTGTCATTTGGCCCGGAAACAATGTTTTTTGTGGCCGCACTTCCTAAACCGAGGCTTGTGCGAGCGTCCTCTGCCTTTGTAGCACCGGTGCCTCCCTGGTTAACCGGCAGTGCGCCATTGCTTCCTTTCTGCAGTAATTTTCCAATGGCCGGGATTGTTAAGCTAACACCGTTGATGGTTACATTGACATTCTGATTGGCGCTCGTGGTGGCAAAGGCCTCCCAAGCTCCGATATTTTCATCATATTCGTTAATGAGCTGAGAAATACTCTGCGCCAGACCATCAACAGAAATACTATCGGTGACAAGAATGCCGTACTTCTGACCACTGACTGCCGGTGCTGCTGCCGGAGTAACTGTCAGGGATGTGGCGCTGTTGATTGCCGTTATCTGAACGAGCTGCAACGGATTTGATGCCACCAGCAGAGTCTGACCAAGGCGGATCTGACTGGTAGGCGCGGTGAAGTTCGTTCCCGTGCCTGTGACAGAATTACCAATGAAAGAGATTGTACCTGCGTTATAAATCATATTTTCTCCGGGCAATAAAAAACCCGCCGAAGCGGGTTATGAATGCAATGTTATGTAAGACGGATTAAACCAGCCCGAGTGCATAGCGGTAGTACTGGTCATAAATACTGCAGTCTATGTAACCGACATAGCCGCGAATAGCCCATGGCTTTACTGCATCGGCCTCCTGTCCTGAGATTATGCGGCTTGAAAACACATTCGCTATCGTCGCCTGCCACACCCCGTTTTTATATCCGGCGGCAGAACAACTGGAGTTCAGATAGCCGCCGCTTTTTGGCGATGCCGGATCAGCGGGTATAAAGACGACGGATGTCACGCCAGGTGTCACCGCCAGCGGCGTTGCCGATTCGAGATCGCCGGTCATCAGCCCCATATTGAGCGGCAGGCAGTTACTGTGCCAGACCAGCGTCCCGTCCCGGTAAACGAAAAATCCCCAGTCCGGGATGTTCACCAGATAGTTTGAGAAAACGTAAATTCGGCACCCGGTCTGGTTTATTCCGGAGGCATTGAACGAGAATGCATGATACCCACCGGAATTCACCACCGAATAAACGGATGTCGATAACCGCCCGTCGGCGTTCGGCAGCCGGTGAAACGTGACGATTTTATTGCTGACAGGGATCCGTGTCTGAATAAGCTGGCCGCCGGGCGGCACGTCTATGACGTCAACCAGACAGAACGGGACGAAATCCGGAGCCAGCTTTACCGTCTTGTTACCATAGGCGTCATATGAATACAGCGACTGGCCGAAATAGCTGCTGTCGGTACCAGTATTTGGCGTAGCCAGCACGACCAGTCGGACCGGAGTCGCCACGCTCCATGAAACGATATTCCCGGACACGGTTACCTGATACGGGTTACTGGTAGGAAGCGCGGAAACAGCCGTTTCGATTATCAGGCTGGCCTGGTAAGTACACCCGGCCGGGTAAGTTCTGCTTCCCGATCCGGAGATGTCGATAACGTCCATCACATAGTTGACCGCCATCGAGTTGATGGCATCAAAGCTGGTTCCAGCAATAAATGTCTGCATTACACTCTCTGCCCCATAACGGCTGCCAGGCGACCGTACTGGTCATACGAAATGATCCGGTTATTTGTAATAACCAGCCTGCCCTGGCCTGCTACCCCACCGTTTATCTCGATGGTCCCGTTCTTATCTATCCGCCATCCCAGGGTACCGACGACATAGTTTGATGACTGAATGTATGCGCCAATTTTCGCATTGGTGATCGTGCCGTCCTGAATGAAGGTCTCACGGATAAAGGTTTGCCCGTTCTGAATCACGAATGGCAGCGATACAACGGCACCGGCCTGCGTGGTAACAGCAAAACGGTCTGCCAGAAAAATTACCTGCGATTGCATGCCGCCGGGTGTATTTTGTACCCCTATGCCCATACCTGCAGCGTAATACTGGCCGTTAGCGGCAACGCCAACTTTGATGTTGTACATCGCGTTTAGGTTGCCGTTTACATCTGCCACCGCCTGCGCCGTCTGGTTGATGGCAGCAGTCTGCCCGTTCACCGTCACCGTCAGAGAGTTAATCTTCGTGGCGGATGCCTGGGTGAAGTCAGCCAGTGTCTCCGTCAGGTCGGTCGCGTTCGAAACATTCCCACCCGCAGACGCATCAAGCGTGATCAGCGCGCGAGCAACTGCCTGGCTCGCATCCGCAATGGTGGTGTCTATCCGGTCAATTTTTGCGACATTGCCGTTATTGGTGGCAGTCTGGGATCGGCGGGAAGTCACCTGCGCCAGGCTGTTCTGAATCACGGCAATTGATGAGTTTTTGACCCCGCCGGTCATCCCATCCATTGAAAGGCTGATTTCATCGATTTTTACTTCAGCCTTTGAAAGGCCATCGGAGTTTTGCTGGATTTGTAACGCCTGTTGCTCAAGCTGATCGGCGTTTTCCTGAATATCTGTCACCATTCCGGCAATAGTTTCATTGCTGTCTACGGCGTTCTCTATCAGATCCTTAAATACTTCCGATTCTTTCATGTCATTCAGAATGTCATCGGTGATGGCACTGACATCAATAGACGAGGTACCCATAACCCAGTCAGTCCAGTCGCCGACATTCCCGATACGGTCTACGAGTCGCGCCCGGTACCATTGCCGCACTCCTGCAGGCATGGGGCCGTGCTGGTAACTGACTGCCGGGTATGGCACCAGCGCCAGCAGCTCAGGGTTGGCTTTGTCGTCCGTCGTAGCGCGCTGCAGCTCGGTATAGGACGTGTCACCCGATCCATCCGGGAAGGACCACGTTAGATCAATCGCCCACACAACATCATCCGTTGCCAGAAGATTCTGCGGTGTGCCTGGCTTACCGGTTTTGCCGGTCAGATAAGTAGTATCAGCGTAGCCCCATGGAGAAGAAGACTCCTGGGCATTCATGGCGCGAACGCGAACGTCATAGCTACCGGTATAAATGCCCTGAATTGAAAAGCCCTGCGCACTGGTGACGGCGACGTTGATCCAGTCCCCGTTATCCTTGCGCCACTGGGCCATATAGCGAATAGCGCCACCCACCTTGTCCCAGGTGACATTCATCGTCGCAACGTTCAGCCCCTGGGCAACATGATCCACCTCTGTGATGATGATGTTTTTCGGTGCGGGAATTATGCTGATTGGGGTGACGGTGATCGGCGCCGGGTCGATGCGCACACCATCATCGATGTACCGGTATTTGTTCGGGTCGTGCTGTACGGCAGTAATGGTAAAGCCGCCGTTACTGTCATCGTTCGCACTGATGGAGGTCACACGGAAATACTGAATCGCCAGGCTGTCACTGTCGATGGCCCACACCGCACCCGCCGCCGGTGGCTGGCTGAATGCAGTATTCACGGTCACCGTTTTCTTGTCACTGCTGACAGCGCCAATGGTGCGGGTCTGCGCCGAGCCGTCAGGCAGGTTAACCACCAGCCGGTCACCTGCTGCGTAGTCAACGGCCCGGTCAAGGGTAATGTTTCGGCCACTGACCGCGCTGATGCGGCCGCCGTTCTGTTTACCGGCGCGGAACGGGTCAGCCACACCGATGATATCCGCCGGTAACGGAATGTAGCCATCAAGCCCTACCCCGAAAGAAATGGTACCGTCGCGCGCGTTCGAGAGAATAGCCCAGCGGCCCCGGCGGTGCGCCTCACTCTGTGACGTGCAGCCAATCGCCGTAAGCGACATCTGGTTTACGTTGTAACGCTCAACCAGTTTTTCGTCATACACGCCTTCTACGGTGTCGCTGTAATGGTTCTGCGGATCTGACCAGGATACCAGTGCTGATGAATAGCGGTTCTTATAACTGCCGCTGCCGTAGGTGAACAGACCGTCAATCACATTTGAGGCGTGGTAAACAAAATCCACATCGTCCTGCGGTACGTCCGCGCGCACGAATATCTGATCGTTTCCCCAGAAGGTTATTCCCCGGAACACAGCGGCCAGATCGCTCAGTACGGTATAGGCATCCTGCTGGCTCTGGATGAACACATTGCAGGTGAAGCGAGGTTCTGTGCCGCCTGCGCCATTCGACACCTTCTCATCGCAATACTGAGAAATGGCATAAAGTGCCCACTTATCAATCATGCTGGAATCGACGCGGTTACCCATGCCGTAAATTTCATCCAGCACCAGATCATAGAAAATCCAGGCCGGGTTATTGGTGTAGGCCAGCTTAAAACCGCCAGACCACGTTCCGCTATAGGTGCGGGTAACCGGATCGTAAGTGTCCGGAACGCGGATTAATTTACCCTTAGGCCTGCACGTTACTTTCGGCGCGCCGCCGGAAAACTGGCTGCTGTCGACCTCGATATAAAGCAGAGCGCTGTTCGGATAACGAAGTTTGCTGTCGATCACTTCTGCAAAAGAGAAGACCTTGAAGCCGTTCACCAGTTTCGCGGACGTGGAGTCTGCTGTGATGCGGCGCACTCTGATTGACCAGCCTGTTGTTGCCTCCGGGAGATCGATACGATGATCGCGCTGATATTCAGAGGTGGTTTTGCCGTCAAATTTACCGTCTACTACGGTGCGCCATGCTGCGCCATCGGTGGACAGGTCAATGGCGTACTGCGTGACGGTGCCGACCATATCGCCATTGTCTTTATACTTGTACTGTGCGGGCAGGCTGAGTTTGATGCGCACGGCATCAAGGGTCAGGTTGCTGAACTGGCGGGTCCATGGGACGGTGGTGGTCACCGCCACGTTAGCTGACAGCTCATTATCTACTTCAGGCAGTCCCTGAATATAAGGCTGGTCCTGTGTGCCCTTGCGGTATTCCCATTTGACGCCGGTGAAGTTATAGCTGCCGTCGTCGTTCGCCAGGGCCGTATCGTTCAGGTAAATTTTCTGCGCGGTTAGATCGCCCTGAATCTCCCCCTCAGACAGCACAACCAGCATTTTGAGTTTCGCATCCGACAGCAGATCGTCCGGTTGCTCAACCGGCGTATGCTGTTTACCGCCCCCGCCGCCCTTCCTGCCCTGAATGGTTTCGTTTTCCAGTAAACGCATATCTCACCTGTTGTTATTGCTGATCGCTGGAGAAAATTCCCGCACTGATAATGGCACCGCCAATCTCACGCTCACCGAACAGCACCGGGACCGGGTAGCCCATTGCCACGGTGTTCACCGGCGCGCCGAATGCGTAGTTGGGTTTATTGTCCGTGCTGGAAGATGCGCCGACATTGTATTTTGGTTGCGGGGTGAGCAGCTGAACCACGCCGCCAAGCATCATGCTCAGACCAAGGCCGGTTAACGCTGTCGTGGTCGCTGCGGCAGCGGCTGCGCTCATGCCAAGTGCGACAAGACTGCCGCCTGCGGTAAAGAAGGCTGCCACCAGCGCAACCGCACCGATGACAATCTGCAATACGCCGCCGCGCTTTGAACCTTCGGTGATGGCCGTAATCCGGTAGACCTCCGATCCATTGGTCATATCGAATTCATCAAGGCCGATGTTGTGCTTACCGTTGAAGAAGGCGAAGCGAATTCCATGCATATGTCCTTCTGACAGGTAGCGCTTAAAGCCCTGCACCTGGCTGCACATCGCGCGCAGCATTTCTGGCAGATCCGCCACGTCAAATTGATGTACGCGCCCGAATTTCTTCGCCATGCGCCCGTCAAGGATCAACGTTTTCAGCATTGATAATCTCCTTATGACGCACCACCCGAACGGTGCGGTCGCGGTAATATTTTCCGTATGGCACCCGGGCCGAAAGTTGCCCGGTGATATGATGCAGGATGAGGTTTTCGCCGAGGTATACCGCAGCATGATTGGTGACCTGCGCCTGTACGCGCATCATGATCATGTCGCCGGGTTGAATATCCGCCGGGTCAACTTCGAAAAAACCCTCAGCCTGCCAGTTATCGTCGTAGCGGTTTTCGCCCTGTTCCCACCATTCATACGGCACCGAGTAATTGCCCAGGTCAACGCCGTGCTCACGCTGATACCACTCACGGATAAGCGACCAGCAGTCTGCAAAGCCGAGCACCCAGCGCCGCCCGGTATAATCCCTGTCTTCTCTAGGCGAGAGCGTACAAAAATCACCGTCAGGCCATGACATGATCCCCCACTCCACGCCGGACCAGTCGCACTGGATACGATCGTGCTCGGACGGCACCAGTAGCACCACGTCCGGATGCGAGTGAACGATCATGATGATTTCGCCCTGCTCCTGCGCCGCCAGTTTGTCTTCCGGTGCCAGGGTAAATGACTCAGTCGGATTTTCTGCAATGTTGCGACACGGAATGTAGTTCTGCGCCCGTCCGGACTGCACCACGACGCCACACGCTTCATTCGGATATTCCGCTGCCACATGCTCAGCAATGGCTTTCATTAACTTTTTGCGCATGCTTATTTCCCCTGAAGGTTTGCCGCAGGGAATCCGCCAAACGATAACGGATTGCCTTCCCCGAACCTGGCCTCACAGTCAGGCAGCCGACCACCGCAGACGTCCAGCGCCGGATTGTTCGTTGGTGTGCCGTCTTTCAGGAAATACCGGTTTCCGGCGTAATCGCAGCCGTTGCCGGTTCGGTACCAGCCCCGCATGCACCAGGTGCAGACAGGCGTAATTTGCCGGGTGGGTAGTTGCAGGTTCTGAACATCGAAGGGTGAACACAGCTCGAAATCCACCTGCATCCGTGTTTCAGCGGTCTTGGCGTTGACGTAAAACAGCTGCACCCGCTCATCTGCCGGGCTGGCGTTCGGGTTGCCCGCTGCCCAGTTTGCAGCATCGAGGTATTTCGCCAGGGTGGTGTGTATTTTCACCTTTGCTTTGACCATGTCGTCGTATTCCAGACACAGCGCGGTGACGTAGTTGCCGATATTCGACACGGATAGCGTGGGCGTCGGCTGTGCGCCGGTGCTGGACAACTCCATGCCCTTTAGCTGGTACGGGTACGGATCGTACTGCTGGCCCTGCCAGATGATGGCGGGAAGATTATCAGCGGCGAATGCAGCCCAGCCTGCCGGATCAATGTTGTGCGCGTGAAAGCGCAGCACAGTATCCATGCCGAAAGCGGTACCGTCGATTTCAATTAGCCGGATAAGCTGGCCCGGCTCCAGTTGCTGGATGTCACCTGAAAAACTCATATAAGGCCCATAAAAAGGGCCGCATAAGCGGCCTGGTATCGAATGAATCGGGGAATTTACGGCGCGAAGGCCTGCTCAAACACAAACGATATTTCAACGAAACCACCATTCGGGAATGTGGGACTGACAGAATCAGCTTTGACGCGGTAAAGTTTTTTCTCCCCCCATGGATTCACCCACCAGAAAGACTTGATGACATGGCTAAGAAGAAACTCCCGCACCGGCTTCATGGATGCCAATGTCCCGCTACACGTTAAATTCCATGTTTCGGCAGCCGTGTTAATCCCGGCGCTGGCAACCTGTTTATAGCCATCCCCAAACTGTGCCTGCAGCGTGGCAACATTCGTTGAGCCACTTGCATCGGTGCGAACGCACCAGGTAAACGTATCGATTGCCATATGTCTTCCGAAATGAACCGGAATATCACGTCCGGCGATAAAGGATACCGCCTGGCGATATTTCTTTTCGCAGGCGATCAGTCAGGGTCTTCTGCACAATACCTTCAAGCTGTCTGGCGGTGCTGGCTGTGCTTGCGTTATTCACCTCGTTACCCGAATCGCCCTGGGTGATAGAGACAGGGGCATTAATGTTGAACATCGTGCCACCACCACCCACTGCGCCCAGAGCCCGGACGCCGAGCGATCCATCAGATGCACGGGTAAGTGGCATGATAGCCTCCGGCCCGGCCTCGCCCATCAGACCAGCACCTTTGGCGAACGCAAACATGGTCGGGCTGCTTACGATGCTATTACTGAACTTGCTGAGATCTGCTGAGTCATAAACGCCACCTTTAGCATTGAGCTTAATTCCCGCCGCGGCTGAGTTGTATGCTCCTGAGGGAGTCGAGCTGGCAGATGAAGCCCCGAAACTGAACAGGGAGCCAATTGAGCTAACAGCACTGGCTATTGCCATGTTAACCATTACCTGCTCAATCACCTTGAGCACACTGACACCCCAGTCTTTCCAGCTGGCCTTGTTGTCGTTAAGCATGTCGACAATATTGCTGCTGATCCCGGACATAGCGCTTTGCATGGCGCCTGCAGCCAGTGAAGCATAATTTGTGGAGTCATCGACCCAGTTAGCCAGTCCGTCACGCGCGCCGGTTACCCAGTCTGCATTAAGCCGATCAATCTGCTGGTAGTAGCCTTCATATCCTTCCAGCCGCTGTGAAAGCGCCTTTTCAAGCTCGGCGGTATAGCGATCGTATTCTGCCTGGCTTTTAATGTCCCCACTCTGGTAACGCTGCTGAAGCTCGGCCCGCTTTTCGTTGAACTCACGCTCCACATCCAGCCGTTCACGCAGGCGCTCCCGCACTTTGTCGCCCTGCCCAGCTCCGACAATATCCGCATTTAACGAGGCTGCAGAGTTAGCATTTTCTCGCTGAAGATTAGCCACATATTCAGCGACCTTCAGGTTTTCCTCATTGGCCTTCTTCACTCCATTCAGGCGATCAACTTCTGTTGCCAGAAGCTCAAGGCGCTGGCGCTGTGTGTCGTTAAGCCCGGACAGTTTGCCATCGGCGATATCAAACTGAAGCTTCTGCCGCTCGGTCACTTCGGCTGATTTTTTGCCGGTTGTGTCGATCAGCGAAATCTGGCGAAGGTAACTTTGCTCTGTAGTCTTGAAGGCGTTTTCTAGCTTTTTAGCACCAGCATCCGTAGTTTGCTTTCCATTAGTTTCGCCATTACCAAGTGCATAACCACTACTTACTGGAGCCATGAATGTTGCTGGACTAGTCGGTAGTGAAGTCTGGAAATTTTTAATATCACCCAGACGCTCACGTAATTCTTTTAGCTCTTTCTGCTTGGCTTCAGTGTCCATTCCGACGCGGTTTACGCCAGCAAGAAACCCTTGATCGTTAAGGTCTGATTCAAGGTTTTTAATTCGTCTTTCAATTTCACTGCGAGAAGCATTGGCAGCAACACGTTGACCGCCTTGAAAATTCTCCACCAGCCGCCCCAATTCTGAAGCAGCCTTACCCATCCACCCAACTAAAGACGCAATCCCACCGACCATTTCAGCTAAACCCTGCAACACTTTTGGGTCTGTGAACGTTTTCTTTAGGTCATCCAAACCGTTTTGAAGAGGTGATAAATCTACCTTTGCGAGTCCAGCAGCAATTTCCATTTTCAGGCCGCTGGCTTGCGCCTCCATATCTTGAAAAAGATTGTTCACTTTAACAAGATCATCAATTGATTCTGAAGAAGGTGCTACGCCATAATCTTTTGCTAATTGGATAAACTGCTGAAGTTTTTGATTGTTGTTATCAAATAAAGGAAGTAATTTAGAGAGGTCATTGCCAATGCTTTCTAATATTGTTGTTTTTTCAGCATTAGTCCCGATCTTGCTTAGCGCCTCCCCTATTGCTAATAATTGTTTGTCTGGCGTTATTTTTGAAAGCTTTAAAGCGGATAAGCCAAGAGCATTCAAGGCGTCAACCGCCTCTCCTGACTTATTTAAAACCGCGTCACCAATCTTATCTCCAATATCTTTGAAGATATCGGCCATCTGGTCACCTGAAACCCCGGCTTTTTCCGCAGCAAATTGCCAAGCTAATAATTCCTGAGTGGAAAGCTTCAAGGACTTAGCCCAGCGATCGGTCTCAATTACCTGATTGGACATCGTTTTTAAAAGGACAATTCCAGCAGATGCTGTTGCTACAGCTGCGCCAGCGGCAACCGTACCAACTGACAGGATAGCCGAACCCGCCGCCTTAGCATCATTTTCAATCTGCCGTCTCCACTTGGCTGAGGATCTCTCGGCTTTATCCATACCCGCTACGAATCCGCCAACCTTTGCTATTAAATCAATAGTTAGTGTTCCGAGTGATTTTCCAGCCATATAAAGCCCTAAAATGAAAAACCCGCCGGAGCGGGTAGATTTGCATTCGCATGATTAAATTATTAATTCATAGCAAAACAAATTAACATCAATTATTAACTTAGCTCATTTTCGCTATGAAATAGAAAGTAAAAACAACCCCAATCATAACCAACAATATCATCATGCATCCTGAAGGACCTTTTACCCTTAACTTAAAAGGTGCCCCGCATTTAGGGCAAACATCTGCCTTGCTTGATACCGCCTCACCACATTCCTTACATTTAATAAGCGCCATCACTCCTCCTTTCACTGATTTTGAAAGAATAACAGGGAACTGAGCGATGACAAAACTTCAACCTGGCTTATCAATTCCAGGCATTCATAGCATCTTCCAGAGAGAGGGGCGTTTCGGCTATGTGGGGCGCAAAATCACTGATACGAAATGCCGCAACGTCCTTGCCTTTGTTGACGTTAGCTAGCACCGAGGAGATCAGCGCAGCGCCCCACTCCGTCCGCATCATCGGGTTCAGGCTGCCGTATCTTTCCCGGTATTTTGCCCAGAGCTGCGACTCTTTGAAGCTGATCGCTTCCCGCGCTTCGGCGATGGTTCTTCCGCCGATGCCGTTAAGGACGAGTTCGCACCAGAACTCGTCTTCGGCGCTGAGCTGGTACTCTTTCCCAGATCGTTAACCTCCTGGATGGCCACCAGCAGAGCAATAGTCAATGCGCCGTCCAGCGCGCCGCGCTCCGGGTCTGCTTCGCCAGTAATATCCGCCGGTGTGAATACCGGCTTACCTTCTTCGTCACAGATTGATGCAGCGATGCGCCCGGCCACACCATCAAGACGCCCGTTCGCCGCCATCACATCTGTCATAGCGGTGTGGTAACCCAGCGGGCGGATATAAACAGTTGCGGTAAAATCCTGATCGCCCTGCTTCCATGTGATCTCTTTTTCTACCGGGCGGCCGGTAAACGCACCCGCCTGTTTCAGTGAATCAATACTGAGTTTCATATCTTATCCTGTTAAATGTGAAACCTGGCGGGACGCATGCCCGCCGGTTATCAGCTGCCTGCCTGTACTTTCGGGATCCATACGGCCGAGCCGGAGCGCTGGACAGAAGCGGAAGTCGAAACGACGGTATTGGCTGCAAAGTCGAAAGGAAAATCGGCAACGTACCCTTTGAACACGAACCAGGTGCGATCGTCCGGCAGAACCAGACCATCGACCGCCCCGGCGGTGCCGGATGCCGCCGCCGTCGGCGAAGATTCCCCGTCAGACCAGCCGATTGCAAATGTCAGTTCCTGGTCTTCTTCATCATCAGAAATGGACAGGTTGTAGAGCATGATGTGGCTGGCGTTTTTGGGATCGGCATTAAGCGTCAGTGATGCCTGACCCGGGGTGCGCAGTCCGCGCTTGTACGTGCGATCGTTCTTTTCAGAAAGGCAGGTGTCTTCGATCTGATCGGCAGGGTTGCTGCCAGGTGAAAAAGCGGTGATGCATTCGACTTCACTCACGGCGCCTTTAGTAAGCACAAAGAGCTGCGTGCCTTGCGTTAATACAGACATGGGTTATCTCCGGTCATAAAAAAACCGGCTCAAGGCCGGCAGGTTAAAGCGGGAATGGTTATCGCGGAACTATCCAGTCCACGTCGAACGAATAGCGATAGCGTTTTGTTTCGGGGTCTTTCTCCTGTCCGCCCCAGCGCGTGATGTGTGCGTACGGCTCTATGGCATCGCGCAGTGCAGCGGCGATGGCGATCACCTCATCCACCGTGTCGGCATAGGCATCCACCTGGAGCGTGAATGCGTCAGCATCAGGCCGTTGCGCCAGGTAGTTCTCAGGGAAGCCGGTGACGTTCTGCCAGACAGCATAAGGATAAACTGGGGCGTCGTCCTGCATGCGGAATGGATACACACGTAACGGGTCAGCGCCCAACAATGCCCTGACGCGCGGACTGGCAGCGCAAACGGCGAAAACTGGCGCGATCATGGTGGCACTCCTTTTTTCTGCGCGCGCTTGATTGCCCTGTCGAGCGCCTTTTCGTATTCAGTGGCAAAGGTGTTTATCACTTCATTAACGTTGCTTTCAGCTGCCGGGCGCATAAAAGGCTGAGCACGCATCTTTTCGGTACCGAACTCAATCAGTCTCCAATGCGGCGTCGGGGCGTTCTCGCTCAGATCGGGGTGATTTTTAAGTACGGCACCATGCTGCACGCCGATCCTAAAACCTAAATCACCGGTGCGACGGAACAGGCGACCATTCCAGCGCTGCGTCACGTTTGCGGCAATGCTGCGCCCGGTTACCGGATCATCAATACGACTGGCGTTCTCTTTGGCTTTTTCGACAATTACGTTACCTGCGCGCCGCAGCGCCGTCCGGCCACCTTTACGCCGCAGATCATCACTGATTGCATCGAGTTTGCCGAGCAGGGATTCAAGGCCAGTAATGCTGAAATCGACACCATCAGCCATCGTTAACCCCCCGCGAACACGGCAGCGTCAGGTATTCCCGGCCGCTTTTGTCGTCCTCCAGTACGCCATGAATGTTGTAGATACGCCCCCGGTGAACAATGCGGTGTTTATCTGTGACATCCTCCCGCCAGCGAATGGTGATCCGTGTAGTCACCTCACTTTGTGCGGCCTGCGCGGCCACAAAATCGCGGGCAGATAAATCAACAACACTGGCCCACAATTCGGTGACATCAGCCCAGCCACTGGTGACAGCGCCTGTGACGGGACTTTGCGTTTTCACGGGCTTCTGTAACATGACGCGCCTGTTAAGCTTTCCGGCCTGCATGCTTACCCCCTGGATTTATCGCTAAGATAAGTGCGCAGCGGCGAGTCGATCGTGGTCGTTTCAATCTCCCCTACCATTGACTGGTAAATCATCGCCGCCAGGGCCTCGTTTGACTCCGCCAGCCGTGTCATCGCTGCGGTCTGGGCCGCCATCGCTGCCAGCAGGGCGTTTACCTGTTGCTCGTTCATAGGCAATGTCTCTCCATTTTTTCAGCCACGCACGGCGGTGCTCACATCCGGCGCAGCCCATCAATGCCACCGGCGGTGGCGTAACAGCAGCGCTTCAACACCCAGCGGTGTTTCCGCCAGGTTCTGCGCCGCTGCTTCTCGGTTTGCGTACCAGTGACCAATCAGCAAAAGCATTGCCGCCCAGATCCCGGGAGTGAAAAGAACCTCACGAAGAGGTTCTTTTCCTTCCGCGGGAGTAGTCAGCCTTTCCACCAGCGCGCCGTCGCAGAAGTGCTCAACATAATCGACAGCTGCCGACGCATAGGCAGCAATCAGATCATCTTCACCATCACTGTCGACTTTCAGATGCGTCTTTATCTGCGCCATTTGCTCCGCGCTTATTTCCACCTTTGCCCCCGGTTTTGGCTTTTTCAGGCTGTTCAGGATCGGAGGTCTTCGCCTTTTCGGGTTCAACCTCTTCGGCCAGATGTAATTTCACCAGTGCTTCGCCGATTTCTTTCTTCACCACGCGGGTTTCACCCTGGGACACCGTTCGGAGGTGATAATGCGAGAACATACGAAGAGCTTTAATTTTCATGAGTTAAACGCGACCATTGCTGACCGCGCCCTGCTGTTATTCGCCGGAAGAAACCGCAATATCGCCAGTGACGATAGCTGCGGGACGGTAGTGCGCCAGCGCCAGGCGCTCTTCACAAAGGATGGTCAGCATATTTTTCACGAAGTTATCGCGATCCTGGTTGCTGATTTCGATGGTGGCATCCATGCGGTCCCAGACCTGCGAGGCCAAGCCAAATGCACCCACGGTGAATTTACCTGCAGCCTGCGCCGTGGTGGACACTACCGGCAGCCCCCAGAGGACTTTTGACGCAAAGGCCTGCGGACCACCGAGGATGTAATTGCCATTCGCATCCTTCAGCAGCGCAATGCGGTGCCAGTCCGCCGGGTTGAGGACAATGCCATCCGCTTCGAACTCGCTGAGCGACACCTGATAAATAGCGTGTGCCAGCACGTCAGCACCCGTGTCACCGGAGGCGTTCAGCGCCGTTTCGTAGTCGTTGGCGACCACGTTAAGGCCCTGAAGGTTGTCACCGGTACCGTCCCCGTTCAGCATCTGGTTTTCTTCCACCAGCGCCAGGCCATACATCATGCGGGCATTGATATAGGACTCCAGAGCCGGGGCATCGTCCATAATCTGACGGGATGCCTGGATCCAGTGGGCGATAGTCTTCACGTTCGCCATTTCTTTAGTGAAGGTGATGTTACTTTCCGGCTTGAGGTTGCCCTCCGCCACTGGCGCGGCAGCGTTGGTAAACACGTTCTCACGGACATACTCCAGCGCGTTACTGGTAATACGTCCCTGCGCCAGCAGATCACGCACAGTCAGGCGGCGCAGACCCGGCATGAGGATCCCCGGCTGCTGCTGCGGCAGAACCAGCGCACCGGCGGAGTTGGCACCAGACCCGATGGCTTTATCAAAACTGGTTACTTTCGCTTTGGTGCGCGAACCATCCCAGCTTTTCATCAGGTCTTCGGACACGCGTTGAGCAAAAGACTTCTGCGCCGTCTGATCGGGAGAGTTGCCCGCCAGCTTCTGCTCAAGATCGAACAGGCGGCTGCCGGCGGATTTCAGTTCTTCCTGGGCTGTGGTGAGATCGGCCTGGAGTTGCTTATTAATGACGCCGTGTTCATTAATGGATTTGCGCTGCTCTTCGATGAGTTCCTTCACTTCTTTCTGTGAATTCTCAATCGCTTTTTCGAGGGTGGCTAATTCAGACATGTGGTGCTCCGTTATGCGTTCCGCAGATTAGCGGCAAATGAGGTTATGCGCTGTGCAAGCGCGTCAATGTCGCCGCTACCGGACTCGCTCCGGCCTGCGGACTTAACACTGGCGAGAAACGCCTGTGCTTCTGCACGCGACAGCCCTGCTGACTCCCTCAGGAAGGCTTCCGCGTCACGAATGGTTTTGATTGTCTCAATGCTTTTCATGGCGGAGATGCCCGCCAGCTCGTTGGCGGGAAACGTGCAGACGCTTATCTCCCGCAGGTAAGAGATGTTTTTAAAAATCAGGCCCGTTGTACCAACGCTGTAATCGTCTTTCGATACAGAGAAACCGACCGACATACCCTCAACCGTGCCGTGCTGCATTGCGGCTTTCAGATCGGACGAAACACTGAGGCCTGGCGTGAGCTGCCCTTTCACATACAGGCCTTTCTCATCCTCCTGGAGTGTTTCCCATTTGCCGACCGGGATCTCGAAGGTGCGGTGATTAAAGAACATCGCCACTTTGCGGCTCTGCGTGGCAAGCGTGTTCCTGAATGCACCCGGTAAAATGATGTCGCCATCAGAGTCTGTGTTGTTAAACACGGAGGCGTAGCCTTCAAAAATGCCCTGGCTGCCATCGCCTGCGAATTTGATCTCTGCCTGGTTAAAGGACAGGGTTTTCTGGATGTCCGGCATTGAAGCCCCCATAAAAATTAAGCCCCTTCAGTGAGGGGCTTAGTATTGGTTCCAAGATCGGTAATCGGGATGTTCTGCGACTGGCGCGTCGCCACATCGCCACCGGGAAGGGGCGGCAGGTTATCCAGCCGTCGCACTTCATTAACGGTACGGATCCCCGTATTAACCATGATCTGCATAAAGGATGCCCGGCTTGTAGAATCGCCGCGCAACAGCCCGTCGAGATTATGTTCGGCGTGGATACTACCCTGCTCTGTTTCTTTAACCAGCCAGCGCTCAATGCTGTATTCCCAGCGATCGAGATAAGGTTTAAGGGTGTACTGGAGAAAGCCGAGGTTTTGCTGCTCGATACCGGATCCCCATGAGGTGGTTTTATCAACATCACCGACCAGGTGCGGTGGCACGCCGTAGAACCGGGCCAGTTCGGCAACCTGAAATTTGCGCGCAGCCAGAATTTCCGAATCCTGAGGCGAAACCCCAATAGCCTGTGTCGTAAACCCACTCTCTAGGATCCACAGGCGCTTTTTAACCGGGCCGCCAGCAATCTCTTTGAAGTTTTCTTCCAGCTGACCGCGCTGCTCTTTGGTCAGTACCTTGCCGTCAGTCATGAGGATCTGCGGAGACTTCGCGCCGTTCGCGAAAAACTCCCGCTGATTATCCTCCATGGCAATGGCAACACCGGCAGACTTCGCGCTGAACGCCAGCGGGGACAGGCCGGTAAGCCCGTTGAAGCCAAATCCCTTGAGATGGAAGATTTCTTTCTGTGAAAAGTCGGCGTATTCCGTGTCACGGCGGTAGCGGTAGATAATGGATTTACTGTTCTCGCTGAGCCGGACCTCCATATTGGCGCTCATCAGCGGAACCATGCTGATAACGTCGCCAACGCTGTTTCGCTCCACATGTGCGTAGGCGTTGCCGTAGGCGCAAAGCTGCATGGTCATGGCTTCGCGAAACTCCAGCGCAGTCATGAAATTGTTAGGCCGGAATCGCAGCAGCTTTGCGAGAGGGTGAGTACCCGGCACTTTGCTGCGCTGATCATCTTTGGTCTGGTAGACATCAAGGGGTAACGATGCGGTGACGGTGGAGATAAGCCTGATACAGGCCCACACCGTACTGATTTGCATATTACGCTCGTCAGTCACCACAGAGTCACCAACCACACCGTGCGCAGACGTTCCCGCCATCTGTGAGCCTTTATCCGGTGTCACCAGTCGGCCGCCGGTCAGGATGGAAGCCATGCGCGCCCAGAATGGCGATCGCGTTCGCAGGTCAATGCTGTAATCGGTATCAGCCATGTTTACACGCTCAAGAAGTTGTAAATGAAATCGTTAACGTCACCCTGCTCTTCCACCTCGTCGCTGTTCTGTGCCCCGACGGACATTGCCAGCGCAACCATGCCATCTATGCGCCCGCTGGATTTGCCTTTTACGAACTTGCGGTTGCCCGCAGGGTCAGTGATGACGGTCGCGTTTTTGGCGCACATCTCCAGGATCGGATGATTGCCATGCTTCAGCTGCGCGCCGAGCAGTTTGGTTTCCAGCTCACGCAGCGCCGGTGACATAGATACAAAGCCCTGCCCGAACTCCACGAACCGTTCGAGTTCAGCTTCTGTGAATCCGGCGTCAATAAGGTGCGGACGAAGAAAGCGCATGTTGTAACGGTCAAAGGCCAGCGCCCTGACGTTGCAGGTATCGAAGATGTCGCGCAGTTCTTTTGCGATAAAGGCGTACTCAATGGCTTTGCCAGGTGTCGTATTGAGGTAACCCTGCCGCGCCCAGATGTCATAAGGCACTCGATCATTACGGGCCTTATCAGCCAGGCCTTCCTCAGGCAGCCAGAACTTACAGTGCACATCGCCTCTGGCAGAATTCAGCACCAGTGCCGTCAGGTCCGAGACGCTGGACAGGTCAAGCCCGCCCCAGACGGTGGAACCGGCCAGGCTGTCAGGTTCTTCTTTATTCATATGCCAGATGGTCTGACTGACGAACGGGCTTTTCGCCTCAACCCGCCGGTTAAGGACAAGGTTTTCAAACTCAGCCTGACGCGACGGCAGACGTTTGGCGCTGGCGGCCATGTCCAACACTTCCTGCTGATTCATGAACACGTCAAATGCCGGGTTTGCTGCTCTGATCGCCTCAACCGAAAACGGATCAGTATCTTCTGGCGCGGTCTGTAAACGGACCACTGTTCGCGGGTCGGCGCCGGTCAGCCCGTCATCAATTAACAGGCTCAGGAGGTCGCTGGCATCCGGTGCCTGTGTGCTGATAATCACCGAGATCGGGTTTTCCTGCGCGGCGGTTGCTGTCTCCAGCGCCTCATAAAGCGGATCACGCGGGCCACGAACCTGGCCTAACTCATCGTGGGCGACAAAGCGCGGCGAGAATCCGTAAGCGGTGGTCGCTTCGGCGCTCAGCGCCCGGTAATAGGAGCCCAGTTCAGGGCAGTGGATCTCTTTGGCTGAGTCTTTAATCGCCACGTACTGCATCAGCACCGGGTTCATCCGGCACATTTTTGAGGCGAGGTTAAAGAGGATTGCAGCCTGATCGCGGGAACGCGCCGCTGAATAAAGCTGGGAGTTGTGTGCCGCCTCCGGACCCACCAGATAAAGCAGCATCAGCATGGCGGTTTCCACCGTCTTGGCGTTTTTACGCCCCCTGCTAATGATCGCGCGGCGGGTGCCATGCTCGTTATCAAAGATTGCCCTGAAGTCATCCTTCATGAAGTCGGCCATCTTGAGCCGCTGTCCGACAAACTTGCCCTCAGGGATGAGGATGTTCTGCTCACACCACCGGATGTTTCGTTCAGCCCGTGTCAGGGTCTTTTTAACCATCAGCTACTCAGCCTTAATCAATTTCCCAGGGCTTTTTCTCCCGCGCCAGATTGTTATGCGCCCGCCCTACTGTTTTCGGGTCGGTGGTGGCCTGGCGCGTAATCCGCAGGCGGGTAGCCAGTGAAGATGCGGAACGGACTTCACGCTCACGCATAGTCAGCAACCGGTCGTAACGCTTAAGGCCATCTTCACGTGACAGCCATTCCAGCTCGAACGCTTCCAGCTGCGTGGTGATGATCCTGGCCTGAACGACATGGCGGCAGTACATCTCCATCATGTCGCGATGGGTTTCGGTGAACGAGCTGGCCGGATTGTCATTGACCAGACGGATCCAGACATTGATCTCCGGATCGCTGAGATGCAGCGACGGCTGTAATCTGCTTTCAGCCAGCGCCGGCAGCGAGACAGCAGACGTCGCAGCGAGAGACTTTCTGCCTCGCTGTGCCATCACTTTTTCCTTTTTTTCTGGACGTTTTTAATAAAAAGACTGAGGGCGCGGTCTTTAAGATTTTGCCGTCAGAGTTTTACCCCTCCCCCCGCCCTTCCGGCCTGACAAATGAGAATTGCTCTCACTTCTCGATGATGCGCAGGTTTTCACGGGGCTGACAATGCGGCACCAGCCGTTCGCGGGTACCGAGGGGAATGGTCAACGTAACCGTGGGCAGCGTGTCGCCTACCTCATGATGAAAGTTAATCGCAGTTAGTGAGCTGAAGCTGATGCCATCGATGCTCAGTTCAACCAGCTTGCCTTCACGGTATTCAATCTTGAGATCCTGCATTGCATGCTCCTTTTACCAGATAACCCGGCCTTCACTGTCGAACTCTGTCACCGTTCCGCCCTTTTCCATGCGCTGCTTCACTGAGTCGTGACAGCGTTTGCAAAGTGACTGAAGGTTTTCCGGGTCGTGAAAGAGTGTTTCATCACCCTTATGCGGTATGACGTGGTCTACGATGGAGGCTGAAACCACCTGATTACGTTTGAGGTGAAACTCGCATAGTGGCTCCTTCTGAAGCTGGTGATAGCGCAGGCGGTACCAATGCTTGGTGTTGTAGAGGTTATGCCAGGGTGAATTCGAAGCCATATTCACTCCAATAACAAAGCACCAGCAACAGTCAGTGGCTCACGACTGAATAACTCTCTTAGAAGCTCGTACAATGCGCAAAAAAAAGCTCCGCTAGTGCGGGGCTTTGGTGGGGTTATTTAAATCGAATTAAATGGATATCTAGCCTCGTGTTTCAGCATCCAAGAAACCGTGGACTACTGGAGATGTAAGAGATTTGAGGTCAGCTTGGAGGAAGGCTGTCTTTTCCTCTTCATCTTCGATAGTTATATGCACAAAACGAACACCGATATCCCATATTTCTACTCGAAAATGCCCGCCAGGAAAGTATGACTTCCCAATTTCATATAGTTTACTAATTGTCATTTCTTCATTCATGCGTATTTCCTTGCTGTGTTTTGCACAACCAGATTAGCATTGTCACACATTGTTAGTGAATGCCTGTTGTAATGCATTAGCAGTCGTCGTGTGGCTTCGCTACTGAGCGATAGGCAAACATACAGGCTTTCTGGATTTTTGCTTTCGCCATGTAACCCCCAGCGTGGATCACCGCCGTCTCTTTGGCAGTGTCCGGTAGGTTAGAGAAAAAAATCGAAATTTAATTTTAATGTATTGAAACCCAGTAGTTGACAAGGCTATAACTATGGATCTTCTAACACATAAAGGCTAAATATGGCACAACCATCATCTAAATCACAAAAGTCAGGGTTGATTGGAAGTTTTAAACAAGCTGAGGGTCCTTCTTTTTCCTCTCTTATCAAAGATGTTTTCAGTGGTGATTACAGCAAAAGTGTAAATTCTGGCCTGCTTAAAACCCTAGAATCATCACACAAAATGCAAACAGAAACATTCAACTCCGCAGCTCATAACGTAATGGCGATTAGTAAAAACTCTCCTGAGGTTGCAATTGAATCTATCCATGCCATTGAGAGGATGCATGAATCAGCATTGTTAGCGCAACGTCAAGAGAGCAGAGACACACGTAAATTTCTAATGTTTGCTACATTGATGGCTATGGGAGGAACCGCTTGCGGAGTCGCTTTGTATGCGAACAAACAAAAGCAAGTTTTTCAAATTCCTCCATCTTCCAGTGTTTCTTCACGCAAGCTCACTGCACTAAAAATCACAAAAGATTGATTTTATAAATAATTAATAACTTTATACCATTCTTGCCAGCGGTATTTATCCAGCCGCAGCTGGCGCAGGCACTGCATAGTCTCAATGTCCGATTGCAGATCCGCATCGCTGTCTGCGCCAGCATCACTGGCCTTGCACGGGGGCTGCATCAAATCCGCTGAAGGAGTTGGCAGCGTCGATAGCTCGCTGGCGCAACCGCACAGACTCATCATCAAACTTGCAGACAATACGATTCGGATCCTGGACATATTTCACCACGTCGCGAGTTATGGTTTTGTAAATGACCCTGCCTTCTTCGCTGGCCTGTGCCGCTTTCTTCTCGACCGGCTGAATGGCTTTCTCAGCTCTGAGTTTCTTTTCAGCGGCCAGAGCATTGATGTGATCAGCGTGGGCGTTCCAGCCGAAACGCCAGGAAATAATCGCCGTGGAAACCATCATGACCACCAGCGCCAGAAGGACATATCGCAGGTTCATAGCAGCACTTCACGAGCCCGGCTGTAACGCTTCTGCCGGTCATCGATACCGTTCTGCCCGCCGTTGATGATCTGCGTCACCCGCACCACATCACCCGGATAAGCCATGCAACCGCTGGTGGCAAAGAACCATGCCGCTGATCGCGCTGCGTGGCGGTCTTCCGCCAGCAATTCAGGCGTGGTGACAAGGTCGAGCTTTAGCGCCGCGCCACAGCTGCGGTAATTCTCAAGCCCGGTGATCTGAATAAGACCGCGACCACGATACTTCCAGCCGTCCTGCGGACCTTTGTTGCCGTTGCGTTTGTTGTAAGCCAGATTTGCGATAGCGCGCTGGCGCTCCAGCGGAAGAGACTGTTCACCAGCGCGGCGGCCAAGCATATTCGCCTGATCCTGTGTGATACGCCCGGCACGGATGAAACCGGCCAGCCCTGCCACGCTGTAATTGAAGTTTTCTACCAGCGCGGTAAAGCCCTTTGATTCGTGGCCGACCTGCGCAATGAACATGGCCTGTTGCACAGGTTCGGTAATTCCAAATTCACGCATCGCCATATCGATGTGCGAAAACCAGCGCGCGGCTAACCCGGCGCTGAGATTAGCCGCCCGTTGTAATTGTGTCTGGTTCATTCTGGCCTCAGTACCTGGAATAGCTGCGCCACATTACCCCGTGCCCTGAACACGGCGGCGCAGATGATTAAGTTGATAGTGACGGTTGCCCAGTGAGCGTGGAAATAGAAATCGAACAGGAAGCGGAACGGGACGGAGGCGTATGCCAGTATGATCAGGTACGCCAGCCAGGACGCCCACCAGTTATGTTTGCCGCCCGGCTTACGGAACATCATCAGGCGCAGAACAATCGCGGTGCATGTCATTACGTTTGTCAGCACCAGAGGATCACTTATTACCATTGATTCCTCCTCTCCACCTCTGCAGAAGCGTCAACGGGTCCTGCTCACTGAAAAACGTGAGTGTCTTGATAGCAACGGCGGACAGGAGCACCGCGCCCAGTGCATCAAGCGGCTTGTCGTTGTAACTGGTCAGGCTGGCGAGCCAGGAGCCCACCAGCCCTGAACCATATACCCCGGCAAAATAGGAAACGATGAAGTATGCAGATCGGCGGAAAATCGTCAGGTCTGCTGCAGTGGCCACGTAGAAAACGGCACCAGCGAACGCGCCGAACACGACACCATAATCAGTGCCGGTCAGCAGCCCGTAAATGCTGGCACCGGTTAACGCACTCGCAGCTGCAACAGACCCGGATAAAGGTTCGGACATTTAGCCCCCTCGTCATTGCTGTGGATCCTCTCAGTTGAGGGGAAGAAAGAGGCCACCAGCAGGCGACCAAATGCACTCTGTCAAAGGCCGCCGTTAAGCGACCTTTTGCACAGTGTTATTTTTTTGTTTTAAGCAGTGGCAGGAGCAATACAAACACACCGGCCACCAGAACGCCGTCAGCCAGAATCGACATCAACTTGCTGGTAAAGTCGACAGCGATTACCAGGAACAGCAGTACACCAGCGGCAGCCCAACGCAGCTTTGCCATTACAGGTGATTTTCAAGACGCAGGCCGAGGGCGTTGGCGATCTCTTCCAGCACCTTACGCTCTTCCGTCTCTACTTCCCCGTCAGCTTCAGCAATGGCTACCGCCACGTCGAGAACGTCTTCTGCTGCGCGCGGGTCGTGCTTAACATCTTCAATTTCACGTAACGCTGCCCGGCGCCCAATCTTAAAGTTGGTGTCCAGTTGGCCGACGATCGTTGCGCTGATAGCGTTAATTTCAGAGGTGAACGCCGCCAGTGATGGCTGGTTACGCAGCACCTGTTCGATCTTCGCTTACTCTGATGCTTCACATTCACCGTCAGCGTATGCCACCAGGTAAGCAGCGTTTACCACCGCCTGAGCCAGATCGCGTTTTTCGAACTTCTTGATATCGCTAACTGCTTTACGTGCTTTTTTACCGAAACCAAACATAGTGACTTTCCTTTAGTGGTGAGCCTTACGCTCAGAGTGGACAGCCCGCAGATATAGTCACACCGACCACTGCTAAGGCTCACCCTGAAAGACACCGCGGTTTGATACGCCGAGCGTGGCGCACAAACGAAAAAACCCCGCAGGAGCGAGGTTTTAAAAACGTTTTAAGTATGTGGCGTAGAAACCAACCTTAACAGATTACGATAGTTTTTGCGTACGCGTTAGCTTTTTGCTATGTTTTGAGGTGCCTATAAAGCTGTGTATCCATAGGCAAAACTTATCAATGGGGTTGTTTTTTTTAAAACAATCGTGCGGTAGCTATGCCTATACGCAATTAGGCGTCCATTTTACGGACAAAGCATTTATGACCTTCAAACTCATCAAGCACACTATTAATATAGTGTGGATATCTAACATTATAACTCCTTTGATGTTCTCTCCAGAGTGGTTCAAAAGATATGAACTTTTAAGAGAAGAAGATATATCAAATTCTGAAACAACCTATCATGGTGATTCAATAACAACTGACTATGGTTGGGTTGAAATTAATTGCACTCCTACTAAAGCTGTTTTTCAGTTAACTAAAACTGGCCTTGAAAGCGCATTAGCAGATTTAACAGCTTCTATATTATCAATGTTTCAGCATGCTGAGACTCAAGCCATCGGTATTAATACGCTTTTCGACTACCATTTCAATGACGAAACCGAGTGGAATCGGCTAGGTGATGCTTTAGTCCCTAAAAATAATTGGATTGAAAACAACAAGTCTCAAATACTTCAAGATGATGTCGAATATCACTATGGCATGCGGACATTAGTTATTGCCATCGAAAATACTAATAAAAAAAATAACTCTATTTATAAAGAAGCTATTAATGTAACTTACGCTCCTTATAAAGAGTCAAATCCCGAAACACTGGGATTACATGTTCAGTACAACCATGATATTGCTGTAAAATTGAGAGAAAATGCAGTAGATTTTACACAGTTGCTACCTGATGTAATTCAAACACATATCGCCGAAGCTGTTAAAAACGATATTATCAGCCACGAACAAATGTTCAATCGGATTCTATCATGACTGCTATGACATACCCGGAAGACATATCAAACCTTAGCAAGACACTTACTTACAGAAAAAAAGAGAGCAGCTTAGACTCATTTGTGAAGGATAATAAAATTCATAATGAGCCATTAAACAGAACAAACCTCGAAAATTATTCTCAAACTTTAGATATTGAAAAGCACTCGAATATTAATTTTGATGCTCATGGTATTGCATACTCTACTCGTGTCGCCGAAATTTCTACTACTCAACCGCAAAGTACACAACGTAAAAAAACATTGAGTAGTTCTTTTTATAGAAAGCTTAAAGCTAGAGCTAAAGAAAAAATAACTTTTCTTGAAAAAGCATTGGATACATATGGAGTTATAGATGAGGTTGTTTATAAAAAATCTCACAATGAAATACATGCCCGAATTTATGACATAAATTCCCATGAAATTATAGATGAGATTACATTTTCTTCTGAAGAATTCAGTAAAAGTGATCAAAGGCGATTAGTAGAAAATGCAATATTCTATTGGTATGTAGGTGTCGAAAGAACTCTTTTGGGACAAGAAAAAAGAGTATCTGAGTTCCGTTTAAGGCGCATCTTCAATCAAAAATCCTAATAATAATATAAAAATATTATGGTGAATTTAGGTGACCACAGATCAACAATTTAACTGTGAAACAATCATTTTCGGGAAAGGTATTGGAGAATCTATTGCGGTTCGCCTAGGCTTCGAAGAATGGATGATCATTGATTCATGTTTGAATGATGAAAAGAAACCCGCAGCAATAGATTATCTCATTAAGCGTGGAATTAACCCTCAAGAAGTCAAACTGGTGGTTATAAGTCACTTTCACGATGACCATATAAAAGGTATCTATGACATTATTCAGATGTGTACTGCATCAAAAGTTGTTATTAGTGCTGCCTTAAACACCTCTGAATTTAGAAAATACATCCACGCGCTAAGTGCAAATGGAGAAGAAATGGCAAAAACGAAAGAAATTAATCGAGTCATGTCCCTTCTTCCTGCTTTACATGAAGCCGATCGATTGATTCATGCAAAAAAAGACTGCACCCTCTTTAGAAGCAATACTAGTGTGCAAGTCCACTCGCTTTCTCCAAGTGATGTTGATATTACAAACTCAGATTTAGATTTTGCAAACTCAGCTAAGGAGTCTGCCAATTTTAGTGAGATAGCAACATCAGCCAAGTTAATCAACCCAAATCACTATTGTGTTGTTACTAGAGTTTTCTCCCCTACATCAGGCGATAATGAAGTTTTATTAGGCGCTGATTTAGAGGTAAGTAAAAATTCAGGTTGGGACTCAGTATGTAATGCCATTAACCGACCTGAACCTAACCTAACGGGCATTTTTAAATTGCCTCATCACGGCTCTAATACTGGTTACCACGAACAAACTTGGGATAAACTTATTAAAAGTAAACCGATTTCGATTTTAACCACATATGACAAATCGTCGCTACCACGACAAGACATGATTGAGTTATACAAATCAAAATCATCTGCATTATACTGTACTTCAATGCCGAAATGTAATGAGGGTCAAGATAAAAACTCCTCTATAACATCAGAAGCTCTGAAGATATTGAATAAAATGAAAAGTTCAGTATCATTTTCAAATCGCAACAATAAATTTGGAATAGTAGCAGTGAGTAATTGCCTAACTACTACCCCAAAAGTCGAAACTTTTTATGCCGCAGTCTCACTATAGGGGGCAGTTGCCCCTTATTCCTTTAGTATACTGTACACCCCTTCTATAAACCCTAGTGCCTCTTGCATTTCTTTTCTCATCGTACCATCTGAGCATTTACGTTTTTTTGCAATTTTTCTTAATGATAAACCTACTACGAAGTGAGCAATTATAAGTTCATAACTTGGTGGCTTTATTTTTTTTAAACGACTAACACAACCGTCAATAAAAATCCCTTCATCATCTTCGCACTGAAGCCGAGCTTTCTTCCCATGTGGCAGCAACCCTTTAAATCCGGCAGCGATTGGTTGCCAATCCACTCCGCTGTGATCTGAAGCAGCCCAAGCACCCCATAACTCCATTACTTCATACATATCGCGCATCAACTTTCTCCACTAAATTACGCCAGTACGCCGATCGCCAGCGCGCGGTCTAATGTCTTCAGCAGCAGCTCGGGCTGCGTGCCATATTCTTCTTCAAACGCTTTCATGTCAGCGTGTAACTCGTCGTGATGCGCTCTGCACAGCGGTATCACGAATAGGTCATGCGCCTTGGTTCCCATACCGCCCTGACCGTAGCCAATGACGTGATGAGGATCATCTGCCTGGATACCGCAGCACGCACAAGGCTGCTGCTTCGCCCATCGGGTATATGTGCCGTTTTCCCATCGCTTACGCTTCGGGCGTCGCATAAACGACTCAGGCGATTCAGGATCGATGCGCAGCGCCAGAACCTGCTTCGCCTTTTCCTCGATGATGCTGGTGGCCGCCGGCGCCGGTACCAGCTCGCTTTCGCGATACAACGACGGAATGGTTGCCACCGGCAGGCGTAACGCATGGCGCGCCAGCTCTTCGGGAATAACGTCAGCAAGATCGTTACGCACCAGCCACCAGCACAACTCCGGGATCGTCAGCTGGTGGGTATCATCAAAGCCCAGCGCCATCCGCACGAACTCAATGATCCACTGCGCCAGGTTCGTCCGGGCGATGCCCGCCAGTCGCTCAGTAGACTGGCCACGCAGTGTGTTATCGCAGTGCCAGCAGACGCGGATCACGCCGGGCGCATGATGAAATGCCGTCACGTTTTCCATGTGATAAGTACCGTGCGGATACTGACATTCACCGCCACGCATCAGCCAGTTCTCCAGGCCTGACATGCCGCCGGCGCGCGCGATCACCTTCTCGTTTTCAAACACCGGTACCAGCAATGGATCTTCTGCCAGCGGCTGCGCGGCTAGCGGTATTTGCCCGGACGGTAACCCGGCCAGACGTTCCGGTTCGTTCTCCAGCAACATGCGCCCGCGGCTGAAATGCGCCAGCAAGTCAGATCCGGGACGGAACATCACCACACCCAGCTCCCGGACAACGACCGGTTTGAGCAGTGCCCTCATGCCGCTTTTCCTTTCGCCAGATGTTCAGCCCACAGGCCGCCGATCCACTTGATGCCTTTTGCCGTAAAGCGCGCCTGGCTGAATGCGTGATTGGTGGTTGCTGAAGTGCCGGTTTTAACTTCGAACCGACCGAGATCGATATGCTGATGATGAGGTGTCAGCGTGCCCGCCAGCCGGTACATGATGTTGTTATCGATGAGGAACAGGCGGAACTCTGGCTCTTTGGCACCGAGCAATTTCGCCACCTGACGGAACGACATGGATCCGCTGGCAGTACAGTAGCGATCTACAAACTCCACCTTCGGCGCCGCGGCGGCCAGCTCTGCCGTCAGCTTCTGCTTTTGCTCTGCCAGATCCGCAGCGAGGCGAAGCGCATCAGGCAGAGATTGTGGCACAGGGATTTGCTGCGTCTGTTCGAGCTCCTGCCAGCGGTCAACCAGACGCGCGGTAAATTCTGGCGACAGCTGCGCCACAACGACATAACTGTCACGCTTGTTCACCAGATAAACGGATACCGTCTGATTGAGGTGATTTTTAACATCCGCCAGTGGCGGAAGTTGAATAATGCTCCGCTCAGCCAGGCGTTCGATTGATCGCTTAACATCGTCGTGGCGAGACTCAACCAGATCGGCAATTTCACGGCTGGACATCGTCAGCGCGCTGGTTACGTTGATTAACTCGTTCATGATCTTCTCCACTTATTCGGCGACTGCACTCGCCACGGTTTCAAATTTGCTGATCGTGATTTCTACCCTTCCCTTCTTTATCACTGGCCCCCACTCCACCAGCATACGTTTTACCTGGCAGTCGTCCTCCCAGACACCAGCGTGTGTCAGCGCGTCGAATAACGCTTTGTTGTAGTTATCGATGTCCCGGCGGCGGGCGTCCGGCGGATACAGCATGATTTCAACCGCAGCGGCTTCCGCTGACGGCTTAGGTAAGCGGCGCAACTGCTCAATGATCGCAGCGCAGGCATCGCTCTGATATTTGCGCCCGGCGGCGCTGATGAGATGGCGCCCGGCCAGTGGCCCCTTATTCGGGGCGCGCCAGTAGGTGTTTACGCTTGGAGGAAATGGCAGCGTCAGTTTCATTGTTTCATTTCCCCCTTGCCAAAAAGACTAAAAAAGACTAATTTAACTAAATAGACTAAATTTGAGTGAAATTTAACTAATATGAAAATCGATGAAATGTTCACCCAGGCCCGCGGGTTTCTTGAAGCTGCAGCCTTCCAGGTATCTGCTGGTAATGAATTGCCTGAAGCACATCGAAACATTGTTAAGGCCCTGGTTTCTCTGGAGGAGATGGAACGTATGCTTAAATCTGAAAATCCGGCTGTTAATGACGAGTTGCAGGAAGTCTCGAAAGTTTCACGTCGTCTTAAGCTTTGGGCAAAACGTCCGACCCAGATGAATACCCGGATCCTAAAAGCATTTTTATCGCTGTCGTCTGATGAGCAGCTACCTGTCACAGAAGCCCAGTTAAAAGCTGAAGTAGGCGAAGAAAACTTCGACATTAACTTCGTGCAGATGAAGAACATCGCAGAAAAAAACCATGGCAAGGTTTTCGAAGTGACAGGCGATAAAGTAACGATATGGCCACCTGTCACTGCCGCGGTAGACGAATTCAGGCGCACCATTTTTTCAAAATAGGCTTCATCTTTTTTGAAGCCTGACAGTAAACCGATCCCCGCTAAGGATGCATCATACGCGCGCCTCACTGAGCACCTCCCTGATCAAGAAGAAAGGTTCGTGCTTGCTCCATAGCGTGCTCATCCCCATTCACCAGCGAGCGCAGCAGTGATATAGCCTCATCCTCTGCGCTCTGGCTGTTAATTGAGATGCCCCTGCTCACACCCGGCACCAGGGTGATCGCGCCTTTACGCTGGAGTGCGCGCAGCAGTTCGGTTGCCGCATTCGGTGAAGTTGCCCCCATCAGGTTGGCAACTTCTTTTTGCGTTGGTGGGATACCGTGCTCTTTCTGGAAAGCCATGATCAGGGATAAAACTTCCTGCTGGCGGGCGGTCAGATTTTTCACGCTGCATCCTCCTTCAGGGAAGCTTTGCTGCTGAAATCCTTCAGCGTGACCCGAATAGTGCGAATGTTGCAGCGCGCCGCGGGATCCATTTCTTTGATGACATCCAGAAATGTCGGGATCGCCATGCCATATTCGTTCATCGCTTCCATGCCAGCGATATGCAGCCGTTCCTGCATATCAGCTTTAGCCGGGTCATTCTCCGCGTAATTCAGATCCAGCCATTCGCTCACCGCCAGCTGCACACTTTTCTCAGCGATCAGAACTTCTGCCACAGCAATGTCACCTGCGCTTACCATGACAACGGTCGGCTCGGAAACATTGTCGGAAGCCCATACGTGAGCAAATTTTGACTCTTTGAAGGTGTACTCTTCCTTGTCGCCGAACACCGCCCGGACACAGGCCCATGCTTTGATACCGCTCTTCGCAAGAATATCTGCATAACTCAGCGGCAGGATTTCTTCAGAACTGGTTACCGGTGATGGCAGCGCAACTTCATCGGCCTCATCCAGCGCTGATACGCTTTCGGCAGCCTCATCGCTTGCGACAGGAATCACTTCCGGAATATTTTGTTGCTGCATCTGGGGTAACAGGCGCAGCGCTTCGCGGCGGATCTGCGCGATAAAAGCATCGCCGCGGGCTTCCAGATCCTTGCGGTCGATGTAGCTGTTCGCCGGGCCGCGCCAGTTTTTGTCGAATACAGCGATCGCCCCGGCGAAGAACGCTCCTGACGGAACCTGTTTTTCATCTTTCGGAATGAACCACTTCGGCAGATCAAAACCGATTCGCCCGCGGATAAACGATATGTGATCGGCATCTTCCGGCCACCACACTTCGCTGGTGGCTGCCTTGATGAGAAATACATACCGTCCGCCTTTATCGCGCATCGCGCTGGCGTGCTGCATGATGTACCGCATCCCGGTGATGTATTCGCCGTCATGCTGAGATGCACGACTATACGGTGGGTTGCCATAGGCCGCGCCATGGAGTTCTTCGAGCCGGGCGGACCAGTCCTGCGCCAGAGCATTGTCTTCGGCAGTATAGAAATCAGGGCACTTTGTGTTTTCACCGTCGGTAAACAGATCGAGCACCAGCGGACCGAACATGGCGTTGATGCCCCAGAAGATGTTGTCTGGTGTGCACCACTGATCGCCAACGTGTTTGAGCTCATGGGCTGGCTGGCTACGCAGTTCGGCAAGCGCCAGGCAATATTTATTTTGAAGTTCGTTAGTGACGGTCATCCCCGGAAACCCTCTGGAATCTGCGAGTAATCAACATTGTCATAGCTGGCGCGGGCGACCATGGCGTTGACCCATTGTCCGTTTTCACGAACCGGTCGCCCGGCCTTTTCCCAGCTCGTAGCTGCCTGCAGATAAGCCGGGAACTTTGTTGGCTGAAATAGCGTGGCCGGACGAAGGTACTCCGCCATTTTCAGGTCCTCGCCCCACTTCGCCGTGCTGTAGTCAACAACCAGAACCAGTTCTTCACGGGTAAAGCCCTCACCCAGCCGGGCGCGGATGTTCTCCAGCGAGGATTTACAGACCTGGTACCGGGATCCGGTTTTCTGGTTCAGGTGGGTTAAAACCTGTTTGGCCTGATCAGTGATTAAAACCTCACGGTCGGGTTGCCCCGCAACCTGACAAGAGGGTTTTGGTTTTACTTGTGGATCTGTAGTTGATTTTACTGACGGATCCCCGCCAGATTCTGACGGGTCAAAACTGCCGCCAGCGTTGTTTTTTGATGCCTCAAATTTTGAGGGGTCAGATTTTGATGCATCAGATTTTGATGCGTCAGAATTTGACGGTTCAGAATCTGACAGGTGAGAGAATGCAGCGGCCTGAAGCTTTGCCACGTTCAGCTGATAGACGTTCGACGCGTTACGGTTTCCCTGGCGGCGTTGTTTACGCGAAAGCCAGTTGTCTTTTTCCAGCTGCGCAATCGCGGTGCGCACGGTACTTTCGCCCGCGCCAATCTGTCGGGCAATGGTGCCGATGGAAGGCCAGCTGATGCCCTCGTCATTGCTGAAGTCTGCCAGACGGGCCATGATAGCAACGCTGGAAAGCTTCATGCCTGAAGCGGCGCATGCGTCCCAGACGTAGCCGGTTAATCTAGTGCTCATCCTTCCACCCTTCTAAATTTCTCCCGGAACCGGTCAACAGGCTGCATGCACTCGTGCGGGTAACCGCTGCGGATGAAGATGACCTGCCGCTTTTCCCGGTCATAACCAATGACGTGCACTTCAATCCCCCGGTGATCCCGGTACCGCCGGTCAAGTTCTTCCACTCATCACGCCCTTTCTCGTTAAATGCGGAAAATGCGCCTACCAGTTCTTCAGTTGGCTGGTAGTTGTGGCTGCCGTCGGCTGCACGTAATATTTCGTCATAGCCGAACGGGGCATTACCCACCAGCGGACGGCAACGAAATTGCTTAGCTGGCCTGAATCGGTTTAAACTGTTCATGCGTTAGTTCTCCACTTACTGAAATGACGCACCAGACGCCTCGAGCTGCACACTCGGGGCGTCACCTTTTCTGGATGTCACGAACAAATCCACCGCCTGATCTGAAACACCGTATAGCGCCATAAAACCCATGAACCCATGGAACTGGTGCCTGATGGTTTTACGGAATAGCTCAGAGAGCTTTTTCCTCTCGTGACGGTCTATCACCCCATCACCAGCTGCTTCGATCTGCGCCTGCGCCAGCATCCCTTTTGCTGCGTTCGCCTGCATATCGAGAGAATAAAGATCGACGTTATCGATGCTTTCCGGCCTGGGTACATCCACCAGCAATTTTCCGACGCGCGCGGCGGCATACTCCGCCAGCATGGAAATACCAGACAGGTCTTCCATTCGCTCCAGCTCAGCCAGGGTGAAGAATCGGCTTCCGCACTTCTGGTACATGTGGTTGTGAAACGTGTCGATGCTCATACCGAGATCAGCAGCCATGCCCAAGCGTCCGCCCGGGTGGGCTTTGCACATAGCGCTGATTGCTGCCTTTATGCTGTCTACCATGTTCTTTTTCCTTTGGTAGTTACGGTGATACTGCCGATTCGTTAGTCTGAACAGGCGGGAAAACATCATCGATGCTTACGTCTGCTCCAAAACTGTTGAGGGCAGATACGATTGCCCGGCACTGATCAATGTTCATATTTCTTTTACTGTTTTCGTAATGACAAACAGCCCCTTTTGTCACTCCGAGAGCGCTCGCTAAATGACCTTGTGTAATGCCTAGCTTGGTTCTGATTGCTCGAAGGTTGTTCATTCTGGTCTCCTGTAAACAAAGTAAATATACATTTTGTATTCTTAGTGCGCAAGGAGATATACGTTTTGTGACTCGATTAAAAGTATACAACTTGTATTATTTGGGTATGACTATGAAATGGTACGACCTGGCTAAGACCCTGATGAAAATTAGGGGGATTACGCAAGAGCAACTGGCAGAACACCTTGGCATAACCAAAGGTGCAGTTAGCCATTGGCTGAATGCACGCCGTGAACCGAGCCTGGAGGAGATAGCCCGGATCCTTGAATTCCTTGGGAAGCGGAATTTTTCTGTTGGTGCTGGGGGGCTAATAATTGATGAAACACTTAAAGGTGATGTTGAGTACATCGGCCCTTATAAGCCGGGTAAAAAATATCCAGTTCTAAGTAAAGTGCAGGCTGGTGCATGGTCTGAAGCTTGTGAGCCATATGCTCTTAAAGAAATTGACCTGTGGTTAGAATCAGACGCGCATACACAAGGCGAAGCATTCTGGCTTGAAGTAGAAGGCGACTCTATGACCGCTCCAATGGGTCTCAGTATTCCAGAAGGGACGTTCGTGCTCTTTGATACAGGCCGTGAAGCAGTAAACGGTAACCTGGTGATCGCTAAACTGGTCGACGACAATGAGGCAACGTTCAAAAAACTCGTTATTGACGGTAGCCAGAAATTTTTAAAGGGCCTAAATCCTCAGTGGCCAATGATGCCAATCAACGGAAACTGTCGGATAATCGGCGTAGCTGTCGAAACAAAAATGCGGTTGCTATAATTTGATTATCGTTAGTTTTCAATCCACTCTCCCTTTTTAATCCCTTCATTTCGTATACCTTACCCGGCCATCGTCCCGGGTTTGAACTCACATAAAATCCTCCTTTAACGGCCACTTTGCCTACGCAACAGTTAAGGTTTCGAACTTATAAAATCTTTCATGAATACATTATGTTGTCAACTCCCGACCATCTTAGTATACATATCGTATTGACCACAATGAATACATTTTGTATATTCAATTCATAACAGCGAACAGGCAGGACGCCTACGAAGTAGCCGCCGGTGGCGTATGAATGACCGGATGATTCGCAAGTAATAAAAAAGCGCCCTAAAGGACGCTTCGCTCTTTAAAAATCTGGGAAGTCCAAAACCATTCTGTCGGAACAGGCTTCAGGCTGTGCAGGTGATGCCGGTTACCTTTTTAACGAAGGCGCATAACTCCGCTTTACCTTGCTCCAGAGTGTCGAATAGTTCTGAGTGATATACGCCATCTTTACGGGCCGTAAACAGCTTTTGATGCTCGGCTTTTACTGAGGCAGATGTGAAACGCTCCAGGGTATCTATGCTGCAACGAAATTTAAATTTCTTGCCTGAGCGCTGAAGCATATGCACTCCAGTAGAGGAATTACCGTTTTGTTTTAATAACGAAACCATTGCTGGGATCCTTAAAATTCGCGCCGTACTGCATATCACTTCGTGCGAACTCAGTTACTTATTTTGGGACCCCAGATTAAACCAACCTTGATTTTTGGTGAATAGCGAGGCGATGAAAAAGACCGGGGCACAACATGAAAGCGCACTCCCTAACTTATCGGTTATGGGTGACAGGTATGAACGTGCTGGAGTGCGCTTCCAGTTGTGGTGAATGCGCAGGCTGATGCGCAATGGGACGTGGCTGACTCATGAGGATGGCTCTAGCGATTAAGCCAGCTCGATGCCGCCTAAAAAGCGCCTTATGCCGGAGATCAGCACCGGTCACTGCAACCTGAGTTCTAATAATGCCAACGTGTGTAGTTTTTTGACGGCGTCTGATCTTATCCCGTGAGGGCGCCGTACTTTTTTACACAACTGAAAGCGCGCTCCATTCACTCCTCTTAGTGTCTGGTCGTTAATGCAAACTCCGCGCAGCGCGCTTCCGGTTGTGCGGAGAACTAACCAGGCGGTTGCAGCCGCCCGCTTCATTAAGTGCCCTTCCCGGGTGCTTATTAAAGCGAAGCCCTTTTAATCATCGCCTGCTGGCGAGGGTTTCCTGCAACCAAAATTCGACGCGGTGCAGCGCGATATAACACGGAGAACTAACGATGTCCTTTATTCAAACCCTGAGCGGTAAGCATTTTGATTACCTGAACGCGCAAACAGATGATGTCGATATTGAGGACATCGCCACTGCCCTCTCTAATATTTGCCGCTTTGCCGGTCACCTGCCGGAATTTTACAGCGTGGCGCAGCACTCCGTTCTGTGCAGCCAGATCGTCCCGGCGGAATACGCCTTTGAAGCGTTGCTGCACGATGCAGCTGAAGCTTATTGTCTGGACATGCCCGCGCCGTTGAAAGCACTGCTACCGGACTATCGCCGCATCGAAACACAAGTGGATGACCTGATCCGCAGTAAGTTCGGTCTGCCACTTAACCAATCTACCACCGTCAAATATGCCGATCTGGTCATGCTGGTAACCGAGCGCCGAGATCTGGAAATCGACAACGGCACTTACTGGCCGATTCTAGAAGGCATACCGGCATCCGACCTCATCCAGATCAATCCACTCCGCCCGGGTCAGGCTTATGGCCTGTTCTTGAACCGCTTCAATGAACTGAGCGAGGCGCGCCAATGAAAGAGCAACTGGCAAAAATGGCCATCATTGAGCTGGTCAGAACGGCACACAGCTACTCCACCAGCATCAAGCAGACTGGCGTTTATTCTGAGCTGGTACGGGAAATGGCCTCTCGGTTGGAGGCGCTAAATTTGGCGCACATAGGTTCCATGGCGGCGCTGGAAACTACAGCGAAGCGCATCGCCGCGCTTGAGGCGAGAACGCTCATCGCGAAACCAATTGGGTATTTCGCGTATGACACTGATGGTGGCTTTACTAACCACGACACGGCAGAACGAGCACAGAAAGAGGCCCAGGACGCTATCGAATACTTCCGCGAGTCAGCCTGTGATGGCTGGAGTGACGAGGTTGATAGCGTGTGTTGGGGCGCAATTATGCAGCATGCCGAAAAAGTTGATGAAAGGCCAGTAACAAACGAGGACAGATGCGCAAGCCATATTGAGTGCTATTGCGATTACACACTGTTGCCAAGCATCAAATTGAATATCGAGGATGAATCGGTATGTCAAATACAACCATAAAGCTGTATCTGGTCAATACAGCCTCTGTACTGTTAATGATTGAGGAGCACGCAGAATGAGCAAAGTTAAAACCCATACCGGAATCATCATCACCAAAGATGGTGAAAAAACGGTGAAGCTCCGTGAAACAGCCACTACGTGGTGCGTGGGACGTAATGAAACGTATCGCAAAGAAGATGGCCGACGTTGCGGCGCGCCGCTTACATCACGGCGTCTTAAGCTCGCCAGCATCAAACCTATCGAAAGCGGAATAGTATGAGGGAATTTCAAAGCAACGCAGAGTTGGTAAGTTAGTAGCCACTGGCCAGAAATTTGACCGATTGATATCGCACGAAACGGCAGCGTTTAAATCCTGCCGCCAGCGAATAAGGTGAAACGCCCGGGTGCAGCCGGGCTGAGTGGAGAATGAACCATGAGCGTGCATAACCAACGTTTTCTTACTCCGGACGATCTTTATCAACTGACCGGGTACCGCCGCCCCTCACTACAGTGCAAAGCACTTAAAGAGAGCGGCGTGTTCTTCGTTCCACGCAAAGATGGCAGGCCCGGCACAACATGGGCGCATGTCGACAACCCGCTTGGAATGAAGCCTGTTTCGGTTAACCCTGAGGAAGAAGAACCAAACTTTGAGGATATGTAATGTCCAGAGCACGCAAAAATCCAGAGGACAACTGGATGCCGCCCCGCGTTCGCCGGGGCAAATCAGCATATGAGTTCCGCTCAACCGATGGCAGAACTATACGATTATGTAATGCCGATCTCAGCAAAGCACAGGTCTGGGCAGCATATGAGCAGTTCATCAATGAGAGCAAAGCCACAAATACATTCAAGGCTCTTTGCGAAGAGTTTATCAACTCAGGTGACTTTCATGAACTGGCATCAGAGACACGTAAGGACTACCTGAAGTACTTCGGCAAGATAAGCGCTGTCTTTGGAAAAATGAAGCCCGACAATATCAAGCCCGAGCATGTCAGAAAATACATGGATAAACGGGGGGTAAAAAGCAGGGTGCAGGCCAACAGGGAAAAAGCTTTCATGTCCCGCGTCTTTCGATGGGCTTATGAACGAGGCAAAGTGAAGATGAATCCCTGTAAAGGGGTAAAGCAGTTTAAAGAGAGTGCGCGAACTCGCTATATAACGGATCACGAATATGCTTCGTTGTACGAAGTATCGCCTGAGGTGGTAAAAGTGGCGATGGAACTCGCATATCTATGCTGTGCTCGCCAGGGCGATATTCTTGAACTCAAGAAGAGTCAGTTGACTGAACAGGGCATCCTAATTCAGCAAAGCAAGACGGCAGTAACCCAGATTAAGGCCTGGACAGATCGCCTTCACGCAGCTGTGGAGATGGCTAATAAAATGCCGGTCAATCCAGGCATGGTGAGCATTTATTTGTTACATCAAAAATCCGGGGCTCGATATACCCGGGATGCATTTAACGCACAGTGGATGAAAGCCAAAAAATTGGCTGCTGAAAAACATCCTGACCTTGATTTCCAGTTTACGTTTCACGATTTGAAAGCGAAGGGCATATCAGATCTTGAAGGCTCGTTAAACGATAAACAGAAAATATCTGGCCACAAGAACGTGTCACAAACTGCTAAATATGATCGCAAAATTGCTATCGTGCCGGTCGTTGGGGGGCAATAACGCCCCCTCTTTTCCATCACCCAATGGCGAAAGCTAATGGCGAAACAATGGCGAAGCTGAATAGCGTGCATAAAAAAACCACCCGAAGGTGGCTTACACGACACTGCTTATCATTGATTTTATTCGAGGTTTCCCATGGTACCCGGAGCGGGACTTGAACCCGCACAGCCATAAGCCGAGGGATTTTAAATCCCTTGTGTCTACCGATTTCACCATCCGGGCTCGGGAAGAAATTGGAGGCGCGTTCCGGAGTCGAACCGGACTAGACGGATTTGCAATCCGCTACATAACCGCTTTGCTAACGCGCCGAAAATCTTCAGGTCTTGCGACCAGCATCCGCAATATGCCGATACTATAAACTGGAGCGGGAAACGAGACTCGAACTCGCGACCCCGACCTTGGCAAGGTCGTGCTCTACCAACTGAGCTATTCCCGCAATATCTTGTGATTAGCTAATCACTTGATTTTACTATCTTCTGGCAAGCAGTGCCGCCGTCTGATGCGATGCATTCTACTTACCTGACGCACTGAGTCAACGATATTTTTTCAAACTCAGGATCGTTTGCTGAAATTTACGGCGAAACGATCACGGTTCAAGCAAATCGCCGCGCGCGGCGTTTAAATATTGCAGCATAGACCACAGCGTCAGCACCGCAGCCACAAACAGCAGGCCTACGGCCGCGTATTCCATGAGCTGGTTAGGACGCCACAGCAGCCCTACCAGCGCCACCATCTGCGCCGTGGTTTTCACTTTACCGATCCAGGAGACGGCCACGCTGCTACGTTTGCCCATTTCCGCCATCCACTCACGCAGCGCAGAGATGATGATCTCGCGCGCAATCATGGTTGCCGCCGGTAAGGTTACCCACCATACGTGATAGTGCTGGACAACCAGCACCATCGCAATAGCCACCAGCACTTTATCGGCGACCGGATCGAGAAACGCGCCAAAACGCGTGCTCTGATTCCAGCGCCGCGCCAGAAACCCGTCAAACCAGTCAGTGATCGCCGCAAAGCAGAAAATCAGCGCACATGCAAAAGGAGCCCAGACGAACGGCAGATAAAATGCCACCACGAAGAACGGGATCAAAATGACTCGAAAAAGCGTTAGTAACGTCGGGATATTAAATCGCATAGTGACGGGTAACTGTCTGTTGTCAGTAAAAATTAGCTCTATGTTGCTACATAGCCCTTAATGTTTCAACGAGTAGTAGATCTTTTCTGCCAGGCCTTGCGAAATACCCGGCACTTTTGCAATTTCCTCAATAGTGGCATTGAGTAAACCTTGCAATCCGCCCATGTATTTCAACAACATTTGCCGACGTTTTGGCCCTACGCCCTCGATAGTTTCAAGCGTACTGGTATTTTTAACTTTTGCCCGTTTTTTTCGATGTCCGCTGATGGCGTGATCGTGTGACTCGTCGCGAATGTGCTGGATCACATGCAGCGCCGGGGAGTCCGGCGGCAGGTTAAAGCCCTCGCCTTCCGGTTCGAAGAACAGCGTTTCCAGCCCGGCTTTACGATCGGTGCCTTTTGCCACCCCCAGTAATAAGGGATGATGCTTATCCCAGGGAACATCCAGTTCAGCAAACACCGCTTTTGCCTGGCCCAGCTGCCCTTTCCCGCCGTCGATCAGCACCACGTCGGGAACTTTACTCTCCTCGATTGCCTTGCCGTAACGACGGCGCAGCACCTGGTTCATCGCCGCGTAATCATCGCCGGGGGTAATGCCGGTAATATTGTAGCGGCGATACTCGGCGCGCACCGGGCCATTGGCATCAAATACCACGCAGGACGCCACCGTCTGTTCACCCATGGTATGACTGATGTCAAAACACTCCATGCGCTTTACTTCCGGTAGCTTGAGCATAGCGGCGAGCGCCGTCATACGCTGATGAATGGTCGACTGCTGTGACAGCTTAGTGCTCAGCGCCGTCGCGGCATTAGTGCGCGCCAGTTTCAGGTAACGCGCCCGATCGCCGCGCGGTTTGGTCTGCACGTTCACGCGCCGCCCTGCCACCGCCGACAGGGAATCCGCCAGCAGCGTTTTGTCCGTCAGATTAAAGTCCAGCAGGATCTCGGAAGGCAGCGTGCGCATCTGGCTACCTTGTAAGTAGAACTGACCGACGAAAGTTTCCACCACCTCGCCAAGCTCAGTGCCGCCCGGAACTTTCGGGAAATAGCTGCGGCTGCCGAGCACTTTCCCCTGACGAATAAACAGCACATGGACACAGGCCATGCCAGCATCAAAGGAGACGCCAATCACGTCCAGATCGTCGCCAGTATTGGAAACAAACTGTTTTTCCGTGACGCGTCTGACCGCCTGGATCTGATCGCGTATCCGCGCCGCCTGTTCAAAGTCCAGCGCCAGGCTGGCCTTTTCCATACGTTCGATCAGCAGGTTCAACACCTGATCGTCTTTCCCCGCCAGGAACAGCCGGACGTAATCCACCTGCTGCGCGTACTCTTCCTCGCTGACCAGGCCTGCCACACAGGGGCCAAGACAGCGACCAATCTGATATTGCAGGCACGGGCGTGAGCGGTTGCGATAAACGCTGTTTTCGCACTGGCGGATGGGGAAAATCTTCTGCAGCAGCGCCAGGGTTTCGCGCACCGCATAGCCGTTCGGGAAAGGCCCGAAATACTCGCCTTTCGCATGCTTTGCGCCACGGTGCGTGGCCAGTCGCGGATGAGTATCGGCGCTCAGGAAAATGAAAGGATAGGATTTATCATCCCGCAGCAGCACGTTGTAACGTGGCTGATACAGTTTGATGTAGTTATGTTCAAGCAACAGGGCTTCAGTCTCGGTATGGGTAACCGTGACGTCGATTTGCTGGATTTGCGACACCAGCGCCTCGGTTTTCCGTGAGCCGACGTTGGTACGAAAATAGCTGGACAGCCGCTTCTTGAGATCTTTGGCTTTACCGACATAAATGACGGTACCGCCGGCATCGTACATACGGTAGACGCCGGGTTTGCTGGTCACCGTGCTCAGGAAGGCTTTGGGTTCAAAAACTTCACTCACTGACTTGATAACGTCTCCGCATTACACAGACCATGTCGAATGGCCAGATGGGTCAGCTCAACATCGCCGTGAATGTTTAATTTACTGAACATCCGGTAGCGGTAGCTGTTCACCGTCTTCGGGCTGAGATTCAGTTGCTCTGAGATCTCATTCACCTTCTGGCCTTTGGTAATCATCAGCATAATCTGCAACTCGCGTTCCGACAAACTTGCGAACGGCGATGCGGTTTTTTCCGGCTCAATCTGACTGAGCGCCATCTGCTGGGCAATGTCCGAAGCAATATAGCGCTGACCGGCATATACAGAGCGAATGGCGTTAACCATCTCTTTAGGCGCAGCGCCTTTACTCAGATAGCCAGCCGCGCCAGCCTGCATCACTTTCGCCGGCAGCGGGTTTTCAGTATGCACGGTAAGCATAATGACTTTGGTGTCAGCGGTAGAGCGCGCGATTTTACGCGTCGCTTCAAGGCCGCCAATACCGGGCATGTTCATATCCATCAACACGACGTCGACAGGATTAGCGCGACACCATTTAACAGCATCTTCGCCACAGCAAACCTCGCCGGAAACTTTTATACCCTTAATATCTTCCAGAATGCGTCGTATCCCTGCGCGCACCAGTTCGTGGTCATCAACAAGAAGGACGTTGATCAAAGGAAATCTCCAGAATAGGGATAACGCTACTTTCAGTTAATTCTGCACATATTACCGTTTTTTAGCGCAAGATAAAAATCCAAAAATGCGCAGGGTACGTTTTCGGTCAGGCAGGTGGAAACAGGACTGTACAATTTCCGGAAAGAAAAAGTGCTAAATGACGTCTAAAGTGGCCGATTTAAGCAGCGTTTATTCAAAGATTTAAATATCACCGGATAAACGAAGCGGTAATTAATGACTGTCATTTAACAATATTTAACCAGCGGGATACCGGCTATAAACATATATTGTGTAACAGATAATTATACTGGTTATCATTTATGGGATTAATTTGTTAAACGGCATCAATAACGATCAAAAAACAAGCACTGCTATTTTTTGCCGGCCTTGTGGTATACTCCGCCGCCTTCACATTCACTGGCGCATTCAGGCGCTGTTACATACCGAGGACGTTACATGAACACACCCGATTTCACTACTGCCGAAAATGGCCCTGAACTGGCTCAGGAAGTCTCCTGCATGAAAGCGCTGGTAACCCTGATGTTACAGGCGATGGGCCAGGCAGACGCAGGCCGGGTGATCCTGAAGCTGGAAAAGCAGATTGCCCAGATGGAAGATACGGCGCAGGCTGACGTCTTTGCTGCCACTGTTAAGCAGATTAAACAGGCTTACCGTCAGTAATAAAAAACCGGCTGACAGTGTGTTGCCCTGTCAGCCGGTGTAACGTTCGACACGCGAAACGTATCGTCTTTCAGATAAACCCTGTCGCCGCCGCATAGCAGGCTATCTGCGTTTTATTAGGCGCATTGAATTTTTTCTGCATATTTTTCTGGTGGAAGTTCACCGTATTCTCCGAGATGGACAGGATCATCGCAATCTCCGCCGAGGTCTTCCCTTCCGCTGTCCACTTCAGGATCTCGCGCTCGCGTTTGCTGAATTTCATCTCCGGCGCGGCCACCGTATCATCATTCAGCTTGCTCAGCGTCAGCAGGCTCATCTGCACCAGAAATTGCAGGCGTAACTCTATCTCATCGTCAGAGCGCGTTTTACCGCGTACATCGGTGCGGGATACAGAAAGAAAGCCCATCGCCCGGTTGGGCAGCATCAGGCACTGGGTGACGCCTTTACGCAGACCATGATCGCGCGCGCCATCCCATAAAGGCTGGGCTTCGCTAAATAAGCGATCGCTCCACGGCAGGTGTCCCTGAATAAAATTCTCAGGCCTCAGCACCGGATCGATGGCGAAATAGTTTTCCGCCTGATAATGCGAGGTCCATGCGTGAGGGTAAGTGGTCTCCAGGGATAATTTGGGCCGCGTGAAAGGCACAGGATGCCGCACACAAAGTGAGAAATAATCAAATTCCAGCTGCTGCGTCTGACGCTGTAGCTCGTTATAAACCTCTGCCGCTGATGTCATCCCCTGAAAAAGATGCAGCAACTCCCGTCGCCAGGTGAAAAAGTCTGTCTCCTGCATATATACCGGTAAAACCCCTGCTTGTTATCATCATTATTATGAATGTATAAAACTAACACATAAAACTTATTTATAAATACAAAATAACGACCTGGTATGGAATAACCCGCATCTTATTGTCGATTCATTGTACTAGTCAGCATTAATAGCGGCATTTCAAATACCGCTTTAGAAATATTTAGAATAATTCAGACCGAAAGGAAATAATGAAGTTGCCGGATAAAAAACTTAACTTAAGATAAATTAAAGCAGGATCGCCTGAGGCGATCCGCCTTTGTTATTGCATGAGGAATTTTTCGAGGAACTGTTGGGTGCGCGGCTGTTGCGGCTTAGCAAACAGATCTTTTGCCGGGCCCTGTTCGACAATGCGCCCCTGATCCATAAATATGGCACGATCGGCGACATCGCGGGCGAAGCTCATCTCATGGGTAACGATCACCATGGTGCGCTTTTCCTGCGCCAGTTGACGAATGGTGCTCAGCACCTCGCCCACCAGTTCCGGATCGAGCGCGGAGGTCGGCTCATCAAAAAGAATGACATCCGGACGCATTGCCAGCGCACGGGCAATGGCCACGCGCTGTTGCTGCCCGCCGGATAAACGCTTCGGATAGCTGGTTTCCTTGCCGCTCAGTCCCACTTTCGCCAGCAGTTCCCTGGCGCGGGTGGCCGCCTCGGTTTTTGCTTCGCCTTTGACGATGACCGGCCCCTCAATAATGTTCTCCAGCACCGTGCGGTGCGGGAACAGATTAAAACTCTGAAAGACAAAGCCCACGCGCTGACGCAGTTCACGGATAGCCGCTTTTTGCGAGCTGAGCGACCGTCCGGCATCGATGGCAATCTTACCTACCCGAATGGTGCCGCTTTCCGGCTGTTCCAGCAGATTGATGCTGCGCAGCAGCGTGGTTTTACCGGATCCGCTTGGCCCGATAATCGCCACCACTTCGCCCTCTTCCACTTCGAGGTTAATACCGTGCAGCACCGTCTGACCGTGAAACTTCTTCACCAGGTCTTTTACTTCAATTGCACTCATTTTGGATCACGCTCCTGGCGGTTCAGCTGATTTTCAAAATAGTTTTGCAGCGCCGACAGCACCGTCGCCATCACCCAGTAAATCAGGGACGCGGCCAGATACATGGTGAACACTTCCAGCGTGCGGGAGGTGATCAGCTGAGCCTGACGGAACAGCTCCGGCACCTGAATGGTGGCCGCCAGCGAGGTGTCTTTCACCAGACTGATAAAACTGTTGCTGAGCGGCGGTAGCGCCACCCGCGCCGCCTGCGGCAAAATCGCCCGGCGCAGCGTCTGCCACGGCGTCATACCGATACTGGCCGCCGCTTCCCACTGGCCTTTGTCGATGGAAGAGATGGCCGCGCGCAGCGTTTCTGAAGTATAGGCCGCGGTGTTGAGCGACAGGCCAATCATCGCCGCCGGAAGCGGATCCAGTTCGATCCCGAACTGCGGTAGCCCGTAGTAAATCATAAACAGCTGCGCGATCAGCGGCGTGCCGCGGAAGACAGAGATATAAAAGCGCGCCAGCCAGCGGATCGGCAGCAGCGGCGACATGCGCATCAGCGCCAGAATAAAGCCCAGCAGCAGGCCAAAAAACATGCCGCCGATACTGAGCTGTAGCGTAAATACCGCCCCGCGAAGCAGGAAGGGCGCGGAGTCGATCACCAGTTGTATACTTTCTTGCATTATCGTTCTTCTGTTCGCAAATCAGACATGGGGGTGGTAGGCGAAAAGCGCCGGTGCGCCACCTGTGTGTATAAACAGAACCGGTCCCTGATCCTTAAAGCGATTCTGACTGATACCGTCAATCAAGCCCGCCATGGCTTTGCCGGTGTACACCGGATCGAGCAAAATGCCTTCCAGACGCGCCAGCAGTTTAACCGCTTCCAGCCCTTCCGGATTCGGCGTGCCGTAGGATGGCGCAAAATAGTCGTCCCACAACACAATGTCCGCGCGGGTCTGTACGTCCAGCAGGGTATCCAGCTCCTTAACCAGCGTGGCCACTTTCGGCTGCTGATCCGCCACGCTGCGCGATACCGTGACGCCAATCAGCTCCGCCTGCGGCATTAACTGCCCGAGGCCCACCGCCAGTCCGGCATGCGTCCCGGCGCTGCCGGAGGCCACCACCACCGAGGATATGTCCACCGTATCTTCGCACTGGCGGGTGATTTCCAGCGCGCTTTCCACATAGCCAAGCGCCCCCAGCGCGTTGGATCCGCCCACCGGGATCACATACGGACGAAAACCCTGGGCTTCAACGCGCGTCGCCAGTTCATCCAGCTGGCGAACCGGATCGGTCAGCGCGTCGCACATCTCTATTTGCGCGCTGAACAGATCCAGCAGCAGGCGGTTGCCATTAGTGAGGTAGTTTTCGGCGCGGGTGCCGATGGGATTTTCCAGCAGCGCCACGCAGTTCAGCCCCAGCTTCGCCGCCACCGCCGCCGTCTGACGTACGTGGTTGGACTGGATGGCGCCTGCGGTCACCAGCGTATCGGCCCCTTCGCGCAGCGCATCGGCGGCGAGGAACTCCAGCTTACGCAGCTTGTTGCCGCCCATGGCAATCGGCGTCACATCATCGCGCTTGATGAAGATCTCGCGGCCCAGATAATCGGAAAAACGCGGCAGGTACTCCAGCGGCGTGGGCGCGCCGATAAATTCGAGGCGGGGAAAACGGGTTAAATTATGCAGGGACATGAAATCTCCGGTGCTGTGTAACGAATCATTCACTGATTATGCACGGTACGGCGCAATAAATAAAAAAGGCGCTCTAATCAGCGCCTTTTTCGTTAACTGCCGATGATTATTTCGTCACGTCAGCGCCAAACCACTTCTCAGACAGCGCCTTCAGGGTGCCGTCTTTCTGCATATCCGCAATGGCGGCATCGATAGCTTTCAGCAGATCGTCATCGCCTTTACGCACGGCCACGCCCGCTTCCTGACGGGAGAACGCATCGCCTGCTACCGCCAGCGTGTCTTTGGTTTTCTTCACCAGATCCAGCGCCGCCAGGCGATCCACCAGAATGGCGTCGATACGGCCTACGCGCAGATCCTGATATTTGGTCGGGTCATCGTCATAGGTACGAATGTCCACGCCCTGTACATTCTGGCGCAGCCACTCTTCATAGTTGGTGCCGAGGCCCACGCCGACTTTTTTGCCTTTCAGATCGGCTGCGGTTTTGATGCCGCTTTCGTTACCTTTTTTCACCAGCGCCTGGATACCGGAGATGGTGTACGGCGTGGAGAAATCATATTTTTTCTTACGCTCATCGGAGATTGTGACCTGGTTAATCACCACATCAATGCGTTTGGAGTCCAGCGACGCCAGCATGCCGTCCCACTTGGTAGGCTTAAGATCGGCTTTCACGCCAAGATGTTTTGCCAGCTCCTGCGCAAACTCCACTTCGAAGCCAGTCAGTTTGCCGTCATCTCCCTGGAAGCTGAAGGGCGGATAAGTGCCTTCCAGCCCAACCAGTAAGGTTCCGCGTTCTTTAACTTTATTAAGCACATTATCTGCCGCGAACGTCGTCGCGCTCATACCTGCTACCAGCGCAACAGCCATAACGCCCATCAGCGCCTGACGACCTAACTGAACAAGTTTCATAGTCACCCCGAATAAGAAAATTTTCACGATAGTGCATGGTGTATGGCCTGTTGGTCAAACACCACTACGCTACATGTTATTCATTTTTAATATATATCAGAAGTTGCCTGAGGCGCGATTTTCTGCGCGGCGATAAAGTGGGATTGTGACCTGAACTGGGCGTACTTGCGCAGCGCAATCCGGTAGTTATTGGTGCTGGTCAACGGCAGCCAGGGTTCCAGGACTTCATCAAGGAAGCCATCAGCCAGCTGATCGTGAGAAACATTATTTTCCGTAAGATGGTTGCCAAGACGGCGCAGGCGGACAACATACTCACGCACCGTGCCGTGGCTCATTTCGGTTTGCTCAAACAGATACTGTTTAAAACCGATAATATCGAAGAAATCGCTCTGCTCTTTGCAGTGCAAATCGCCGCAAAAACGACATAGCGCGACCCACTCTTGCTGTTCCTGTTGCCAGGCGGCTTCGTCCAGCAGGGTGTCGAGGCGCGAAATCGCGATCTTGTTAACGATCTCACCGCGACGCACCAGCGTGATGCGATCGAGCAGTTTGTGGCAATGCGCACAATGCGTCTGGCTGTGTTTAAAGTCTTTCAGGTAGCGGCTTAAGGGCCGTCTTTTAGCGTGCTGCACCGTCATGATAACTCCTGGTTGTCAATACGTTGTGCGGCATTCTTCAGGCGATAAACACGTGCCTATAACTTACCCAGCTTGGTACGTAAGCGCTTAATGGCCTGGCTATGGAGCTGGCTCACCCGCGACTCGCCGACTTCCAGCACCGCGCCAATCTCTTTGAGATTAAGCTCTTCCTGGTAGTACAGCGTCAGGACCAGTTGCTCACGTTCCGGCAAGGCTTCGATAGCCTCCATCACGCGATGGCGCAAATTGCTCTCCAGCAACTGGTGTAACGGGTTCTCCTGCTGGTGATCGTCAGTCACCAGCTCGATGCTATCGCCATGCTCTTCCCGCCACTCGTCATAAGAGAAGAGCTGGCTGTTATTGGTATCGAGCAACATCTGACGATATTCTTCGACAGGAATACTCAGCCGCTGCGCGACCTCGGTTTCCGTCGCGTTGCGTCCCAGTTCCTGCTCCAGCTGTCCCATCGCCTGTGCCACTTCGCGGGCATTACGCCGGACGCTGCGCGGCACCCAATCACGGCTGCGCAGTTCATCCAGCATCGCCCCACGAATACGCTGCACTGCGTAAGTGGTAAATGCCGTTCCTTGCAGAGCGTCGTACCGGTCAACTGCATTCAGTAAACCGATGCCGCCCGCTTGTAGCAGATCGTCCAGTTCCACACTCGCCGGCAGACGCACCTGCAGGCGCAATGCTTCATGACGCACAAGTGGTACATAACGCTGCCACAGCGAGTGTTTATCCATTACACCTTCAGCGGTATACATTGAATTCACGATAAACAGCCCTGCGTTAATGAGTTATCGGCATGATTATCCGATTCTGGAGGGGTTTTAATCGGATGAATAGTGGGTGAAATGGGCGGCTATTTGAGGTAATAAATGAGATGCACTACCCGAAGATGCCTGTCAGGAGCAGATAATGTTAATATTTAAGGTGTTTATTTTCGCGCCATTCAAAACATACCCTGATGTTCATCTGAAAACCAGGCTATTTTGCCACCTGCTTTTTAATTTGCAGGCCTCTGGTTTTAACCGCGTCACATTTTTTTGCGGGGAAATGTTCCCTTTTTTCTATCGGGTAATTAACACCAAAAAATGACGTTTATTCGCCCCCTGACCCGCCTGTCTGCTGATTTACATTAGGTTATTAACATCAATTTATTTTACACCGCTGTGCAGAAATGGCGTGCTGAAGTTGAGGACAAGATGAAACTGGCAATCTATGGCGCAGGCGGGCTCGGTAGAGAAGTGCTGGAACTTGCACAACAGATAAACGCCTCGGGATCGCGCTGGGATGATCTGTGTTTTATTGATGATATTCACCCAGATCGGAAGCTGAAAGGCTTCCCGGTTGTCTCCCTGAATGCCCTCACGCCTGACCAGTATGAAATTGTGATCGCCGTCGGTGAACCTTCGCTGCGCCGCACACTCGCGCAGAAAGTGAGAGAGCACGGCCTTACGCTGGCCACGCTTGTACATCCTGATGCCCAGTTAAGCCCGACCAGTCCCCCGGGCGAAGGCTGCGTGATTTGCAGCGGCGTATTTATCTCCTGTGACACTGTGCTTGGCCACAACGTTCACCTACAGCCCAATGCCAGCCTGGGACATGACTGCCAGATTGGCCATAACTGTGTCATCTCGTCTTATGCCAATCTGGCAGGCAACTGCCTGATCGGTGAACGCGTTTTTATTGGCATGAACGCGGTTATCCGCGAATCCACCACTATTGGTGATGACGCCATCATCAGCATGGGCGCAGCCGTGTTCAATGACATCGCCCCCGCCATGATCGTGATGGGTAATCCGGCGCGGGCAATCCGCCCAAACATGGACAAAAAAGTATTTAAGTAAGCCGCGGTTATTCACGCACCAAATAACGTTCCATTTTGCCTGCATGCGCGTCGCTGAATGGATTTGAAAATGACTTAAATTTCCACGCTACTCTGGAGAAAAATGATGTCCAATCTGGAAACTTACAACCGCGTCTTCACCGAAACTTTCGAAGTTTCAGAAGATATTTTACCTGGCTACAAATATCAGGATACGCCATCCTGGGATTCGGTGGGTCATATGACGATGATCGCCTCGCTGGAAGATGCGTTCGATATCATGATGGACACTGATGACATCATCGAATTCGCGTCCTGGGAAAAGGGTAAAGAAATCCTGAAAAAATATGACGTTGAACTTCAGGATTGAGTGATGATGCTGCACGCAAAAACGGCGGTTATCACAGGGTGTTTACAGGGGATCGGCAAGGCAACGCTTGAAACGTTTGCCCGCGCCGGTGCGACCGTATTTGCCTGCTGCCAGACACCCGATCCGGCTTTTACCGATTTTATCGCTGAACTTAGCGAGAAATATCACGCGGAAATCATTCCGGTATATTTCGATTTGCAGGATAACGACGCCATAAAACAGGCGGCGATGACTATTCAGAAAACCAAAAAGCCGGTTGATATTCTGGTCAATATTGCTGGCGCTAATTTCGACGCCAATTTTCAGATGGTCACTCTCGATCAACTGCAAAAAACGTTCACCATCAATTTCTTCTCGCAAATAGCCTTCACGCAATATATTGCCCGCATTATGCTACGGCAGAAAAAAGGCAGCATCATCAATATTTCCAGTATTTCTGCCCTTGATGGTAATCCGGGGCAGCTGGCGTATGCCAGCGCGAAAGCTGCGTGGCTTGCGGCCACCAAAACCCTGTCCGCAGAACTGGGGCCACAGGGCGTGCGCGTCAATGCCGTCGCGCCGGGTGTTATCAGCACCGCAATGACGGCTGCACTTTCAGAAGATGTAATGGCGCGTCAGATGGCGCGGTGTGAGTTAGGTCGTCCTGGCTTGCCTGAAGAAGTGGCGAATACGTTGCTGTGGTTGGCGTCCGATGCGTCCAGTTATACCACCGGACAGATTATTCGCGTTGATGGCGGCATGGGTTGAGGTAAACAGATATGTTGATGCAAGGTAAAACCGTTTTAATTACCGGCTGCCGACGCGGTATGGGCCTCGCGATGGTCGAGGTCTTCGCAGCCAATGGCGCGAACATTTACGCCCATGCGCGTGAAGCTGATAACGCCTTTATCGAACAGATGGCCGCCATTGCTGACCGCCATCAGGTGGCGATCTGGCCTATCGGTTTTGATATGACAGATTACGATGCCATGAAGCTGGCAATCAAAAAAATCATGTCTGACAAGCGCCCGCTGGACGCGGTGGTCAACAATGCGGGGATCACCTTAAACAGTCTGTTCCAGATGACCAGTGAAGCGCAGTTGCGTGCTCAGTTTGAGGTGAATTTTTTCGCGGTTTATCTGTTTAGCCAGTACATCGCAAAACTGATGGTTCGCAACCAGCGTGGCAGCATTATTAATATTGCCTCAACCGCAGGTGAAGACGGTAACCCGGGCAAATCCGCTTACGGCGCATCGAAAGCGGCGCTGATCGCGATGACAAAATCCATCGCCGCAGAACTGGGTGAAAAAGGTATTCGTGCCAATTGCATCGCACCGGGCATTACCGATACCGATATGCTGCTGACCATGCCAGATCACGTTGTGCAAGAGGCTAAAAACAACGCCGATCTGCGCCGGGCAGGCACGCCCGCGGAAATCGCCGAAGCGGCACTGTTTCTGGCAAGCGATCTCTCAGGCTACATCACCGGCCAGACTATCCGGGTTGATGGTGGTTTAAAATGACAAAAACACGCGCAGAAACAGAAAGCGCGGCGCTGCGCATCCGTCGCCGCATTTTAAGCGTTGCCCATCACGCCCCGAGCGATGGCGTTCATGTCTCGCCCGCCCTGTCGATGGTGGATATTCTCAGCGTTCTGTACGGTTCGGTGATGCGTTATGACGCAAAAGCGATTACTGACGTACAACGTGATGTCTTTATCCTCAGTAAAGGACATGCGGCACTGGGGCTGTACGCCGCGCTGTGCGAGTTTGGCATCATGACCCCTGAACAGCTTGATACTTTCGAGCTGAACGGCTCTGTTCTGCAAGTGCATCCCACTAAACACCCGGAATACGGTATTGATTTTTCTGGCGGCAGTCTGGCTCAGGGGCTTTCCTTTGCTACCGGACTGGCGCTGGGACGCCGCCTCAGGGGCGAGGCCTGGCAGACCTATGCGCTGGTAGGCGATGGCGAATGCAATGAAGGTGCGATCTGGGAATGCGCCTTTATGGCGGCGCACCACAAGGTGGATAATCTGACGCTGATTGTCGATCGCAACGGTTTGCAATCTGATGGCCACACCGATGACGTGATGCGTATGGATCTTGAAGCGCTCTGGCGTGCCTGTCACTGGGAAACCCTTGTCTGTGATGGACACAATCAGGAGGCATTAATGAACGCTTTCGCTGCACCGCATCACGGTAAACCGAAAGTTATCATCGCCGATACCGTCAAAGGTAAAGGCGTCTCCTTTATGGAAAACAATAAAGAATTCCACCGCAATCGCCTCTCTGCGCAACAGCTCAGCGATGCGCTGAATGAACTTAACGGGGGGCCGTATGCCTGAGTTTAAACCCGCAACGATTCGTTCCTGGTCCATGCTCGGCTCACGCGGCACCTTCGGCATGACGCTGCTGGAAATGGCGCACGAGCACGAAAGCATCGTGGCACTTTCCGGCGATCTGTGTAAATCCTCCGGTCTCGACCGCTTTAGCACCACCTTGCCTGCGCGTTTCTTTAACGCCGGGATCGCCGAGCAGAACATGGTCGGTGTTGCCGCAGGTCTTGCCGCCAGCGGCTTTGTCCCTTTTGTCACCTCGTTCCCCAACTTCCTGACCCTGCGGGCTGCCGAACAGGTACGCCTGAATCTCGGCTATATGCAGGAAAATGTGAAGCTGGTGGGTCTGGCCTCCGGGCTGGCAACCGGCATGTTCGGCGCGACGCATCACGGCATTGAAGAACTGGCGATGCTGCGCGCGGTTTCCAATATCACTATTTTTTCTCCCGCCGACTGTACAGCTACGGTGAAAATGACCAAGGCAGCCTTTGAACATGCGGGGCCGGTTTACCTGCGGCTGACGGGTGGGATGCGCGCACCGATTGTTTATAAAGAAGATTTTGAACTGATCCCGGGCAAAGCGATCACCCTGCGTGAAGGCCGGGATATCGCCATTATCGCCACCGGTAGTATGGTACATGTAGCGCTGACCGCCGCCGGGCAACTGGCGGATCAGGGTGTAGACGCCGCCGTGATCGACATGCATACCATCAAGCCGCTCGATGAGGCGACCCTCGCGCGACACCTTGATAAAAAACTGCTGGTCACGGCAGAAGAACACAGCGTGACGGGTGGGCTGGGCAGTGCAGTCGCAGAATTTCTCGCCGGCGAAGCGCATCGGCCAAAGCAGTTGATCGTCGGTATTCCTCAGGGCTATCCCCATGCAGGCGATTATGGCTGGATGCTGGAGCAAAGCGGGTTAACCGCGGCGCAGCTGACCACACGCATACTGGGTGCGTTGTAAATCATGGCGTTCTGGCACACTGAAACGGTTTCGCCCGATCATCCTGCACTGGTGGACGCCCGTGGGCTGACGCTTAGCTGGGGCAAGCTCACAGACCGCGTGCAGACACTGGCGCAGTCGATCCCGAACCGTGCGCTGGTCTTTGTTTTTTGCAAAAACCATTGCGACGCGGTGATCGGGTATCTGGCGTGCCTGAAACAAAATGCGGTCGCGCTGATGCTGGACAGCGATCTTGACGACACGCTGATGACGTCACTTATCGACACCTACCGCCCCGCGTTTTTGTGGCACGACAAAGGCGGCACTTACCAGCTGCATGCGACCGGCTTGTCCCCTTTCACACTGCATGATGATCTGGCGCTGCTGATGACCACCTCTGGCTCCACCGGCAGTCCTAAGCTGGTGCGCCTGAGTCAACGCAATCTGCAAAGCAACGCAACCCGTATTGCGTCCTGTCTCGCTATAACGTCCCGCGAACGCGGGCTGGTCAGCCTGCCCCTTAATTACGTGTATGGCTTATCGATCGTCAATAGCCACCTGAGTGCAGGGGCTACCTTGCTGCTGACGGGTGCCAGCGTTATGCAGCGTGAATTCTGGCAGTTCGTGCGCGATGAACGGGCGAGTTCACTTGCCGGTGTACCCTATACCTGGGAAATGCTGAAAAAACTGCGATTTATGCGTATGGATCTTCCCGAAATGCGCACGCTAACCCAGGCTGGCGGAAAACTGGCTCCCGCCCTGGTGAAGGAATTTACCGATTTTGCGGAACAGCACGGTAAGCGTTTTGTGGTGATGTACGGCGCGGCCGAAGCCACATCGCGCATGGCCTGGCTCGCACCGGAATTTGCACAACGCAAAAACGGCACTATCGGTCAGCCTATCCCCGGCGGGGAGTTTTTGTTGCTTGATGAACATGGCGGCATTATTACCAAGCCTGATACAGACGGTGAACTGGTGTATCGCGGTGAGAATGTGGCGCTTGGCTACGCGGAATGCGGTGACGATCTGGCGCTGGGCGATACCTTTAACGGGACGCTTCATACCGGTGATATTGCCCGCGTTGACCCCGAGGGTTTTTACACCATTGTCGGTCGTAAAAAGCGCTTTTTGAAAATTTTTGGCAACCGCGTCGGCCTCGACGAAATGGAAGCCCTGCTTAAATCCGCGTTTTCAGGGCTGGCCTGCGCCTGCGACGGGCGCGATGACTTGCTGTGTATCTTTATTACCGATGCCGCTTTTGAAGTGGCGGTGAAACAGCACGCTGCTCAGAAAAGCCAGCTCCATCATTCCGCGTTTCGCGTTATCACACTTAATGAGATACCCAAAAACGCTGCTGGCAAGACGCTTTATCACAGGCTGAAAGATCATGTCCCTTCCGTTTGAAGCGATTTTAGCGCAGGCCCCCTATTCACTCGCCCGCGATGAAAAACATGCCCTGCAACTCACCAGACTGCGTGAACTCACCGGGCATCATTACACCCATTGCGAAGCCTATCGCCGTATGCTCGACGCCCAGTCATTTGTCCCTGCGAAGCTCGACCATGTTACCGAATTACCATTTCTGCCGGTTTCACTGTTCAAAACCTTAACGCTGAAAAGCGTACCGGACAGCGATATTGTGAAAACCATGACGTCATCCGGTACCACAGGGCAGCAGGTTTCACGCATTTATCTGGATAAAGCCACTGCGACGCACCAGCAAAAAACGCTGGTTAAAATTGTCAGCCAGTTCACTGGGGCCGGACGTTTACCTCTGCTGATCATTGATTCACCCGCGGTGCTAAAAGATCGTCTGCAATTTTCTGCCCGTGGCGCGGGAATTTTGGGTTTTTCGCTCTTTGGTAGCGACCGTGCCTGGGCGCTGGACGAGGACATGGCGCTCAACCTGCCGGCAATTGAAGCCTTTTTACACAAGCACCAGGGTAAGCGGATCCTGCTTTTCGGCTTCACCTTTATGGTCTGGCAGCATTTTTATCAGCCCCTAAAAGCAAGCGGCAAGTCCCTTGATCTCAGTAATGCGCTGTTGATCCACGGCGGAGGCTGGAAAAAGCTGCAAAACGAAGCCGTCACGCCCGAGGTTTTTGCACAACGGCTGCATGACGTTTGCGCCTTGCCTGCGGTACATGATTATTACGGCATGGTCGAGCAGACCGGCTGCATTTACATGCAGTGCGAGCACGGGCATCTGCACACGTCGATTTTCTCGGAGGTTATTATCCGCGATCCGGTTGACTTCTCCGTCGCGCCACAGGGTCAGCCTGGCATTATTCAGGTGTTATCCCTGCTGCCAGAATCCTATCCCGGACATTCATTGCTCACCGAAGATGAGGGCGTGATTCTCGGGGAAGATGACTGCGCCTGCGGACGAAAAGGCAAATACTTCCGCATTCTGGGACGGCTGAAAAAAGCCGAATTACGGGGATGTAGTGATACCTATGCAGCACAATTTTAACGGACTTGATTTCGTACTGGGAGACGACGCTCTTTTGCGTGGTATGTCTGCGCTACAGGCACTGCCGCCTTTCGCACCGGACGTTATCGCTTTTCTTGATACGTTCTCACGCCTGACGCTGGGTGACAGCGACGCGAAAGCCTGGCCGGATGTGATTAGTCTGGGATTCTGGTGCCGTAGCGCGTCCATTACCCGTATGCAGACTGAGAGCATCCCCACCGCGTATCGTTACGGACGAGGCATGGCGATTCATATTGCGCCTGGCAACGTGGCGGTAAATTTTGCTTATTCGCTGATGGTCGGATTATTAACCGGTAATGCGAACGTTGTACGCTTACCGGGTCGCGATCACCCACAGACGGCGATAGCAGTACGACTGTTGAAAAGCGCGCTGGAGAAACATCCGATAATGCGTCCGCGCATTATTCTTGTGCGCTACGATCGACAGCAGCACATTAATGATGCACTTTCTGCCTTATGCGATACGCGCATCATCTGGGGCGGCGATGAAACCATTGCACAGGTGCGCCGCTCGCCGCTTTCTCCCCGTGCGCTTGATATTGCTTTTGCCGACCGCTATTCCATCGCGGTTATCAATGCTGACCGTTATCTGGAACATACTGAAAAAGCGCAACTGGCACAGGCGTTTTATAACGATACCCTGCTTAACGATCAAAACGCCTGTACCTCTCCGGCTCTGGTCGTCTGGCAGGGACAGAACGTCGAACAGGGACGCAAACTGTTCTGGCAACATTTTGAGGCGCTGGCCGCCAGCCGCTATACATCTGAACCCATCTCAGCAGTCAATAAACTGGCTCAACTGTACTTAGTCAGTTCACAGTTTGACGGTGCGAAAAATGTCTCCGGGGCGCAACATCGCATCATGCGGGTTGAACTGTCCACCCTGACGGAAAATACCCTCGACTGGCGTGGTAACTGTGGCTTTTTCATGGAGTATGTCGCGCAGTCTCTTGACGAGATTAACCCGGTTTGCCATAGCCGCTGTCAAACGCTGGCGACGTTTGGCGTCTCGCCTGAAGCACTGGATAACTGGCTGGCCACCGGACACCGGGGGGTTGATCGCATTGTCCCACTGGGTCGCACCCTTGATTTTTCACTGCACTGGGACGGCTATGATTTGGTCGCCATGCTGACTCGCGTCATAGCAACAAGACGGTAACCCCTTAGGCTACCTGCCGAGGGGACAGAGCAATAGACACTGGGTTTTGCGAATAATGCTTGATAAGCGCGATAACCCGTTCTTGATCTTCAATACTCAAATCTGGATAAATTGGCAGGCAGAGGATCCTATCTGCAAGGACTGTGGCAACCGGCAATTTATCTGGAGCGGCGGAGGGCAAATGGCGATACATCGCAAATGAACTGATAAGCGGATAAAAATATCGACGCGTATATACCTGGTCAGATTTTAACGCCTCATAAAGGGCATCACGACTTAATGGATAGTCACTTTCAATCAGCACAGGATAATAGGCGTAATTCCACTCAAAACTATTCTTTGCTTCAAAGAAAGCGATGCCTGGAATATCTTTTAACGCCTCGTTATAACGTTCTGATATGTCTGAACGTGCCGCCAGAGCACCATCAATATATTGCAACTGAAGCAGACCGAATGCCGCTTCGACCTCATTCATTTTGGCATTAATACCCGGCGCGACAACTCGCGTTTCACCGGCAAATCCAAAATTTTTAAGATAATCAATCCGTTGCTTGGTACGCTCGTCGTGGCAAATAATCGCGCCACCTTCAAAAGTATTAAATACTTTTGTCGCGTGGAAACTCAGTACCGACAGATCGCCATGATTGAGTATGCTTGTCTCGTTCTGACGCACACCAAATGCATGCGCCGCATCATAAATCACTTTTAAACCATAAATATCAGCGATTTGTTGGATCTTCTCCACGTCGCAAGGGATGCCATAACAGTGAACCGGCATGATAGCCGTTGTCTGTGGCGTGATTAGTTCTTCAATACGCTCAGGATTAATATTAAACGTACGCGGATCGATATCTGCAAACACCGGCGTTAACCCATTCCACAATAGCGTATGCGACGTTGCGACAAAGGAATATGGTGTGGTGATCACTTCCCCGGTAACGCGCAGCGCCTGCAATGCGGTCAGCAGCGCTAACGTCCCATTTGAAAACAGGCAAACATGTTTAACGCCCAGATAGCGGGCCAGCGCATCCTCCAGTTCCTGATGAAACTCCCCACCGTTGGTCAGGATCCGATTCCCCCAGATTCTCTCCAGGTAGGGCATAAACTCCTCAAGAGGGGGAAGTAAAGGACTGGTCACGAAGATGTTATTGCCCATGGTAAGCCTGCTGATAATGAGGAATACTTTATCATAGCGAGCCGGGCGGAGAGCTAATCGGTAAAACAACTGGCATTTTCAGTGCTAATTAAGCGCTATCCCCTAAACAGAGTGTGAAAAACGCGGATATTTCGCCACTGATTCTCCCCTTCACTATGGCAAATTTCTTACATTAACAGGCAATCATCCCTAGCGGACCTTAAAACGGACTAATAATGAACGAACATGCCCTGGTGAGTATAATCATCCCTGCTTATAACCCTGAATTTTTTGAAACCGCCTTAAGCAGCGCCCTCGATCAAAGCTGGCCAAACTGTGAAATCATTATCTGCGATGACAGCCGCGATGACACTATTCGACTGCTCAGTGAACGCATGGCTGCTGAGCCGCATTCAACCATCAAATATTTCAAAAATGAGAGGCGCCTCGGCGAGGTGAACAATGTTTTACGTTGCCTGCGTGAAACGCAGGGCAAATACGTAAAGTTTTTATATGATGATGATATTATTTATAAAAATTGTATTAGCCAGCTGGTGAACGCCCTGGAATCAGCCCCTGGAAATCGTCTTGCCTCATGCAGACGATTACGAATTGATGAACAGGGCCACCCGTTGTTCGACATTAATGCCACCGCCTTTCCTTTTGCCTGTGATGTCATCCTGAATGGTGACGACACCATTGCCTTTTTTGCCGACTACCTTATCAACTTCATCGGCGAACCCAGCACCGTTCTCTGTTATCGCGATGACCTGGTTGCATTTGGTGGCGAACTCTTCAAGTTGAAGGGTGAAGAAATGCCATTCCTTGCTGATATGACGCTTTACCTCAAACTTTTACGCAACGGTAATCTGGCATTCATTTCTGAAACGTTAGCGGAGTTTCGTGTTTCCGAAAATCAAAGTAGCCAGTTGGCAACTAATCCCCGCTACCAGGCGATGGTAAACACAACCTATACACGAATGCCGCAGGTGATACGCGAACTGGGCTGGTATAAAGGTAATAAAGAGCAAAATGTGCTGGTAAAAGTGGCCCCGATGAGCGCTCCTGACCAACTGGAGCAATACAATATTTTGCAGGGCATGCTCAACTCCACGCAGATTTCAAAGCAACGTTTTCAGTCGGATAAAATCAGCCAGTGGTTAAGTGGCCGAACATTGCCTGCCTTCCATCGCCCTTTGGTCGAAAGTTTTCAGCGTCAACGTGATACCCATCAAACATTGCTCGTTTTTATTACGCAACGTGGCGCAGATACCACTGCAACGCATAAAACAATTGCCAGCATATCAGCGTATCATGGTTTTGGCATTACGTTACGTCCTGTCATTCTCTGCGATGTCGAACTCCCTGCCATTGAGAATATCCCGCTTGTTTTCACCCCCTACGATCGCCGAATAGAGACTATTAATACTTTACTAACAACATTGTCTGGTGACTGGGTACTGTTTCTTGATGCAGGTGAAACTATTCTTGAAAGTGGAATGTTGATGTTCGACCTTGCGCTGGAAAACGCGTCAGGATGCGATGCTATTTATGGTGATGAATTTTATCAGTCTAATGATGAAATCGTTGGAACTGCCTTGCGCCCGGACTTCAACCTGGATCTGCTGTTAAGTTATCCAGCCGAAATGGCGCGCCACTGGATATTTCGACTTGATACTTTGCTTCAATCAGGCGGATTTAATACCCAGTATCAGCATGCGTGGCAGTTCGATTACATTGTCAGGCTGATAGAACAAAAAGGAGTCCAGTTCGCAGGGCATTTACCCGAGCCGCTAGTATTAGGTAACGCTCTGAATGTTATGACGCAGCCTGAGGAAATTAACATTCTGCGCCAGCATTTATTCAATCGTGGTTACCCGCAAGGCCAGATTGACGTTACGCAAAATGGAATTTATGCATTGCAGTATCAGCATCAGGAAAAGCCGCTGGTATCAATTATTATTCCAACCAAAGATCAGCTGGCTGTTTTAATTCCTTGCATTACCAGCCTGCTGGAAAAAACAAGTTATGCCAATTACGAGATTTTGATTGTCGATAACAATAGTGAAACGCCCGAAGCCCAACAATGGCTGGCTGGCATCGCCACCATCGATCCACAACGTATCCGGGTATTGAGTTATCCTCATCAATTTAACTATTCTGCTATCAATAATATGGCGGCAAAGGAAGCTCGTGGGGATTACCTGGTATTACTGAATAACGATACCGCAATTATACAAAACCTTTGGCTCGATAATTTACTTAATCATGGTATGCGTCCTGAGGTTGGCATTACTGGTGCAAAACTGCTTTACCCAAACGGTAACATTCAGCATGCAGGGGTGGTTATGGGGCTGCGTGGCCCAGCAGATCATCCCTTTATTGACTATGAAAATACACGTGCGGGTTATATGAACCGTTTACTTATCGATCAGAACTATATGGTTGTTACTGCGGCCTGCCTTCTGATAAGAAAATCGGTTTACGAGCAGGTTGGCGGTCTGGATGAGGAGAATTTCAAGGTTTCCTATAACGATGTCGATTTATGCCTGAAGGTTCGTGAAGCAGGTTATTTAACCGTCTGGACCCCTCACGCCGTTGTGATGCATGAAGGCAGTGTCAGTCAGAAAAAAGTCGACAAAACAACCCAGGAGAAAAAACGTCTGCGTTTTGCTGGTGAACAAGACGTGATGTATCAGAAGTGGCTGCCTATTATCGCCAATGATCCTTCCTACAACCCGAATCTCTCGCTGGACGGTGCAGGTTTTCAGTTTGCTGTTGAAGACCAGAATAGCTGGCAGCCGCTGCACTGGAAACCGTTACCCACGGTTATGACCTTCCCGCTCAGCCATCATCAACCCAGCCTGAAACGACTTGCCTGGCCTTTAACGTTGATGCGTGAGGCCACCGTTATTGATGGTCAGAATAATTTTCGCGCTTGTCATTATGCAGAAATAGCACGGTATGCGCCGTCATCCCTTATTTTGCAGCATCAAATCTCTCCTTTTGTACAGGAATGGCTCCAGCGACAACGCAAGATCACCGCTGCTTTCACCGTCTTTGACCTGGAAGATTTTTTACCCGCCCTGCCTGCCAGTGCTACGGCGCGCGCTACCCTGCCTAAAAATATTTTGCACGAGTTACGCGCTACGATCGCTCAGGTGGATCGGTTGGTGGTAAGCAGTGAAGTTATGGCTGAAAGTTGTGCCGGATTCCATACTGATATACGGGTCATGCCTGACAGGCTTTCTCCAACCCTTTGGAAGGGATTAACAAGCCTGCGTGGCAAAGGAAAAAAACCGCGCATTGGCTGGTCAGGTAGCGCAGAAAATAACGTTGATCTTGATATTATTCACAAACTCGTTAGTCAGTTACATGACCGTGTGGAATGGATATTTTACGGATACTGCCCCACCTCACTGCGTCCCTGGGTATCTGAATTCCATGCCGCAGTTACCCCGTTGAATTATCCGCGCAAATTAGCGTCTCTCAATTTGGATTTGGCGCTTATGCCGTTGTCAGACAGCCTGTTGAACCGCAATATGAGCCCTGTTCAATTACTTGAATATGGCATCTGTGGTATACCTGTTATTTGCAGCAACCTTATCAGCTTGCAAAATAGTCTCCAGGCAACTCGCGTCGATAACCGTCTGAAAAGCTGGCGAGAAGCCATTGAAATGCATTTAAGCGACCTGGAAGAAAATTATCGCCTGGGCGATCAATTGAAAGGTCAAGTCAGTGAATCAGGTATGCTTGAGGGTGAAAATCTTATCGCGCATGCGCGCTGCTGGTTGCCGAACTAAAAAAAACCGGATACCTGCCTGGTATCCGGTTTCATTCTCTTAATTCCTCGCGTTCAGCCACGCATCACGCCAGTCATTAAGCCCCTCATCCCGTAGATACCAGTTCTGGTGGACCGCGGCACGCAAAGCATCACCTTGCGCGTTACGCCAGCTGGCGTCGGCAAGGTGAGCCTGAATGGCCTTCATCCAGTCTTTAAATCGGTTCTCGACAAGCGTTACGGGTAATCCGCAACGATAGGGCTCAACATCTGTCGCAATAATTGGCACACCACACGTCCCTATTTCCAGCAAACGTAGATTACTTTTACATTCGTTAAACTGGTTAATTTCAAGTGGAACCAGCGCTAAGTCCAGATTAAGACTGGCAAGTTTTTCCGGGTACATTTCAAACGGCACGCCTGGATGAAATTCGCACTGTACATTTTGTGGTTTCATTCCCATAAATACCCACTCAACCTGGCCTTCAAGCGCTTTGATAAGCGGTATGAGTATTTGTAAATCACCAGCATGAGTGCTGCCGCCAGCCCAACCGACACGGGGTTTTTTACCACTGCCTCGCTGACTGAGCAAATGCCCCCACTGATCGGGTGCAAGTCGGTTTTGCGCAACGCGTATGTCATGATGAAAGCGGCTATATGCCTCGGCCAGCGGTGGGGTGGATACAACGATCCAGTCTGCGCTCTCCATCACTTTACGGAAACTCTTAATCATGTGCTGTGGAAAATCTTGCCGGTTACCGTTCTTAAGGGGCACATTGAGTAAATAGTCGTCATATTCCAATGCTATCCTGGCGTGGGTGACCTCACGTAATTGACTGACGATCTCAGGGAAGCGACTTCCGGTTATCAGCTGAAGTAAAATCACATCTGGCTGCAGCTGTGCCGCTTCCATAAATCCAGGAATACTGTTGATTAACCCGCCTTCCAGCATGCTGTGACTTTCCATCGCTTTGAAGGGTTGCACAACACGATGATGCCCGCCACCGTGCCAGTTCACATGGTGCGCCAGCATCACCGGTAAAGGTCTGCCCGGTAAAGGCGGATTAAAACGTGCGGTGCTGTCACTAAGCGTAAAAGGTTTACCGGCCTTTTGCATCCGCGGATGATAAGAAGGATCGCTCAAAAGCTGTTGCTGCCAGTCCCGACGCAGCGCAGCATAATCATGCCGCTCCGGACGTTCCTGCACATTGTATTTTTGCCCTAACAGCCGCGTGGCGCCCCCCATATGCTTGACGCGAGCATAGGGTGTCCAGACGTTGAGATAACCCTGCTGTTGCGCACGAAGACCAAAATCAACATCGGCAAAGTAAAGTGGATAGGTTTCCTGGGTGAAACCATTCAACGAAAAGAAGACCTCTTTCCTGACCATCATGCAGGATGCGCTAACCGCCGTAAGATTACGCGGTGTGTGCAAGTAATGCTGGAATACCGCGCTGTTGCTTGCCTGCCCTTCGAAAACCGCCTCCACGCCATTATGCACACCAGTCAAGTACCCACCATGCTGGATGCGACCATCATGATATTCGAGGCGTGCGCCAACCAGCGCGATTTCCGGGCGCAGCGCATGTTCAAGCATGGCATTGAGCCAGTCATTGTCGATAATTTCACAATCGTTGTTTAAAAATAGCAGCACGTCCCCCCGTGCCTGTTGGGCGGCTGCATTATTGATCTCGGCAAAGTTGAATGGCGCATCGTAACGAAGGATCCTGACCTGCTCCAGTTCCAGCGCGGCCAAATCGTTGAGGAATCGACAGGCATCGTCATCCACTGAGCCATTATCAACCACTAACAGTTCATAATGGGTATACCGGGTTTTCTCCATCAAACTTTCTATGCAGCGTTTAAGCAATGCAAATCGATCCCGGGTTGGGATAATAATTGAAATAAGCGGAGTAACGTCCCAGTGGTAGCGGACACGCTTTATAGCGGCGGTAAAACCGGTTTCAAGCGTGGCGGCAATACCTAATCGTTGCAGATGTGCAAGCAGGCTATTCTGGCAATCATTCTGTACCGCAGTAGACTCACTCCAGCGCGAGGGTAACGAAGGATTTTCCACCAGCACTTCTGGAATATGCGCAAGCGCAGCGATACCTCTTTGCTCAACGAAACGCCACACTAAATCTATGAAAGGCGCATGAAGATAACGTGCATCCAGACCTCCAACATGGCTGGCCATTTCACGCGAAAAGAGCAAGACCTGACCAATGTAAGGAGTGCTCCGAAGCAAATCAATATTTACCTCCGGACGCAGGATCATATCTGGCTCATCATCTTTTCCGCGAACCATTTCATCGCCGTACAACAGACAGGCCTCAGGAAAACGTATCTGGTGCTCCGCAAAGCGCAATAAAGCATCATCCTGTAGGATAAACCCGGCAGGGATAACCACCATTGCATCGGCTGTCGATGTAGCCAGTTGGTCGTTAAACCGCTGAATATCCGCTGCAGTCAGAGCCAGTGTCACCACACTGGCAGGCGCCAGCGATTGTGACTGAACAGAACGCAACGTTTTTTCACATTCTGATGCTTCTGCAGAGGTGTCCAGAATCACAACGCCGATACTTCCCACCGTAGGGTGAACATTAATCATCGCAAGTAAGGCATTACGGCGTGCTGGCGTCAGCTTTCGATCGTCGAGCCAGCGAGACATGGAATATAGAGGTGCTTGTTGAGCCAGAATCGCTTTGCTATGGAAATTCAGAGCGTAACGTTTCTTTTCATCAAGCTCACGTAATTTAGTGTGCAGAGGTGCATGGAGGATTTTTTCAAGAGCAAGATTCAGGCTCCACCGCTGTGCCACCATTTTCCGCTGCGCGCGACTCCAGGCGGAGGCGGCCGGAAAACCCTCTCGCAAAAGGGTGATCCACTCTTCTGCATCGGGGCAGTATCTTAACGTCACACCGCAAAAATGGTCATTTTCATGTATATCAAGGTTATCGTCATTCAGATAACCTTCCACATAGCTTCCATTGACTAAAAAAACTGGAATGCCAAGCGCCAGCGCTTTCGGAACGATGTCCTGATTGCCAATAACTACATCATAGTTTGCCAGCCAGTCCGGAAGAATATTTTGCAACGGATCAGAAAGGTCAAACCACTCAAACGCGATACCCGCCTTCTCTGCCTGTTGTTGCACTTCATAAATTTCTGACACCATCTCTTCAGCAACATACAGTACTCTGGTGGGCCTTTCAGCATGACGCACCACAGAAAATGTGCTGAAGCTATCCGGTACGGTCCACGGCAGGGTTTGTAATTGTGAAGGAGTTATGCCTGTCTGTAGTAAGATGGTGTTCGTTCGTGCTGATAACCCCAATGTAAGCGAAGCGAACGCATTTTCCAGTTGTGCGCCCCAGGGGATATACAGGTCGTTATAATCGCAGAAATGACGAAAGATCATCGGTCCGGCAAGCTGTCCGTCAGCAATAGCATTCAACAACTTATTGCTGAAATATCCACGGTAAATCCAGATCGCATCGTATTGTGCAGATAAATCGCCATGGGAATCAGTGATAAGAGTGAATCTTTCTGTCGCCCTAAATCGACTGATGTCCTGGGCTAATCGTTTACCTGCAACGGAACTTATGACGTCTACGCGCCAGCCTTTTGCCAGCAAAATTTCGATAATATCTATTGTTTCAATGGCATGCATAGACCATACATCAAACTTGTCCACGCTGATTAATATGCTTGGCATCTGTCATCCTCAATGCAGGCGGCAGGCTTATCCTGCTTTTACCCGCGAATAGGCAAAAAAGGTGATACTGCATTGTGCGGGATTGTGAGTTTTTTGAGGGAGAAAACAGATTGTGGAAATAGGCTTAAATCCAATGATTGCAGGACGCCTGGTCGGCATGAACCACCATCATCGCTGTACAGCAGCGTCACTATCCTAAAGTAACACAGCCAAAAAAGAGGTTATTTCGGGCTTTAGCGGGGCAGTAAGACACGTAGAATCGCTTTATTACTGTCACTTTGCCAAATAGTAAGGGATGCAACGCACGCCTATGATAGCCGTATTTTTATCTCCCTGGCCTTTCCGCGGTCATGAGGCACCGGATTTATGGTTTTTTTACAAGGTCTTATCCACGGTAAAAGAACCTGTACACTTCATTCTCAGTAAAGCTTATTTTCAACCGGTTTCTTACTGGGAACAAAAACATCGCTGGGAACCTAAAGCCCATAACCAGATAAAACATGGTTATACACTGCCAGAGAAGAGCCAACTGGATCAGTGCGAATTTACCCTGCTGGACGATGATCTCTTTGACTCACAGTTACAAGAATACCCCAATCCAACAGAATTCTACCGGGCATGGTTAACGGAAAATATTGATCCATTGCATGATAAAATCCATACGATTCTTTCTTCGCTTAACGATCTCGAAGCTGTGCTGATCTGGAACAACTGCGCCTCGCTTAATCATGCAGCCCAGGAACTTAATATTCCGGTGGTGCATTTTGAACAAGGTTCGTTGCGCCTACCTGATTATGCCCTGACCTTTTTTATGGATTTCAAGGGGGTTAATGGCTCGGCAGAAGCAGAAAGTCGTTATGAAATTGCCCCCCCGGAGTGCAAGCAGACGATGTCTGTTGACGAACTCAGGCGTTATTTTGCCCGTGGACTGCAATGTTCAGAGGCTGTACCTCAGTATGATATTGGCGTTGCCCTGCAGGTAGAAAATGATTCAAATCTTGTGGCCTACGGTAATTCTTATAATAATTTTACCTTGCTGGAATATATGCGGGTTAAATATCGTAGCGCGCCCGAAAAAATTCTCGTTCGACCGCATCCGTATGCATTGTTTACACCAAACCCAAAAGCCTCTTTTGCCCTTGATGTATCCCCTGACAGCACGCAATTTATTGCCAACTGCCGCCATATCGTGACCGTTAATTCTGGCGTGGGATTCGAAGCCCTTTTACATAACAAGACAATTACCTTGCTGGGCGAGAGTCCTTTCAGGTTCATCGCCGATGCGCCGGATGAAGATGAGAAGTGCAGACGCCTCTACTATTATTTATTTGCTTATCTGGTGCCTTACGCGCTATTGCTCGACATGGATTACTTACGCTTCCGGCTTTCTCGGCCTACGGATGTAGACATTATCAGTCGCCACAAAGCTTGCTATGAGAGTGGATCTCACTGACCACAAATGCAGCCATGCTGAGATAAATAAAAAAGCCCCGACCAAATTGGTAGGGGCTTTTTATCTTCCGGAGGCATCCACAGATGCCTCTTCCAATCAAATTAACGCAGCAGGGACAGCATGGTCTGCGGAACCTGGTTGGCCTGAGCCAGTACAGAAGAACCAGCCTGCTGCAGGATCTGCGCGCGGGACATGTTCGATACTTCTGTTGCATAGTCGGAGTCCTGAATACGGCTGCGAGCGGAAGACAGATTGCTCACGGTGTTGTTCAGGTTAGTGATGGTGGACTCGAAACGGTTCTGAGATGCACCCAGCAGGCTACGCTGTGAGTCAACAGATTTGATTGCCTCATCGATGTCTGCCAGCGGAGTTTTACCTGTTGCTACACCAGATACGCCGCCGGTCACTTTACCTTTCAGTACGTCGAAGCCAACAGCTTCAGTCGTACGGGCATTGCCGTTAACAGTATCGGTACCGGAAACCATAGCTTTGGTGTTCAGGGTACCCGCTGCGCCCGTCACGCCAGCAGATGCCAGGTTGAAGCTGTCGCTGGAGCTGATTTCGATACCAATCTGCTCGGCATCTTTAGAGCCAACCTGGAAGTTGTAGGTGCTGGAGCCAGAACCGGTGTTCAGCACTTTGATGCCGTTGAAGTCGGTCTGTTTGGTTACGCGGTCAACTTCTTTCATACGTTCGTTAACTTCAGCCTGGATGGAGTCAACGTCGGATGCGGAGTTGGAGCTGTTCTGCGCCTGAACGGTCAGGTCACGGATACGCTGCAGGTTGTTGTTGATTTCGCTCAGCGCGCCTTCAGCAGTCTGCGACAGAGAAATACCGTCGTTCGCGTTACGGGCAGCAACGGTCAGGCCGTTGATGTTAGAGGTGAAGCGGTTTGCAATCGCCTGACCAGCAGCATCATCTTTTGCGCTGTTGATACGCAGGCCAGAAGACAGACGTTCGATCGCGGAGCCCAGAGAAGACTGAGATTTAGTCAGGTTGTTCTGAGTCATCAGCGACAAGGTATTGGTGTTGATCACTGCCATGGTATTTATCCTTAATTAATAGTGTTAATGCTATTTCGGCATGTGCCCAACGGCCTCATCGCCTTCAATAATGTTATCGACACGTGATGCAGAAGCTTTAGCCTTTACGTCGATTTATTTTGATTATTTCTGCGCGTAAAAATAAAAAAAGCGCCGATAAACGGCGCTTTTTGCATAAAGCTAAATTGCGAATTAACGCAGCAGGGACAGCATGGTCTGCGGAACCTGGTTGGCCTGAGCCAGTACGGAAGAACCAGCCTGCTGCAGGATCTGCGCGCGGGACATGTTCGATACTTCTGTTGCGTAATCGGAATCCTGAATACGGCTGCGAGCGGAAGACAGGTTGCTCACGGTGTTGTTCAGGTTAGTGATGGTGGACTCGAAACGGTTCTGAGATGCACCCAGCAGGCTACGCTGTGAGTCAACAGATTTGATTGCCGCATCGATGTCTGCCAGCGGAGTTTTACCTGCTGCTACACCAGATACGCCGCCGGTCACTTTACCTTTCAGTACGTCGAAGCCAACAGCTTCAGTCGTACGGGCATTGCCGTTAACAGTATCGGTACCGGAAACCATAGCTTTGGTGTTCAGGGTACCCGCTGCGCCCGTCACGCCAGCAGATGCCAGGTTGAAGCTGTCGCTGGAGCTGATTTCGATACCAATCTGCTCGGCATCTTTAGAGCCAACCTGGAAGTTGTAGGTGCTGGAGCCAGAACCGGTGTTCAGCACTTTGATGCCGTTGAAGTCGGTCTGTTTGGTTACGCGGTCAACTTCTTTCATACGTTCGTTAACTTCAGCCTGGATGGAGTCAACGTCGGATGCGGAGTTGGAGCTGTTCTGCGCCTGAACGGTCAGGTCACGGATACGCTGCAGGTTGTTGTTGATTTCGCTCAGCGCGCCTTCAGCAGTCTGCGACAGAGAAATACCGTCGTTCGCGTTACGGGCAGCAACGGTCAGGCCGTTGATGTTAGAGGTGAAGCGGTTTGCAATCGCCTGACCAGCAGCATCATCTTTTGCGCTGTTGATACGCAGGCCAGAAGACAGACGTTCGATCGCGGAGCCCAGAGAAGACTGAGATTTAGTCAGGTTGTTCTGAGTCATCAGCGACAGGGTGTTAGTATTAATAACAGCCATGATGGTATTCCTTTGAAAAAGTTATCAGATTCAGGCTTCCGCCTACGGTTTTCTCACCGTCAACCTGATTATCGACAGCTCCTCCACAACCTTTAGAAAAAAAGATCATTTTTTTAAAGGCGCAAACTGCCGGTTAATGAGGGGCTTTATTCCGCCATTGTTTTTTCTAAAAGACTCTAATCTTTTCGCTGTCGCTGCCGATAGACCATCCAGTGATTGTCTAAATAAGAAAGGATGAATCAATGGCATCGATAAGCTCAATCGGCGCGGGTACCAACCTGAACCTGGATACTTTATATAGCAACCTGGAAACCGCCGAACAGACGAAGTTAACCCCTATTACTTCTCAACAAACGTCTTTTAAAGCCAAACTGACCGCATGGAACGTGGTGCAAACTGCGCTGAATAAAGTACAGACCGCTTCCGATGCGCTGAAAAATACCTCTGCTATCGCCTCGGCCAAAGTGTCCAGCACTAATACCGCGTTCAGCGCCGTGCTGTCTAATAGTGCCTCTGCGGGGACGTACTCTGTAGAAGTGACTGCGCTGGCGGCGTCACAGTCGCTGCTCAGCCCGAAAGTGGCCAGTAAAGATACCGATCTGGGCGATTCCAGCCTCGCCTCACGCACCATTACCATCGCGCAGCCGGGCCAGAAAGATCCGCTGACGGTGACGCTCGCGGCGGATAAAACCAGCCTCGCGGATGTGCGTGATGCGATTAACGCCAAACAGGGCAGCGTCACCGCCAGCATTATTAAAGCGGACGACAACAGCTATTACCTGGCGCTGACCTCCCGTGACAGCGGCACGAAAAATGCCATGACCGTCACCACCAATGACAGCGAGCTGGCAAAATACATTGGTTATGACGCCACCGGCGCTAACCCAAGCAATATGACGCAACAGGTTGCCGCTGCCGACGCGAAAGTGAAGATCAACAACATTGAGATCACCCGCAGCAGCAACAGCATCACCGATGCGCCGGAAGGCGTGACGCTGAACCTGACGAAACTTACTACCGGCACCCCGGAAACCCTGACGGTCGTTAAAGATAACGCCCCGATGACCGCAGCCATTAACGCCTTCGTTGATGCCTATAACTCGCTGCAAACCACTATCGGCAGCCAGACCAAATACACGGCGGTTGATAAAGGTACCGCTACCGGCCAGGACTCCAGCAACGGCGATCTGCTGGGCGACGGTACGCTGCGCAATATCCAGACGCGTCTGCGCTCCATGCTCTCCACGTCCCAGACTAACGACGGCACCCTCTCCGCCCTGTCGCAACTGGGGATCACCCAGGATATCAACGGCAAACTGACGGTCGACAGCACCAAGCTTGATAAAGCGCTGAACGAAAAACCGGCGGACGTGATCAGCTTCCTGTCCGGCGATGGCAAAACCACCGGCTTTGCCACCCAGACCAGCAGCCTGCTGAAAAGCATTCTCGGTACTGATGGCTCACTGAAAAATGCCACCGACGGTATCAACAAGTCGTTGAAACAGCTGGATGAGCAAAAAGAGCGTGTTACCGCACAGATCACCGCCACCATGGCCCGTTACAAAACGCAGTTTACTGCACTGAGTCAAATGGTCTCCTCCCTGACCTCCACCGGCAACTATTTGACCCAGCAATTTAACGCGATGAATTCATAAGTTATTTATTGAGGTTTGCTATGTATACAAAATCGGGAATTCAGGCTTATGCAACGGTCGGCGTGGAAAGCGCCGTCCTGAGCGCCAGCCCCCATCAACTTGTGGTACTGCTGTTTGACGGCGCGTTAAGCGCCATGAAAAAGGCGGCCATTCTGATTGAGCAGGGAGATATTCCCGGTAAAGGACAAGCGCTGTCGAAAGCCATCAATATCATCACCAATGGTTTGCGCGCGGGACTTAACCACGATGTCGGTGGTGAGCTCTCCGCAAACCTGGACAGCCTGTATGACTACATGACACGACGTCTTTTACACGCCAATCTGCACAATGACGTCAGCGCCATTGAGGAAGTCACAATTTTGCTCAACAACATTGCGGACGCCTGGAAAGAAATTGGTCCCAATAATCCTAATGCGCGAGAGTCCTTCTAATGGAAGCACATGTCGGGTTGCTCCACCACTATCAGCAGTTACTAATCGCCAGTTGCAGTATGCTTACTCTCGCCAGAGAAGGCCGCTGGGACGATCTGATTGAACATGAACTCAACTACATTGCGGCAGTGGAAAGACTGACGCAGTTTCAGGATGCCGGAGAGGTGGCACCTGCCGTCCAGGCGCAGGTCCGCCCGCTGCTCCGGCAGATCCTCGATAATGAAGTCGAGTTGAAAACGTTATTACATCAGCGCATGGAAGAGCTGCGCACCCTGGTGGGACAAACCTCCCGCCAGCACAACCTGAATTCAGCATATGGACGTCTTTCCGGTAATATTCTGTTCCCGAGCGAGCTGTAAGTTCCGCTTCTGACCGGCGGGTGACGTTTTTTATAAACTGCGCCCGCGTCATTTTTTGATTTTCACCCATACTTCGTTGATCCCCACACCGGAGCATGGAAGATGAAAAACCCCACCTTATTGCAGTGCTTTCACTGGTATTACCCTGACGGCGGAAAACTCTGGCCGGAAATCGCCGAACGCGCTTCAGGTTTCAATGACATCGGCATCAATATGGTCTGGCTTCCCCCGGCGTCCAAAGGCGCATCGGGCGGCTTTTCCGTAGGTTATGACACTTACGATCTGTTCGATCTGGGCGAATTCGAGCAGAAAGGCAGCGTCGCCACCAAATACGGAGATAAAGCTCAGCTGCTGGCGGCCATTGCCGCGCTGCGGGAAAATGATATCGCGGTACTGCTGGACGTGGTGGTGAACCATAAAATGGGCGCTGACGAAAAAGAGTCCATTTGCGTCAACCGGGTCAACGAGCACGACCGCACGCAAATTGATGACGCGGTGATTGAATGCGAAGCCTGGACGCGCTACAGCTTCCCGGTGCGTCAGGGCCAGTACTCGCGCTTTGTCTGGGACTACAAATGCTTCAGCGGCATCGACCATATCGAAAATCCTGACGAAGACGGCGTATTTAAAATCGTCAATGACTATACCGGCGATGGCTGGAACCATCAGGTGGACGATGAACTGGGGAACTTTGACTACCTGATGGGCGCGAACATTGATTTCCGCAACACCGCGGTGGCGGAAGAGATCAAATACTGGGCGCGCTGGGTGATGGAGCAGACCGGCTGCCAGGGTTTCCGCCTCGATGCCGTGAAGCATATTCCGGCCTGGTTCTATAAAGAGTGGATCGAGCATGTGCAGGATGTCGCGCCTGAACCGCTGTTTATGGTGGCGGAATACTGGTCGCACGACGTCGATAAGCTGAAACAGTATATCGATCAGGTGGACGGTAAAACCATGCTGTTCGATGCCCCACTGCACATGAAATTCCACGAAGCCTCGCTCCAGGGCAGCCATTTCGACATGAGCCAGATTTTCACCGGCACGCTGGTGGAAGCCGATCCTTTCCATGCCGTGACGCTGGTCGCCAACCACGACACGCAGCCGCTACAGGCGCTGGAAGCCCCGGTAGAAGCCTGGTTTAAGCCCCTCGCCTACGCGCTGATCCTGCTGCGGGAAAACGGCGTGCCCTCGGTGTTCTATCCGGATCTGTTTGGCGCAAGCTATGACGATACCGGCGGTGACGGCGAGGTGCATCATGTGGATATGCCGATCATCCACCAGCTGGATCAGTTGATCCTCGCCCGTCAGCGCTTCGCCCACGGCGTGCAAACGCTCTGGTTCGATCATCCTAACTGCATCGCCTTCAGCCGCAGCGGTACGCTGGAGGAGCCAGGTTGCGTGGTGGTGCTCTCGAATGGTGATGACGGCGAAAAAACACTGAGTCTCGGGGATAACTACGGCAACAAGGTATGGCGGGATTTTCTCGGCAACCGCGATGAAAGCGTCACTACCAACGCCCTGGGCGAAGGCACCTTCACCTGTAACGGCGGCAGCGTCAGCGTGTGGGTAATAGAAGAGGCTGCGTAACACAACGGGCAGCGCGGGGAACGCCCGCACTGCCCTGTCAGTCAGGGTAACGGCGACGGCAGAGGATTTTTCGCCAGCGCCTCGGCGCATTCGCTGGTCGGGCGTTCGACGCGTTTAAGCGTCATGCCCGCATACTCCAGCTGGTTGCCTTCCCGCTCCACACCATAAATTTCCAGCTTACGGGTGACGTTTTTCAGATCGTCGCCGCTCAGCATCAGTTTACCCGGTACGGCAATCACCCGCTGCCACTGACGGCAGTCGAGGGTATCGCCATCCTGGGTGACGATCAGGCTGGCCATCGCCTCCGGGCTGACCAGCGCGCTCTGTGGGCCGTTTGACTGCCAGTAACCGGCAAGCCCCGCCGGGGCGGGATGTTTTACCACCGCCTGATAATCTTCCACCTGCGCACAGCCGGCCAGCGCCAGCAATGCGCCAAGAATTGCTACTTTTTTCATCTGTTATCCTGCTCATGAAGAAAAAAAACAGTGTGGCATTAAAGCGTTGCCCCTGCCAGCCTTTCACCGATACGGCATAAAATTGATCTCTGCCAGATAAAAGGGTCTTTCTGCTTTGCAAACCCGCGTACGCGTGTAGTATCGCCTCTTCTTTTAAAACCTTCTGAGTTCAGAGGTCATTAATACAATGTCGTGGCAACAATTCAAACAGGCCTGGTTAATCAAATTCTGGGCCCCCGCCCCTGCCGTTATCGCCGCAGGGATCCTCTCCACCTACTATTTTGGCATTACCGGCACCTTCTGGGCGGTCACCGGCGAATTCACCCGCTGGGGCGGTCAGCTGTTACAACTGATGGGCGTACATGCCGAAGAGTGGGGTTACTACAAATTGATCCATCTGGAAGGGACACCGCTGACGCGTATCGACGGCATGATGATCATCGGCATGTTCGGCGGCTGCTTTGCCGCCGCGCTGTGGGCGAACAACGTTAAGCTGCGTATGCCGCGTAACCGCATCCGTATCGCGCAGGCCATTGTCGGCGGCATTATTGCCGGTTTCGGCGCGCGGCTGGCGATGGGCTGTAACCTGGCGGCTTTCTTCACCGGCATTCCGCAGTTCTCCCTGCACGCCTGGTTCTTCGCGCTGGCGACCGCCGTTGGCACCTGGTTTGGCGCGCGCGTCACCCTGCTGCCGGTCTTCCGCATCCCGGTAAAAATGCAGAAAGTCTCCAGCGCCTCGCCGTTAACCCAGAAACCCGAGCAGGCGCGGCGTCGTTTTCGTCTTGGCATGCTGGTATTTGTCGGCATGATCGGCTGGGCCTTGCTGACGGCGATGGATAAGCCAAAGCTGGGTCTCGCCATGCTGTTCGGCGTCGGCTTTGGCTTACTGATCGAGCGGGCGCAGATCTGCTTTACCTCGGCGTTCCGCGATATGTGGATCACCGGCCGCACGCATCTGGCAAAAGCCATTGTGCTGGGGATGGCGGTCAGCGCCATCGGCATCTACAGCTACACGCAACTGGGCGTGGAGCCGAAAATTATGTGGGCGGGCCCGAATGCGGTACTGGGCGGTCTGCTGTTCGGCTTTGGCATTGTGCTGGCGGGCGGCTGTGAAACCGGCTGGATGTACCGCGCGGTGGAAGGCCAGGTGCACTACTGGTGGGTGGGGCTTGGCAACGTGATCGGCTCCACGCTGCTGGCGTATTTCTGGGACGACCTGTCCGCACCGCTGGCGACCAGCTGGGATAAGATCAACCTGCTTAACACCTTTGGTCCGCTGGGCGGGCTGCTGGTCACTTACGCCATGCTGCTGGCGGCATTCCTGCTGATGGTGGCCTGGGAAAAACAGTTCTTCAAACGGGCGGCGCGCGTCGCCATTAAGGAGCCAGCATGAAAGCTATCGTGCCTGATTACCGTCTGGATATGGTGGGCGAACCCTGCCCCTACCCGGCTGTCGCCACGCTGGAGGCGATGCCGCAGCTGAAAAAAGGCGAAATTCTGGAAGTGGTCAGCGACTGCCCGCAGTCGATCAATAACATTCCGCTGGATGCGCAAAACCACGGCTATACCGTGCTGGACATTCAGCAGGACGGGCCAACCATTCGCTATCTGATCCAGAAATAGGGTTACGCCTCCCGTCAGACGGCGGGAGGCGTTTTTCCACTACAGACGGCTGAGATTGTCATCAATGCTGGCCTGAATATCGCGGAGCGTCTGAGGCGTTATTTCCCGCGCGAAACGGGCCTTCGCCCTGGCGGTAAAACCACTGGCCACGTCCGCAAACCGGGTAATGAGCGCGCTGATTTGCTCTGCCGTTAATTCCGCCTCCTGCATACCCAGGCGATCGATCTGCTCGCGACGGATAGCCAGCGCCTCGCCCAGCACATCCATCTGATGATAGCCGCCGGGGCCGTCGCACCAGGTAACGTCATAAGCGGGAGCGAGCGTCCATTTTCCGGAGGCTGACATCAGATAAGCAAAGTTCTTCGGATGATCGTCACGGTTATGAAAGATGATATTGAACAGGGCGCGTTCAAAAGCCCGCTGTTTTTCCCGCACATCGTTCGTACAAACTTGCGTGGCGCGCAGAAAGTTCACATAGTCCATCGATCCGGCAAGTTGGTAATTCGCGCCGGTAAAAGCCGCCAGGCTTTGCATCGGCACACGCATACCGTTTTTGCGATCAAAGCGTCGGCTGCCAAAGGCCGCCTGCCCGCCCGGAAGGGAAAAATATTCGGTATCAGGGGTGTCGATGCCGCATTCGCGCAGGCATTCGGCATAGAGCATTTCGATGGCGCACACTTCCGGATGTTCACTGCGGGCCGGGAATTTAATCAGCCAGGGTTGCAGATCGTCCTGTTGCGCCGTGGTGAAAAGGCCGCTGGCGGTATTACGGTAGACCAGAGCTTTAGGTCGTGCGCCGTGGGGAGAGCCGCCCATTTGCAGCAGACGGGCCAGAAACTCCCCGCCTTCGCCGTCCAGCACGTCCTGCACTTCACTGGCAAGCTGCGCCAGCGGAATATCCACATCCGCCGATGTAGCCTCCGCCTGATGAGGCACAAAAGACATTGCACCCATGGCGTTATCACCAATCCAGGTCAGCCGCTCCAGCGGCCCAATGCGCGCGGCATTCAAACCGCGCTGCCTGAACAGACGATCCATCAGCAACATGCCCCAGCCATCCGGCAGTGAATCATAAACCGGGCCGGGTAATCCCAGTTGATGTGCAGGAAAGCCCTGCCGCAGCCGCTCGCCCTTAAGAGGCAAGGTCCAGGCCGACAGCTCAAGGCCGCGTGTCAGCGCCGCCTGACTGTATTCGAAAAAGATCACCGGACGGGCGCTCAGCGCCGTCGTGGTAGCCAGCGTCCCCCACAGCCAGCGTTCACCCCAGCCTTCGTAGTAAACATCCACACGATCAGGCATGGTCGTTCCTCTTTTTGATGCGCTGGCGGCTGGTGCTTTCTTCGTAACGGCGTAAATCGTCCAGCGTGGTAAGCTGCGGTTTGAAAAGTTCTTCCAGCTCTTTACCCCGGCCAAGCACCATCGCGATACGCACCACGCTTTCAAAGGCGATATTACGCCCTGCTTCCATATTAGAAACCGTGTTGACGCTCACGCCTGCCCTGCCAGCCAGTTCGGCCTGGGTCATTTGTTGCGCGATACGCATTTGCCGTAAGCGCTCGCAGAGCAACTTAACGATCTCGTCGGGTTTGCTGAAGGTAAAGTCAATCATGTTATCGGTTACCGCCTGAGGTTGCGCTTAACTGAAAACATTATAGGAAATGCGCGGGAGGTGCGGTAGGAAATAATACCCAATAAAAAAGATTTACAGGCGTAAAAGCCTGTAAACCCCAATAAATAAGAATTATAAAAGCGGTGAACTACACCTGCATGGACATCACGTCCTGATAGGCGGCAACCAGTTTGTTACGCACCTGAATGCCCATTTGCAGGGACACGGACGATTTTTGCAGATCGGTCATCACGTCGTTCAGCGCCACGCCGGGTTCACCAAGGGTGAATTTCTCAGCCTGGGTGCGCGCCGCGTTTTGCGTATCGCTGATGCGATCCAGTGCCGCATGCAGCTGTCCGGCGAAGCTCACCGTCGGTTCGCTTTGCATACTTTGATTCTTCGCGATCCCCGCCGTTGCCTGCAACTGGCTGATGACCCCTTCAATACCCTGTACTGACATGGTTTTACCCCACATGATTTGATACCGGGTAAGACTAACAGCTTGTCAATAAGATAAAGGCGGCAAATAGCGATAAAAAACCAGGTTATTTGACCCATAGAAAATTCCGAATCATCAAATAATGACTCCGCCATCAACATGGAACTTTTGTCGTGTTTGCCGACCCGGGAGTCTGTTTTGCTTCATTACACGAATAACGCCGTCCACCCAGAGTTAAGAGGTGCGCAATGAGTGCGACTGCAACGACTGCATCACAAAATAAATCTCTCGAGTGGATGAACCGCCTGCGCGCGAACCCCAAAATCCCTTTAATGGTAGCGGGCGCTGCGGCTGTGGCCATCATCGTCGCCATGGTGCTGTGGGCGAAACAGCCGGATTACCGCACGCTGTACAGCAACTTATCCGATCAGGATGGGGGCGCGATCGTCACCCAACTGACGCAAATGAACATCCCCTATCGCTTCTCTGAAACCGGCGGCGCGCTGGAAGTCCCCGCGGACAAAGTGCATGAACTGCGCCTGCGCCTGGCTCAGCAGGGCCTGCCGAAAGGCGGCGCGGTCGGTTTTGAACTGCTCGATCAGGAAAAATTCGGCATCAGCCAGTTCAGCGAGCAGGTGAACTACCAGCGCGCGCTGGAAGGCGAGCTGGCGCGGACTATCGAAACCCTCGGTCCGGTCAAAGTCGCCCGTGTGCATCTGGCGATGCCGAAACCGTCGCTGTTCGTGCGCGAGCAAAAATCCCCCTCCGCCTCCGTGACCGTGAATCTCGAACCGGGCCGCGCGATGGACGAAGGTCAGATCAGCGCCGTGGTACACCTGGTCTCCAGCGCCGTCGCCGGACTGCCGCCGGGCAACGTCACCCTGGTGGATCAGGCCGGTCATCTGCTGACGCAATCCAACACCAGCGGTCGTGATCTGAATGATGCCCAGCTGAAATACGCCGGTGATGTCGAAGGCCGCATTCAGCGCCGCATCGAAGCTATCCTCTCGCCGATCGTGGGTAATGGTAACGTCCATGCTCAGGTTACCGCGCAGATTGATTTTGCCAATAAAGAGCAGACGGAAGAAAACTACCGTCCGAACGGCGACGCGGCGCAGGCCGTACTGCGTTCCCGTCAGATCAATGAAACCGAACAGTCCGGCGGCAGCGCCGGTGGCGTGCCGGGCGCGCTCTCTAACCAGCCTGCCCCGGCCAATACCGCACCGATCACCACGCCTGCGGCGAATAATCAGCAGAACGGTCAGCAGAATCAGAACGCGCAGCAGACCTCCACGGCAGCCAGCAGCGGCCCGCGTAACAGCTCGCGTAATGAAACCACGAACTACGAAGTGGATCGTACTATCCGCCACACCAAGATGAACGTCGGCGATGTCCAGCGTCTGTCGGTGGCTGTTGTCGTGAACTATCGCCAGCTGGCCGACGGCAAACCGCTGCCGCTGACGGCCGATCAGTTAAAACAGATTGAGAACCTGACCCGCGAAGCCATGGGCTACTCGGAAACCCGTGGCGACAGCCTGAACGTGGTCAACTCCCAGTTCAATGCCACCGATGATGGCCTGGCGGAACCGCCGTTCTGGAAGCAGCCATGGTTTATCGACCAGATGCTGTCTGCCGGTCGCTGGTTACTGGTGCTGATTGTGGCGTGGATCCTGTGGCGTAAAGCGATTCGTCCGCAGCTGACCCGCCGCGCAGAAGAAGTGAAAGCAGCCCAGGAAGCGACGCAGAATCGTCAGGAAATCGAAGAATCAGTTGAAGTACGCCTGAGCAAAGATGAGCAGATCCAGCAGCGCCGCGCTAACCAGCGCATGGGCGTGGAAGTCCTCAGTCAGCGTATTCGCGAAATGTCAGATAACGATCCGCGCGTCGTGGCGCTGGTCATTCGCCAGTGGATGAGTAACGAAGAACATGAGTAACCTTACCGGAACTGAGAAAAGCGTCATTCTGTTGATGACGATTGGCGAAGACCGCGCGGCGGAGGTGTTCAAGCACCTCTCCACCCGTGAGGTGCAACATCTGAGTACCGCCATGGCGGGTGTGCGTCAGATCTCCAACAAACAGCTGACCGATGTGTTACAGGAGTTTGAGCAGGAAGCCGAGCAGTTCGCGGCGCTCAACATCAACGCCAACGATTATCTGCGTTCCGTGCTGATCAAGGCGCTGGGCGAAGAGCGTGCTTCCAGCCTGCTGGAAGATATTCTCGAAACCCGCGACACCTCCAGCGGTATCGAAACGCTCAACTTTATGGAGCCGCAGACCGCCGCAGACCTTATCCGCGACGAGCATCCGCAGATCATCGCCACCATCCTGGTGCACCTCAAACGCGGTCAGGCAGCGGATATTCTGGCGCTGTTCGACGAGCGTATGCGTCACGATGTGATGCTGCGTATCGCCACCTTCGGCGGTGTTCAGCCGGCGGCGCTGGCGGAACTGACGGAAGTGCTGAACAGCCTGCTCGACGGCCAGAACCTCAAGCGCAGCAAAATGGGCGGCGTGAGAACGGCGGCCGAAATTATCAACCTGATGAAAACGCAGCAGGAAGAAGCGGTTATTACCGCGGTGCGCGAATTCGACGGCGAGCTGGCGCAGAAAATTATCGACGAGATGTTCCTGTTCGAAAACCTGGCGGAAGTGGACGATCGCAGCATCCAGCGCCTGTTGCAGGAAGTGGATTCCGAGTCGCTGCTGATCGCCCTGAAAGGTGCCGAACAGCCGCTGCGCGAGAAATTCCTGCGCAACATGTCGCAACGTGCGGCAGATATTCTGCGCGACGACCTCGCCAACCGTGGTCCGGTGCGTCTGTCTCAGGTGGAAAACGAACAGAAAGCCATCCTGCTTATTGTGCGTCGTCTGGCGGAAACCGGCGAGATGGTGATTGGCAGCGGCGAGGATACCTATGTCTAACGAACTGCCATGGAAAGTCTGGAAGCCGGAAGATCTGGCGATGCCGTTATCCGAATTCGTGCCCGCCACCGTGCGTGCTGACGCGAAAGAGGATGACGAGGACGTCGTCGAAGAAGAGATCTCCGAGGAGCAGAAACGTCAGCAACAGCTGGCGCAGATGCAGATGCAGGCCCATGAGCAGGGATATAACGCCGGTCTGGCAGAAGGCCGCAGGATCGGTCAGGAACAGGGTTATAAAGAAGGCCTCGCCCAGGGCCAGGAACAGGGTCTGGCGCAGGCCCATCAGCAACAGGCCCCGCTGCATGCCCGCATGCAGCAACTGGTCAGTGAATTTCAGTACACCCTGGACGCCCTTGACAGCGTTATCGCCTCGCGCCTGATGCAGATGGCGCTGGAAGCCGCGCGTCAGGTGATCGGCCAGACCGCCTGCGTGGATAACAATGCGCTGATCAAACAGATCCAGACGCTGTTGCAGCAGGAGCCGCTGTTCAGCGGTAAACCGCAGCTGCGCGTGCACCCGGACGATTTACAGCGTGTTGAAGATATGCTGGGCGCAACGCTCAACCTGCACGGCTGGCGTTTGCGCGCCGATCCGACCCTGCACCCTGGCGGCTGCAAAGTCTCCGCCGATGAGGGCGATCTGGACGCCAGCGTGGCGACGCGCTGGCAGGAACTGTGCCGCCTTGCGGCGCCGGGAGTTGTCTGATGACCGCACGCCTGACCCGCTGGCTGAACACGCTGGATAATTTTGAAAGCAAAATGGCGCAGCTGCCTGGCGTGCGCCGTTATGGTCGTCTGACCCGCGCCACCGGTCTGGTGCTGGAAGCCACCGGCCTGCAACTGCCGCTGGGCGCGACCTGCATTATTGAGCGTCAGGACGGTAACGAAACCCGCGAAGTGGAAAGCGAAGTGGTCGGTTTTAACGGCCAGCGCCTGTTCCTGATGCCGCTGGAAGAAGTGGAAGGCATCCTGCCCGGCGCCCGCGTGTATGCGCGTAACGCCAGCGGCGATGGCCTGCACAGTGGTAAACAGCTGCCGCTCGGCCCGGCGCTGCTCGGGCGCGTGCTGGACGGCAGCGGTAAACCGCTCGACGGTCTACCCGCCCCGGACACCACCGAAACCGGCGCGCTGATCACCCAGCCGTTCAACCCGCTGCAACGTACCGCTATTGAACACGTGCTGGATACCGGCGTGCGCCCGATCAACGCCCTGTTAACCGTGGGCCGTGGTCAGCGTATGGGGCTGTTCGCCGGTTCCGGCGTGGGTAAATCCGTGCTGCTCGGCATGATGGCCCGTTACACCCAGGCCGATGTGATCGTCGTCGGGCTTATCGGTGAACGTGGTCGCGAAGTGAAAGATTTTATCGAGAACATTCTCGGTGCCGACGGTCGTGCGCGTTCGGTAGTGATCGCCGCCCCCGCTGACGTCTCTCCCCTTTTGCGTATGCAGGGGGCAGCCTATGCCACGCGCATTGCGGAAGACTTCCGCGATCGCGGTCAGCATGTGCTGCTGATTATGGATTCCCTGACCCGTTACGCCATGGCGCAGCGTGAGATCGCGCTGGCGATTGGCGAGCCGCCCGCCACCAAAGGCTATCCGCCGTCGGTGTTTGCCAAACTTCCGGCGCTGGTGGAACGCGCGGGTAACGGCATCCACGGCGGCGGCTCGGTCACGGCCTTTTATACCGTATTGACCGAGGGCGACGATCAGCAGGATCCGATCGCCGACTCGGCGCGCGCCATCCTTGACGGCCATATCGTGCTGTCGCGCCGTCTGGCGGAAGCGGGCCACTATCCGGCCATCGATATTGAAGCCTCCATCAGCCGTGCCATGACCGCGCTGATTTCTGAACAGCATTACGCCAAAGTGCGCACCTTTAAACAGTTACTGTCGAGCTTCCAGCGTAACCGCGATCTGGTCAGCGTGGGGGCCTATGCGCGCGGCAGCGACCCAATGCTGGATAAAGCCATCGCCCTGTGGCCGCAGCTTGAAGCTTTCCTGCAACAGGGCATTTTTGAACGTGCCGGCTGGGAAGATTCGATTCAGGCGCTGGATCTGATTTTCCCGTCAGCATAAGCAACGTGAGGTTCCTTTATGACGCAACATAGCGCATTAGCGACGCTAAAGGATCTGGCAGAAAAAGAAGTCGAGGACGCCGCCATTACCCTCGGGGATATGCGTCGCGCCTGCCAGCAGGCTGAAGAGCAGCTCAACATGCTGATGGATTACCAGAACGAGTACCGTAATAACCTCAACGTTGACATGACCCAGGGCATCGGCAGTCAGCGCTGGCAGAACTACCAGCAATTTATTTCAACATTAGAAAAAGCCATCGAACAGCACCGTCTTCAGCTGACGCAGTGGGCCAATAAAGTGGATCAGGCGTTAACCTGCTGGCGTGAAAAAAAACAGCGGTTGCAGGCGTGGCAAACCTTACAGGATCGGCAATCCGCTTCAGCATTGCTGGCGGAAAACCGGCTTGACCAGAAAAAAATGGACGAGTTTGCGCAGCGCGCATCATTGAGGAAAATTGAATGATCTCTTTGCCAAAACTGGTAATGACCGATGCAGAAGCCCCGACTTCCGGGCTGATGACCGGGAAAGCGGACACCGGCGCGCAGGATTTTATGGCGCTGCTGACCGGCGCAATTTCCGGCACGCCGGTTGAGGGTGAAGGCGCGTCACTGTCGCTGGCTGATTTACAGGCAGCGGGCGCGACGCTTCAGAAAGGTTTGCTGAGTAAGGACACCGGCGAGGCGGATCTGCGCTCTCCGGCGGCTAAGCTTGCGGATATTCTGGCGCGTCAGACGGTACAGGAAGAGGCGCTGACAGAAGACGCCTCGCAGGCGCAGGGCGTAACGCCGCTGCTGACCAGCGGCCTGAAATCCGACAGCCTGGCGCTGCTCAATAAAACCGTGAAAGCCGACGACACAGAGACGGCAAATCTTAGCGAAGAAGAGATCGCCAGCCTTAGCGCACTGCTGGCGATGCTGCCTCATCAGCAAAATGCCCAGACCGCAGCACCTGTTACCACAACCGGCACCGCCGCTTCCGCCGCCGTGACGACCGCTGCCGGCAGCCGCACGCTGAACCTGGCCGCCGCCGATCCCCGTGGCAACGCGTTAACCGACACGGCGGATGCCGCAGCCGGTCAACCCTCCCATAAAGACGCGGGCGCGGCGCTGAACGCACAATTGCCAGGCGCTGACAGCGCGCAGCAAGCCGCCGCCCCGGTAGCCGCTAACGCCGCCAAAGCCGATGCGCAGGCGGCGATCCATGCCGTGAATACTACGGTCAGCGCTGCTCCGGCCGTCAGCACCGCCGCGCCAGCGCAGGCCAGCCTGCCGGTTGCCGCTCCGGTGATCAGCGCGCCGCTCGGCAGCAGCGAGTGGCAGCAGACCATCAGCCAGAACATCACACTCTTCACCCGTCAGGGCAAACAGAGCGCTGAACTGCGTCTGCATCCGGAAGATCTGGGCCAGGTGCAGATCAACCTGAAGCTGGATGATAACCAGGCTCAGATTCAGATGATGTCGCCGCACAGCCATGTGCGCGCGGCGCTGGAAGCCGCCTTGCCGACGCTGCGCACCAGCCTTGCGGAAAGCGGTATTCAGCTGGGTCAGAGCAGCATCAGCAGCGAAAGCTTCACCGGTCAGCAGCAGTCGTCTTCCCAGCAGCAGGCGTCCCGCGGCAGCAATCGCGGTGATTTCGGCGCTGAAGATGATGACGCTCTGGTGGTGCCTGCCAGCCTGCAATCCGCCGCGCGCGGCACGGGTTCGGTAGACATCTTTGCCTAAACGCAAAAGGTAGCGTGATTATCTCCGTCTTTTCCACCCTTTGACGGACGGCAGACACGGGATAATCACTCTATCAGCAGTACCGAAACAGGAAGCTTGTAACAGATGACTGACTCCGCCATTCCCAAAAAAAGTAAGCGTGGGATCTGGATCCCGCTGTTGGTGTTAATCACCCTCGCTGCGTGCGCCACCGCTGGATACAGCTACTGGCGTATGCAACAGCATCCGGCAGACGCCAGCGTAAAAGCAGAATTACCGCCGCCTCCGGCACCGGTCTTCTTTGCTCTCGATACCTTTACCGTGAACCTGGGCGACGCCGATCGGGTGTTGTACGTGGGGATCACCCTGCGTCTGAAAGATGACGCGACCCGTACCCGTTTGAGCGAATATCTTCCGGAAGTGCGTAGCCGCTTACTGTTACTTTTCTCGCGCCAGGATGCGTCACAACTGGCGACCGCAGAAGGCAAGCAGAAACTCGTGGACGCGATTAAAGATACGCTCTCTTCGCCGTTAGTCGCCGGGCAACCGAAGCAGGAAGTGACTGACGTTCTTTATACAGCTTTCATTTTGCGGTAAAGACATGGGCGACAGTATTCTCTCTCAGGCTGAAATCGATGCGCTGCTCAACGGCGACAGCGATAGTAACGATGCTCCAAAACCCGGTGAGGGTTTTGAGAGCGAAATTCGCCCTTATGATCCCAACACTCAGCGTCGCGTGGTGCGAGAGCGTTTACAGGCGCTGGAGATCATTAACGAACGTTTTGCGCGTCAGTTCCGTATGGGGCTGTTTAACCTGTTACGTCGTAGCCCGGATATTACCGTCGGCGCGATCCGTATTCAGCCGTATCACGAGTTTGCGCGTAACCTGCCGGTACCGACAAACCTTAACCTGATCCACCTGAAACCGTTACGCGGCACCGGGCTGTTTGTGTTTTCCCCAAGCCTGGTATTTATCGCCGTGGATAACCTGTTTGGTGGCGATGGCCGCTTCCCGACGAAAGTGGAAGGCCGTGAATTTACCCATACCGAGCAGCGCGTGATCAACCGCATGCTGAAGCTGGCGCTGGAAGGCTACAGCGATGCATGGAAAGCGATCCACCCGCTGGACGTGGAATATGTACGTTCGGAGATGCAGGTTAAATTTACCAACATCACCACGTCGCCGAACGATATTGTCGTCAATACCCCTTTCCACGTGGAAATCGGTAACCTGACGGGCGAGTTTAATATCTGTCTGCCCTTCAGCATGATTGAGCCGCTGCGTGAAACCCTGGTTAACCCGCCGCTGGAGAACTCCCGCAACGAGGACCAGAACTGGCGCGATAACCTGGTACGTCAGGTTCAGCACTCTGAGCTGGAGCTGATCGCAAACTTCGGCGATGTACCCCTGCGTCTGTCGCAGATCCTGAAACTGCAACCCGGTGACGTGTTGCCGATCGAAAAACCCGATCGCATCATTGCCCATGTGGACGGTGTGCCTGTGCTCACCAGCCAGTACGGCACGATTAACGGCCAGTACGCCCTGCGTGTAGAGCATTTGATCAACCCGATCTTGAATTCGCTGAATGAGGAACAGCCCAAATGAGTGACATGAACAATCCGTCCGATGAAAACAACGAAGCAATGGACGATATCTGGGCTGATGCGTTAAACGAACAGAAAACCACCACCAGCAGCAAAAGCTCCGCCGATGCGGTGTTCCAGCAGTTTGGCGGCGGCGATGTCAGCGGCACCTTACAGGACATCGATCTGATTATGGATATTCCGGTCAAGCTGACCGTGGAGCTGGGCCGTACCCGCATGACCATCAAAGAGCTGCTGCGCCTGACGCAGGGTTCCGTGGTGGCGCTGGAAGGTCTGGCCGGTGAGCCGCTGGATATTCTGATCAACGGTTATCTGATCGCACAGGGCGAAGTTGTGGTGGTGGCGGATAAATACGGCGTGCGTATTACCGACATCATTACCCCGTCTGAGCGTATGCGTCGCCTGAGCCGCTGAGTATGAAAACCCAGGCAACCGTTGCCCATCCTTCTGCCGTACCCGGTTCGCCGCTGCTACAGGTCAGCGGCGCACTGCTGGGCATTATCGCCCTGATCCTGGTGGCGGCATGGGTGGCGAAACGCGTGGGCTTTGCCGGTAAAACCGCAAGCGCACGCGGCCTGAAGGTCAGCGCCAGCACCACCGTCGGCCCGCGCGAGCGCGTGGTGATCGTCGACGTGGAAGACGCCCGTCTGGTGCTGGGCATTACCGCGTCGAACATTTCCCTGTTACACACCCTGCCGCCCGCCCAGCCGGAGCCGGAAGGTCTGAAAGAGAACACCCCGGATTTCCAGGCCGTGTTGAAGAATTTGCTCAAGCGTTCCGGGAGATCCTGATGCGCCCTTTGTTATCCCTTGCGCTGGCTGGCTTAGTGCTGGTTGCGCCCTCTGCGTTTGCCCAGCTGCCGGGTCTGATCAGCCAGCCGCTTGCCGGTGGCGGCCAGAGCTGGTCGCTGCCGGTGCAGACGCTGGTGTTTATCACCTCGCTCACTTTCCTGCCTGCCATTCTGCTGATGATGACCAGCTTTACGCGCATCATCATTGTGTTCGGCCTGCTGCGTAACGCGCTGGGTACGCCCTCCGCGCCGCCAAACCAGGTGTTGCTGGGTCTGGCGCTGTTTCTGACCTTTTTCATTATGTCTCCGGTGATCGACAAGATTTATACCGAGGCGTACCAGCCGTTTTCCGAGAGCAAAATCTCCGTCGACGTGGCGCTGGAAAAAGGCGCGCAGCCGTTAAAAGAATTTATGATGCGGCAGACCCGCGAAGCGGATCTGGCCCTGTTTGCCCGGCTGGGGAATACCGGCCCGTTACAGGGCCCGGAAGCGGTGCCGATGCGTATTCTGTTGCCGGCTTATGTCACCAGTGAACTGAAAACCGCTTTCCAGATCGGCTTTACCATTTTCATTCCGTTTTTGATTATCGATCTGGTTATTGCCAGCGTCCTGATGGCGCTCGGCATGATGATGGTGCCCCCGGCGACCATTGCGTTACCCTTCAAGCTGATGCTGTTCGTGCTGGTTGACGGCTGGCAGCTGCTGGTGGGATCGCTGGCCCAGAGCTTCTACAGTTAAGGAATGGCACTATGACGCCTGAATCGGTCATGATGATGGGCACCGAGGCGATGAAAATCGCCCTTGCCCTGGCTGCGCCGCTGCTGCTGGTTTCGCTGGTTACCGGTCTTGTGATCAGCATTTTGCAGGCGGCAACGCAGATTAACGAAATGACGCTGTCGTTCATTCCAAAAATCATCGCGGTGGTGGTGGCTATCGTGGTGGCCGGGCCGTGGATGCTGAATTTACTGCTCGACTATATGCGCGGTCTGTTTAATAACATCCCGTACATCATCGGATAACGCCTGAGATGCTGCACGTCACCAGCGACCAGTGGCTGCACTGGCTAAGTATGTATTTCTGGCCGCTGCTGCGCGTGCTGGCGCTGATCTCCACCGCCCCTATTCTGAGCGAACGCACCGTGCCCAAGCGCGTTAAGCTTGGCCTGGGGCTGGTGATCACCTTTGTGATCGCCCCCTCGCTGCCCGCAAACGACGTCACCATCTTCTCCGCCAATGCCCTGTGGCTGGCGCTACAGCAGATTTTGATCGGCATTGCGCTGGGTTTTACCATGCAGTTCGCTTTTGCCGCCATCCGCACCGCAGGGGAGCTTATCGGCCTGCAAATGGGTCTGTCCTTCGCCACCTTCTTTGATCCCGCCAGCAACCTGAATATGCCGGTGCTGGCGCGCTTTATGGATCTGCTGGCGCTGCTGCTGTTTCTGACCTTTGACGGTCATCTGTGGCTGATTTCGATGCTGGTGGATACCTTCCATACGCTGCCGGTGGGCAACAACCCCATTAATACCAACGCGTTTCTTGCGCTGGCACGGGCTGGCGGCCTCATTTTTATCAATGGTCTGATGCTGGCGCTGCCGGTTATCACCATGCTGCTGACGCTCAATATGTCCCTTGGCCTGCTGAACCGTATGGCGCCGCAGCTTTCTGTTTTCTCTATTGGTTTTCCCATCACGCTCAGCGTCGGCATTCTGCTGATGGCTTTACTGATGCCCCTTATCGCGCCCTTCTGCGAACATTTATTCAGCGAAATCTTCAATCTGCTGGCGGATATTGTTGGCGAGCTGCCGCAAAATACTAATCCATAATATTAGTGCAGTTTTCCTGAGGTTATTCCTAAAAATTTATTGCAGGCACATCTACCAGGATATAACTGGCGCGGCTTATTTGTTTTTACCCTCTTCACATAACTAAACATTTACTTTACTTTAAGATGATTCCTGGCAAATTATACGTAACTTTACGGGATAGTAAGTTCGCCTGAAAGTCTTGTGTTGCTCAAACGCTTTTTAGATTATTTTCATCCGGTTGGCTGATCGTACAGCATTCAGGCAGGGGTGAATTATCGTTACGCATTGAGTGAGGGTATGCCATGTCAACGATTATTATGGATTTATGCAGTTATACCAGGTTGGGATTAACCGGATACCTGACAAGCCGGGGAGTAAAAAAGCGAGAAATCAATGATGTACAGACTGTTGATGAGCTTGGATCTGCCTGCGAGGCGCTAAAACCCGCTGTGGTATTTATTAATGAAGACTGCTTTATTCATGACCAGGAACTGAGCCTGCAAATTAAGCAAATCATTAATCAGTATCCGAAAACAATGTTTATCGTGTTTATGGCAATTGCTAATATCCACTTTGATGAATACCTGCTGGTACGCAAAAACTTATTAATTAGTTCAAAATCGATTAAGCCTGAATCTCTGGACGACATCCTCGGTGGTTGTCTGAATACGGAGTCAAAGGGCGCGGGTTCCATTAATCTCCCTACACTCTCTTTAAGCCGTACTGAATCCAGTATGCTGAAAATGTGGATGTCCGGGCAGGGAACCATTCAAATATCAGATCAAATGAATATTAAAGCGAAAACGGTATCATCACATAAGGGTAATATTAAAAGAAAAATAAAAACGCATAATAAGCAAGTGATCTATCACGTGGTGCGTCTCACCGATAATGTGACCAACGGTATTTTCGTCAACATGCGGTGAGAGGGTAAGCGGGCGCTCCCCTCCCCCGCCGGAGGGTTTACTGTTCCTGCTTCTCAACAAATATCCCGTCCGGGTGCCCAAGTTCATTAAAGAACCAGATGCCTAACGGGTAGTCCTCAAGGGATACCAGATACATGGTGCCCTCACTGAACGGCTCGATGGCCAGAACCACTCCCGGACGGCGAGGACCCCCGTCCGTTTTCACCGTAACCTTATCGTTTACCTTCATTTTCATCCTCCTGAATGCATTTTTGCCAGTGTAGATCAAATCCGCTGTTCTGACAGTGTTCATCTGCCTTATTGCTGCTTTTCTCCACCGTCTATACTTAGGCTGTCGGGGTGAAAGAGGTAACGGCAATGAAAAGCGATCACGGCACTAAACCTTCTGGCGAAGGTGAAATCAACGTTGACGCTCTGCTGGCCGCCATCAATGAAATCAGCGAAAGCAATATTCATCGTATAGACAGCGATGACGGACAACGAGTGAGCGTTGACGGGCGCGATTATCATACGTGGCGGGAGCTGGCGGAGGCATTTGAGCTGGATATTCGTGATTTTAGCGCATCAGAACTGAACCGCTGACATCAGGATATAAAAAAACCCGGCCTGGGGAGGCCGGGTTAAAGCTTGCGATTGCAAGAAGCACTTGAAAATTCGTTACACCAGGAAATCTGATGCGGGAGAGACTGTATCTACTATTGATATAGCTGACAAGGATATATTTACATTGGTAATAATTCACTAACATAGAATTCATGAAGGTTATAATTGGCAATGTCGCGCGGCAGAAGACTTGCGGCGCTGCATCCCTGACAAAAAGCCTTACAAACCTTCACAGTATTTGAGAGTTTTCTTAGCCCTGCACCATTTTATTCTGACTACAGGAGCCGCTTTTATGCCAGCCCTTCACGACCCGCTACTGATTTTCACCGACCTCGATGGCACCCTGCTGGACAGCCATACCTGGGACTGGCAGCCCGCCGCCGAATGGCTGAGCCGCCTTGGACAGCAGCAGATCCCGGTCATTTTATGCAGCAGCAAAACCGCCGCCGAAATGATGGCGTTGCAGAAAAGTCTTGGCTTACAGGATCTGCCTTTTATTGCCGAGAACGGCGCGGTGATCCATCTGGATACGCACTGGCAGGATCACCCCGATTTCCCGCGACTGATTAACGGCGCGTCCCATGACGAGGTGGTACAGGTTCTGACCCGGTTACGCGAGCAGCATGGCTTCAAATTCACCCTGTTCAGTGAACTGGAAGACCGGGTACTGGCGGAGGTCACCGGCCTGACACCTACCCAGGCGGGCCTGGCGCGGCTGCACGAGGCTTCTGAGACGTTAATCTGGCGCGACAGCGATGAACGCATGAACGACTTCCGCAACGCCCTGGAAGGCCTCGGACTGCGTTTTATGCAGGGGGCGCGTTACTGGCATGTACTGGATCAGCGCGGCGGTAAAGACCAGGCCGTAAACTGGCTGACCAGTCAGTACCGTCAGCGCGATGGTCATCCCCATACCACTATCGGGCTTGGGGATGGCCCCAACGACGCCCCTTTGCTGGATAACGTCGATTTTGCGGTGGTGGTGAAAGGCCTTAACCGCGACGGCGTCACGCTCACGAAGGACGATCCCGCGCGCGTGTATCGTACGACGTTAAAAGGCCCGGCAGGCTGGCGCGAAGGGCTGGATCACTGGCTTGGCGATTCCTGATCTTCATCGCTGGCGCATACCTGATTGCGCCCGCTGCGCTTGGCACGGTAAAGCCGATTATCGGCGATGGACTGCAACATCTCAAAATTGGTCATCTCATCGGCCACGCCGCTGCTGACACCCAGCGACGCGGTCATCCTTAAGGTACGGCCTTTCGGCAGCAGGATCTCTTTCGCGGCGATGCGCGCCCGGATACGTTCAGCCAGGGCCTTCGCCTGCGCCAGCGTGCTGTCCGGCAAAATCACGCAGAACTCTTCTCCGCCCACGCGTCCCGCCGCATCAGCGGATCCCAGCGTGTTTTCTATCAGCCGCGCCACGTGCGCCAGCACCCGATCGCCCGCCTGGTGTCCGTGACGGTCATTGACCTGTTTAAAGTGGTCGAGGTCAATCTGGATCACCGATAACGGCTCGCCGGTTTGCTGGCTGTGCGCGGTAAGTTTTTTCGCCTGCTCAAACAGCCCACCGCGGTTGCTCAGGCGCGTCAGGGGATCGTGCCAGGCCTGCCATCGCAGGGAGTTTTGCATCTGGTACATATTGCGCACCATACGGCGGATCACCATCCATGACAGCAGCACCATGGTGGTGAACAGCAGCCAGAGCAGCGCAATCACAATGCTGATGGTGCCAAAATCGCCATCCAGACCGGCGCTCAGGGAGTGAATACGGATCAGTACGCCGTCGAAATGGCGGAGGTTTTGCCAGCTGACAAACTGGCTGCCGAGATGCAGATTACCGGTGGTCTCATGGGCGACTGCCTGTAACAGCTCATGCCGATCTGCCTCGCTGAACGCTTCCGGCGCGGCATCGTTATTCGTCGAGGCGGTGATTAACCTGAACTCGCTGTCATAGAGCTGATACTCGCCCTGGTCTTCATCGGTAAGGGAGTCTTCCAGTTGCTTCTTAAGCAGGACCACCGGGAACTGTAGCGCAATGGTGCCGTACCAGTAATCCTGATGGTCGAGCGGAATGCTGGCGGTGACGTAAGCGCCCTTATCGCCGGTATGGGCAAACCAGCGCACATTGCGTTCGTGATTATTATGTTGCGACTGACCGCTGAACCAGGACGAATTAATGATCCTCTGGTAGCGGGTAACGATATCATCGGTGCCTGGCGGAGCGCTGGTTGAAAGAAAATAGCCCGCGCGGGAGACGTACATCGCGCGTTCCGGCGCCACCGGATAGACCGAAGAGAGGCGCATCATATAGCCCATTTCCAGCGCGGCAGTCATTTCATAATTCAGGGCGGGAATATCGCGGCTCAGCAGCGGATGGCGGCGGACAAAGTCATCGCCCACGCCGTTCAGCGCCAGCGTACGCCGGGCGTCTACATCAATCTGCCAGAACGGCTGCTGGCGGACGGTGGAAAAATCATGTTGAACATTGTTGAGGACATCAAAAGCGAGCGGGGTTTGCATCGCGGTCTGCATACTGTTGCGATAGAACAGCAGCAGATTCACGCCGGTCTGCAACTGTCGATCCAGCGCAGAGGCGGCTTTATCCAGCGTGGTCTGCTGGCTGGCGGCATAGGCATCTTCCAGCACCACGGCCTCGCGCCAGGTGAGCAAGGTTGAGCTAATCAGCACGAAAGCAAAACAGAGGTTAACGATCCGCGCGGGATCAAAAGAGTGGCGCAACTTTTTTAACAGCACTACGAGTTTCCTGAATGTCATAAGTTGTGCCGGTAAATCTGCCCGGCAGCGCCGGGCAGGAGAGGATTAATGCGCCGCACCGCGTAACCGCGCGGCAGCTTTTACCACCGCCACAACGGCCAGGCCAATCACAAAGCCCAGCACTAAATTTGCCAGCATCGGTAAGGTTGCCTGCACCACCGCGCCGTGCGCGGCAGCCGCGTGTTCAATGGCATGGTGCAGCGGGGCGATACCGTGCACCACGATCCCGCCCCCCACCAGAAACATCGCCAGCGTACCGATGATGGAGAGCGCTTTCATCAGCCAGGGGGCAACCACCAGCAGGCCCTTGCCGACAGATCTTGCCACAGCACCGGGTTTCTCCGCCAGCCAGTAACCCACATCATCCAGTTTGACGATCACCCCGACGAGGCCATAAACGCCGATGGTGACCACCAGCGCGATACCCGACAGCACCAGAACCTGATTAAGCAGCGGCGCATCGGCCACAATACCCAGCGTGATGGCGACGATTTCTGCCGAGAGAATAAAATCGGTGCGGATCGCCCCTTTTACTTTATCGCGCTCAAAGGTTTTCGGATCCTGCGCGGCGATGGCGTCGAGACGCTGCTGTCGCGCTTCCGGCGTCTCTTTGTGCTTACGGGCATGCAGAGTATGCAGTACCTTTTCAACACCTTCAAAACATAAAAATGCCCCGCCCACCATCAGCAGCGGCGTGATCGCCCACGGAATAAAGGCGCTGATCAGCAGCGCCAGCGGTACCAGGATCACCTTGTTGAGCAGCGATCCTTTCGCCACGCTCCATACCACCGGCAGCTCGCGGTTAGCGCGCACGCCGGACACCTGCTGCGCATTGAGCGACAAATCATCGCCGAGCACGCCCGCCGTTTTTTTCGCCGCCAGTTTGCCCATCACCGAGATGTCATCCAGTAAAGTGGCAATATCGTCCAGTAAGGTTAATAAACTACTTCCCGCCAAAATACATTCCTTCTCTTTTTTGTTGATATAACAATGAGTATGGAGCATAAACGCCCGGCGCGAAATGCCCGGCGTAAAGTCAACAAAAAATTAACATTACCCTGACGAGTAAATGACTCGCCAGCTAACTACTTTTGTCGTTTACTGTAAGCCTTCTTACTGTTCCGCCGTGAGGGCGTATGCGTTTCAGGCTGCTTTTACCGCTTATTGGTTCTCTTTTCGCGCTTTATATTATCTGGGGTTCCACCTACTTTGTTATTCGCGTCGGGGTCGAAAGCTGGCCGCCGCTGATGATGGCGGGCGTCCGCTTTCTGACGGCGGGCGTGCTGCTGATGACCTTCCTGCTGATCCGCGGGCATCGACTGCCGCCGCTGCGCCCGTTGCTTAACGCCGCGCTGATCGGCGTGTTACTGCTGGCGGTGGGCAATGGCATGGTCACCGTCGCCGAGCACCAGAACGTGCCGTCGGGGATCGCCGCAGTGGTGGTGGCGACGGTGCCGCTGTTTACGCTCTGCTTCAGCCATTTTTTTGGTATCCGGACCCGCAAACTGGAGTGGCTTGGCATTGCCATTGGCCTGTGCGGCATTGTGCTGCTCAACAGCGGCGGCAACCTGAGCGGGAATCCGCTGGGCGCGGTCATGATCCTGATCGGCTCCCTGAGCTGGGCATTCGGCTCGGTTTATGGGTCGCGCATTGAACTGCCGGTCGGCATGATGGCGGGGGCGATTGAAATGCTGGCGGCGGGTGTTGTGCTGCTGGCGGCGTCTTTCTGTAGCGGGGAGACGCTGACCGCTCTGCCGACGCTGTCAGGCTTTGTCGCGGTGGGTTATCTGGCCATTTTTGGCTCGATTATCGCCATCAGCGCCTATATGTACCTTATCCGCAATACCACCCCGGCGGTGGCCACCAGCTACGCCTATGTGAATCCGGTGGTGGCGGTGCTGCTCGGCACCACTTTCGCCGGTGAAGTGCTGTCGCCGGTAGAGTGGCTGGCGCTGGGGATTATTATTCTTGCGGTGGTGCTGGTCACCCTCGGGAAATACCTGTTCCCTGCCCGGCCGGTGGTGGCCTCCTGTGAGATCAGGAAATAGTCTGTATTCCCTGCGTATCGATCTGCTCGGCCTCGCCGCCGCCGCAGATCCACTCCTCCAGCCGCACGCTTAACCTTTCATCGCTCAGCTTCTGCCGCCCGCGCAGGGCGCACTCCCACACCACCAGTACCCGCCAGCCGTCCGCGCGCAGCTGCGTCAGATCGCGCCTGTCGCGCGCAACGTTCTGGCCGATCTTCGCCAGCCAGAAATCGGTACGCGTCGCAGGGACTTTAAACAGATAACAGTTATGGTGATGCCAGAAACAGCCGTGGGTGAAGACAACGCAGTGGTAATCATCAATCACAAAATCCGGGCGGCCGGGCAGCGTGGCGTCCTGCACGTGAAACGCCAGCCCGAGGTCGGTGAGTAATGCGGCCAGCCGCTGTTCAATGGCCGTGTCATGCGTGCCGATGGCACGCATATTTTTACTGCGCGTCGCTTTGTCATGCACATCCGCCATCGCCCTCTCCTTTATTGTCGGCTATAGCGCCAGTTTAGCAGCCGCTGCGAGGTGGCTCACAAAAGATAAAGAGTATTGCGGGCAGGATTCTTTTTATGTCATTATTTCGCCGTTATTAACCTGCATGACTTTTAAATTCCTTCATTTCGTTATCATGCTAATGTCTTACATTGCCAGCCTGTCCGGGCTGGCTTTTTTTTCTTCAAACCTTAATATATTCTTTATATCAATTTATATATCAGCGTTTATAAACCTGATGAATAGCAATAACACAAAACACACATTAAATTAATCAGACTGCAATCATATAAATTCGGTGAATTATTATAGGTTATTGATATTCATAAGATAAATACCGCCCAACAGAGAAACAAATTGCAATATATAATATAATTTACTTACACCTTTCTTTTAAAAAAATATGAACTTTATAGAATAGTATCGGGACTGTGATTTAATCTGAAATCACATACATTCATATAAATTATTATTCATATGATGCAAAGGGATTAAATAATGAAAAGAAAAGTACTGGCAATTATTGTGCCCGCCCTGTTAATGGCTGGCGCGGCTAACGCGGCTGAAATTTATAATAAAGACGGCAATAAACTGGACCTGTACGGTAAAGTTGATGCCCGTCATACGTTCTCTGATAACCCGGGCGATGATGGCGATGAAACCATCATGGAACTGGGTTTCAAAGGCGAAACCCAGATTAACAGCGGCCTGAGCGGTTACGGTCAGGTGCTGCTGAAAACCATGGCAAGCGACACCGAAGGCCGCGACAACACCTTCGCTAAGCTGGCATTCGCCGGTCTGCGCTCCAGCGATTTTGGCTCCTTCGACTATGGCCGTAACTACGGCGTGGTGTACGACGTTGAAGCCTGGACCGATATGCTGCCGGTATTCGGCGGCGATTCCTACACCTGGACCGACAACTTTATGGTTGGCCGTGCCAACGGCGTAGCCACCTACCGCAACACTGATTTCTTCGGCGCGGTTGAAGGCCTGAACTTTGCGCTGCAATACCAGGGTAACAACGAAGGTAGCAACACGAACGAAGATCAGGAAGGCACCAAAAACGGTCACGATGATGTGCGCTTCCAGAACGGCGACGGCTTCGGTCTGTCTTCATCCTATAACTTCCAGGGCGCGCTGGAAGGACTGAGCCTGGGCGCGGCTTATGCTACATCTGACCGTACTAACGAGCAGGTTGCGGCGGGTGGATTGAACGATCGTTACAGCAAAGCTGCTGGCGGCGATAAAGCAGACGCCTGGACCTTTGGCCTGAAGTACGATGCTTATAACCTGTATCTGGCGATGATGTATGCTGAAACCCACAACATGACCCCTTACGGTGATGAGGGTATCGCAAACCACACGCAAAACTTTGAAGCGGTGGCCCAGTACCAGTTCGACTTCGGTCTGCGTCCGTCCCTGGCGTGGGTTTACTCCAAAGGTAACGACCTTGGCGGTAATAACACCAAACACGGCACTGACTATGTTGACCAGGATCTGGTGAACTACATCGAAGTGGGCGCGACCTACTATTTCAACAAAAACATGTCCACCTATGTTGATTACAAAATCAACATGCTGGATGAAGATGACAGCTTCTACAAAGATAACGGCATCGCCACGGATGACGTGGTCGGCGTTGGTCTGACTTACCAGTTCTGATAACCGCTTGTGCTAAAGCCCGCCCCTGTGCGGGCTTTTTTATGCCTGCAATTTGAGACTAAAGCGGTAGCAAGATATGGGCGGGCAGACTACTATCCGGGTTCTGCAGGAATAAAGGATTTTCTCAACGGGACGTCGGTCACTGAAACGAAACGGGATAAGTGATTGAATAATGGCGGAGAGAGGGGGATTTGAACCCCCGGTAGAGTTGCCCCTACTCCAGTTTTCGAGACTGGTCCGTTCAGCCGCTCCGGCATCTCTCCGTTCTGATGGTTGCCATCATGCCAGGTTCTTTGGCATTTTAACAGACCCTGTCCCTGCAATTGTGTTCAAGTGACGAGTTTGCGAGCAAAGCGATGATTAAATGGCCCTGGAAAGCAAATGAAACGGCACGGACTCTGGCGCTCCCCTGGGAAAATGCGCTTGCCGTCCCGATGTTATCGACTCTGACCCCGGAGGAACAAAACCGGCTGGTTCAGCTTGCCGATCGCTTTTTGCAGCAAAAACGCCTGGTCGCGCTGCAGGGGCTGGAGCTGGATGAGCTGAAAAGCTGTCGTATCGCCCTGCTCTTCTGCTTACCGGTGCTGGAACTGGGCATCGAATGGCTCGACGGTTTTCACGAAGTGCTGATCTATCCTGCGCCTTTTGTGGTGGACGACGAATGGGAAGATGATATCGGGCTGGTGCACAGTCAGCGCATGGTGCAGTCAGGGCAAAGCTGGCAGCAGGGGCCGGTGATCTTAAACTGGCTCGACATTCAGGATTCGTTCGACACCTCCGGCTTTAACCTGATTATTCATGAAGTGGCGCATAAGCTGGATACGCGCAACGGCGACCGCGCCAGCGGCGTGCCGCTGATCCCCCTGCGCGAAGTGGCTGGCTGGGAGCATGATCTGCACGCCGCCATGAACAACATTCAGGATGAAATCGACCTGGTGGGCGAAAGCGCGGCCAGCATTGATGCCTACGCCGCCACCGATCCCGCAGAATGTTTCGCCGTGCTGTCGGAATATTTCTTCAGCGCGCCTGAGCTGTTCGCTCCGCGTTTCCCGGCGCTGTGGCAGCGTTTCTGCCAGTTTTACCGTCAGGATCCGCTGGCACGGCTGCGCGGCAATAGTACTGCTGTTAACGATGAACCGCCTTATGTTCACTGAAACAGCAATTTGAGCTAATATTCGCCAGTTGAATCAGCAAGTTAAATTTGCTGTTGACACAAATATCGGGGGCAAGTAGTATTCGCCCCGTTCACACGATTCCTCTGTAGTTCAGTCGGTAGAACGGCGGACTGTTAATCCGTATGTCACTGGTTCGAGTCCAGTCAGAGGAGCCAAATTCGAGAGCCCCGCTCAGGGAAACCTGAGCGGGGTTTTTGCATTTCCGCCGCAGCCAATTCCTTGTTTTTCATTTTCTTGCCGTCGCCCGCAAAAAATTCACAAAATCTAACAATTCATATTGCTAATGATAACCATTATCGGCAAAATTCTTATTCTCAAAAAATAAATGTTCCCTTTCGTGCTGATTTTATTGATCTAATTCCGGCGTGATGCCGCCTGGCGTTCACGCGGATTATGTATAAAAACTAAGGAATGATAATGAACACCTGCAAAAAGACGCTCTGGGCGCTTAACCCGCTATTTCTGGCTATGATAACGCCCGCGCTGGCACAGCAAACCAGTGAACAGGATATGGTGGTATCCGCCAGTCGCACTCATCGCACCGTAGCCGAAATGGCGCAAACCACCTGGGTTATTGAAGGCGCAGAGCTGGAACAGCAGGTTAAAGGCGGCAAAGAGCTGAAAGACGCGCTGGCGCAGCTGATCCCTGGCATGGATGTCAGCAGCCAGGGCCGCACGAATTACGGCATGAATATGCGTGGCCGCGCAATTGTGGTACTGATTGACGGCGTGCGCCTGAACTCCTCGCGCACCGACAGCCGCCAGCTGGACGCCATCGATCCGTTCAACATCGAGCATATCGAAGTGATCTCCGGCTCCACCTCCCTTTACGGCGGCGGCAGTACCGGCGGGCTTATCAATATCGTCACCAAAAAAGGCCAGCCGGACACGCAGGTGGAATTTGAAGCCGGCAGCAAAACCGGATTTAACAGCAGTAAAGATCATGATGAGCGGGTGGCAAGCGCCATCTCCGGCGGAAACGACAAAATTTCCGGGCGCATGGCTGTGGCTTACCAGAAGTTTGGCGGCTGGTATGACGGTAACGGCGATGCCACGCTGCTGGACAATACCCAGACCGGCTTGCAGTATTCCGATCGTCTGGATGTGACGGGCACCGGCACACTGGCAATTGATGATACACAGCAATTGCAGGTCGTCAGCCAGTATTATAAAAGCCAGGGCGATGAAGACTACGGCCTGTTCCTCGGGGAGAATTTCTCGGCGGTAACGGGTAACGGTAAAGCGTACGCCAGTAAGGGTCTGAATTCGGACCGTATACCGGGTACCGAACGCCACCTGATCAGCATGCAGTACTCAAATACGGATTTCCTCGGCCAGGAGCTGGTGGGCCAGGTTTATTATCGCGATGAATCCCTGACCTTTTATCCGTTCCCGACTGTCGCAGGCAGCGCGGTGACCAGCCTCTCCTCCTCGCAGCAGGATACCGATCAGTACGGCGCAAAACTGACGCTGAACAGCAAACCGCTGGACGGCCTACAGCTTACTTATGGGCTCGATGCCGATCACGAGCGCTTTACCTCCAATCAGATGTTCTTCGATCTGGCAAAATCCAGCGCCTCCGGCGGTCTGAATAACCAGAGCATCTATACCACCGGGCGCTATCCGGGCTATGAGATCACCAACCTCGCCGCCTTCCTGCAATCCAGCTACGACGTCAACGATCTGGTTACCCTGAGCGGCGGCGTACGTTACCAGAAAACGCGTAATGCCATTGATGATTTCATCGGTTACACGCAGCAGCAGGCGATTGCCAAAGGCACGGCCCGCTCGGCTGACGAAATCCCTGGCGGCACCACCGACTATGACAACTTCCTGTATAACGCCGGGATCCTGTTGCATCTGACCGAACGCCAGCAGGCGTGGGTGAACTTCTCCCAGGGCGTGGAATTACCGGATCCGGGGAAATACTACGGCAACGGCACCTACCGCCTGGTCAACGGCCACTATCGTCTGCTGAACAGCGTCAACGTCGGACAGTCGAAACTCCAGGGGATCAAAGTCGACTCCTACGAGCTGGGCTGGCGCTATACCGGCGATGCCCTGCGCACACAGCTGGCCGCCTATTATTCCCTGTCGGATAAGTCCATCTCTATTAACCGCAGCGACATGACCATTAACGTCGATGACGATAAGCGCCGCATTTACGGTGTGGAAGGGGCGGTGGATTACTTTATTCCGGAAACGGACTGGAGCACCGGCGTGAACTTTAACGTGCTGAAATCCGAAACCCGCGTTGACGGCAAATGGGAAAAGTGGGATGTGAGTTACGCCAGCCCGTCAAAAGCCACTGCTTATGTCGGCTGGGCGCCGGATCCCTGGAGCCTGCGCGTGCAGACTACGCAGTCCTTTGATGTTAGCGACGCGAACGGCAATAAAATTGACGGCTACAACACCGTTGATCTGATCGGCGGCTACGCCTTACCGGTGGGGAACCTGGCGTTCAGCATTGAGAACCTGCTTGATAAGGATTACACCACCGTCTGGGGCCAGCGCGCGCAGATGCTCTACAGCCCGACCTATGGCGCATCCTCCCTCTATGAATACAAGGGTCGTGGACGCACCTTTGGTGTGAATTATTCCGTCCAGTTTTAAGTCCTGAACCCGCTGCCCGGCTTCTGCCGGGCAGATCACCCTTCGCTAAATCTGATAATCAATCGCCACGTCGTCCGGCTCCATCGCCTGACGTTTGATCTCATCCAGCGACAGCCCGGCGTTACACAGTTCGATAAAGCGCCAGACATAGTTACGCTGCAGCTGGCCGCGCTTCAGCCCCAGCCAGACCGTATTGGCGTCAAACAGATGACGGGTATCCAGACGCACCAGGCCGCCGGATTCCAGCCCGTCACCGGACTGCTCCGCCACCAGGCCAATGCCCAGCCCCAGCTCTACATAGGTGCGGATCACGTCGGAGTCCTGCGCACTCAGCACAATATCCGGCGCCAGCCCTTTGCGCATAAAGGCTTCGTCGATACGCGAACGTCCGGTGATCCCCTGACGATAGGTGATAATCGGCCAGCGGGCGATCTCCTCCAGCGTTAACGGATTGACGGTATTTAACGGATGATCCACCGGCAGCAGCAGATTGTGATGCCAGCGGAACCAGGGGAAGGCCACCAGCGCCGGATCGTTGCTCAGCCGCTCACTGGCGATACCGATATCCGCCCCGCCATTGTGCAGCAGAGTTTCAATTTCCTGCGGCGTACCCTGGATCAGTTCCAGACGCACTTCCGGGAACAGGGCGCGGAAAGATTTGATCACCGGCGGCAGGCTGTAACGCGCCTGGGTGTGAGTCGTGGCGATGGTCAGCACGCCGGTGGCATCGTTGGTGAAGAGATCCGCCAGCCGCCGCACATTGCTGGCCTCGTTAAGAATACGCTCGGCAATGACCAGCAGCGCCTTACCCGGCTCGGTCATGCCCAGCAACCGCTTGCCGCGCCGGATGAAAATCTCAATCCCTAATTCTTCTTCCAGTTCGCGGATATGACGGCTGACGCCCGACTGCGAGGTGTAAAGCATATTGGCGACTTCGGTGAGATTGAAATCCCGCCGCGCCGCCTCACGGATTATTTTAAGTTGCTGGAAATTCACCCTTCTCTCCCGGCCTTCAGACATAACGCTATTGTTAGAGTCTGAAGGCCGGCGGAACAAATAATAAAAACCTGCATCTTATGTCGAAAAGGAATAACCCTAGCCCACCAGCAGCAGCTCACGCGCCTCCAGCGACGGACGGCTGACCAGCGACATCAGGATCTCTTTCACGGCCTGGGCCTGCGGTGACAGCGGCCCGCGTGCGGAGCAGTTCAGCGACAGCGGCAGGCTCATGGAGGGCGAGGTGATCCGCGCCATCCAGCCGTTAGTGGCTTCGCACAGGGAACGGGCAGCGGATTCCGGCAACACGGTGCCGCCCATCCCGCTGGCGATGGCGGCGGTCAGCGTGCCGATGGACTCGATCTCGCCGATAATTTTCGCCGTCAGGCGGCGCAGGGAGAAAGCTTCATCAACGCGCAGGCGCACCGCGCTGTAATCCCGCGGCAGGAACAGATTCATATCCGCCACCGCCGCCAGATCGACGCTCTGACCCGGGCAATCACGGGTGCCCACCAGGTAAAGATCTTCTTTCAGCAGCGGCTGGCTGGTGATGCCCGCGCCCGGCGCGCGCTCATACAGCACCGCCATATCCAGCTGACCGCTCAGCAGTTTGTCATTCAGCGACATGCCGCTGTTTTCATGCAGATAGACGGTGACGTCCGGCAACTCCATACGCACCGCCTGCAATAACGGCATGGTGATGGACGAGGCCGCCGTGCCCGGCGCAAGGCCGATCGACACCTGGCCGCGCAGCGTCTGGCCGACATTATGCACCGCCAGCTGCGCCTGCTCGCACTGACGCAGAATGGTGCGCGCATGAGCATAGAGAATTTTGCCCGCTTCCGTTGGCGTGACGCCTCGTTTGGTACGGATCAGCAACTGCTGATCCAGTTCCCCTTCCAGGGTGGCAACTTGCTGGCTCAGGGCGGGCTGCGCGATATGCAGGACTTCTGCGGCCTGAGTCAGGCTGCCAATGTCGACGATTTTCACGAAGTATTTCAGTCGTCTAAAGTTCATATTGCCTCCGGTACGGAATAACAGTGCCACGCTGGCAGTCATCATGTCGGTGGAGTTGCAAGATGCTTGCCAGTTTTGGCAAAGCCTCTCCGGTCACTCGTAACTCACCAGATAATAAGAGATTCTGATTACCCGCTACGTTTTCATCACTGAAACAGCGGTTTGAAAGCGTTCCATCAGGAGGCACCCCTGCACTGTACTGGTGCACGGATACGGGTTTCGGTGAGGAAATCAGCGGATTGCTGAATTTGTCAGCAAACGGTTGTCGACAGGCAATCCACCCTTTGACAAGCCCGGATCGCGCCGCTACTATTCGCCCCGTTCACACGATTCCTCTGTAGTTCAGTCGGTAGAACGGCGGACTGTTAATCCGTATGTCACTGGTTCGAGTCCAGTCAGAGGAGCCAAATTCCGATTCTTACGCTTCCTTACGAGTCCTTATTCAATTGTAATTCAATAAGTTAGCGTGAAAATCCTTCCCGATGCGTATTCAGTTTTCCCTCCGCATCCGGTTAATTTGGTGGTCAGATTTGGGGTCAGGTTGGTTCGATTCTGGAGTGACCCCCAAATGTCTTTAAACGATTCTAAAATCCGTAACTTAAAACCCTCTTCCAAACCCATCAAACTGTCTGATTCACACGGTCTGTATCTGCTGGTCAATCCCGGTGGTTCGCGTATCTGGTATCTCAAGTATCGCTTCAGTGGCAAAGAGTCCCGTGTCAGTCTGGGCGCGTATCCGCTGGTTTCGCTTGCTGAGGCAAGACAACGGCGTGACGATATCCGTAAGCTACTGGCGCAGAATATCAACCCTGCCCACCAGCGCATGGCTGATAAAGCCGCAGCTTCACCGGAAAAGTGTTTTAAAGCCGTGGCGCTGGCATGGCACAAAACCAACAAAAAATGGTCGGCTGATTATGCCGCGCGTATTCTCGCCAGCATGGGAAATCATATCTTTCCGGCCATTGGTCATCTGCCCGTCACCACGCTGAAAACGCAGCATTTCACGGCGTTACTATGGGTTATCGAGGATAAAGGCTTTCTCGAAGTCGCGTCCCGAACCCGGCAGCAGCTTTGCAACATCATGCGTTATGCCGTTCAGCAGGGGCTTATTGAAAACAATCCGGCGCTGCATCTGGAAGGCGTTACCGCGCCGCCGGTTAAAAATCACTATCCCGCCCTGCCGCTGGAGCGGTTGCCCGAACTGTTTAAGCGTATCGGTGATTATCAGCAGGGACGGCAGTTAACGCGGCTGGCGGTGGTGCTGACTCTCCACCTGTTTATCCGCTCCAGCGAACTGCGCTTTGCCCGCTGGAGCGAGATTGATTTCAGAAACAAAATCTGGACCATCCCCGCCACCCGCGAGGCAATAGATAAAGTCCGCTTTTCGGGCCGTGGCGCAAAAATGCGTACCCCGCATATTGTGCCGCTTTCCCGGCAGGCAATCGCCATTCTGAAACAGATACAGGAAATCTCCGGCCATCTGGAGCTGGTGTTCCCCGGCGACCACAACCCGTACAAGCCGATGAGTGAAAACACCATCAACCGGGCGCTTCGTTTAATGGGTTATGACACCAAAACTGACGTCTGCGGGCATGGTTTCCGGGCAATGGCCTGTAGTGCGCTGGTGGAATCTGAACTCTGGTCGCGGGATGCCGTGGAGCGACAAATGAGCCATCAGGAGCGTAACAGCGTGCGGGCAGCGTATATCCACCGCGCTGAACATCTCGACGCCCGCAAGGCCATGATGCAATGGTGGTCGGATTATCTGGATGTCAGCCGCGAGGGCTACGTTGCGCCGTATATTTATGCGCGGCGGCATAAGGCGGCCTGAGTCAGCGACAACGTAATGTGTTGATAATGCAAAAAGCAGATCCTGATTGAATTCGGATCTGCTTTTTTTGCGCCGAAGGTCTGCACCAGTCAGTAAAGATCGTCGGTGACTGCACCAGCGCCCCGGTTGCCGTAATATTACAGCACTGCGCCAGCTATGGCTTTTAAGCCCTTTGGCCCTTTCCGGTCTGGCGCTGTTACCGTTAGTCTCCCTTTACCCTTTCCGGCCTTTTCCTTTTACTGGCGTAATCATCAGCAAAAGCTCCGTAAACACATTAATAGGTCATACCGTTCGGAAGGGTAGTTATTAAGAGGAAACCGTACAAAAAATTTCTACGTAGAAATTTTTTGTACGAAAACCGATGAATAACCCGAAATCAATAGGAAACAGCCTGATGATATTTGACCTCAAAAATCATCAGGAAGAAACCGATGAATAAAGTAATATTTATAAGGCAACGGCTATCAATTAACTTCACCATTCCGCCCGTACACCTGCGCCACATACCGCCCGCGCCCGTCACCGTGGCCCAGAGCCATCGCCGTTAGCGCCAGCGCCTCTTTCTCGCTGAATCCCAGCGCCAGATAATGGCGGATCGCGTCGTGCGTCCACGCATAACGTAATGAGTGCGGAGTGTAATCGCCCGTCAGCCCGGCATTGGCGATCTCTCCCCGCCAGTAATTCATCGCTTTCTGGAGACTGGGCTGATCAATCAGCCTGCCATTACGTTCTTCTGCCACAGCCAACGCGTTATCCAGCGCTTTTTTGACAGCTATAGCATCCAGAATAACGGTTTCACGGGGCCGTCCGCCCTTGGTGCCGAATACCACCGTCAGCCGGGTTTCACCGCGCTCCAGCGCCTGATTCCACGTTTTTAATGACTGACAACACTGTACCGCCTCCTGCGCACGCAGCCCCAGCAGCCTTGCCAGTTCCAGCGTCGCCGCCAGCCCTGCATCTTTTTCGCGGGCTGCTTCCAGCACCTGCTGATAATACTCTGGCGTGATGGCCCGGTTGGTGCCGTTACGGGATGCGCCAGCCAGCCCTAATACCTTATTGGTCAGTCGTTCATGTTCCGCCACCTGCTTACGCCCGGCCTGTTGCAGCACGCTACGCAGCGCGGCCATTTCGTTTTGCAGCGTCCGTTTGCCGATCTCCTGCGCCAACCGCGCCTGAATATAGCATTCGATATGACGAACCTTAATCTGCGCCACCCGCTGGATCTGGATATTCAGCGAACGTAAATGCTTACTGAACCGCTGCACTACGTGAATGCGATCATCCACCGTTTTAAAACTGCCCCCAGCCTTTTTCGCCAGCGCCTTCATTTCACTGCCTAATTTGCCCATAGTTCCCCCTTGCCGCGGTTAAAAGCACAATCTGGCCCCGGCGTATGCTTTTTGGCTACGCCAGAACGATACCTTCACGCCGGGGTGGCAGGTTGTTGAGGTGTAGGGAGTTTCAGACTGTACGCGGTACAGGCTGCCTGCCAAAGCAGGAAATTCTCCGGGGCGTCATGCCCTCCTCGGTATCGATCTTTTTCTCCTTTTCTGAACCGACAGCGGCCTGAAAACGGCGTGTCAGTGTGGGGGATTGAGAGCGCAGGCCAGATTTTCCGTGGCTTACGTCAGCGTGGTGGAACGGCGTCACTTGCGCCCGCGTTGCGGGACTCAAGTGACGCCCGGTCAGGTGTCGTGCCCTGAAAGAGCACATTCTGGTGCAGGTTTACGGTCACGCGGCCGCAAATGCCTTACGGCAAATGCAGGCCGCAGCCCGTTAGGTAAAAGGCGCTGATTGTCAGCAGGTGTGAACTGGCCGGGATAATTTCCGGCATGGTGCAGATTCAGGCCAGTAAACTGGCGCAGTGAAGGGGTGCATCGTGTGTCAATCTTAACCTCTGCCGCAGTATCTGCGACCCGGCATTTTTGCAGAGGCCCTGCCGGTAAAACGGAACGACCATCACCTGACGGGTCAGGCGCTTCTTTCAGGTCATGAAGCTTTGGGCGCTGTTTGAGACAGCATGGAGCAGGAGGGAGACTAGGCCAGTACCGCTGGCGCAGAAAGGAAAAATTGATTTTGCGTCAAAAAGTTTTTGGTGCGCCTGAACTGCCGCGCTTCGCTTGCCTTCTCCCGCACTTGTGACAACAAAGCAGTCAAAAGTGCGGGAGGGATTGTTTTAGCGGTTTTCCGGCTTACAGTAGCGGGAGGGCCAGATTTGCTCCGGCGCAATACCCAACGCTTCGGCAATCAGCCTTTCACCTTTGGGCCAGTGTCTAATCAGCGCGTTTGCCAGCGTGGAGGACGCCAGCCCCGCCTGACGGGAAACGGCGGCAAGCGACGTTCCCCTCTTTTTCAACCCGGCGATAATATCCGCCGGGTGCCAGTCCGGCTGTGTCATCCCGTCACCTCATCGATAAACTTCACGCCGTCGGCGGTGCGTATCCAGCGCGGCGCTTTCATCTCTGCGGTAAAATATTCTGTCAGCTCTGCCAACAGCCAGCGCAGTTGTTCTTCCTCCTGCGGCGAAAACATCCGGCAGAGTAAAAGCTGCGTCAGAGCTGAACAGTAGTCGCAGAGCGTGTCCGCGTCGGGAGCAAAACGGGGAGATGTTTCGGGCAGCGTATCGACGGTCAGACTGTCTTTCAGGTGCGGCGGGATGGGGTCTAACAGTCCCGGCTTCAGCAGCGCCAGCACAGCGGCAAGCCGTCCGCAGAGCGCCATTCTAAGCGCCGGATCGAGGCATTCCGCCTGAGCTTCGGCGAGTTTGTCGCAGTGGTCGGCCAGTACGGTGAAATCGGTATCCGCATTAAAGGAGACGGTCAGTAACGGGTGAGTCTGGTTGAGGGTCGTAGCCATAAAGGGCAGCCTCTGATGAGTGACATATATAACCACCACCAGAGGTTCCAATCTCATGGGTGGTGGAACCGGACAGGGTTGGAACTACCGGCCTCATCGACACCGGCGCGCTTTGCAGCGCCCCCGCCCGGCCCACCATTGAGATGTAGCCGTGCGCACGACACAAAAAAAGCGCTAACGCGCCTTGTGTCGTCGATGAAGTCAGTCAGGGTTCCAATCCCGGCGCCTGATTTTGCAGGCGCGGGTAAAAGATACTGCTTTAGGCTGAAAACGGCAAGGAGATATAGTTGAATACAGCTCGCAAATCGTTATAAAGGTAAGTATTAACCACTAAAGGATCATCTTTATAAATCTTACGGAGGGGACCAATGGATAACATGGAACAACAGATTGTAAAGCTGGGGCCGCCAGTAGGAAAAGCAGACGCTTATTTACCTCTGGAGCTTATGGAACCGAAAACGTTTGAGCTATTTTGTTGTGAACTCATAAAAAAACGGTTAAAAAATGAAGATGGCGAGATAATTGACGCCATGACAATTGGTATTTCCGGTCAATCGCAATTTGGCGCCGATATTATCTCACATCGTCGGTATGACCATCAGGATATTTACTCGCTATACGAAGTGAAACGTTATAAGAAATTTAGTGTCGATGACTACATTACCGCCGCTAACCGTTTTCTCGACAACCGGGATAAATGGCAGGTTCATATCAATGAATTTTATATTTTCCTCTGTGTAAAAGCCTCAGCAAAATTAATATCCGAATACAAAACACAAGAAAAATGGTTTAAAACGCTGAATATCACGCATCGTTTACTTGATAAAGAAATAATTCACGACTGGCTGAAAAATTTGTATTGTCCGGATCTGCTTTATCGCTTTTGCCATGAGAGTTGGGTGTCTCTCTTTTATGGCGAGCGGGCACTGTTGAATATCAAAAACTATGGCTTGTGGGACTATAATGAATCTTCTGCCTGGCGAAATTATACGCACCCATATGAATATATTAATGGTGATAGCTATAGACTTCAGAACGACCATGTTTTTATTCAGGGTTTTTTACCTAACTTGAAAGGTGACAACCTTTCTTGTTTTATTGATTTTCGCAATGGTCGCTATAGCCATGTATTACTAACGATGAGTCAGAGTAACCTGCTAAATTCAGCCTTCGAAGGGGCCGGTAGCCCACCGGAAGCGGGAGTCAGACCATGGGTTTTAAAAGAATCTCATGCCGAAAATTATTATTGCGATATTGGAAACTGCCGTCTTCTGCTTACCTTAAATGAAACCCGCTCGCTCTGTGAGGCTTTTGACAAATTCTGGAAATGCTACAAACAGCGTATGGAAAAGATTGACCGGATTTGCCGAACAGTTGATTTCTCAAACAGTACGCCACTCGGCGATAATATCCATCTCATTACCATTCCTTTCTGGCTATGGGGTCGCATCAACATCTTTTGTCAACATCATGACTATCTCGATACTGAAGGCGAGTGGTCGATATTTAACCCTGTGCGCGAGCGTATTATGGTCTTCACTCGGCATAAAGACGAGGTAATGAACGAAGGGCATCACGTCACACTATTAGCCAGCCGCGATCCCAATTGTCATCGCCTGACTAATCATCGCGTAGCGCTAATCTGGCAACCTCCCAGTCGCTATGAACTTGATAATATGGAAGAGGACGCCATCGGACCGCGTAATTACTGGGATGCGCTGACGACATATCGTTGGCTGATGGAGAAATTAATCCCTGTAGCGGATAGCTGGTTTTGCGCAAATTTTTTTCCAGAACGCAGAGGCTGGCAACGGCTGCCATTTCGCGCACCCCGCCATATTCCCTATACATCCGATGATATTTATTCCAACTACCAACCGGAAAGTAATATCTCTGTTGAACAGGTAGACAGCATACCGAGCCTACTGGCGTTGTTAACAGAGCTACAAGATTTTTTTAATATCTACACTCACCGGGTATACTTTAAGGCCAATGAGTTTGAGCAACTTTGCGACGCTTTTCTCTATTTGTTAAACAAGACTACCGTCAATTACTGGGGTTATATCCGCAGTAGCGTCGGCGCTTCGCAGGAAGACCATGAGTCCGTGGTAACAACATTGCAAAAGTATCGGACAGAAAGTACGGTTCATGAAAAGAATTCGTCACTGTATGACTATCTGTTTCGCGGCATGATGGCGCTCTTTCGCGATGGCGACTGCCATATTAACGAAGTGGAAGCGATGAAGGTTGCAATGTTGCTGCGCCCCTTTGTGGATAAGGTGTCAGAGGGACGTTTTTTGCGGCGCTGTCAGAGGCGGTTATAAACTATCCTGCCAATACGCTTTATCCACAGCCACTCTGCCATGGTTTCGTGTTGCTCGATTAGGCTTTCAGTAACGGCTGATTTTCTGGATTAAGGTGGCAAACAATGCTACCTGCTGTTCAGAGGTTTTTTATCTCTTTGTTTTACTAATAAACCATCCGTAAAATAAGCCGTAAGAACAGGTAGAATAGTGCTAAAGCACTGCATTCATTATATGAAGGTGAAACTTGTCTGATATCAATCTGAACGGTCCCGCAAATGGCGGTGGAGCAGCAACCAGTAGTGGTATTTTATTTCAGCAGCAGTTGGGGGCTCACTTTGCCGCGCAGATCCTGTCTGGTAGCAGACTCGATGCACGATTAGGGCTGGGCGAGGCGTCTCCCGTCTGGTTGCGCTTTGAAACCGAAGCGCCCGTTGACGATATACTGGTGGCGACATCCGTAGGTGGTTTTATCGCCATTCAGGCGAAAACAACGCTGCCGCTTTCAGATGATGAAAGAAACCCTTTTTATCGGACTGTGGAACAGTTTGTCCGACAATGGCTAACCTGCCGGGATGGCAATGGCTCTCTGGAGTGGAATCGACCTCTCGATCCGGATAAAGACCGTCTGGTTTTAGCCGTCAGTACCAAAGCTTCGGCTTCAATTCGCGATGATCTTCCTGTTGCCTTGTCTCTTTTTTCTCAGCACGGTAGCGGAGCGATGAATCAAAGGCAGGTACGAGCGTTTAGCATTTTTGAACGCTGCATTTTCACAGCATGGAAGAGCATAACCTCCGCGCCCCTACCGCCTCACCTTGTATCTGAACTTTGCCGTCTGGTTGTTGTTTTGGTGGTTGATGTTGAAAACATGGCTTTACTCGCCTGTTCACGGCTTACTCAGATCCTTGCTAAAGGCACGCAGGCAACGGCAGCATTGAGTGTTCTTACCGAAATTTGCGGAAAAATGATGTCCAGCCGTGAGGGCGGCGATCTGTCAACTTTTCGCAACGAGCTAGCAGGGAAAGGGATCGAACTCGCAGCACCTCCTCGCTACAAGGATGATATTGCCCGACTTCAACAGCATTCTCAGGAGATTGCTGCTTCCCTTAATCAATATGAGGCCATTGAAAGTCAGTCAGGCCAGCCAGTTACTCTCCGCAGGGAGTGTCAGAATGAAGTTGAGCAAGCCGTACAGTCAGGTTCGCTATTAATTATTGGTGAACCCGGAGCGGGTAAAAGCGGAGTGCTGAATGCACTGGCCCGCAGCCTGCGCGAGCAGGGAGATGATGTACTGGAACTGGCTATCGATCGCTATTCCGTTGAGTCACTTGAAGGACTGAGTCGTGAACTAAAGCTTGAGCATAGTTTAACCGACGTACTTCAAGCGTGGGATGGTCCATCTCAGGGCTGGCTGATTATAGATGCGCTGGATGCCACCAGAGGTGGTAAGGGAGAGGCCGTTTTTCGCCCCCTCATTGAGCAAGTGTTAGCTTGGGGTGGCCGTTGGCGAGTGGTTGCTTCAATACGTAGCTTTGATCTGCGCATGGGGGTAAAACTTCGTGATTTGTTTAAAGGTACCCCGCCTGTTGCTGAATGTGCTGATACTCTGTTCTCTTCAGTTCGCCACATAGTTATTCCACGTTGGTCAGATGAAGAGTTCCTTCAGCTACTGGAAAAATCGCCATCTCTATCCACGGCTCTTGAGGGGGCCTCTGACAAGCTTCGAGACCTTGCGAAAGTCCCGTTTAATACCAGACTACTGGCAGAACTGGTTTCCCAAGAGACGGGTGTCAGGTTAACTGATATTTCCTCCCAGTCAGAACTATTAAAACTGTACTGGCAATGTCGCGTTGAGGCACATGGACTTAACGCAACACGAAATATAAAAACATTAGTGGATGCCATGATTAATGCGCGTTCACTCAGTGTTTCATCCCTGCTTGCGAATACGGATGCAGACATGATCGATACACTCTGCCGCGAAGGAGTGTTGATTCGGGAACAAAATAACCGTCGGATACAGTTTCGCCATCACCTTTTATTTGACTACGCTGCGGCCCAGACATCATTCGATCCAGATACGCTAATTGCAGGGACATTACGTTTCCACAAACAACAGGCTCAGGGGCTAATGCTATCCCCGGCGCTCGGTTTTGTACTTCAGGAAATCTGGAGTTATGACAATAACCATCACCGTTTCTGGCAGGCAGTGAGTTATCTGGTCAACGATAAAGATGGCGATCCTATCATTCGTAGTTCGGCGGGCCGGATTGCGGCAGAGTATCCCACTGCTCAACATGACCTGCTCTGGCTTGCTGAACGCGTGGCTGCCGGTGATGAAAAGATGATAACCACGCTCAGTCATATCTGCGGAGCGCTGGCAATACGTTTTGAAGATGAAAAAGAGGTTGTAGCTCTTCCGTGGGTACATCTGGTAGCAGCGCTGACGCCTCAGGTTCATAAGGTCGCAGAAACATTACGTTTTCTGTTGTTCCCGCTTATCAAGCGAGTTACCGATAAACCCTTATGCGATATGTTGGGGACAGCCAGTCGCGCTGTGCTTTCCTATGCTCTTGCGCTGAGTGATCCAGATTATTTTGTCAGAAGCGCTATTCTTCTCGTTACAGATACTATCAATACCGATGTGCAGGCATCCTGCCATTTACTGGAGCAGCTTATTTCTTCCGAACGTCTCCAACATTTTGGTTCAGAAGAGATCCCCGTGCTCTGTTACAACATCAAGAAAATCGGGGATTGTGCGCCTGAGTTTGTAATTAAAGTATTCGAGTTTGTCTATAGCCACGATGTCACAGAAGAACGGGAAACAACGCTGGGAAACAGCCGAATTCTGTCTCTGAGGTCAAATTCCCGACAAGATTATGAATCGGCTCGTTATGCACTCGAAGAATATTTCTCCCGTTTTCTCGAGCAATATCCTAGTCTGGCTGTTGATGCCGCAGTGAGCGCAATAAACGGGTATGTTGCCCGACGTCATCCCTTAGATACCCCTGTGATGCATGTGTCCGTTCCGGGGCATGATATTTACCTTAAGGCCGATCGCAGCCACATCTGGGCACACGATCCTGATGGTAAACATGCTCATGACGGAGAAGTACTGGTTAAAAAATTATTTCAGCGCCTGCAAAGCGCGCCCGAACCCGACGCGCTCGTTCTGGCAAGACTGATCTGTGAAAAAGCTTCGCTGGCAATATTCTGGGCCAGACTCTTCCTGGCTGCAAATGAACGCAAAGATAGTTTAATTGATTTTCTCTGGCCTGTTGCTGCACAAGAAGCGTTTATCCAAAATGAAGATACCTGTAAAGACGCTATCGATCTGGTCGCTATGGGAATTACGTGTCGTTCAGAACATGAGCGGCAAGAACTGGAAAATTCCGCCTTTCAGTATGACTTCTCAGATTATTTTGACCCAGAGAAAGCAAAGAACTGTTTGTTGTACCGGCTGTTCGTTACCATCGGCTCAGAGAATCTTCAGACTGTACAAGCCAGAAACTTCCTGAATAACACCTCAAAGGATGGTGAAACAGCTGGTAATAAGAGGCTTTTCAACATTTCCCCGGTGACAGTCCGCACCGATATACCTTACGATTTTATCGATGGTCTGGATCGAAACGAACCAGACAACGTCACGCTTATTAATGCAGTCACGACCGCTAAAACTGCATTAGGGTTAACAATCAATAATACGCTTTCATCCGAATTATCGCTGGAGAATGTTTTTAGCATTCTCGAACCGCTACATAAACAACTCAGTCTGGAAAACGTCCATAACTATGTACGTACAACCGCAGAGGATGTCATTGTCCGGGCCTGCGCCGCTGCTGTTGAAAAGAAATTGCTACCAACGGTAAACGACGATCGGGCTGATAAACTGACATCTCATTTTTTAGATTTAGTTCATCTTGCTTCCTGTGCAACGGCTCCGATCCTATATGATGATACAGAAAAAAACTTTGAGGATGATGTTAGCTGGGGCTCTCCTGCACCGAGGATTAATGCTGCACAGATTATTCTCGATGTTGTTCCATTACGCCCCGATCTATATAAGCGCCTGAAACCAGACATTGAAAGAATGTTGGTTGATCCTCATCCAGCCGTTCGGCTACAGGCATCAGTACGCCTGCTACGGTTGTGGAATGTCGATCGGGATAGCGTATGGCGTTACCTGAGTGAACGGCTGGAGCAGGAAATCAATACCGGCATAATAGAGCATACGGTTGGGGATGGAATAAGAAATTTGTTACATATCGATCCAACGCGTTCTTTTTGCCTTATTCAGAAGCTATTGGGCCGCTTTAATGACCATCCTGAACGCCAGAAACGTATTCGCACTATGATCAGTGGCGATCTGGCAATTCTCTGGGGAGTCCATGAAGTCAAAGAAGCGTACCATATTCTTCAAGGTTGGATTAACGATCCCTCCGTTTATCATGATGAGCTTAATCAAGTCCTGTTTACATTAAGGGAAGGATTTGTTCTTGGCCTTGCCGGACAAAGTAAACCGAAGGATACAGAAGTCAGGCTTCGGGCGCTGGATATGGCCTATAGCATAATTGATGCTGCTAGTAAAAAACTGGAACAATACTCCACCCATACTGACCTGACAGAGGCCGAACGGGAAAACGTAAAACACTGCTTTACAATTATAGACAGGGCATGTCTACAACTTCGTTTCGTTTGTGAAGGGAAGCATAATTCTGATAAGACATCATTAGAATATGAAGAACTTAAGCAATTTCTGAACGAAACTGAATTGCACATGCGCCGTATTGGTGATTGCAGCACGCCACATACTGTTTATTATCTTCTGCAGTTGCTTGAAACGCTTGTTCCTGTCGATCCTGCCAAGTGTTTCGATCTGATGGCTCATGCGTTAAGCCGTGGAGAAACGTCCGGTTTCCTGAACGAAACGCTGGGAATGGAACAGTTGGTAAAAATGATGGGCGTGTTTCTTGCCGATTATAAAACCATCTTTGAGGATGAAAACAGACGAGCTCGTTTGATAGAGAGTCTGGATATTTTTCTGGCAGCCGGTTGGCCCGCAGCCAGACGCCTGCTTTACCGGCTGCCGGAATTGATTCAGTGAACGAACGTCAATTGCGTAATCAGTTTCGCGGCGATCTATCCCTATTAATTGAGGATATGACACAATCTCTTCAAAATGAGGAGCTTGATCCCTATTTGAAAGAGCGCAAAAATACGCTGCTTGAACATCATACGCGCATCCTGTTCTTCGATCGTCTTTTGACAATTCTGGGTTGGCGTCTGGGTGCAAAAGGTAATGTGGCGGAAGAAGCCAGAATAAAGGCCGAAACGACACGCTTTATGGATTACGTTGGCTTAAAGGAAGAAACAAAAGCGCCTTTAATGATTTTTGAAGCAAAAGCCTGGGATAAACCTTTTGTTTCCGCCCGTAATCCCGAAACCAGAGCCACGGACGATGATCTTATTGCCGACGCAATCCGCCATATTCTGGATGATAAGCCTGAAGATGAATCACCTGTTACAAAACAATGGCATGACTATCTGAAACAGATCATGGGTTACGTGTGTACCATGAAAAAGGAAAACGAGCATAACACCCCTTGCGCTGTTCTCTCCAGTGGGCAATGGACGGTAGTATTTACGAACCCTGTCCTTACGTTTGTTGATGGCAGGGTAAGTACAAGCGATATTAAAATTTTTAAGCTGGAAACCTACAAAAGCGATGTCGAGGCTTTATTTAATCTTTTGCATTGTTCAGTGCTGGCACAAGAAATTCCGTTTCCTTTGCGTCCTGCGCAAGTAAAAGAATATGTTGATATTGATTTATTGAACTCCGCATTTTATGCCTTACACGTTCATTATGAAGAAACAGGCAGCCATTTTTTTAGAGTAAAACCACAAGTATTGATTTATCCGGTACTCATTCTGCGACGCCATGATGACGTTTTAGCTGTTGTAGCAAACAAAGGGGAGCATTACACTCTCGAATACACACAAAATAGCGCTACAGATACAGGCGATCTCACTGCGCATTTAGATTCTATTACAGCTTGTTTTCATGAGCTTCATACTGCCTGCGAAGAAGAGTTAGGCCACAAACTGACGGTTTCCTCTATCGAAGATTTTCCGGGCTTTCCATCAGCACCTTCTACTACTAATAATTTCCCTTTGATGGTTAAAAACATAAAAAACTATCATACTGAATGGTTGGTAGTTACAGGGACCGAAAATCATTATCTTCGTAATACCCCATTGATAGATTCATGCCGTTTTCATTCATGGGCAGAATGCCATTCTGAAAATTGTGCCATTGGGATTTCCGCTATTAATATTCGTTCTACCGATCCTAAAGTTATTTTTACCGATAAGGAGATACATCATTGCGCTCATCAAGTTGTTTACGATCGTAGAAACAGGAAATGTCATCTTTTACAAATTGATGAAAGAGTCTGCTGTCAGACATGTCACTACCTCAACTTATGCTGGTCACCGACAGAACAAGAAAAGTTGCCCTGTGGTAAATAATATGCGCTCTTTATTATTCAAAGCTAAGATTCTCGCTGTTGTTTCTCTCGTTTTCACTACGCCTTTCTGAAGCTATCCATGTCATTACTTTCTTTTTAGCTTCTTCAACTGCTGAGTTAGTGATTTCATCACCTGCAATGATAAAATCGTCAAGTAATGGCAAGTATGACTCCAAAATATTTGCTAATGACCCAGACCATGAACTGGGGAAAAAACGCCCAATAAAGCACGACACTATTTTGGATTTATTTGAAGAAAATTTCAGGATCTTGATGGCTGTGTCAGATATATAGCTATCGCCATCTTTGAATGATTCGATTAACTTACATCCATCAGCAACAAATTCCAGACGGGATTCAGGATATTTATCTTTATTGCACCATTCAATAAGAATTTCAGCCGAGACTGACTCCAGAGCCCCACCTTGTTCTCTTTCTATGATAGATGCTGAAGTGAGTTCGCTTGCAATGCTATATTTACCATCTTCATCAGGTTTACATATTATATCCAATGACAATACTGGGTAATGTTTAAAGAACATTCTTATTGCGCTTTTTAGTGTTTCATCAAAACGATACCAGCAGCCTGATATAGTGGCCATCATTCTATTCAATATATCAGCAATAAAACTTTCTGAATTTTTATCAGTTAAGAAAAAATGGAGCATTTCACAAACGTCATGAGACATCAGGGGATCATCCCGGTCAACTTTCCCCCAGTCCATGCACGATAAAATATTACCTATGGATATCACCAGTTCAAGCTTATATTTTTGGTCATGGTTTTTTGCATTATGAACCATAATAAATAAAATATTTAAAGCTGAAATAATGCCAGCATTGTCTTGCTTTAAACATAACTTACGAATTATTATCTCAATTTGTGCCACAGTGAAATAATTAGTAACTCCTCCACTTGCAAGGTATGAAAATTGGTAAGATGGACACTCACCTAATTCTAATACATTGACTAAACGCTTAAATGCGTTTGCATTAAGAAATGTTACCCCTTGAATTTCAACAAATCGTTTGTTCCATACTGAATCATAGACAGCCCTGTCTAGAAATTCCTCAACTTCAAACATAGCCCGAAGTTTCCAGTTATTAATAATCCCTTTTAATAAACTTAAGTTAATTTGCTCATCATTGTCATTGGCTAAATAAACTCTTATTTCCTGTAATATCCAGTCAACATCACAACCAGACTTTCCAATTCCTAGCCCCAACTCATATAAACCGCTTTTATTATGTTCGCATAACTCGGGCAGTAGCTGTTTTAAGATAGCCTTATCCTCAGCTAATCTTAAACCTAAAAGCTCTGTGTTCTTGATACATAAAATTCGTTTTTCTTCATAGGAAAGGTTGTTCATTCCCTCTTCAAGGTGTTCGACCATCCCCCCTCTAGCGGCAATTCTGGCTCTGACTTCAGATATAAGGTCATCAGGCCTAAGAATCATCTCGAATTTTTTCAGATTTTCTAACGACTTATCAGACCATGTATTCTTTCTGTTTTTTAATAACACTTTTGAAAGCAGCCACGCTTCCGGCCAGCCATCAATTATTCGAAATTTTTCTGCTAGATGGATTAGCATAGTTTCAATTTTGGATACACCCCATACAACACGTAAAGATTTGCTGATCTCCTCTCTAACTCTTTTTCCGTCAACAGAATTTTGCTCGCCAATTGAGAGTGCCCGTTCAAACCAAATGCAAAACCATAATTCAAAATCCTTTTCAGACCTAGGGGACCAACCGTAATCTCGTCTTCTAGCGCCAAAACTGAAACTGTAATGAGTATTAAAGCCCTGCGTTTTTAGACCGGTGATCAACAAATCGATACCCAGCTCATACTCATCTTTATTGGTACTACTCAGAAAAGTATTCACAATATCTAGACGTTCAGCCGGTCCAACTTCTGTTCCTGATAAATGACAATAAAATAGTGATGATATTATTTTTCTTATTTCATTCTGCTTTTTCTCGTTTAACTCAGAGAGATAAAGCTTTTTTAGTATCAAAACAGCATCATTAAAATATAGAGTTTCATACGCAATAGACTTGGCCAAACGTGCAAAATACTCTCTAGAACTGTTCCCATGAGTCTCTGAAGTTGACTCATCACACAGCCGGGAAATTGCATCAAGGGTGACAGACGGATTCACTGGAGCCAAATTTGCAACCATCTGTTCTTCATAAGACCCGAGTTTTGAAAAATCGCCAAGATAGCCAGAAGCTGACATCATCTTTTCGGCTATTTTCATTGCTTCCTGACAATTATGCAGAAATGAAAGCCGTCGGGTAAATGATCGTGCAATACGCTTACTGCCCTGTTTTATGAATACCTGAATCAAATGTTCAGCAGGAACCGTTTCCAAAACCCGCACAACCAATCTATTCGCCACGGCATGAGGTAAAAGCGCTCGCCATTCCGCCCGGGATTGTAATAAACCTCTACGTTTCAGCTCAACCATGTGTCTTGAAAACGTTAACGGACTTACTTCAGCCAGTTCTGCCAACTTAGCCAGTTCTCCGTTATTTGATAAATCTTCCCCATCAAATGAATACAGAATACTGGCGGCTTCAGCACATCTCAGTAAACTATCATCATGGTCATTTTTTTGCCGAAAAAGTCTTTCGAATAACTCTCTTTCCCGTAGCTGGGATAAGTCGTTTCCAGATTCAACAGTAGATGCCAAAGCAAAAGCAACACGAGCATTACCATCAGAAAAGTCGGCAATACGTGCTATGTCATTAGTTGAAAGCTGAGAAAATTTTTTCTTCAAAAGTTTAATAATAACTTCAGAAGTAGTGCCTTCCAGCCGATAGCATGATGTTCTTTCAGGTATATCGTCCTGAATATCGTATTCAATTGTAATGAGTTTGATATTGACCGTTTTATTTTTAAGATAACTAGTCAGCTTATTATGTGTCGCAATACCGCAGTTATCCACTACAACAATGGTACTAGAATCGATACTCACTAATTGTTCCAGCACAATTTGTGGCGCAGGGTCTGGCTCATCACCTAAATCAGTATAAACAACATGATCTGGATGGGGACAAACCACATCCGGACATACCCTTGCATCAAAAAGTGCCTGAACAAGCCTTGTTTTCCCCACTCCCGATAATCCGACGATTCGAATTGAGGCTGTTTCGTATCTGCTTAATTGACTACGTAATGTCGAAATCGCTTCAGAAACATTACTACCTTCATCTTTATCAGGCATAAATACGCGTGTTCTATCATCAAGCAAATATTCAGCTTCAACATTTTCTTCGTCATACGCCCACGGTCCATAAGGACGCCATCCACGCAACGGTTGATTGATACTGTATCGCAGCCATGTCATAACTGACGGATGTTCTTCAACCCAATCAGCGATTCGGCGGCTATCATAAAAATCAAACGTAACAGATGAGATCAATCCATGCTGTGCTAAACATTCCTGAATTGCCTTCCTACGCGTTCGCAATCCTTCATCCGAAATATCATCTTTGGTTGAGACAATGACATAAGCACCTGAAGCCTGACTAATTTCCTGAAAAATAGCGCGAATATCTCCACGAGGTGCCATTTCTTTCGTAATTTTTGCTGGAGGAAACTTTTCAGCTTTAACCTGAAATATGGTCTGACTTGCTTTGATAAAATTAGGAGAAATTAACGCGGTCGCACAATCAACCCTGACATCAACTCCACCATCTTTGGCCCGTTGATCACCACCCCAAGTAACACAGGAATCAGGAAGTGATTGCTTTCGGAGCTCAGCACGACAAAGCCTTGCTATCAATTCACGAGCTATTTTGTCATCAAGTGATTTTATAATTGTTTGATCTATTTGAAAAACACCAGACATAGCTCGCTCACTTGCTCCATATATAAGTGTGATAGCTATATTACCCGACTTGATTACAAGAAGGAAAAGATAGACAAAAAATGGTGGTCGACTTGGTGGTCTTGACAAACTCAAATTTTTCTTTTAGCTTACCAATCAGCCAGTTAATGGCAAAGGCGATCCCAGTCAGAGGAGCCATATTTAAGAAGCCCGCTTTTTAGCGGGCTTTTTGCTTTCTGTTAGTTACGATCCTGTCAGCGCCCGCTTCCGAACACCTAACGATCAGCTCAGAATGGCTTCCACTCTGGCCAGCACGTCATTTACGATTGCCGTCGGGATCCGCTCCAGACGCTTACCTTCACGGGCGGCCATATCAATCGTTCGCGGCTGGTCGCAGCGAATAACGCCCGTGGTTTTCGTTCCGGCATCATCCAGAGATACCGCAAAACCAGCTGTCCGGACAAAACTTCCGCCGCTAGTGATCGGCACAACAACGGGCAGACGGGTCAGTCTGTTGAACGGTCCCGGAGAAATGATAAGCACCGGACGTTTTCCACTTTGCTCGTGGCCGGTAGTCGGATCCAGCGACACCAGCCATATTTCGCCTCTGTCCATCTACAGCAGCTCCTTCCCTGACGCTGGCGCATCAATCCACTGTCGATCCTCCTCGCTCATGTCGATGTGCGAATCGCATTGCGCAAGCAGATCTTCAAGGGAATAACGGGGCCGATTTTGTGGTTCAATAATCAGGCGACCATTATCAATAGTCAGGCCGACTTCGCTATCCGTTGCCAGTCCAAGCGTTTTCAGAACAGCGGGAGGGATCGCCAACATAACGGATCCACCTACTTTTTTCAGACGAGTGGTAAACATAAAACACCTCCATGAGTTATATTTTAATATAACATCGAAGAGGGAAGCGCGGCAATTTTCAGCCAGGTTCATTGTCACATCCTTATTGTAATGGGCTATGTCGTACCGACAGGTGCCGACTTCGCAACAAGTTATGCTAATCAGGACGCGATTGTTATTGTTCGCAGGAATAATGAGGTTCAGATTTTTTAAAATGCGGCCTCGCTTCCGGATTTTCGGGATAAAGAATGCCCCGTCACCCCTTCCCTGATACGCCCGGTGCCACAACATACAGCCTCACCCCACAGGCCAGATGCGTAAGCAGACTCAGCCCACGCGCCAGCGAGGCGAGGCGTGTGGAAAGCTGCGATGCCGAAACCGGGCGCGGGTTGCAGGATGAGGAACGGTGCAAATACAGTCAGCACACCTGCCAGTAAGGCGACTGACAGGGAAGGATCGCGAAGCCTGCGTCCACCCTTCAGCCACAGTGGCACAACGACAATAATTACCCCGTCAGGTAATGGTGTATATGTGCGCAGGCGATTAGCCGCCTGCGCTGCGGCCTGGAATGCTTATTCGCGCACGATAGCTCCTGCATCCTTTTTGATTGCCGGCCCCTCTTTCACTTCCAGGGTCAGCCCCCGGGTTTCCAGCTCTGCATTGCGAATGCGTAGCCCCTCAACGGCTTCAATATTCACATTACTGAAATGGAATCCGCTCAGCGGCGCTTCCGGCGTACCTATGATAAAGGCAGCCGCTTTGCTGTCGCCGGTGGATATTAAATTCTCCACTGTGATATTGCGAAAGTGCGGCGTTTTGTGTTTGTCGAAGGGTTGTTTCGGATCGCTGTCCGGCGGATAAATCTGCTCGCCAAGGGTAAATCCGCCCGCCTTAAGCAGCTTCGTAACTTCCGCTTCGACAATAGGCGCTGCTTTATAGTACGCAGAGAAGACCAGCGGCACCTCGACATCATGCATGGTGGTATTGCGGTAAATAATATTTTTTACCTCACCGCCCTTCCCGCGCGGGCTTTTAATACGGATGCCATACATCGAACCTTCGAAGGTATTATTTTCCACCAGCACCTTATTCACGCCGCCTGCGCTTTCACTGCCGATGGAAATGCCGCGCCCCTGTTTCAGGGTATTGTTGGCAATATAGATATTCTCCACCACGCCGTCCGGGAAACGCGGATCGGCTTTTTCCGCTTTAATGGCGATATGATCGTCATTGCAGTCGATGTAATTATTGGTGATGCGGACATTCTGACTGTCGATAGGATCAATGGCATCCGTATTGGGAGCATGCCAGGGTGAAAGAATGCGCGTACCGTTAATATCCACATCGTGCGCATAGCGGGTCACTATATGGAAGCTTGGCGAATGCGTCAGGGTGACGCCGTCAATCAGCACGTTGTTCGAGCGCGTAATATAGATCAGCCGTGGCCGGTCAGTGCCGCCCTTTTTCCCGGTAGCGCGGATATTTTCCCGCCAGCGCTCCCACCATACCGCCCCCTGACCATCAATTGTCCCCTCGCCGACAATCGCCACATTTTGGGCATCTGCAATACTGATAAACGGCAGCCAGCCGTTTTCCGCTTCAGCATATTTCGTTTTATTACCGGCGCGATAAGCGGCCTCTTCCGTAGAAGCCACCAGCGTGGCGTCTTTCTCAAGTTTCAGCTGGATATTATTCTTCAGAAAAAGCGGATTGGTTAAGAAATTGCCTTTCGGTATCAGTACCGTTCCGCCGCCCGCTGCCGCACAGTCATCAATGGCTTTCTGTATGGCATCGGTATTAAGCGCGATCTGTAAACGGTGGCCTTCAGCGCCATATTCAGTGATGTTGCAGACCTTATCGGGAAATTTTACCGCGCTTGCCGCCTGCGCAGCATGAAGCGGTAAGATGCCCGCCACCACAGCGACGGCCCACAGAGGCAGAGTACGAGGAGACATAGTGTTGTCCTTTTTATCTTATGGTGAGTTGTTTTGTAAAATTAGCACCACTGTTTCTTTTTATTGAGTGTGGGGATCACGCTTTATCGCTTGTCGTTCTTTTGCCAGAAATCAGGGTTGATTTTTTGTGCAAATGACTGAATTGTAGCCCATCGTCATCAGATATTGTTCAGAATGACGGGTACCGACAACATAACAACGAGGGACTGAATATGAAAAAGAACATCGCCCTGGCACTTGCCATCACTGCTCTTCTCGGCGGCGCGGCGGCACCGGTTGTTGCCGCGCCCTTCCCGGCCACGCCGGATCAAGCCATACCGGTCAGCCAGTATGTGACCCAGGTGAACGCCGATAAAAGCATCACCTTCCGCCTGTTCGCTCCGGACGCAAAGCGCGTATCGGTGGTCACCGGCTCCAGCCCGGACAGCCTTGCTTCCCATGATATGAGCAAAGGTGAAAACGGCGTCTGGACGTGGAAAAGCGACGTGATGACCCCGAACCTGTATGAATATTACTTTGATGTGGACGGCTTCCGCTCCGTTGATACGGGAAGCCGCTTCCAGAAGCCGCAGCGCCAGGTGAACACCAGCCTGATCCTCGTGCCGGGCAGTATTCTGGATGATCGCGCCGTGCCGCATGGCGATCTGCTGACGGTGACGTATCACTCCAGAGCCCTGGCATCTGAGCGCCGGATGTATGTCTGGACACCGCCGGGTTATAGCGGCCAGGGCGAACCGCTGCCGGTGCTCTATTTCTATCACGGCTTTGGCGATACCGGGCTTTCCGCTATCGATCAGGGGCGTCTGCCGCAAATCATGGACAACCTGCTGGCGGAGGGCAAAATCAAACCAATGCTGGTGGTGGTAGCGGATACTGAAACGGACATCACTGACGCGATCCCGGAAAATTACCCGCCGAAAGAGCGTCGCAAGACCTTCTATCCGCTGAATGCAAAAGCCGCCGATCGCGAACTGATGCAGGACATTATCCCGCTGGTGGATGCGCGCTTTAACGTGCGCAAGGACGCCAGTGGCCGCGCGCTGGCGGGGTTATCCCAGGGCGGCTTCCAGGCGCTGTTCTCCGGCATGCACCACCTCGACAATTTCGGCTGGCTGGGCACCTTCAGCGGCGTCACCACCGCCACCGTGCCGGATGCGGGCATCAGCGCGCAGCTTAACAAGCCGCAGGAGGTGAACAAACAACTGCATAACTTCACCGTGGTGGTGGGCGAAAAAGACGCCGTCACCGGCGAGGATATTGCCGGACTCAAACGCGAGCTGGAGGCAAAAGGCATCAACTTTGAATATAAAAACTATCCTGGCGCAGGCCATGAGATGGACGTCTGGCGTCCGGCCTATGCCGAATTTGTGCAGAAACTGTTTAAGTAAGTAAGAAGAATAAACGGGTATGACATTTTTTATCTATGGTTAAGAAGGGATTTAGATGACTGCGGTTGAAGCATTAAAAGTGAAGTATCCGGGCGCAGAGGCCTGGCAAATGGGTGACAGCCCTGAACTGGCCAGCGAGCTTGCCGACCTGATTAAAAGAGGTATCAAAACGGCCTCCTGTGGATCGTTTTCCTCTTACCAGCAGGAAGCCTCTGCCCCGCGGATTGGGAGCTATAACATCATCCTCGATGGCCAGAATGTCCCGGTCTGCGTAACAAGGCTGATGTCGATGCGACTGGTACGTTTTTGTGATGTGACAGAGGCGTTTGCCCGCAAAGAAGGTGAAGGCGATTTAAGCCTTGAATACTGGCAGAAAGAGCATCAGCGGTTTTTCACCGGGGAAGGCCATTTTTCTGAGGATATGGAGCTTATCGCAGAAGAGTTTGAAGTGGTTGAGGTGCTGTGAGGTGAAATCAACGGGGCAGCGTGTCATCACCTGCCCTTTATAGCCATGTTCGCGATGAGTGAGGAGCGGACGTCCGGCATGAGTTCTTTCTGGTAAACAGTCATGTCAGTCAATGAAGTAAGTACGTAGCCGCTACAATTTTTATTTATCCAGGAGATAACCAATGAAAATAACCGATTTTGTTTATTCCGCCTTAATTGGCGTTGTCGCCAGCTGCCGTTCCATGACGCCGATGGCGACCCTCGCTGCAGCACGCATTGCCGGACGCGACACTTCTGGCCGTCTCCTGCTGCTGGACCGTCCGCTATTTAAATTTGGCGCGTTAGCGATGGGTATAGGGGAAATATTTGGCGACAAGATGAAGTCAGCGCCAGACCGCACTGTGTTTTTGGGCATGTCAGCACGTGTGGCCAGTGCAGGGATTGCGGGCGCCGCGTTGGCACCCCGCGGAGAGGAAAAAACCGGGGCAGCGATCGCTATCTCTGCCGCTGTGCCACTTGCTTATGCCACGCTCGCGGCACGCAAAAAGGCCATGACCGGGATGGGGCAGACCAGGAGTGGCCTGATGGAAGATACCCTCATCGTCGCTATCGGAGCAGCGGTGGTCTTCTTCGCCACGCGCCCGAATCGTATGTAAACGCACTTTGTCTTTAAAGGGTTATCCCGATGAACAATCCTGAAGGGTCAGAGACGGCTTCTGGTACAGATCGCTCCGCGCCGGTTTCGCCTCATGGATAAACTCAGCCGTTTTCACATTAAATCAAAGCTGCCTGACACAGGACTTTTTCAACGTAACCGGATCCGGATGGCGAAGCCAGAGGATCACGGAAATCATCGTGACAAGCAGACCCAGAACAACAGAGACAAGCAACGTGCCGGGAATGCCAGCGCGCTCGAGCAGAAAGGCATACGCCGAGGGTGCCAGAGCCGCAAGAAAAAATGCCGGGGACAGCAGGATGCCTGTTTTCCGGGCATAGTGCTCTGAACCGAACAGAGTAAGGGGAAGTGCAGCCTTTACTACCGTGCTCAGCCCGTTCACGGCGCCGTAACCCAGAACAAACACCGCCGTTGCTGCCGGGGTAAAAAGCCCCGCCAGGCCTGTCAGAAAACAGAGCGGCAAGGCGATACCGGTAATGAGATTCAGGCGTAGCGCACTGATGCGTGCACCCGACACCACATCCAGCAAGCGGGCCCCGACCTGGCCTGCGCCCCAGAGCATCCCCGCCAGGGCTGGCATTCCATAAGCGGCCAGTATCTGTGGAAAGTGCGTGGACACACCGGTTGACACAAAGCTCAGCAGGGCAATCAACGTCGCGTACCAGAATCCGCTGATCATCGTCCGCCGGTTTTCCGTTGCCCTTCCCTCTCCGGCATCTGACGGAGCGGCAACGGGAAGCGCAGGCCTGCCGTTTGAGGGAACAGCGCAAAGAAAAAGCAGGCTAACCAGCCCTGCGCCAGCGTAAATGAAAACGGCATGCCGCCAGTCGGTGATGCGCAACAGGGCCGCACCCACAGGCCAGAACACCGCTGACGCGAGGCCGCCCAGCAGGGTGACCAGTGAAATGGACCGGCGGGCGTGGACTCCTGCCATTGCCACCAGTAGTGCAAACGCAGCGTCATACAGGGCAAAGCGCATCCCGGCACCTGTCAGGACCCAGGCGGCAATCCACATCGCGGCAGAATGCGTTAAAGCCATCAGGAGGCATCCGCCAGAGATGCAAAGTGTTCCTGCCATCATCATCGTACGCCCACCAGCGCGCGCCATAAAAAGGCCGGTCAGGGGCGATACCAGTCCCATAACCAGCATGGCCACCGTCAGCCCTGAAAACGTCACCACCGCAGACCAGCCCGTCTCCGCTATAACCGCCGTGCCGAACGCTCCTGGCATGTAGAAGGTAATTCCCCAGTTAATCAGCTGCGTCATGCCGATGCAAAAAACGGTGCGGCCCGTCAGCCGTCCGCCACTCAATCTGCACATTCCGGAAAGGTGGCGTCGCCCTGCCCGAGGGTTCGCTGCATGATAACCGTATCCAGCCAGCGCCCGTGTTTGAATCCCACCGATCTGAGCGTGCCCGTGATGCTCAATCCCGCGGAACGATGCAGAGCAAGAGAGGCGGTATTCTCGCTGTTACCCACCACCGCCACGAGCTGGCGAAAGCCACGGGTTTCAGCCCAGGTTATTGCACGGGACAACAGCTGTTTGCCGATCCCCTGCCCCTTAAACAAGGGGTCAATATATACGGAGTCTTCCAGGGTGAAGCGGTAGGCATAGCGTTCCCGGTAAAAAGACAGGTAGCAGTAGCCCCGAACCTGCCCTTCATCAATCGCCACAAACCAGGGCAGCCCTGCGGCACGCACCTTATTCAGACGGGCCATCATTTCAGTTACATCTGGCGGTCTGGTTTCAAAAGTGGCGGTGCCATGTAATACGTGATAAGCATAAACCCGCTGAATGCCGGGAAGATGTTGTTCATCTGCTTCAGTTATTTTCATCGGTACGGCTCCTGTTCCGGTCAGAAACGGAGACTAACCCGGATAACTATATTCAGACAGATCGTGGGACTTATCAGCGGTATAAGGAAAACTTTGGCATGGCAATCCTGAATCTCGACCACCTGACTACCTTCAGACTGGTAATCAGCCGGGGCACCTTCTCCGGGGCGGCAGAAGCGCTCGGGCTGTCGCAGCCCGCCGTCAGCCTGCAGATAAGGCAGCTGGAGCAGGCGCTGCAGGTCCGGCTGATAGAGCGAACCAGCCGGGGGATAAAGCCCACGCCAGCCGGGATCACTCTCTGTGAACACTGCATAAAAATTGACGCTGCTGTCGGTGCAGCGGTGGAATCCGTGTCCCTGCATTCAGACGATATCACCGGTACCGTGACTGTGGGGACAGGCGCAACGGCCTGCATTCATCTCCTCCCCCCTTTATTGCAGGAGCTGCGACAGACGCATCCCCTGCTGAAAGTGGACGTACGTACCGGTAATACGTCAGATATCGTGCGGGGTGTGGAGGAAAATCGTATAGATATTGGCCTGGTAACCCTGCCGGCGGCAGGCAAATGCCTGAGTATTACTCCTCTCGGAACGGAAGAGTTTGTGATCATCCTGGAAAAGGATCCCGCAGAGCGGGATATAAAAGCGCTGTCTGCGGAAGACCTTTTGTCTCTGCCGCTGATTATATTTGAACCCGGAAGCGGAACCCGTTTCCTGATTGATGGATGGTTTCGGGATGCCGGACAGGTTGCCCGCCCCGTGATGGAGCTGGGCAGTATTGAAGCCATTAAAAGGATGGTCCGCGCCGGTCTGGGCTACAGCATCGTTCCCCGTATGTCTGTTGAAAGTCCGGAAGAAAGCCGGGGGCTGAGTGTGTATTCAATGGCACCTGCCCTGCATCGCACGCTCGGGACGGTAATACGGGAAGATCGGATTGTCAGCAGGGGAATCAAAGCAGTACTGAAAAGACTGAGCGCCAGTTTCACTTAAATATATCTGGAAACGTTGATCGGCTCCCTGCATTGTGCGGGAAGGATCGATTGCCGTTTAGTCCTCTGAGATATTTATGGTGGAAATAATTAATAACGATGCCTTTGCGACTTCAGAACCAGGAACATACCAGAGAGGTTTAAATGAAAGTAACAGCTAAAAATGAAAATGGGACGACACAACAACTTGAAGTCTCATCATTGATTATCACCCTGGACAATGGCGAAACTATTGAGATCAGCGATGAAAACAAAAATCGTCCGGGTGAAGTACCTGAAGGTGTGACAGTGTGGGGAGGTAAAATGCCTGAGGAAGGGGCGACTTTAGATGAACTTAAAAATACAACACGCGGGCTTGGGGTGTATCCACTGGCAGCCAACATGGTGCACATTCTTCCCTATGCTCTGAGGAAGTCATAGTCCCTGCTGAAGTCTGGTTTTGGTAAGCGAAGAGCAACGTTTACAGCCTGAACCGGGTGGCTGTCAGGTGAGCTGATAACATACAAAATGTCCGCTTCTGCCATAGAGCAGACAAACCCGAATGGCTGGATTTCTGCTATGAGCGAGAAGCGGACTTTGTTGTGTCTGGAACGTTCAGGTATTTGATAGCTTCATATGCAATAACGGGTATGGCCTGCCTTGCCCGTCAACTTCAGAACGACCGACGGTAAAGAAACCATTCTTTTTATAAAAGTTAACAGCTTGAGGATTCTGTTCGTTTACATCGAGTTCGTCAGCCCCCAATTCGTTAATAGCATGTCGTAAAAGTAACTTTCCAATACCTTTGCCGCGCTGTTCTGCGCGCACAAAGAGCATTTCAATGCGTTTTTCACTAACTCCGATAAAACCCTGGATAGAATCGTCACAGCTAAGACGAGCTATCTTAATAGTCAGAACGGGAAAATACGCATGCAACAACAAAGGACGTAGCGCTTGTATATCCTGCTCTTGTAAAAAATCATGCGTAGCACGCACGGACGATTCCCAGACCTCCAGCAAAACCGGGTAATGAATTTGCGTTCCTGCTTCAAGCGTTATCATGGTTTTCCTTAAGCGTTAATTGCTTTGCAGCATCATGATAGGGGTAAGGTAGCATTTGTCACTATGCGGCATGGAGTGTCCGCTTCTGCCACAAAGCGGACATTCCCCTAAGTTACGCCACCTGCCTGATACGTTATGCCGTTATCTCATCAATAAACTTTACCCCGTCCACGGTGCGTATCCAGCGTGGCGCGTTGATTTCTTCCGTCAGGTACGCCATGAGATCCGCCAGCAGCCAGCGCAACTGCTCTTCCTGCTGCGACGATAACATCCGGCACAGCAAGAGCTGGGTCAGCGCGGCGCAGTATTCGCCAAGGGTGTCCGAATCGGGTGCAAAACGGGGAAAGGCGGTGGGCAATGTATCGACGGTAAAACGCGCCTGCTGCGCGGGCGGGATTGGCTCGTTCAGCTGTGGTTTTAGCAGCGCAAACACGGCGGAAAGACGTCCGCTGAGCGCCATGCGCAGCGCCGGATGGCGGCATTCCGCCTGCGCTTCGGCAAGCTGATGGCAGTAGTCGGCGAGTACGGTGAAATCGGTGTCGCCATCAAAAGGAACGGTAAGTAACGGGTGAGACGGATTGAGGGTCGAGGTCATGAGTTATCCTCCTGAAACGGATTAAATATGACGCTGAAGCGTCACGTATCGTCGATGAGGAATTTCAGGAGGCCACGCCCGGCACCTGATTTTGCAGGCGCGGCAGCACGATACCGCTCTCACTAGAGAACGGCAAGAGGGCGAGGTTACGAATGAAGGAAAATGCGTAGAGGCTCGCAAAACCTGGTTCCGCAGGCTGAAAAAAACGTATTGTTTAATTTTTTAAAAATGCCCTACAGGTTTCCGACTGTGCGAACACATCATCATCTCTGCATGCCGTCTGGATGGCATTGACAACGTTGCCATTACTAATCGGCGTCCAGTAATTATCTACTATCAAATATTTTTGCCGCTGCTTCGGCTCCCGGAGATGTAAGCGAGTCAAAAATGACGCTATTTTCTTCATATAAACGTTTTTAGGGCTGGTTTTGTATTCAGCAAAAACCACAATATATTCCGGAACCATATAATCCCTTGCCACCAGCGGCGGGATGCGAAAATTCACTTCAGACTTAACGCCCAGCTCATAACCATCCATCTCTTTATATTCATAGGCTGGCATATAGGTTGTATTACCACCTGGTATTGTCACGCCGCCATTGTGCACGTTGGCATGAATATCTTTGGTAATTTTGAAAATAAATTGTTGATCCGGATCGGGCGTTATCCTGAATTCATCTATCACCTGATCAACAGAGTTATTATTGCTTAACTGAAATTCATAACCTCTGCCGGAAGGCCTGAGGTATTTAACCTGCACATCGCCCGTCAAAAAATCATATGCAAAGCTGGCCAGCACGGTAAGCGCACCCGTTGCCAGCAAAAGCTGACCGGCACGCTTAGCAAATTTCACTATACCGCCGGAGAGTTTTTTATGTGCCGCCTGATTAGTCCTTTGCGTACTGCCCGGACCATTTTGTTTATTCCGTTGGGTTCTGCTTTTATTGTTTTTCCTGCCTGCCATGTCAAAACCCATATTTTCTGATTTTCATTATTGAACGTAAAAGATCATCCGCAGTTACTGATTACCTGCGAATGATCTTTCCAGGCGATGGTGATGCTAATTAATCGCCGTTTTTTCCTCCATCTTATCATGTGAAATTTTTCATAAAGCCCTACTAAAAATAGTAATATTTTCCCATAACGGCCCATCAGCCCGTCGTGTCAGGGCGGATCCTGAACCAGATGGCGTACATGGCGGGCAGGAATACCAGCGTGATAATGGTGCCGCCAAAGGTGCCGCCGATCAGGGTGTAGGCCAGCGTGCCCCAGAACACCGAGTGCGTCAGGGGAATGAACGCCAGAATGGCGGCCATCGCCGTCAGCAGGACGGGCCGGGCGCGCTGCACCGTGGCTTCCACCACCGCATGGAACGGGGCCAGCCCTTCCTGCTCGTTGTGATGGATCTGACCTATCAGGATCAGCGTGTTACGCATCAGGATGCCGGAGAGTGCAATCAGCCCCACCAGCGCGTTAATGCCAAACGGCTGGTTGAACAGCAGCAAGGTCGGCACCACGCCGATCAGCCCCAGCGGTGCAGTAAGGAACACCATCACCATCGCCGACATCGAGCGCACCTGGAGGATGATGATCAGCAGCGTCAGGGCGATCATGATCGGGAACAGCGGTGCCATCGCTCTGGTGGCCTTGCCGGACTCTTCGATGGAACCCGCCTGCTCAATACGGTAGCCGGGCGGCAACGTGTCGATGATCGGCTGCAAGGATTTCAGGATGGCGGTAGAGACATCCGGCGGTTGCAGATGTTCGGCGATGTCGCCCCGCACGGTCAGCGTTGGCATCCGGTCGCGGCGGCGCAGCAGCGGATCTTCCATCTGCACCGTGACTTCACCAATCTGCGACAGCGGAATGCGCTGGCCGTCTGCGCCCACCAGCGTAAAACCGGCGATTTTGGCCGGATCGAGGCGAATATCCCCCGCCGCGCGTCCCGTCACCTGCACCGAACGAATATCTTCCCGCACGCTGGTGATCGGCACGCCGGAGAGCAGGAACTGTAACTGTTGCGCGACGGCGTTCGACGTCAGCCCTACCGCCTGCAGGCGGTCCTGTTTCAGGGTGAAATGCAGCGTCGGCACGCGCTGGCCCCAGTCGGTATTGACGGTGCGCATCATCGGGCTGGCCTGCATCACCTTTTCCACCCGTCCGGCGATATCGCGCAGCGTGGCGGTGTCCGGGCCAACCACGCGGTACGCCACCGGATAGGGGGAGTACGGGCCGAATACCAGTTGAGTGACGCGCACGCGGGCTTCCGCTGCCAGCCCGGCGGCGACCGCGTCACGCAGGCGGAATTTCAGCGCTTCACGGGCTTGCTGGCTGTCGGTCAGCACCACGATTTTGGCAAACGACGGATCGGGCAGCTCAGGGGCCATCGCCAGATAAAAGCGTGGCGATCCCTGGCCGATGTATGAGGTGACAATTTTCGCTTCCGGCTGTTGTTGCAGCCAGGCTTCAATTTTCGCGGTGGTGGCGCTGGTCTGCTCAATGGCGGTGCCATAGGGCAGCTGCACTTCCACCAGCACTTCCGGGCGGTCGGAGGTGGGGAAGAACTGTTTTTTCACCAGCCCCATGCCGAGGATCGCCACGGTAAAGATGGCGATCACCGCACCGGCGACTATCCATTTGCGGGCGATGACGCGGGTGAGTACGCGGCGGAAACGGTTGTAATGGCGGGTGTTATAGATGGCGGCATGTCCGCCCGCCACCGTTTTGATCTCCGGCAGCATTTTCACCCCGAGGTACGGCGTAAACACCACCGCCACCACCCAGGAGGCGATAAGCGCGATGCCGACGATCCAGAACATGTTGCTGGTGTATTCCCCGGCGGTGGACTGGGCAAAGCCGTTCGGCATAAAGCCCACGGCGGTAACCAGCGTCCCGGCCAGCATAGGCGCGGCGGTATGGCTCCAGGCATAGGCCGAGGCTTTGATGCGGTCATAGCCCTCTTCCATTTTCACCACCATCATTTCGATGGCGATGATAGCGTCATCCACCAGCAGCCCGAGCGCGAGGATCAGCGATCCCAGCGTGATGCGGTCGAAGTTTTTGCCGGACGCCTCCATCACCACAAAGACAATCGCCAGCGTCAGCGGCACGGCGGCGGCCACCACCACGCCCACGCGCCAGCCCATACTGACAAAGCACACCACCATCACCACCAGCAGCGCGACGAAGAATTTGATCATGAACTCGTCAACGGCGGAGCTGATGTTTACCGACTGATCGGTGACCTTGCTCAGCGTCATGCCCAGCGGCATTTCAGCGTTGATGCTGGCGGTTTCCGCGTCCAGCGCTTTTCCCAGATCGAGGCCGTTCCAGCCTTCACGCATCACCACCCCCAGCAGCAGCGCCGGTTCGCGCTGATGGCGCACCATAAAGGTGGCCGGATCTTCATAGCCCCGCTCCACCGTCGCCACGTCCGACAGCTTCAGCGTGCGCCCCTGCGCCACCAGCGGCGTGTCGCGGATCTTCTGCAACGTGTCGAACGCGCCATCAAGGCGGATGTTGACCTGCGGCCCCTGTGTATCGATGGATCCGGCAGGCGTCAGGACGTTCTGGTTATTAAGCGCCGCGAAAATCGCCTGCGGCGAAATGCCCAGCGTGGCGAGGCGATCATGGGAGAAAGAGACGAAGATCCGCTCTGCCTGCTCGCCAATAATATTGACCTTCTTGACGCCCGGCACGTGCAACAGCCGCTGGCGCAGGGATTCGGCGTCGCGCACCAGCAGGCGTTGCGGCTCTCCTTTCGCCTTCAGCGCGAACAGCGCAAAGGTCACGTCGGAGAATTCATCGTTAACCATCGGGCTGATAACGCCCGCGGGCAGGTTTTTAGCTTCGTCGCCGAGCTTTTTACGCGCCTGGTAAAATTCCTCCTGCACCTGCGAAGGCGGCGTACTGTCCTGTAAAGAGAGGGTGGTAAAGGCCATACCCGGACGGGTGAACGTCTCGGTACGATCATACCATTTCAGCTCCTGAAGACGTTTTTCCAGCGGCTCGGCCACCTGACCCTGCATTTCCAGCGCAGTGGCTCCCGGCCAGGCGGTGATGATGGTCATCTGCTTGACGGTAAACGGCGGATCTTCTGCGCGCCCCAGTTGAAAAAACGACAGTATCCCCGCCACGGTGATGAGCAGGATGAGGAACAGCGTGATGGAGCGCTCGCGCACTGCCAGCGCCGACAGGTTAAATTTTCCCTGACTCATTTTTGGCTCCCGGCAGCGCCCGCCGCGATGCGCACGGTTTGGCCTTCATGCAGCTGATGCACGCCGAGGGCCACCACCTGCTCCCCTGCCGTCAGGCTGCCGCTGACCTTTGCCGCGTCATCCCCCAGCCCCCGCACCTGTACCGGTTTCCAGCGCACAGTGGCGGGCTTACCGGCAATCTGCCAGACGCCCGGTCCTTTTCCGGCATCGTAAATCGCCGCCAGCGGCACCTGCATAAGCGCATCCCGGGCTTCGCCTTCGGCAATGTGCAGCGTCACGGTGGAGCCGAGCGGTGCCGCGGCCAGCGCGCCGTTCAGCACGTAACGAGCTTCAAAGGTGCGGGTGACGGGATCGGCGGCATCCGAGAGCAGCCGCAGCGTGGCGGGCACCGGCGGATTTTTACTGGCGTAGAGGCTGGCCTGCGCCTCGCTGCCGATGGCCGGACGCAGGGTTTCCGGCAATTGGACGATGGCTTCCCGCTGCCCGGCACGGGCGAGTCTGACCACCGGTTGCCCGGCGCTCACCACCTGGCCGGGTTCCGCCAGGGTTTCCATCACCACGCCGTCGGCGTCCGCCAGCAGCACCGCGTAACCGGTGCTGTTCTGCGCCACATTCGCCTGCGCCCGGGCCGCGCTCAGGTCGGCGCGGGCGCTGTCGGCGGCGGCTTTGATCTGATCGTATGCCGAAACCGACACCGCGCCGGTTTTCACCAGGCTGCGATAGCGGGCTTCATCGGCGGCGGCCTGACGGGCGCGGGCGCGGGCCGCAGAAACCGCCTGTTGCTGCGCCTGCGCCGTCAGGTTCAGATCCACGGGATCGAGGCGCATCAGCGGCTGACCCCGTTTCACCGTCTGGCCGGTATCCACCAGCCGCTCGAGGATCTTGCCCTGCACCCGGAAACCGAGATCGCTCTGTACGCGGGCGACCACCACGCCGGTAAAGGCGCGGGACTGCCCGGCAGCGCTCACCACCGTTGCCGCCCGCACCAGGGGTGGCTGAGTGCGCGGATCGTCCTGACTGGCGGTGTCACCGCAGGCCGCCAGGGCCAGCGGCAGGAAGCAAACAGCAAGGGAGACAGGTTTAAGCCTGAACATGGGATACCTGATTACGTGAAGGAAACAATGCCGGCATTTTTAAACGAGTGACCAAAATTGTCAATGGTCACAAAGCGCGTGATAGAAACTTCTTTTGTGCGTCCAGGGCCGGTTGACAGCAAGTGACCGTTTGATAATGTAGTCACATTTGCACCGTGGCTGAACGGGGGAAGGATGAAAAGGACGGGTATTCTCGGGTTAGATGCGCTGACCGAAGCGCTGGTCAGGGATCTCTTTCTGGCGGATCCGAATGCGCAGGTGTTTCTCTCCCCCGGCACCGGCGAGCGGGCGCAACGGTTGTCGCAGGAATTTCCCTGCTGGACGCTGGACGATCCGCAGGCGCTGGTGGATGAAGTGGACGTGCTGATTATCAGTTCTGACGCGGCATCCCGGCCAGAACTTTATGATCGTGTGCAGCTGCGCCGCGCGTTGAACCTGGTTTCACTGGTGCCGGAGGTGTCGTCTCAAGCTTTGCGAAAACGCTTCCGCCAGGCGGAGTGAAGCGGCACCGTACCGCTGAACCCGGCGCACAGGGTCAGCGTGGCGAAGAACGCCACGGCATAACCCGCCGACAGCCGATCCATGATCAGCCCGAACAGCGGCGATCCGGCAGTCTGCCCCACCGCCAGCGTCAGAAAACAGATCATCAGCCCCGTCGCCGGGCGGTCCGGCAGCGCCGAGACGCCCCACACCAGATAAATGCCGGACAGCGTAATATAGGCCGCGCCGAACAGCGCCCCGCCAGTTAGCGTCAGCACAGGCGTGGTGCGCTCAAAGCCTGTCAGCAGAATGCCCGCCGCCATCGCCAGCAGAAACAGCCGGTGCATGAGATCCATACCAAAGCGCGCCACCAGCGTCCCTGCCGCCGCACCGGCAATGCCCGCCGCGCCCGTCACCATCCACAGCACGCCCGCGCCGGTATCGCGCCACTCCAGCCGCAGCGCCACCAGCTGGCTGCCGAACGACCAGATCGCCGTGCTGCCCGCGCCCATTAAAAACGAGGCGACGATCAGCCGTTTCAGGGACGGGCTGATTGACGGCAGACCGCCCGCGCTGTTGCTGGCGGCAGATGAATTGCGCGGCACAAAACGCGCGGCAGCAAGCGCCATTGCGAACGCCACCGCGGCAAAAATCCCGAACGCCAGCCGCCATTGTCCGCCCATCGCCAGCGCCACGGGGCCTGACAGCACCACGCCCGCGCCGGTCCCGGCATTAATGATGGTGTTAGCCGCGCCCTGGCGATCCGGCTGCACCGCAGCCGACACCGCGGCCGCCAGCGGCGGCGAGACTAACCCCGTACTGGCCCCGGCGAGCATCACCGCCGCCGCCAGCCACAGCGGGGATGACGCCAGCGCAATGCCGGTCATGCCCAGCGCCGCCACCAGTGCCGCCCCCAGCGCCACCGCGCGGGGACCGATGCGCTCCGTCAGAAAAGCCGCCAGCACAATGGTCAGGCAGTAACCCAGAAACGAGCCGCCGGAAATCAGCCCGCTCAGCGTCGGGGAGAGGGACAGGTCAGCGTCGATGCGCGGCAAAAACAGCCCGAAGGCGAAACGGGCGAAGCCGTAGCAGACGGCGATCAGACTGAAGCCGGTGGCGATAAGCCAGGCGTTTTTACTCATGATTTAGCCCCCGCCAGCAGCATCGCCGCCGTATCACGCGCGGCAGCCACGGTGCCCACGCCGCGGTAAATGGCCGCCGCCGTCGCGCCCTCAAAGAGGATAAGGATCTGCTCCGCCAGCCGGTCGTCCTCATGGCCGATTTCGCCCGCCACCAGCCTGCGGATGGTCTGCCAGGTCTTTTCTTTATGGGCGCGGATCACCGCCGCGATTTCGGGATTGTCGCCGCCGGTTTCGCCGTACGCCCGCAGAAACAGACAGCCCAGACAGCCCTCCTCCCGCAGCCAGTTATCCAGCGCGTCGAACAGCCCTTTGATGCTCTGCTCCTCCAGCTGCGCGAAAAAGCGCTGATCCCGCTCCTCCAGCACCCGCACGATGAGCGCCGTTTTGCTGCCGGCATGTTTATAGAGCGTACGGCTCGACATGCCCGCCGCCTGCGTGAGCCGATCCATCCCGGTGGCATTAAAACCATGCCGGTAAAACAGGGATCCTGCGGCTGAGATGAGTTTGTTTTTAATGTCCATACATTAAAAGTAAAACGATCGGTTTACTCTGTCAAACTGACCGCCTCGCCTGATACCGGAGGACGCAGCGCTGCTTTTCAGCCTTATCCCCACACTTTTGTTTCACAATCCTGTGACATACTATCGGTATGGCAGTACATGTGTGAAACAAGGAGATAATTATGGATAACAAGGCGAGCCTTACCCCGGAACAGGCCCTCGACCGGCTCGAAGCGCTGTATGACCAGGCGGTCAGCGACTTACGCGATGCCATTGCGCAGTACATCGATAAGGGCACGCTTCCCGACACGCTCGCCCGTGCACAGGGGAAATTTGTGTACCCGTTGTTGTCGGTCAGCTGGGACGGTAACGCGCCGAATGCCCGGAAAACCCGCGCTTATGCCCGCTTTACGCATCCCGGCAGCTATCGCACCACCATTACGCGCCCGGCGCTGTTCCGCCCTTACCTGCTGGAGCAGCTCACCATGCTGTATCTGGATTACGGCGCGCAGATTGAAGTGGGTCCGTCTGAACACGAGATCCCTTATCCCTATGTGATTGACGGCTCGGCGCTGACGCTGGATCGCTCGATGAGCGCGGACTTAACCCGCCATTTCCCGACCACCGAGCTGTCACAGATTGGCGATGAAACCGCCGACGGCATTTATCACCCGGCGGAATTCTCGCCGCTGTCGCACTTTGACGCCCGCCGCGTGGATTTTTCCCTGGCGCGTCTGCGTCACTACACCGGCACGCCGGTGGAGCACTTCCAGCCGTTCGTGCTGTTCACCAACTACACGCGTTATGTGGATGAGTTCGTGCGCTGGGGTTGCAGCCAGATCCTCGATCCGGACAGCCCGTACGTGGCGCTCTCCTGCGCGGGCGGAATCTGGATCACCGCCGAAACCGAAGCGCCGGAACAGGCCATTTCCGATCTGGCGTGGAAAAAACACCAGATGCCCGCCTGGCACCTGATCACCGCCGACGGTCAGGGGATCACGCTGGTGAATATCGGCGTCGGCCCGTCGAATGCCAAAACCATCTGCGATCACCTGGCAGTGCTGCGCCCGGATGTGTGGCTGATGATCGGCCACTGCGGCGGCCTGCGTGAGAGTCAGTCGATTGGCGATTACGTGCTGGCACATGCTTATCTGCGCGACGACCACGTGCTGGATGCGGTGCTGCCGCCGGACATTCCGATCCCGAGCATCGCCGAAGTGCAGCGCGCGCTGTACGACGCCACTAAACAGGTCAGCGAGATGCCCGGCGAGGAAGTGAAACAGCGGCTGCGTACCGGTACGGTGGTCACCACCGATGACCGTAACTGGGAGCTGCGTTATTCGGCGTCGGCGCTGCGCTTTAACTTAAGCCGCGCGGTGGCCATTGATATGGAAAGCGCGACCATCGCGGCGCAGGGTTATCGCTTCCGCGTGCCGTACGGCACCTTGCTGTGCGTGTCCGATAAACCGCTGCACGGCGAGATCAAGCTGCCGGGCCAGGCCAATCGTTTTTATGAAGGGGCGATTTCGGAGCATTTGCAGATCGGCATCAGGGCGATTGATCTGCTGCGCGCGGAAGGTGAACGTCTGCACTCGCGTAAACTGCGTACCTTTAACGAGCCGCCGTTCCGCTAACGGCAGAAAAGCAAAAAGCCCGCTAAAAAGCGGGCTTCTTAAATTTGGCTCCTCTGACTGGACTCGAACCAGTGACATACGGATTAACAGTCCGCCGTTCTACCGACTGAACTACAGAGGAATCGTGTGAACGGGGCGAATATTAACGGCGCTCTGTGGCCTTGTCAAAGCCTGATTTCAAAAAAACGCGCGATTGCCGAATTATTCCGCACCCCGTTCAAAAAGAGCGCAGCTTCAGGCCGTCACTCCGCTTTTTTCTGCATGGCGCGCGGATATTTCCACAGCCAGCGGCCGCTGACCATACGCCAGTAGAACAGCGCCCCGCGTACCGCCCAGTCGAGGAACATCCCCAGCCAGACGCCAATCACGCCCATGCCGAGCACGATCCCCAGCGTATAACCGGCTACCACACGGCAGCCCCACATGCCGAGCATCGACACCCACATGGCAAAGCGGGCATCGCGCGCGCCCTTCTGCCCGGCGGGCAACACCCAGGAGGCCGCCCAGATCGGCATAAAGGCGGCGTTCAGCCACAGCAGGATCTTCACCACTTCCTGCACGTCCTGCTCCGGCGTATAAAACGCGGCCAGCAGCCCGGCGAAGGGCGCGGTGCCCCAGGCAATAATCGTCAGTCCGATGGTCGACAGCCAGAACACATGGCGCAGCTGGCGTTCCGCCTGGCCGATCTGTCCTTTACCAAGACGTCTGCCGGTAATAATGGTGGACGCCGAACCCAGCGCGTTACCCGGCAGGTTGATTAATGCCGCCACGGAGAAAGCAATAAAGTTACCGGCGATGACGTTGGTGCCCATCCCGGCCACAAACATCTGGGTTAATAATTTGCCGCTGTTAAACAGCACCGATTCAATACTGGCGGGAATGCCGATGCCCATCACTTCCCAGATAATGGCGAAGTTGAGCGGCTTAAAGTAACTTTTCAGCGTGATGCGCAGCGCCGGGTTAAAGCCAATCATCAGCACCCAGATGATCGCCAGCGCGCCGATGTAGCGGGAAATGGTCAGCCCCAGCCCTGCGCCGGCAAAGCCAATGCCCGGCCAGGAGAACAGGCCATAGATCAGGAAGCTGCTGATAATAATGTTGAGAATGTTCATGCCGCCGTTAATCAGCAGCGGAATTCTGGTATTACCCGCGCCGCGCAGCGCCCCGCTGCCGATCAGCGTAATGGCTGCCGCCGGATAGCTCAGCACCGTTAATTCGAGGTAAGTCAGCGCCAGGGCTTTCACCTCTGCCGTGGCTTCGCCCGCCACCACATCAATAATTTGCGCGCCAAAATAGTGGATCACCGCCGCCAGCAGCGCGGCGAACAGCGTCATGATCACCAGCGATTGCCGCGCCGCCGAGCGCGCCCGCCGCCGGTCGCGTTTACCGAGGCTGAAGGCCACCACCACCGTGGTACCCAGATCGACCGCCGCAAAAAAGGCCATCACCACCATGTTAAAACTGTCGGCAAGGCCCACACCCGCCATCGCTTCTTTGCCCAGCCAGCTCACCAGGAAGGTACTCAGCACCCCCATCAGCAGTACGCAGGTATTTTCGAGGAAGATAGGCACGGCAAGCGGGGTGATTTCACGCCAGAAAAGAACACGGTAACTTTTTCGTTTAGCGTACCAGGGCGTACGGGCGACAGCCTGGCGTAAAGCGGCAGTGACGTTCAAAATGGACCTTAGTGAGAAAGTGAAACTTCATTTCAAATGATGATGGAGAAATGCTAATCCTGCAAAGTATTTCCCACAAATTTTGCTGGTATTTCCGGCAAATCGGCGACGGGATCGCCAGACGAACGTTCGGGCGTAAAATGCGGTTTGACAAAAAGTTTTTCGCCGCTAAGATTAGCTCCCACACGATTCCTCTGTAGTTCAGTCGGTAGAACGGCGGACTGTTAATCCGTATGTCACTGGTTCGAGTCCAGTCAGAGGAGCCAGATTTAAAAAGCCCGCTATTTAGCGGGCTTTTTGCTGTCTGGAATTCGGTGGGCCTTACTCGTTGCCCCACTGATTCAGGAAATTGGCGATCTCATCAATGCGCTGTTCATTGATACCCGCTTCTGCGGCCATCTCCTGCTGCGCTTCCTCGCTGATCTCTTCGCCATTCATTAAGCGGGTGATCAGTAACTCAAAATAACGCGCCAGCGCATCGCGTTCGCTGTCGCTGACCGGCGTTTCCGTTTCCGTCGCGTACTCGTCGGCGATGTCATAATATTTGATTGGTACTTCATTGCTCATATCTGGCCCTCAGGAGTTTTCGCATTAAGCGTATTATTATATCGCACGTGGCGGGCATAACCGCAGCGTTCGTTTACGCGCCGCGCTCAGAGCACGGTAATATCCATGCTGTTAATTATCCGGCGCATATTCTCGTCCAGCTCGCCATCAATGACCAGCGTACTGGCAAGGCTCAGATCGCCAATGGCAAACGCCGAGGCCGAGTTTATTTTTTCCGGCGAGGCCAGCACCACGGTTTCTGCCGCCCGTTCTGACAGTGCGCGTTTTACGCAGGCTTCTTCGTAATTGCCGGTGGTGAAACCGGCACGTTCGTGAACGCCAGTGACGCCCATGAAAAACAGATCGGCATTGATGCGGCGGAGGGATTCCATCATTGCCGCGCCCACGGTGACCATCGAATGCTTATACAGCTGGCCGCCGAGGATAATGACATCCACCAGCGGCAGATTAATCAGCGCGGCGGCGATTGTCGGGCTGTGTGTCACCACGGTGAACGCCAGATCCGGCGGCAGCAGTTTAACCATCTCTTCCGAGGTGGTACCCCCATCCAGAATGACGATACTCCCCGGCTGGATCAGGGTAATGGCTTTACTGGCAATATTCTTTTTTGCTGCCATATGCACGTTTTTTCGCGTTTCCAGCGAGCCGGTCGCCGCCGACACCGCCAGCGCCCCGCCGTGCACCCGTTGCAGTAATCCTTCTGCCGCCATCTCCCGCAAATCCCGGCGGATGGAGTCTTCTGAAATGTTAAACCGCTGGCTTAAATCGCGGGACAGCACCTGCTTGTCCCGCGCCAGCATATCGAGGATCAGTTGTTTACGTTGCCCTGACAGCATGTTTACACCTTTCACGAATGATCTTGATTATGCACGATTGTGCATGATAGCGTATTTCCTGTCACCTTTTAAAAAGGAAATAACATGTCTGCACAACCGAATATTCGCCATCTTCGCGAAGAGCTGCTGTCCGATAACTGGTACACGCTTAAAAAATACACCTTCGAACTGCAACGTCGCGACGGCACCTGGCAGGCGCAAAGCCGTGAAGCCTACGACCGCGGCAATGGCGCGGTCATTCTGTTATATAACCGCAGCAAAGGAACGGTAGTATTAACGCGCCAGTTCCGCCTGCCGGTGTATATCAACGGCCATAACGGTTTGCTGATTGAAGCGGCGGCAGGTTTACTGGACCAGGCCTCGCCGGAAACACGCATTATCGCGGAAGCAGAAGAAGAAACCGGCTTTAAGGTTGCCGCCATCGAGAAAGTGTTTGAAGCCTATATGAGCCCCGGCTCGGTCACGGAAAAACTCTACTTTTTCATCGCGCAATATTCGGATGCGGATCGCAGCGGCACGGGCGGCGGACTGGCGGACGAAGGGGAAGATATTCAGGTACTGGAATGGCCCTTTGAAAAAGCGCTCGCCGCCATTCGCAACGGCGAGATCCAGGATGCTAAAACCATCATGCTGATCCAGCACCTGGCGCTAAAGGCGGTTTTTGAGGACTAACAATCACAGCGGGGTGTGATCACCCCGCCGGGGGTCAGCAAAACTACAGCAACTGGCCGCCGGAAATATCAAAGGTGGTGCCGTTCGCCCAGGCCATGTCATCCGACAAAATGGCGGCAACGGCGCTGCCGATATCATCCGGAGAACCCACCCGCCCCAGGGCGATCCCCTGCGCGACAAAATCATTCACCGCTTGATTATCCCGCACCACGCCGCCGCCAAAATCTGTGGCGATCGCGCCCGGCGCAATGGCATTCACCCTGATCTGGCGCGCGCCAAGCTCAACGGCCAGATAGCGGGTCAGCACTTCAAGCGCCGCTTTCATCGCGGCATACAGGCTGTATCCCGGCAGCGTAAAGCGGACAAAACCGGACGAGACGTTAAGGATGCGCCCGCCGTCGTTAATCTGCGGTAATAATTGCTGCGTCAGGAATACCGGCCCACGCAGATGTGTGGCGGCAAGGGAATCAAATTGTTCCATTGTCGCCTCCGTAAAGTTCGCGAACAGGCCGTTACCGGCATTGTTGATCAGGAAATCGAAACGCTCGCCGCCAAAAGTGTTCCTGAGCGTATCCGCCACGGCCTCTGAGAATGCCGCAAAACCGGTCGTCTCTGTGATATCCAGGGGCAGCATCACCGCCCTGCCACCCAGCGCGGCGATCTCCTGCTCCAGGCTTGCGGCTTCCGCCGCGCCGCTGCGGTATGTCCCGATAATATCCACGCCGCGTCGGGCAAGATGAAGGGCCATATTACGTCCGAGGCCACGGCTTGCGCCGGTGATTACTGCAATTTTATTCGTCATGGGCTGTCTCTCGTCAGGCGCACCGGCTGGTGCAGGGTTGAGCCGCCATGATAAGTAACCCCCGGCGTCTGACCCACGCCTGAAACGCTCAGTTTATTGCCTGATTGTCTCAGTGGCTTGTGCCTCCTGCGGGCGCAGGTATAATCGCCCGATGAAAAACACCCTCGCCCCGCATCTGGATCTCGCCCTGCGGCATGCCTCGCCGGGCACGCCCGCGACCCGCATTCCACGCCTTGAACTGACCATCGGCCAGGGCTCTGGCGAACGCGCGCCATGCCTGTACCGGGCGATGATCTGCTTTATTTTGCAGGGCGCAAAGCAGGTGGTCATTAACGATCAGATCCTGAGCTACGGCAGCGAACACTATCTGATCAGCGCGCTGGATCTGCCGTTGAGCGGGCACATTTTCGATGGAGAAGACAGGCAGCCTTATGCGGCGGTGTCGCTGGTGCTGGATGCAGCGATCCTCGCGGAGTTAGCGGCCAACATGCCGCCGGTGCGTGAGCGGGAGCAGAGTGGCATCGGCATTATGATCAACCCGCTCAATAATGTGCTGCGCGATGCCCTTCTGCGCCTGATGGCGCTGCTGGATACCCCCGCTGATATCCCTGTGCTTGCGCCTATGGCGGAGCGTGAATTGCTTTATCGTCTTTTGCAGGAGCCGCAGGGACAACTGCTGCGGCAGATCGTCCGGCCAGAGGGCGCACTGAACGGTGTTCGTCGCGCGGTGGCGTGGATCCGCGATCACTCCCGTGAGCGCCTGCGCATTGAGGATCTGTGTGAGGTCAGCGGCATGAGCCGCGCCAGCCTGCACCGCCATTTTCTGACTATTACCGGCAGCAGCCCGCTCCAGTATCAGAAGCAGCTCAGATTACAGGAAGCCCGCCAGCTGTTACTCACCGGCGAGCATCGCGCCGCTGACGTGGCATTTATTGTCGGCTATGAGAGCGCCTCCCAGTTCAGCCGCGAATACCAGCGGCAGTTCGGCGCGCCCCCGGCACGGGACGCGCGTCAGATCCGCCAGACCATCACCTGACCCAGACTCAGCCCGGCCCTTCGCTGCCTGCCGCCAGCAGCGGCACCAGCACATCGCTGATCGGCGTAGCAATGCCCTTCGCCCTGCCGTAACGCTGGATCACACCGTTGCGGATGTCCCACTCCAGCGGACGATTGGCCTGGCGATCCGCCAGAATGGAGGTGCCCAGATCGGCGGGCGCACCCTGAAAGCCCGCGAGGATCTCCTGCGGCACCTCATCGCCCAGCACCGCCCCCTGCGCCCGCGCCACCGTCAGACATTCATTCAGATAGGCCAGCGTCAGCGCGGCAATATCGTCGCGTCTGAACATTCCGGCACGACGATTCGCCAGCACCATCAGCCCCGCCGCCGCGTTCTGCAACAGCTTGCGCCAGGCAATGGAAAGAAAATCCCCGGACAGCTCCACCGCGCAGCGCGTGCCGCTCAGGGCATCGGCAATGCGCCTGGCCGCAGGCACGTCCGGCAGGGTCAGACGCGGTTTAGCCCGCAGCCAGACGGAGGCATCCGCTTCCCGCTGCGCCGGAAACCATACCACCGAGGGCACCACGGTTGCGCCGTTGACATAAGGTTCAAGCTGGCTTTGCTGCTCAACGCCGTTTTGCAGCGCGCACACCACGGTGTTTTCATCGCACAACTGCGCCAGCCACCGCGCGCTGTCGGCGTCCTGGGTGGTTTTCACCGCCACGAACAGCAGATCGACCGGCTGGCTGACCGCCGCCGGATCGTTAAGCACCGGGCCGGGCACCACCACCTCCCCGTCGTCATCGCGCAGAATTAACTGCGGATGGGCGGTGCGCCCGCACAGCAGCGGCGTACGTCCCGCTTCATGCAGCGCAGCCGCGATAGTGGTGCCAATAGCGCCCGGACCAAGCAGGGCAATTGCAGGACGATCGGACATCATGTGCTCTCCTGTTCTGGTTAATTACCCCACAGTGTATCAGCAGCCTTGCAAAGCGATCAGTCCTGAATCTTCAGCCTTTGTAGCGCGCGGCGGCTTCCGCCTGGTTGATGTCGGCCATCAGCGCCTGTCGACTGGCGTCGAGGGCATCCCAGCGGGCGGCGTTGCGTAAGGGAGGAATGGTCACAGGCTCACGGCGATCAAACCCGACCAGCGCGGCATCCACCAGCGCCCCCGCGTCCATAAATTGTGTCGAGTGAGCGATGTCGATCCCGGCGCGCGCCCAGATCTCGGTGTAGGTCCCGGCTGGCAGCACCGCCTGCACATACACGCCGGCAGGGGCGAGTTCGACCTGCAATCCCTGCGACAGAAACAGCACAAAAGCTTTGGTCGCGCCATACACGGACATGGCAAATTCCGGTGCCAGCCCGACCACGGAACTGATGTTAACGATAGCGCCCTCACCCGCCTGGACAAATCGTGGCGCGACGGCGCTGGCCAGCCTGGTGACCGCCGTGACGTTCAGCGCGATAAGGCGCTCAATGGACGCCGGGCTCTGATCCGCCAGCCTGCCTGTCTGCGCAATGCCCGCATTGTTAACCAGAATGCCAATCTGTTTGTCCTCGCGCAGGCGCGCTTCGACACGGGTTACGTCATCGGACTGAGTGAGATCGGCGGCAAGCACATCGACGCTCACGCCGGTTTCCTGTTGCAGGCGCGCGGCCAGCGCATCCAGTCGGGCTTTGTCACGCGCTACCAGCACAAGATCGTGGCCGCGACGGGCGAAACGTTCAGCGTAAACGGCACCAATTCCTGAGGAAGCGCCGGTAATGAGGACGGATGGAGTGGTCATAACATACCCTTCTTGAATGCGTTAACGGTTTCCGGCGTGCCGGGTGATGGTGCGGGTTAATGATGATGATCGTAATCTATCCTGTCAACGTTTTTGATTATGGTCATCATCAATGTATACTTGCCGCAGGAATGTTCAGCATTGAAGGCGGTAACAATGAAAGTGTCGAAAGAGCAGGTTCGTGAAAACCGCATGCGGATTGTCGAAACGGCGTCGGCGTTGTTTCGGGAACGGGGTTATGACGGCGTGGGCGTGGCGGAGCTGATGGCCGCCGCCGGGCTGACCCACGGCGGGTTTTATAAACATTTTGCCTCGAAAGCGGATTTGATGGCGGAGGCCATGCAGTGCGGTTTTGCGCATTCAGCAGAGAAATTAGCCGGGACAAGTCGTGAGCAGTTTATTGCCGGTTATCTTTCGCGCCAGCACCGTGATAACAAGGGCCAGGGCTGCGTGATGTCGGCGCTGGGGGCGGACGCCTCCCGCCAGTCTGAGACGATTAAAGCCACCTTTGCGGCAGGGCTTGAACAGCAACTGGCACAGCTGAGTCAGGAGCAGGATGCGGACGGCAAGCGGCGTGCCGATGTGATCGACACGCTGGCGCATCTGGTCGGTGCCATGGTGTTATCCCGCGCCTGCCCGGACGACTCGCCGCTGGCGGATGAAATCCTCGCGGTCTGCCGCGCCCGCCTTCTGGATGAGAACACGCCGGAGCAGTAAGCTTCCCGGCGGTGTCATTATCAGAGCCAGGTTTCGTGCAGATGTCGCCACATCACCCGGCCATCTGCACCGGTTTCGAACACCGCCGTGGCAAAGCGCAGCGTTTCCCCCTGCCCCGGGATCGTCTGTCGCTCCTGATAAGTGACGGTAGCGCCGTTTTCGCTTTCCGCTATCAGTTGCAGATCTTCAATGGCGATCGTCAGCCCCGCCCGCACACCGCGCTGGGTGCGGAACAGATTATCGACTGCGGTAAAATCCATGATGGCACCGCGCGGGGTCACCATCGAGAATGCCGGGCAAAAGCGTGATAATAATTCGTCGCACACCGCGTCCGGCGTGTGTGCATCGCCCAGACAGTCGCGGATCAACGCGTGGGCATCCCGTACTTCCTGAAAATAACGATTCATTGTTGCTCCTGATTAAGTTGTAAAACCACATGCTGATTGGCGATCCGCAGGCAGCACAGAACAGGGATTAACGCACTACCCGCCGCTATCGCAAAGCACAGATGATACGCCTGCATCACCGGCAGCCCGCCTGCCGCCAGTAAGCCATACAGCAGGCTGATGACGGTCACGCCGCAGCAGAAACTGAGCTGACGATTGATGTTCCACAGGGCGCTGGCATCCGCCAGATCCGCTCCGTTAATCTGAATAAACGCCGCACTTTGCGCGGTACTGCTGCACAGACTGCTGCCAAAGCCCATCAGGGTGAAGGCCAGTATACACAGCGGCACATCCGCCGCACTGGCCGTCAGTGCCAGCAGGCCGATCCCTGCCCCATGCACCAGACAACCGGTGATAAACAGCGGGCGCGGCCCCAGGCGGTTGAAGGTTCTTCCCGTCAGGGCGATCGCCACAAAAGAGGCCAGCGCCCAGGGCAGCATCATTGCGCCGGTGACGGTGGCTGGCATCGTTAACAGGTTTTGCAGATAAAGCATGGCGACGAGACTGACGCCGGTAAAAATGCCGGGCACGAACTGATAGATCAGCATCGCAATCTGCAACAGCGGATCTTTCATCAGCCGCAGGTTAAGCAGCGGCGCGGGTTTGTTCAGGGCATCCCGCACATAGCCTGCCATCACCACAAGCCCGAGCGCGAACAGCAGCGCCCCCTGCCACAGATAAAGCCGCTCGCCTGCAAAGGTTAAGCCGGTGAGGATCAGGATCAGCGCCACGCCGCCAATGAGTAACCCACGCAGATCCAGCCGCTCATTCGCCGCTGAAGGCGCATCTGTTTTAATCCAGCAGCCTGCCAGTATTAACGCCACCAGCGCCAGCGGCAGGCTCGCCAGAAACACCCCGCGCCAGTGACCACTTTCCACAAAAAGTCCGCCGAGCGCGGGCGATAACGCTGGTGCCAGCAGCGCCACCAGCATCACCGCAGACGACAGTTTTGCCCGTTCATGGCTGCGATAAAGCGCGTAGGTCATTGTCTGCCCGATGGGGATCAGCAGCCCGCCGCCCAGGCCCTGCACGCCGCGCCAGGCAATCAGCGAATAAATGGATGACGCGCTTCCCGCACCGCAGGTGCCCGCGATAAAAATCCCCAGTGACAGCATAAACACCCGCTTCGCGCCGATGCGCCGCGCCAGCCAGCTGCTGAGCGGGATCACCAGCGTGAGCCCTAAAATATAGGCGTTACTGATCCACGCCAGCTCGCTGACGCTGGCCGCGAACTGGCGGCCAATCTGCGGAAAGGCCACGCTGGCGATAAACATGTTCACCAGATCGATAAAAAAACCCAGCAGATACACACAGGCCACACGCACACGATACGTCATGTTTTTCTCAGCATTAATAAACAGAGCGCGCACTATAAGCGCCGTACGGCGGCGGATAAATTCCCTTCCCGTGGTTTTACTGTCAAAATAATTTTGACAATCAGGATGCCTGAAGGAATTAACGATGGTGAATATGCAGCGGCTGGGGATGTTTGTGGCAGTGGTGGAGGCCGGCAGTTTTACCCGCGCCGCGCAGACGCTGGGGCTGACGAAAGCGGTGGTGAGCGTCAATATCAAACAGCTGGAACAGGAGCTGGGCGTGGCGTTACTCACCCGCAGCACCCGCAAAGTGGCGGTGACCGATACCGGCGAACGCTTTTACCATCGTTGCCAGCAACTGCTTCAGGACGCCGAACAGGTGCTTGACGAGGTGCGCGGCGATCACGGTGGCCTGCGCGGTTTACTGCGTATCACCACCACCCCGGAATATGGCGCGCGCGTGGTGGTACCGGCGCTGGCAGACTTTGCGGCCCTGCACCCGCAGTTGCGCATCCAGCACGTCGCCTCCTCGCAAAATGACGATCTGATCGCCGGGCGTTTTGATGTGGCGATCCGTCTCGGACAACTGGCGGATTCCACCCACCACGCGAGGCTGATTGACCAGTTCGATATTTACCCGGTCGCCTCCCCTGCTTATCTGAGCACGCTTCGCGATGGCGGTATCAGGACGCCCGAACAGCTTGCCGGGGCGACGTGGATCGCCCACAGCCGCCTTTACTCGCCGCTGAACTGGCAGGTCGTGAAGCCCGATGGCGATACGCTGCTGTTTGCGGCAAGCCAGCCGCCTTCCATTATGGCTGACAGCGCGGCGGCATTGCTGGCATTCGCGCTGAGCGGCGCGGGCGTGGCGCTGCTGCCGTCATGGCTGGTACAGGACGCGCTGGCGGCAGGAACGCTGATCGCCGTGCTGCCGGATCACCGTTTTCCCCGCCAGGGCATTTATGCGCTCTACCCGAATACCCGCCACGTGCCGGAGAAGGTCAGAGCTTTTATTGATTTTTTACACGCCCGCGTCAGCGTGTGAGGATTTCCGGGAAGCAATCCTGAGGAAATTACAGTAATAGCCGATGGAGGCGGTGAGGCAGAGCATATAGCCGAAGGATTCGCTGCCCTCCTCCACGGCGTTTTTCACGATGCGCACGTAGCCGTCCGCGAGGACCGCATGCCATATCGCCTGCATACCAAACAGCCGGGAGAAGACCAGCACCGCCAGCAGACCGCTCAGCATTACGCCGTACCAGGGCGAACGGATGTACTGCGTCAGCTGTGCCAGCGTCTGGCGATGATGTTTGAGCGGAAGAATGACCGCACAGAGTGTCGCCAGCAGCGCAAACCATACCCAGCTGCCGTGGGAAATCAGATCAAAGACCGCATCCAGTTCGCGGATCAGCATGGTCAGGAAGAAGCCGCCGACCAGAATATTGCAGTAGCGCAGCAGCTCATGCTTTTTCGCCAGCAGGAAATGAATGGCGACGATGCTTGCTAATACCAGCTCCTGCACGATTTCAGTCAGCGAAACTTCCGGAATATCGTGGTCAAAAATAGCGATATCGCCCCACAGGCAAAGTACGGCAACAGAGCTGAGCGCCGCCGCGCCAAGAAAGAAAAGAAAGGTTCTGAGTACAGCCATTACTACCACCCAAAATGTACAAAGGCAGTATGTTAGGTTATGGGAAGGGGAAATTCCTGTTCAGTTTGTGCGATATAGGGGCGGGGATTTAGCGGATCAGGCTGTTAGAGGGGGATGTGGGGAATGGGTTTGTGGCGAGAGTTTTGTACGCATTCCCTGCTTGCAAAACAAACTGGGCGAGAGTTTAGATGGGAATCTTTTTTCTGAGACTGGCTGCGGTTAGTAGCGGCGGGATTTGTGATTGAAAATAACGGCGGCTTTGAGCGAGAAGCTGAGGTTCTCAGCGCTCTCACAACTATTAGCCAAAAAGATCAATTGATACATCAGGGAATCCATAATTACGCGCCCCCCTATTACCTGGATTACCCGGGCTTCCCGGATTACCTGGATTTCCTGGGTTTCCTATGTTTCCTAGATTCCCCATGTGCTTGTTAAGGATCATACTTTCATAAAGTTCACCAACGTATTGACCAGAAAGTTTATGCACATGCGTGCCGTGAAGTTGTCCTACAGCGCGGCCGTTCATACTATGAATGTATTTCCCCCGGATAAAACCTACAGCGTTTCCTTTTGAATCATAAATGTAACATGTCATTTCCCCACCTTTATTAATTATTGCACCTTCACTTTAGAAAGTGAAGGTGCGGTTGAATTATATATTCTGACTCGGCCTACTTTCTATTAAATGTAATCTATACTTTAATGCGTGATGTGTTCTAAATTCATTCTGAAGGTTGATTTTGAGATTAGGCAAACTACTTACGTATTCCCATCTGCCTTGTTTTTTTTGTCCAATGAGAGAGTTGTCAAAGAGGAAATTTATATAATGACGTATCGTTCCGTCAGATACATCGGTAAACTCATCACGACACTTCGCAGAAAAATCATTAAAATCAAACGTCTCTACTTGAATTGTTTGAAGGACAGTTAATAGATTCTCAATTTCTGGAAACTGATTGGACCATTCATCAATGACCTCATTATACACACTAATAGAGGCCTCACGGTCTGCTTCATAAAGCTCGCCAGAAGTGTAAAGGCCAGAACTATTACTCTTGTGACAGGCCCTGATTTTATTAAAATAGACAATAATATCTCGTGGCCTGAAGAAAGAACGACGACATACATACTTAAAGGGTGGAGTACCCTGCCTCACGAATGACACTTCAAATAGTTTGCCGGCTCTATCCTTCTCTTCGCCTAAATGAATATCCGCAGGCTTATATTTTTTTATTCTCTCGTAATACATATCATTGAGATTATTTTCATCCCATGAAATTATGATTGCACTATCTTGTAATAACTTATTTTTATCATTAAACCTTAAGGAGTGATATATATCCGTCCGTAAAAATGGAATTACTTTTAATTTATCATTCAAACGTTCATCTGACGCTATATTCCTGCAGACATTTAGAAGATTTATCAGAACTTTACTATACTCTTCAATTTGTCCTTCCAGCCAATTTTCATCTAACTGGTCAAGAGCAATGAGTATTTTATTATTGCCGATATTATCTTTAAATACTCTTTCAAAATGCGTAAGCAGGGTGAATGCATTTGCTCTGAGCTTCTGTTTTAACTGGGCGTTTTCAGCTACTTCCTCTAAGGAAATCTCACCAGAATCCAGATTTATCTCATCGAGTTCTGCACTGGGGCCTTTTATGACTTTTAACCTAGCGATTTTTGAAAATAAAACCTCTCGCAGAGATGGGTCAGGACTACCAAAAATGGTTTTAATATACTTGTCAGCCCACTTAAGCTCTTTATTTAAAGGTTCTCCGTTACTATTTTTTATTTCAATAAGTTTAGATAAGGCTTTAATATAAAAAAGATACATCCAGCTCTTCTGATAAGCTGATAGTTCCCCAGCCATTGCATCCTTGTAGAGCTGATGGGCTGGCCATGGATAGTCACTAAAGTTCAGGCATACGGAGTTAAACCCATTAAGATTGACAGAATTTCCTCGCCTAAGGTGTTCATAAATCGCTGTTTTGCCTGTGCCTTTGCGACCAAGAACTAACCAAGCCCTGCTTTCAATGATATCCTTGATCGCCGGTAGCTTGAAAAAATAGGTCTGTAAATCTCGATCTGTTTCTGCTGAAACTTGAAATTCAGGAAGCCAGTCTTTTATGTCCATTGAGTCTCTTTACCGTTTAATTAACTACATTTATCACGAAGTTAAGCCCATGCCAAAGGGTGAATCAAGGTTTTTCTTGCTTATCTATAATCAAGATCTCAAATATTACTTCGTCTCATTTTTTTTCGATGCTCATTCATAGTTATTACTTAACTTTGATAAAACTCGTTTAAGCGTTAACAATTTGCCACGCTGGCCATGTCCGCTATTGACACAAAATACCCTCTCCCCCTTCAAACTTTACCCCAGGTGCCACGCCATCCCGCGCAGCACCTGCCCTTATCCCCTACCCCCTCACCTCATCAATAAACCTCACCCCGTCCGCGGTTCTTACCCAGCGCGGGGCGTTGATTTCCTCGGTCATAAACGCCATCAGATCCGCCAGCAGCCAGCGCAGTTGTTCTTCCTGCTGTGACGTCACGCTCCGGCACAGCAAAACCTGCGTCAGCGCGGCGCAGTATTCGCCAAGGGTATCGGAATCAGGTTCAAAACGGGGAACGTGGGTCGGCAGCGTATCCACCGTAAACCTTTCCTGCTGCGAAGGCGGGATCGGCTCGTTCAGCTGCGGTTTGAGCAGCGCGAAGACGGCGGAAAGGCGTCCGCATAATGCCATGCGCAGCGCGGGATCAAGTGACTCGGCCTGTGCTTCGGCAAGCTGATGACAATAGTCTGCAAGCACGGTGAAATCCGTGTCGTCGTCAAAGGGAACGGTGAGTAACGGGTGAGTCTGGTTGAGGGTCGTAGCCATAATGGCAGCCTCCAGTATGTGATGTTTTAATGCCGCCACTGGAGAGGCTAATCTCACGGGTGGCGGACCGAACGGGGTTAGCCTTACCGGCCATACTGGACACCGGCGCGTCTTGCGACGCCCCCGCCCGGCCCGCCATTGAGGTGTAGCCGTGCGCACGACATAAAAAAGACGCTGGCGCGTCGTATGTCGCCTGTAACATATTTCAGGAGGTCAATCCCGGCACCTGATTTTGCAGGTGCGGCTGCACGATACCGCTTTCAGATAAAAACCGCAATATCAGGGCGTTACCGGTAAATAAATTTGCGTAGCGGCTCGCACCGTTACATCCGTACATGCTCAATAAACGCCCGCAGCTTTGGCGGCATATGCTTTCTGCCGGAAAAATAGAGGTAAAAGCCCGGAAAGGTGGGCAGGAATTCATCCAGCACCGTCACCAGCTCGCCGCGGGCGATATAAGGCGCGTAGGTCTCCTCCATGCCAAAGCTGATGCCGCCCCCGGCGCAGACGGTGCGGATCATCACCCCCATATCATTGGTGGTCAGCTGCGGATTAACATCCACATCAAATTCCTGCCCCTGCCAGGCAAACTCCCAGCGATAGGGCGACACGCCGGGGGATTTTCGCCAGCCGATACAGCGATGATCCAGCAGATCCTTCGGGTGCTGCGGCGTGCCGTACTGCGCCAGATAGTCAGGCGAGGCGACGGCGATCTGCCGCTGCATGGCGGACACCGGCACTGCGATCATATCCTGGGCGATCACCTCCCCCAGTTGCACGCCCGCGTCAAACCCCTGCTCCACAATGTCAAACGCCTCATCGGTGATGGTGATGTCCAGTTCGACATGCGGATAAGCCGCGATAAAGGACGCCAGCATCCTGCCGTCGATAATGCGTTCGGCAATGGACGACACCGCCAGCCGCAGCTGGCCGCGCGGCGCCGCCAGCTGATCGGTAATATCGCTCACCGCGCCGTTCAGCTGTTCGATGGCGGGCGCAACCTCCGCATAAAGCCGCTGGCCCGCTTCGGTGAGGTTGATGCTGCGCGTGGTGCGCTGCATCAGGGAGATGTTCAGGCGATCTTCCAGCCGACGCAGCGTCTGACTGATGGCCGGGCGCGTCACCCCCAGCCGTTCGGCGGCAAGACGAAAATTGCGCGTCTGCGCCACGATCACAAACACCTCAAGCGCGTTTTTATCCACTGTCATTGGTTAGCCACCGTTACCAGTCTGTTAAGTAATGAGCGGATTATCTTTATAGTCTGCCGGGCGTAAGATCACCAGCGTTAACCGAACAGGAGAAGACCCATGACGAATAAAGTGATCTTAATTACCGGCGCATCCAGCGGTATTGGTGCAGGCATCGCCCGCGAACTGGCAAAAACCGACGCGGTGTTACTGCTGGGCGCACGACGCGAGGATCGCCTCGCCGCGCTGGCGGAGGAGCTGCGTTTTAACGGCGCAGAGGTGGACGTGAAAGCGCTGGACGTCACTGACCGTACCTCTGTGGAGGCATTCGCCGCCTTCGCGCTGGAAAAGTGGGGACGCATTGATGTGATCGTTAATAACGCCGGTATTATGCCGCTGTCGCCGATGGCCTCGCTGAAGGTGGATGAGTGGGATCAGATGGTGGATGTGAACATTAAGGGCGTGCTGTATGGCATCGCGGCGGTGTTGTCGTCGATGCTGGCGCGGGAAGCGGGCCATATCATTAATATCGCCTCCATTGGTGCGCTGGCGGTATCGCCGACGGCGGCGGTCTACTGCGCCACCAAGTTTGCGGTGCGGGCGATTTCCGATGGTTTGCGCCAGGAGAACAGCCAGCTGCGCGTCACCTGTATCCATCCGGGGGTGGTGGAAAGTGAACTGGCGGGCACCATCACGGATCCGACCGCCGCCGAAGCCATGAAAAGCTACCGGGCGATTGCCCTGCAACCGGATGCGATTGGCCGCGCGGTGCGCTACGCCATTGAGCAGCCGGATGAGGTGGATGTGAATGAGATCGTGGTGAGGCCGACACGCACCACGGCGTAGTAAAGCGAACGGCCTGCATCGCAGGCCGTTTGGTCGTTATTTTTTCAGCAGGCGCGGCAGCTGGTTGTCCAGCTCCAGCAGGCAGGCGTCCATCATCTTCTGCGTTTCCTGGGTGACCTTCGCATAGTTACTGGCTTTCCAGTCATTGAGCGGTGCGGTCACGCGCGTCGGGGCGCACTCTGATATCACATAGGCGCTCAGCATGTTGCCGCCTTCCGGACGTTTATAGAATTTCACGCGGTAGGTTAAATCATAATTGCTGTTGCTGGCGGACATGTCGGTATAGACCAGTGACCACTGCGCGGCGGCAATAAACAGCGGCTGTTTGTACGCATAGCCGTTACCGTTTTTATTCAGCCAGTCGCGGATTTTTAATTCTGCTTTCGGGCCGAAATACGCTGCTGTCGGCTCCGGCATGGTGTCAATGGATGTGCCTTTATAGCCATCCTTATCAAAAGAGTTACCGCCAATTCCGCCACCGAGGGCGGCCGTCAGCACCGCCAGCCCCATGCCCGCGCCGGAGTGGACCGGTGTGACTTCGCGCAGTTTCACGTCCGGATAGCGGTTATCGTTCATATCAACGGGTGCAAAGATGGTGGCAACCTCGAGCGAACTGCCGTTTGTCGCCTGCACTTTGTGTGAGTTGAGGTTCCCTGCGCAGCCGGTTAAGACGGTTAAAGACAGTGCGCCTGCCACTACTACTTTATTCATCATTGGTTTTATTCCCTGTAAGTAAATTGCCCTTGCCCGGACATGGTTATCTGAACTTACAACGGACAAAGCAGGAAAACCTTTAGGGATTTTTGAGGATGCTTCTGCGGGGGCTTAATGCAGAGCGCATAGTGTTAAGACGATAAAATTTCACGCTTTTGCCAGTCATACGGTCTGTACAGGACGTTACGATACAACTGTAACGTCCTGCAGCATTGTCGGCGAATGCGGCAAGTTACAGCTCAGTTACAGCACTACCTTCTACAAAGGTTTTACGGGCAACGTTACCAACGACATTCGTTGAAATGCCATCAAATGCCCCGCCTATTACACCGCCTACCAGTGGGATCATTTTGCCCAGGTTGATCGCCCCTTTTTCACCAAACTTGGTTAATAATCTAAAACCAACCAGTTTGTTAATAGCAAAAATTGTTTCTTTCGAAATGCTCTTAATTAACTGGGTAGACATCTTCGAGCCAATGACTATGCCGGTTCCTTTAAGGATATCTTTTGCGGCATTACCGGCAAGGCAGGTATAAACCAGTGCTTTAACACGATCGTCTTTTACATCGTACCCGCCCATGATAGCGATAGCGGTGATCATACGGATCTGAACATAAATTACGGTCGCGATGCTCGCCGGGATGGCGACCGGCATGGTAATAATTCCGCCAAGCCCGGATACAAAGCCGGTAGTGACGGATTTTGTATTTTGCCATCTAATCAGAGAATTCACTTTCTCTGTTAAATCGCCCTCTCCTTTCAGGTAGTTTTCGGCCATTTCATAGGCTGAATCTGTACCCGGAATACTTCCGTCTAAGGCTTTATCGTAAGCCCAGTTAAGGGCTTGCATGATTTTTCCTTCACTAAGCTTTTCTGCCATTCCCCTGACCCTTTAAAAAGTGAAAACCTAATCTGTATCGACACTGATAAAATTTTCTTTAAGGTTAAGGGCGGTTTTATAAGATTACCTACCAGAAAAGGGGGTATTGTTTTTGCTGCCTGTCCCGCTTCCCGAATACGATGGCGTTTTTCAGGCGCTGCTGCGGAAAATCTCAGGCATTCAGGCCGTGGCGTCAGCTCACTTTCCGCACTTCGGTATCTTCCGGCGATACCGCCGCACCATCCTTGCCCTGCACCTTCATCGGCGGCAGGGGTTTACCTGTGCGCCTGTCGATAAGCGTTGAATGCGGTTCGCCAGGCGCAAACAGATGCTGCTCGCCCCACTGACGCAGCGCCACCACCACCGGAAACAGGCTTTGCCCCTGCAGCGTCAGCACATAGTGCTGGTAAGCCGATCCGTCCGGGGCGTCTTCACGGGCCAGAATGCCCGCCTCCACCAGCCCGTACAGCCGATCGGTGAGAATGTTTTTTGCCACCCCGAGGCTGCGCTGGAAATCGCTGAACCGCCGCATACCGTCAAACGCGTCGCGGACGATCAGCAGCGACCAGCGATCGCCAATCAGATCAACGGTGCGTGCCACCGGACACGGGGCGCTGCTCAGCGCAGTACTGGATTTCATGATCACTCCTGAAATGGGTGGGACTTGCATTGGTTGCATTTTAAAACTACTTTAGCTGACATACAATCGGTTTTGTTTTGCAACCAGAATAGGAACATCCTGTGACCGCAAATGCATGTACTGCTCCTCCCGGAGTCGCCCCCCTGTCACGCGGCCTGGTATGGCTTTTTGCCATCGCCAGCGGCCTGAGCGTGGCGAATGTCTATTACGCCCAGCCGTTGCTTGATGCCCTGGCGCGGGATTTCAGTATCAGCCACGCGGCGGTGGGCGGCGTGATCACCGCCACGCAGATCGGCTGCGCGCTGGCGCTGCTGTTTCTGGTGCCACTGGGGGATTTGCTGGGGCGCCGTCGCCTGATGGCGATCCAGTTGCTGGCGCTGATTATCGCGCTGGTGGTGGTCGGCCTTGCGCGTTCGGTCCCGGTGCTGCTGGGGGGCATGCTGGCCGTCGGGATGCTCGGCACGGCAATGACGCAGGGGCTGATCGCCTGTGCTGCCAGCGCCGCCGCGCCCGGTGAGCAGGGCCGCGTGGTGGGGGCGGCGCAGGGTGGCGTCTTTATCGGGCTGTTGCTGGCGCGGGTGTTTTCCGGGGCGGTGAGCGATCTGGCGGGCTGGCGCGGCGTCTATTTCAGTGCCGCGCTGCTGATGCTGCTGATCGCCCTTCCCCTGTGGCGACGGCTACCCGTGCTGTTACCGGCTACGCATGGCTTAGGTTATCTGCCTCTGCTGGCCTCAATGCTGACGCTTTTGCGCGAGGAAAAGGTTCTGCGCGTCAGAGGTATGCTGGCGCTGCTGATGTTTGCCGCGTTTAACATTTTCTGGAGCGCGCTGGTGCTGCCGCTGAGTGCGCCGCCGTTCAGCTTTTCGCACACGGTTATCGGCGCGTTCGGGCTGGTGGGGGTGGTCGGCGCGCTGGCAGCGTCCCGGGCCGGGAAATGGGCGGATCAGGGCCATGCCCGGCGCACCAGCGCAATGGCGCTGGTGGTGCTGGTGCTTGCCTGGGGGCCGTTGTCGATGATGGAAAGTTCGCTGCTGACGCTGGTGATCGGCATCGTCCTGCTGGACCTGGGCGGCCAGGCGCTGCACGTCACCAGCCAGAGCCTGATTTTCCGTCTGCGTCCGGAAGCGCACAGCCGTCTGGTCGGGATTTATATGCTGTTTTACGCCGTCGGCAGCGGGCTGGGGGCGATCAGTACCACCCTCACCTGGGCTGGCGCTGGCTGGGCGGGCGTGTGCCTGCTGGGCGCGGTGGTCAGTCTGCTGGCGCTGGGGTTCTGGTGGATAACAGACAAAGCGGCCGCGGCATGAAACCGCGCCGCGAGATTTACACGCGCTCCACCGGCTCCGGGCCGCGAAAGGCCCTGCGCCATTCGCTTGGGCTGACGCTGAATCTTGCTTTAAAGCTTTGCCGGAACGAGATCGGCGACTGAAAGCCTGCCATCGCCGCGACGCTTTCAATACTCTTGTCGGTGGTTTCCAGTAATTCCTGGCTGCGTTGCAGGCGCTCGGCGGTCAGCCATTCGCCAATAGTGGTGCCGGTGGCTTTGAAAAAATGACGCGTCAGGGTGCGTCGGCTCATGCTGACAAACCCCGCCAGCGCGTCGAGATCGTGCGGCTTATCCAGATTGCGACGCAGGTAGTCCATCAGTTCGTTCATTTTGCTGTCGCGCGTGGACCCCGGCACCGGGCGCTCAATAAACTGCGCCTGACCGCCTTCCCGGTGCGGCGGCACAACCATACGGCGCGCCACGCGGTTGGCAATCGCCGAGCCATAATGGTCGCGAATGATATTCAGACAGCAGTCAATCCCGGCGGCGGTACCCGCCGAGGTGATCAGGCGCTCATCACTGGTGTACAGCGAGTTGCGATCCAGATGAACCTCGGGAAAGCGTTCGGTGAAATCTTTTTCGAACTCCCAGTGGGTTGCGGCGCGATGGTGATCCAGTAACCCTGCGTAAGCCAGCACATAAGTGCCTAAACAGAGCCCGACCACTTCAGCGCCACGCTGCCAGGCGCTGATAAGTTTATCCAGCAATTCCTGAGCGGGTTTTTCGTCGGGTTTATTCCAGAAGGGAACAATAATGATGTCTGCCCTGTCCAGTTGCTCAAGGCCGTGCTCAACGTTAATCGACAGCCCGATATCAGACAGCACCACGCCAGGTTTTTCCGCACAAATTTCAACGCGGAAGAGATCCGGCTGCGGCATCGCCTGTCCGAATAAAATACAGGGTACCGAAAAATGGAAGGGACTGAAGCCGGCCGTGGCAATCACGGCAACCGTAAGAGCAGACATAACCTTTATCCTGTGATCAGAAAGTCAGCGTTTCACCGTCGGCGGGAATAAGTACCTTATCCTGAATCCCCTGTTCAAGCGTAAATTCACGCAGTTCGGCACGGGTCAGCAGACAGTGATTTATGGATTCCATGTGCGAGGCCACAATAGTCGCAGCAGGCAACATCTTATGCGTGCGCAGCGTGTCTTCTTTGCCCATGATAATCGGCCCGTAAAGATCGTTAACAGCATAACCGGTATTCAGTACCACCACATCCGGCTGGAAGCGCTGCAAACTGCGGACATAGGGTTTGACCCACACGGTATCCCCTGCGATGTAGAGCGTTTTTTCATGGTGATGTTTGAACACCAGCCCGCACGCATCGCCCAGTAAATCACCCCACAGCGGATCGGCATACAGATCGTTGCTGCCGTGCTGACCGTCGGTTTTATAAATGGTCAGGCCATCAACAAAAGCGTTTTCTTCCCGTAATACCCGCACGTTCAGGAAACCTTGGGAGCGTACCAGCGCGGCGTCACTCTCATTCTGTGTATAGATAATCATCTCTTTAGGTACGAGCTGTTGTGCGGCTTCATCCCAGTGGTCGGCGTGTGTGTGCGTCAGGATCACCGCATCGACTGCCAGCAGTTCTTCAACCGGTACCGGCAACTCCACCATCGGATTGCGCAGGTGCGGACGCGCGTTCCCGGCAAAGCCTTCCCAGGCCTCTTTTTCCGCCAGCATGGGATCGATGAGGAATTTTTTTCCGGCATAGTCCAGCACGAGGGTGGCATTACGGATTTGCGTTAATTTCATTTATGGCTCCAGTGATTAGTCAGATTCAGGCTTACTATACGAGGAGCAGTAAAGGATACGTGACAGGCTCTGGGGTCATTCGCCGATGAAATCAGGTCAATATCAACCGGCGTATCCCGCCTACGGCAGCGGAATAATCGCCTTTTCCTTCGCGAGCCGGCGACGCTTATTCTGCAAGGCAAGCCACAGTAGCGGCACGGCCAGGCTCACCACCCAGGGTAATAAAATGAAGTGCATGGTTTTCCAGCCAAAAATATTCAGCAGCGGACCTGCGCCCAGAGAACACAACAGGCTAATGATAAAAACGCTCATATCATTTGTCGCCTGGGCAACGCCCTTTTCTTCTGCGCGGTAGGTGGTGGCAAGCAGGCTGGTGCCACCGATATAGAGAAAATTCCAGCCCAGCCCCATCACTATCATTGCCGCAGTAAATATCCCCCAGGAGACCCCGGAACAGGCGACAACAATATAAACAAGCATGAGAACAATCCCGGCGAGCATAATGTTAATGACGCCGAACCGGTCGATCAGTTTCCCCGTGAAAAAGGAGGGTATGAAGCGCCCCAATATATGAAGCTGTATCACCACTGCAATTTGTGAGAGATCAAAACCAAAATGTTTCATGGCAACGGGGGTGGCGGTAAGGCCCAGCACCATTATTCCAAATCCGGAAGCGCCACAGAGTAAAGCGACAAGATAAACAGGCTGAGAAATCACCTTTTTCCATGGGCGGGCCGCCTCTTTATCCGGGGTTTCACCTGGCTGCGCGGACATCTGCAATTGCGACAAGAGCAGCAGGCCGACCGACGCCATTATGCCCATAAAGAGAAATGAACCTACGTAGGGCACCGTAAACAGGTTACTGCCATGACTGGCCAGAAAGGGTCCGAGCAAGGCAGCAACGACGCCGCCCGCCAGTACCAGAGAGATCGCTTTTGTAAGATATGTTGGCGGGACAACTTCGCCCGCCGCAAAGCGATAAAACTGTGCAAATGCCTGGTATATGCCCAGAAAGAACATACCAACACACAGCAGCAAAAATGAGTGCTGGATCATCGCCAGCATAGAAATAATCGCCGCCGCAATTCCGCTTACCGCGCCGGCGAGGAACCCACTTTTTCGTCCTGCCCGGCTCATCCACAAAGACGCCGGGAACATCACTATTACTGTGCCAAGGCTCGCCATGGATAAAGGCACGGTGATCAGCAACGGACTGGAGGTTAGCAGTGCACCAGCCAGCCCACCAATCGTCATGATCAGAACTGAAATTGACTGAAAGATGGCCTGCGATCCCGCCAGTATCAGCACCTGTCGATGCATATTTCTCATGTAATGGCACTCCGGAGAATATAATCCAGCTGCCAGTATAGGGAGTCAGAACAGGTGAACGTGAGCCGCCCGCCAGCCAATAAGCAATGACATCAGGCCAATTTATCCGCGACCATGCTGGCGGGAGGCCAGAAACGTCATCGCACCCGCAGACAGCAGTAATACGCCGCTCAGCCCGAAAGCGCTTTGCCATCCGAGGCTGTCAAACACCAGACCACCTGCCGTTGAGCCAAGCGCAATCGAAAGCTGTATGACGGCGACCATCAGACCACCGCCTGCTTCGGCATCCTCGGGCAGCGTTCGCGCCAGCCATGTCCACCAACCCGTCGGCGCGGCTGTCGAAAGCATGCCCCACAGACTTAACAGCACAGCGACAGTCCAGGTCTGTTGCCCTGTCAGCAGTAACGCTCCGGCGATAATGGCCATCAGCAATGGGATCATAATTAGCGTCAGGTAAAACCGGCGATTCAGGAGGATTGTTACGGTCAACGTGCCAATAAACCCCGCGATCCCCATGGCGAGCAGAATAAAAGACAGCCCCGATGCGTCCACTCGGGTGACGGTTTCAAGGAAGGGTCGCACATAGGTAAACAACGTAAACTGGCCCATAAAGAACACGCCGCAAGCCAGCAGTCCTGTTGCGACGACAGCGCGTCTGAGCAGGCGAAGCACAGAACCGCCGGATTGTTGCGCTTTGCTGGTTTCCATCGCGGGCAAACTGACGCATTGCCAGATGAAAGCGGTCACCGCAAGGGGCACCAGGCATAAAAAAGCCCCCCGCCAGCCTACTGTGGCCCCCAGATAACTGCCGAGCGGAGCCGCCACCACCGTGGCCAGTGCGTTTCCGCCGTTAAAGATAGCCAGCGCCCTGGGGACCTGATGTTGCGGAACCAGACGGATGGCGGTTGCCGCCGACATTGACCAGAAGCCACCGATGGTGATGCCAATCAGCGATCTTCCCGCCATATAAGCCCAGTAGCTGGACGCGAGGGCGATAATCACGCCGGATATGGCCATCAGGAAGGTCAGCCCCAGCAGCAGATATTTTCGATCCAGATCACCGGCAAGCCTGGAAATAGTCAGGCTGGTCAATACTGCAAAAGCGCCTGAAATAGCGATCCCCTGACCGGCAAGCCCCTCGGAAACCTGCAAATCTTTTGCTAGCGGCGTCAGCAGACTGACAGGTAAAAATTCAGAGGCAATAAGCACAAAAATGCACAGCGTCATGGCAAAGACACCGCCCCAGTGCGAGGATGATGTTGTGTGTGAGGCATCAGAATTCAGTACAGACATGACAATATCTCTTAATTTTTTCCCGGCCAGACGGAAACAGATAAACGCCACCTGCGCGTCGCAGGTGGCTTTTCTGGAATAACTGGCTCAGCGTGTTACTTTAAATTGGTTTTGAAGAACTGCTCGAATTTCGCGAAGGGTATTTTTCCGGCCGCGTTGTCATATAAATCAACGTGATTTGCCCCCGGAACAATCACTAACTCTTTCGCTTTACTGCCAACGGCGTTAAAGGCATCTTCCGCAAAATAGCGTGAGTGTGCTTTTTCACCCGTAACAATTAGTGCAGGAATGGTAATTTCCCCGGCATAACTCAGCAGCGGCAGATTCATAAACGACAACGGCATTGTCGCATTCCATGCACCGGTGGAATTGACAGAGCGACTATGGAAACCACGCGGCATCCGGTAATAGTCATAAAACTCTTTCAGTACCGGATGTGGATCGGCGGGTAAAGCCTCCGGCAGGATCCGCCCGGCGGCACTGGCTTTGCCATTCTCATCGACATAAATATCATGCCCGCCCGGCGCGGCAGTACCGCTTTCCGCATCCTTCCAGCGCTGTTCGTTCAGATACTGCAATACCGCACGGCGGTCGGCGGTTGAATAGCGGTCTTTGCCCTCGCCCACACCATGACCCATGGCGCGACTCATGTCGTACATGACACTGGTTGCAACCGCCTTAACGCGGGTATCCATCGCTGCGTCACTCAACGCCATGCCGCCCCAGCCACAGATCCCGAGCAGACCAATACGGTTGCGATCCACCTCTTTTTGTAAGCCCAGAAAATCGACCGCCGCGCTGAAATCCTCGGTATTGATATCAGGAGACGCGACATTACGCGGGTAGCCGCCACTTTCGCCGGTATAAGAGGGATCGAATGCCAGAGTGACAAATCCCTTTTCAGCCAGCGTCTGCGCATACAGGCCGCTGGATTGTTCTTTGACCGCACCGAAAGGGCCGCTAACTGCAATGGCCGCCAGTTTGCGATCTCCCCGATCTTTTGGAATATAAAGATCCCCGACTAAAGTGATCCCATAACGGTTCTGAAAGGTCACTTTGCGGTGATCAACCTTCGCGCTTTCCGCAAAAATTTTATCCCACTTTTCAACCATCGACACGGGCGCATTGGGATTCGTTGTTTGTGCATAGCTCATGGTCGTGACTCCGCTTAATGATGCGCATAGCAGCATGGCAGGTATGGAGAGTGACAGTTTTCTGGTGAAAGCCTTCATGACATGTTTCCCCTAACAATAAGGTGTGGTTTGTAGTGGTCTGATACGGGCAATGCTGCTGTGCTTTATTGCCATGCGCTCATTGTAATGAGCTGTTATTGTGATGATTAGAGGGGTATAAATGCTAAGATTAATATCATATTGTTATAAATAGCGACGAGGCAGACCGGTGGCGAAACGGGAAAACTATAACGATCTCTATCTGTTTATGCTGGTGGTGCAGGAAGGGAGTTTTACCGCTGCGGCACAGCGACTTGGACTGGCGCAGTCCGGGATCAGTCGTTCAATACGTGAGCTTGAAGAGAGACTGGGCGTCCAGCTTCTGGTTCGTACCACGCGCAAATTATCCTTAACCCAGGCTGGCGAACAACTCTACCGGACGGTGCAGTCCGGGTTTGACGCGCTGGATAAAGGGCTATCCACCCTGGCCTATTATCGCAATACGCCTTCCGGCACGGTGCGTATCAACGCCAGTCTGCACGCTATTGATAAAGTGCTGCTTCCGAAGCTGGCGATATTTAAAGAGCGCTATCCTGATATCAGGCTCGAACTCATCAATGAAAGCCGGTTTGTCGATATTATCGCGGAAAGGTTTGATGCGGGAATACGACTGGGGCCGCAGGTCGCCAGCGGCATGGTTGCAGTGAGGATCACACCTGACATGGAGATGGCGGTAGTAGGTACACCGGAGCATTTTCGTCGCTACGGTTTCCCGCAAACGCCCGCGGATTTGGTGATACATCCCTGCATCGCTTACCAGTTTGGCGATGGCAATCTTTATGCCTGGGAACTGATTCAGGACGGGAAAAAAATCACCCACAGGCCGCAGGGGCAGTGGGTGTTTGCAGACAGCTATATGGAAGCAAAAGCGGCCAGGCTTGGTCTGGGCCTGGCATATGTCCCGGAGGAGCTGGTGGCCGAAGACTTAGCGCGAGGCACGCTTATCAGAGTCATGCAGCGGTACAGCCTGCGCCTGGACGGTTCGTTTCTTTATTACCCTCACCGCAAGGTGTCCCCTGCTTTGCGGGCAGTGATCGATACGCTTAAAATGTAAGCGTGGTTTTGCTGAACTACACGTAAAAGCGGGGAAAAAACACCTCCCCGCTTTTCAGCACTATTACTGCTGCTCGTTACCAAGCACATTACGAATAGCGTCAGCGCCACAGCGATCGTCCGAGTCTCCGCCGCCGGTGCCCGCAAGGCCAATGGCTCCGATCACCTGGCCGCGGTATTTCACCGGCACGCCGCCGCCGAGCAGCAACAACTCATTCACGGTGTTCAGGTTAACCGTATCCGGAGAGGACTGCGCTTTTCTGGCAAACTCTTTGGTTGGCGTTTTGGTGGACAGCGCTGTGAACGCCTTACGCCACGCCGCCTGGGTATTATGCGGCCCGACGTTGTCATCCCGCATCAGCGATACCAGGTTGCCGCCGCGATCCACCACGGCCACCACGCCCTGGCGATCCATGCCGTGACAGACCGCCAGCGCCTCCGTTGCCAGTTTATTACTCAGCGCCTGTGTCATGTCATAAACCGTGGCAGGCCCGGCGGCAAAGGCCATGACCGGCCCCGTCGCCAGCGCCAGGGCAAGCATAAGACGTTTCATTTATGCTCAGCTCCCGCGGTAGGTGGAGTAACCGTACTGGCTCAGCAACAGCGGAACGTGGTAGGTGGTGCTGGTATTGCTGATATGAAATTCCACCGGGATTTCCGGGAAGAAGCTTTCCTGTTTCTGATCCGCGAAGTATTTGCCGGTTTTAAAGGTCACGCGATAGTCGCCCGCTTCGAACGGTTTGCCCGGCCACAGCGCCGCCACGCGACCATCTTCGTCGGTGCTGGCGGTGTTCAGTACTTTCCAGTTTTCACCCTGTTTCTGCTCAAGCGTCACCGCCACGTGCGGCGCCGGCAGGCCGGTTTGCTGGTTCAGCACGTGCACGCTGATCGGGTTTTTACTGGCGGCAAAGGTCACGCCTGGTGCGGCCAGCAGCATTGCGAGGGATAAAGCAGCGATGGAATTTTTCATGGTTGATCTCCTTGTTAATCACCGTGCTGTTATACCCCCGTGGCCGCGCCGTTTGCCTGTCAGGAAGATGACCATATTGTCATCTGCGGCTGAAACGCTGGGGCGACCTGAAATTTCGTGGCAAACTGATTTCATGAAACTGTTACTGATTGAAGATAACCAGAAAGCCAGCGCCTGGGTGCGAAAAGGGCTTGAGGAAGCGGGCTATATTGTGGATCACGCGGCGGACGGGCGGGACGGCCTGCACCTGGCGCTGGAGCACCCTTACAGCCTGGTGATACTCGATATTATGCTGCCGGGCATGGATGGCTGGCAGGTACTGAAAACCCTGCGCACCGCCAGCAACACGCCGGTGATTTGCCTTACCGCCCGGGATTCGGTGGAGGATCGCGTGAAAGGCCTGGAACTGGGGGCGAACGATTACCTGGTCAAACCCTTCTCCTTTGCTGAGCTGCTGGCGCGGGTCAAAAATCAGCTGCGTCAGCATCAGCCGCACAGCACCACGCTGCGCGTGGCGGATCTGGTGATGGACTCGGCGCGCTTTCAGGTGACGCGCGACGGCATACCGGTGACGCTGACGCGCAAGGAGTTCATGCTGCTGTGGCTGCTCGCCAGCCGCCACGGTGAGATCCTGCCCCGCACGCTGCTCGCCAGTGAAATCTGGGGGGTGAATTTTGACAGCGAAACCAACATTGTGGATGTCGCCATTCGCCGCCTGCGCCGTAAGGTTGACGATCCCTTCCCGCAGAAGCTCATCACCACGGTAAGGGGCATGGGCTATTGTTTGTCCGATCAGGAGCCAGGCCGTGTATAGCCCTTCCCTCACCCTGCGGCTGACCGCCATTTTCACGCTGATCATGGCGCTGGCCTGCGGCGGTATCAGCCTGATCCTGTATAACGCGTTACGCAGCGAACTGGTGTGGCGCGACGATCAGACGCTGATCAACCGCGCCGCCCAGTTACGGCAACTGCTGGAAGACGGCGCGCATCCGGCGTCTTTGCCGCTCTATTTCAACCGTATGGTGGATATTCGTCAGGATATTCTCAGTATCCGCACACAGCATGAGCAGAACGTCAGCATTAACCATACCGGCGTGACGCTGCCGGCGATGTCTCCCACCCCGGTCAGCACTCCGCCCGATGAGCAGCAGTTGCACCGCTGGGTCAATGCGGATCAGACCGAAGCCTCGGCGCTGAGCCTGCAGGCCCGTTCGCAGGAAGGGCCGGTGACCATAACCCTGGCGCGGGTTGCCCGGGAGCGGGCGATGATGCTGGAGCAATACCGCCAGAAAAGCATTCTGGTGTCGCTGGCGGCAATTTTGCTGTGCGCTGCCATTAGTCCGTTGCTGATCCGCCGCGGGCTGCGGGCCATTGGCCGCCTGAGTCAAATCATGGCGGAAACCGGCAGCGATCGCTTAACCCACACCGTGCCGCTTCAGGCGATCCCCAAAGAGCTGTTGCCCCTTGGCGAGGCGCTGAACGCCATGCGCCAGCGCCTGTCGACGGACTTTATCCGTCTGACCCAGTTTGCCGACGATCTGGCCCATGAGATACGCACGCCCATCAACGTGTTATTAGGCCAGAATCAGGTGGCGCTGGGCCATGCGCGCTCCACAGAGGAATATGAGGCGCTGCTGGAAGGCAATATCGAAGAGCTGGAGGCCCTGTCGCGGCTGACGGAAAACATTCTTTTTCTGGCGCGCGCCACCCACCACAATATTAAACTCAATAAAGAAACCTTCTTACTGCATGACGCACTGGAAACCATAATCGATTTCCTGGAGCCGCTGGCAGAAGAAAGGGAAATGGTGATCGAACTCCACGCTGAAGGCAGCCTCACCGCCGATAAGATGCTGTTCCAGCGGGCAATCACAAACCTGCTGGTCAATGCCATCCGCTATGCGCCGGACAGGGGCACGATAACCATTAACACCGTTCATCGCGGCGATGTCATCGCTATCGAAGTGGCAAACACGGGCGAAGAGCTGGCCGAGCCGGAGAAAGTATTCGAACGGTTCTGGCGCGGCGATAACGTCCGCCACACCGCCGGCAGCGGCCTGGGGCTGTCGCTGGTGAGCGCTATCGCCGCATTACACGGCGGCAGCGCGTATTACCGTCACGAGCATGGGAAGAATATTTTTGGGGTACGACTGGGTGGCTGAATAAGAGCTAATAGCGGACGTTCTGTCCCTGTGCTAAGGGTTGAATGCTGAAATAAGGGTATGAGAATGAGCATTACAGCGATACGTGAATGGCATATGAATGAGTATATGATTAGCACAGACCCGGAAAAACTGGATGTGCAGGCGGTGCATCAGTATTTAACGAGATCCACATGGGCTAAAGGAATCGATCTGGAAACCGTTGTGGCCTCCATCGGCAACAGCCTTAACTTTGGCCTTTATCATAATGACTCCCAGACAGGCTTTGCTCGTCTGATAACAGATTATGCCACTTTCGCCTATCTGTGCGATGTCTATGTACTTGAGCAATATCAGGTCGAAGGTCTGGGAAAATGGCTGATGGCGTGTATTCATGACCACCCGGTTTTCGAAAAATTACGCAGAATTATGTTGTTCACTACCACTGCGCCCTGGCTATATGAGAAGTTTGGCTACGAACCCGTTAACAGGGAAAATTATGCGTGGACCATTACACGGCCTGACATATACCTTCACAGATAAAAGTGGAACCGGCATGACATTAGCCAGTGTTCAGGCGTTGCATAGCGTGTCGGCATCAGGGACAAAAGAGAAAAACAGGCAGGCTGCGTATCCACGGTAAAGCGCGCCTGTTTGTATTATTTTAGAAACCACGTGTTATAAGCCCGGACCTGATATTAGAAAAATTCCATCTGGTCGCAGGGATGTTCTCTGCACGCGCCCATTTCGCCGCAGGAGTAAAGCCAGGCGTTTTCACATAAAAATCAAAGCTTCTGGATACATTACTCACCGCGAGCGTGATGTGATTGAGGGCTTGCAGCATAACGGATCTCCTCAGCGGGTGCATGGAGTTATAACGCCAGCATAAAAGCGCGTCGCGCAACGAATGAGCGAGAAGCGGTTATGTTAGCGATGGAATACTATCTGTATGAAAACAAACGTATAGCTTGATCGCCCTTGTTCATGATTGTGCCCCGGCGCTAAACACGCGAGGTAAAATCCTTAAGATCGGGGCGTCAGATGTCTGCTTAGAGCGAGAAGCGGACGTTTGCACCTCATGAACGGACTTCAATATAAAATTTTTCCAGTTATGCACTGGCTATGAGGGTATCTATTGACATGAAATCTATGCCAAAATGAATTAAATTAATCATTTATGGAGTATTGTAAATCATGGCTATTGTGTTTATTCCTGCCCTTGTTGCGCTACTTGAAGCCAAAGAGAAGGACTTCGGACGAGAATTGACCCGAGAGGATGTTGAGTCGATACGAGATAATGCTACTGCTATTGAGTTACCTGCAGAGATTGCCAGAGACATGATCAAAAGCCGAGGCTATCTCGATATTGATGCGCAAAATGCTTGGGATGAGTGGTTACTCCATAAAAAACTATGAATTTTTAAGAGCATTGATATGCTGCGAATAGAAGTTCTCTAAATCGGCAAACTACTCTGTAAAGGAATTTTATGATTTTCGGTGATCCCTATCGCTTTGCAATCTGGATTGAATATATTCCGCAGTGGGGCGATTCTATAAAGAATGGTTTCTTTTATTTCTTTTTGAACGGGAGTATGTACCCTAATGACATCCGCACATCGACCTTATTCGTTGATTATGATGACATTATTGATCCTGAAAATGCTCTTATAGCTATGCCATGTGATGATGAAATATTTAATGCATCAACAGATAAAGCTTTTGAATATCTGTATACAATAGCTTACCCACAGCCCACGCCAGAGGATGAATATCCTGATGGAATTTGTAAGTTCAATGCTTCACCCACGATCATTATAGAATCTGGAGCATGTTTTTTTGCCGTTTCGAACAAAGACTTCGTTAGAATCTTAGGCGGTAAGGTATCAGAATTAGTTGATCATGGAGAGAGGCGCGTTTGGCAAGACATAAAGTGCCCTATTATAGAAGATATAACTATAGAAAAAATTGAAATGAATAAAATAATTTCAAGCTTCAGGGAGTATACCAATTCTTTATTACAGATAGATCGTTAATGACGTTCAAGGGCCAAGAGTTTTGAATTTAAAACATTTATATCCTCATCTTAGAAAATTACAACAAGGGCGTTTGTAACGTCCAGCATTCAGCTTAACTATGCAAGAATTTCTCCTACTCAATAAGCATAAAACATGTTGCAAACTTCCGCTTTTGGCACAAAGCGGACATTCTTATTGAGTCGAAGGTCCGCTATGAGCGAAAAACGGACCTTCTCGTTCTTACAAGCTAGTAAAGTAATGTTATTTACTTCTGCTTTGCTTGTTCCTCTCCTGACAAGCCATTTAAAACAGTGCGGTCAATCCTAAATATGGTGGTAGTGCTCTCTGCACTGTCGCGTTAATCTGCCTGTCTCTAATGAATACCAGCAAGAAAATTACACACAGGAGAAAAACGGTGATTTCAAAAGACAATGCTGAGCATTATACCTGGGGTGATGATTGCGACGGTTGGTATCTGGTAAACCGGCAGGATATGCTAATTATTCACGAAAAAATGCCTCCAGGTACGCACGAGAAGCGACACTTTCACTCTGTTTCCAGACAGTTTTTTATGTCCTTGAGGGTACTCTGATGATGGAACTGGAAGGTGATAAACATGAAATCACCTCCCGGCAGGGAATTGAAATCCCGCCGGGGGCAAAACATCAAGCCCGGAACGACAGCCATCAACCCGTCGAATTTATTGTCATCTCTCATCCGACAACCCGGGGCGATCGTTCTGATCTCTCTTCCTGTTGATAAAAGCTCTGCGACAGCGGTTTTGAAGGAATACCCATAATTATCCCGCACCTGCCCGGCTCGGCTGGCGGGCCTGACCAGATGTGAAGGCCTGTTTGATATCTATCAGGACGTTCAGTCGCAAGGGGTAAAGCCTGAAATCAGGTGCTTACCGGGGCGCCGCATCTGGCGGTGTGGTGTCCAGCGCCATTTTCAGGGCTGATATCAGGAAACTGACCGGTTCATCCGGCGGAACATCCTGACGCAGGATGATATGTAAAGGCGTGACCCGGTGAGTGCCGTGGCTGAGGGGCAATGGTTGCAGTATGCCCGCCGCCAGTTGTTGCTGAATATAGGCCTGCGGCAGCCAGCCATATCCCAGACCGGCCACGACAGCGCCTGCCGCCGCATCCAGAGTAGAGAAATCCCAGTTGTGGCTATCCCCTGCGGCAGTGTCACCGCCATCTGTTATTTGTATGCGTGGCCAATTACCAAGCAGTGCTTCGGTCAGGGGGCCGGATACCGACAGCAGCGGATGATCGCGATGGGCCACGGCTATAAAATCCACGTTCATCAGCCACTCTCCCCGGCCAGCAATATTTTGCCGGTCGGTCACGATCATCACATCAGCATCGTCCACCGCAGGCATGGAGGGGAACATGCTTTCTGTGACTTCCGTCAGCTTCACCCGAATATGCGGCCAGCGTTGCTGGAATTGTTGCAGGGCAGAGAAAAGGCGCTCCCGGGGATAGATAACGTCCACCACCACATTAAGCTGCGACCGCATCCCATCCTGCAACGTCGCAGCCTGTGCCTCCACATAACTAAACGTTTTCAGGAGTGGGCGTACCTGGCGCAGCAGAGTAGCCCCGGTAGGGGTTAATACAGTACGGCGCCCTTCCGGCACCAGCAACGTCACGCCCAATAGCGTCTGGAGTTGCGCGAGATTGTAGCTAATCGAAGACTGGCTGCGGTGTAGCGTTTCGGCGGCGCGGGCAAAGCTGCCAGTGGTGAAGACACAATCCAGGATTGCCCATTGTTCTAGGGTGGTTCTGTTCATAATGATTCAATTATTAGATTAAATTCATCATAATTTAGCGCTATTAACCCAAATATTAAAGCATTAGACTGGCTTTATCGAACAGAGGAGACCTGATATGAGCAACTTTGATAAACATGATTTAAGCGGTTTTGTCGGTAAACATCTGGTGTACACCTACGATAACGGCTGGAACTACGAAATTTATGTCAAAAACGAACAAACTCTGGACTACCGTATTCACAGCGGCCTGGTAGGAAATCGTTGGGTCAAAGATCAGCGGGCTTATATTGTCCGCGTGGGTGAGAATATTTATAAAATCTCCTGGACCGAGCCAACCGGGACGGATGTAAGCTTAATTGCCAACCTGGGCGATAAACTCTTCCATGGCACTATTTTCTTCCCGCGCTGGGTGATGAATAACCCTGAAAAAACGGTTTGTTTCCAGAATGACCATATCCCGCTGATGAACCAGTACCGTGATGCCGGTCCGGCTTATCCGACGGAAGTTATTGATGAATTTGCCACCATCACCTTTATTCGTGACTGCGGTGCGAATAATGACAGTGTGATTGCCTGCGCGGCGAGTGAACTGCCGGAAAATTTCCCCGATAACCTGCGTTAAATAAGAAAGCGTTAAATTTAAAAGAAACCGGTCACGACGACGGTTTCTTTTTTTTGCTACCAGACCGCAACGTTGCCATTAAAACGTAAGTTTGACCGCCGTTCTCCCACTGCTTACTCAGCATGAAGCAGAGCCGGATGCCCCCAAATCCTTTTCCCGCTCCTCTCTGAGAAAATCAATAAAGGCGCGTAACGGCGCAGACATGAACCGGCTGGAAAAATAGAGCCAGGGGCCTTCAAACGGCTGCCACCATTGCGGTAAGACGGGTTCAAGATCCCGCGAGTTGAAATGGGGCTGTAGCCAGTTTTCAAACGTGGCGATAACACCCTTGCCGCGTCGTGCAAGGTCGATGGCCGCAGAGGCACCGTCAACGCCAATAGTGATATAGCCCGGCGGATCAACAGTGATGGTTTCACCCTGGCGCTCAAACTGCCAGGGAACCAGCGCACCGCTCGAAAATTTCATGCGTATACAGTTATGCTCAAGGAGATCGGCAGGATGAGCGATCGCGCCCTTTGATGCGAGATACGCGGGGGCGGCCGCCAGGGCTAATCGCTGTAATCTGGGACCTATGGGGACGGCAATGACATCTTTCGCCAGATGTTCGCCATAGCGTATACCCGCATCGCAGCCCGCGGCTATGGCATCCACCAGACGGTCTTCGACCATAACTTCCACCCGTATTTGCGGATGTTGCGAGAGAAAACGGTCCAGCAAAGACGGCAATATGTCCACCATGACGGCCCCCGTCACGTTCAGCTTAAGCTCACCGCGCACACATTGCCGGGTACTGGTGACATCATTGAGGGCAGCTCTCATTTCCATCAGTAAAGGCGCAATACGCCCGGCCAGCGCCTGACCTGCCTCTGTCGCCGTGACGCTGCGCGTGCTGCGGGTAAAAAGCGGTACGCCAAGGCTCATTTCCAGCGCGGATATTTTTTCGCTGACTGTCGATGGCGATAAGCCAAGTTGCTTCGCCGCCGTGCGAAAACTCCTCTCCTTAAATACCGCCATAAAAACCGACAGATTATCCATCCCCGTCGCACTGCTATTGTTCGCCATGTCGATCAGCCTGTTCTCATTATGCCTGATTATCAAACACTATCAGGCAGGCTATAAATGCAAAACACAAAAGCCGCTTTTTACTAAAAAAAGCCACACACAACCGATCATCAGGAAGCGAACATGAAAAACAAAAACGTTCTTATTACTGGCGCAAACAAAAGTATTGGTTTTGAGACCGCCAGGGAGCTGGGTTTACTGGGATATAAGGTCTGGCTGGGCAGTCGTGACCAGGATCGGGGCCAACTGGCTGTGAACAGGTTGACGAAAGACGGTATCGACGCACAGCTTATTATTATCGACGTGACAAATATGCTGAGCATAAAAGAGGCCGCTCAGCGGATACAACATGAAGACGGTAAACTGGATGTGCTGATTAACAATGCCGGTATTTTAGGCTCGCATGATGTTGCCCCTGGCGAGCAACCTATTGACGACATAATGGCCGTCTATGATACGAATGTATTTGGTCTTATCAGAGTGACCCAGGCGTTTATTCCCCTGCTTAAATGCGCGCCGAATGCCAGAATCATCATGGTCAGCAGTGGTCTGGGTTCGCTGGAATGGGTGTCTGATTTAAATCATCCCTACTCCCGGGTGCAGGCAATGGGGTATACCAGCTCTAAAAGTGCCGTTAATGCCATTACGGTGGCTTTCGCTAACGCGTTGAAGGCTGAGGGTATCAGCGTGAATGCCGTTGATCCCGGTTACACCGCTACGGATTTTAACGGGCATACGGGCTACAGAACGGTGGCGGAAGCGGCCAGAGGTATTGTCTGGCTGGCAGAAGAGGCAAAATCAGACATGACTGCGGGCTTCTATTTTGATCAGAACAGAGCGCCATGGTAACAGGAACTGACGGTTACTTGCCTGGCACGCTCACAGCATCCCGTTATTGCCATGGCGTAAAAACGCCGGACGTTCATTGAGCCGCGCGAACCAGGCTTCAATGGCTGGCACATCAGGCTTTGCGAACGGCGTCATTTTCCAGCGGTTCACCGACAGCCCGAGCACCACATCGGCCAGGGTAAAGGTCTCGCCCGTCACCCAGTGATGAGTGCGCTGTAATTGCTGTTCAAGAATGCCGATACAGTGGTTCCACTGGTTAATGCCTGCGGCAATGGCAGCCGGATCGTTAAAGGCCGGATCCCTGCGCCCCAGCGCCGGGAAGACATAACGCCACGCGTTGTTAAACTCCGTCGCCTGCCAGTCCATCCAGCGCTCGACATCTGCGCTGGCACGCGGTTCGCCGGGTAACAGATCGTCACGCCCGGCTTTGCGCACCAGATAACGGCAGATGGAATTTGATTCCCACAGCACAAAATCGTCGTCAATGATCACCGGCACCATGGCATTCGGGTTCAGGGCGCGGAACTCATCCGTTTCCGTCGGGGTAAATCCGCTGCCGTAATCTTCCTGCAGATAGTCCATTCCGATTTCTTCGCAGGTCCACAGCACTTTGCGCACGTTAATGGATGTCGTTTTGCCCAGTATTTTCAGCATGCCTGGCACCGTTCAGTAAGGAGTTATTATCCGGGCTACTTTTTGCAAAATAGCTTAGTGGCGGCCGCGGCCATAAGCCCAATAAACGGCATGGTGGCGGCACCGGAGATGAAATTATGCTGATCGATCTCCTTTTCCCGACGAATATCGGCAAAGCGAGCCAGCGCCTGGTTTTTATCAGGGGCGCAGACTTCTTCAAACTGTTTTTCATATCCCTGCTCAGATAACTGCAACGCGCCCCGGGCGTCCGTTCTTTCGAGCACCACCATTTGCTTACCCTTTTGATAAAAACAGTAATCCGGCATGAGATATTCCTGAAAGAAGAAGGTGATAAACCACTATAACTGCATTGATTTAATTCTGTACAGGGTCAGTTTTAAGCCGGGTCGTCGGCATTCTGTTTTCCGTTAGCGTGGTAGGTAAGGATCCCCGCCACCCCACCGCCGCCATCGGCAGGATGAGTAATACCGTCCATCACTTGCACGGTTTCAAAATCAAAGGGAGATACCCCCTCCAGACAGGCAACGTTGATGCCATACTGCTCAGGATTAGATCGCCGTTGATGGAAGGTATAAATGCCACAGATGGAGCAAAAATAATGCGCCGCTTGTCGGGTATTAAAACGGTATTCGGTTAAGACGTCTTTGCCGCTTAATATCTCCAGTCCTGCGAGCTGAGCGGAGACAGCCACCGCCCCCCGCATGCGGCATAAAGAGCAGTTACACCGGCGAATCGTATTAAAGCCATCGGATAATTCAACGGCGAATCGCACTGCTCCGCAATGACAACGCCCTGCAATTTTATCAGTCATAAAGCCCCCGTGAGGCAAACATAGTCTGCCGCGAATGAAAAAACGAAAAAAGGGACGCCATATGTGTGCCAACAAACCCTGACAAATCGTTAGTGAAATCTGTTTCCGGAGCGGTGCTCATAACCCATCCTTTTCACAGTGGAGGAGCTTTAACAGTAAAAGACAATTGCGGATGCTGCCAGGATGAGACCAGCTAAGTGAGGTGAAGTCGCATATACCCGTGTTTTACCCTGTATTGGTAAACATCGGTCATAAACGCGAAGTTTCCTGGATTGTAATATGAGTGGCCCCATTCTGACTAAGAACGGGGCGAAGAAGCGGCTTAAAAATTAACGAACAAAGAGATCGCCCCATTTACGCTGGATAGCCAGCTCATCTTGCAGCCAGGCCGCGACTAACTTCTCGCTCCAGGCTTCAGCCGACTGGTTGGCTTTACGCAGCAACAGCAACATATCTTCTGGGGTAAAAATCGTTGACGAGGTGAACGTGGTCCCTCCATCAATAATATTTCTGATCATCTGGTTCAATTGATCTTTTGACGCACACTTCATCAGTGCGAAAGATAAGGTCATCGCTTCATCTGGATCGGTATATTCCCCCAGGTATTTCGCATAATTCTCCATAATCATCATCATGCCCATAATGTAGAGCGTAGCCAGCGTATTTTCCTCATCGTCTTCAATCATAAACGCGGGCAATTTGTGATAGGAAAACGCCTGCATAATAACCAACGCAAAAATAACCTCCTCCCCGCCTGCCTCAATATGAGCCTTATGCGAGCGTTCGAGGTGATCCAGTACCGCCGCAGCCATTTTAAGAGAATGGCCCACTAACAGAGTTAAATCAGGATCGCCACGGCATTCATTAACCAGATCCTGCATAGCAAGACGTAGCGCTTCATGGGGAGTGACTCCTCGCACTGGCGCCATTCCATGCTTAGGTGCGTCGTCGTCCTGGAATAACGCATCCAGCTGCTCATTAATAGACAGCGATGTCTGAGGAACAATGTTAGCTTCCGCGCCCTGACGAGCCGGGAAAAGCGCGACGACTAATTTGTCGCGATGCGTCAGCAGGAAATTAATTACTATCTGCTCTTTGACGGCAAATCTAACAAATCCTGGCAGGAAGGCATAAATCAGATTCGCTACTTTCTCAACGTTTCTGTCATCTTCCAGCGCTGCCTGGGATAACGCGCCGCCTTTCGATTTAAGTAATGGCAGGATTTTATCTTTATTTTTATCGATAGCGGAAAATACATAGCTGGAAATATTTTTCTTCGCATCATTTTGCGGCGTAAGAGTAATCTCATCAACCGGTTCAATCCAGACTTCCTCGTCCGGGGTATCCCTAAATGGAGCCGGTAAAGACGTTATCTCCGCTGCCGTATTTCCATCAGATAAACCGTCATTAATCAGCTTGAAAATACCACCAAGTTCTTTCTCGGTAACAAGGGTGAACTGACAAATCTTACGCTTATTGATATAGAGTACGCGTTTTTCAATGGCGATATGTTTAATATCGCGTAGAGAAAAAAGAAATGCAGACTCCATCATGACTTTGATAGCAATAAAATGCTCAGTGATCAGCATTCCTTCTTTAGCGCCACCAAATGCCGTATCGTCAACGAGAACCATCACATCCTCAGCCCTGACATGCTGACCACCGTAGGCATCCACTGCCGCATTCAGTTTTTTTAGCGGGATTGCTGGTGCTGAGTAAACGTCTTTGATATCTCTGTTTTTAAGGTAATGTTGTAATGCTTCGACCAACGGCTGATTTTGTTGTTCCTTAGCCTCCTCTACAGGAGCGGAGCTGTTATCCTGAGCCGATATTTCAGGTCGCAGGTGCCAGTCGCTGAGCAGGGAAAAAAGACGCTGTACATCCTTTTTATCAGGCATGCTGAAGGAAATCACTTTCTTATGATTCAGGTAAAGCTTCGTACCTTCCACAGCAATACTGTTCAGCGCTGAGAAAGGGTAAAAACGCGGATCGTCGAATGCATCGCGAACAACGATTCCTTGCCGGCAGATGAGTACACCATCCTTGCCGCTGCCCATCATTGTGTTGTCTAACATGACAACGATATCTTCCGCCGGAAAATTCAATTTAAAGGTATCCAGCGCATTATTGATTTTTTTAAGCGGTATATTTGGGGAAATATGTATGCGATTGCAGTCAAAGAAATTCCGGCTATGTAAATATTCAGCAAGCATCATGCGCTTATTCCTTGAACAGGGATTGTCCCTGAAAGTGTGTGATTTGTGATAAGTCAGAAAAATAAGATATTTATAGTTTATTCCTATAGTAATTCATAATTCCCACAAAAAAACCCACCATAAATAATGGTGGGTTGTCTCGTTAAACCTAATAACGACTCATCACTTCGCGCGGCTGGCGATGATCGCCTCCGCCACGTTGCGCGGCGCTTCAGCATAGTGATGGAACTCCATGCTGTAGGTCGCGCGTCCCTGTGACATCGAGCGTAGCGTGGTGGCATAGCCGAACATTTCCGCCAGCGGCACATCGGCGCGGATGATCTGGCTGCCGAAACGCTCTTCCATGCCCTGCACCAGACCGCGCCGGGAGCTGAGATCGCCCATGATATTACCGGCGTACTCTTCCGGGGTTTCCACCTCGACATGCATCATGGGTTCGAGGATCGCCGGATCAGCGCGTTTCGCCCCCTCCTTAAAGCCGAAAATCGCCGCCATGCGGAACGCCATCTCCGAAGAGTCGACGTCGTGATAGGAGCCAAAGGTCAGCGTCACTTTCACGTCCACCACCGGATAGCCCGCCAGCACCCCATTATTCAGCGCTTCACGGATGCCCTTTTCCACCGACGGAATGTATTCCCGCGGTACCACGCCGCCTTTGGTGGCGTCTTCAAAAACGAAGCCCTTGCCCGCTTCCTGCGGCTCGAGCGTCAGCACCACATGACCGTACTGGCCTTTGCCGCCGGACTGGCGCACGAATTTGCCTTCCACCTCTTTAACCGTTTTGCGCAGCGTTTCGCGGTAGGTCACCTGCGGGCGACCGATGTTCGCCTCAACGCCGAATTCACGTTTCATGCGGTCAACAATGATCTCGAGATGCAGCTCGCCCATACCGGAAATAATGGTCTGCCCGGACTCTTCGTCGGTGTGCAGACGGAACGACGGATCTTCCGAAGCCAGTCGTTGCAGGGCAATACCCATTTTTTCCTGATCCGCTTTGGTCTTCGGCTCAATAGCCAGCGAGATCACCGGGTCCGGGAACTCCATGCGCTCAAGAGTGATCACCGCCGCCGGATCGGTCAGGGTATCGCCGGTGGTCACGTCTTTAAGCCCGACGCAGGCGGCGATATCGCCTGCCCGCAGCTCGTCCACTTCCAGCCGGTCATTGGCCTGCATCTGCACGATGCGGCCGATGCGCTCTTTTTTGCCTTTCACCGGGTTGTACACCGCGTCGCCTTTTTTCAGCACGCCGGAATAGACGCGGATAAAGGTCAACTGCCCGACGTAGGGGTCAGTCATCAGCTTGAACGCCAGCGCCGAGAAGGGTTCATTGTCGTCCGCATGACGTTCGATGGTGTCGCCCTTCTCATCCACGCCTTTGATGGCGGGAATATCCAGCGGCGATGGCATCAGTTCAACCACCGCATCAAGCATGCGCTGTACGCCTTTGTTTTTAAAGGCGCTGCCGCAGAGCATCGGCTGGATCTCACCTGCGACGGTGCGGGCGCGCAGCCCGGCGATGATCTCCGCTTCGCTGAGATCGCCGGTTTCCAGATAGCGATCCATCAGGGTTTCAGTGGCTTCCGCCGCCGCCGAAACCATTTTTTCCCGCCACTGCTGCGCGGTTGCCAGTAAATCGTCCGGCACCGGCGCATAGCTGAAGGTCATGCCCTGGGTGGCGTAGTCCCACACAATGGCGCGCATTTTGATCAAATCGACCACACCGCTGAAGTGCTCTTCGCTGCCGATGGGGATAACAATGGGCACCGGATTGGCTTTCAGGCGGTCGATCATCATCTGCACCACGCGGAAGAAATCCGCGCCGGGGCGGTCCATTTTGTTGACGAAGGCAAGACGCGGCACATGGTATTTGTTGGCCTGCCGCCAGACGGTTTCCGATTGCGGCTGTACGCCGCCCACCGAGTCATAGACCATAACCGCACCGTCGAGCACGCGCATGGAGCGTTCCACTTCTATGGTGAAATCAACGTGCCCCGGGGTGTCGATAATATTGATGCGATGCGGTTCAAAGCTGTGATCCATGCCAGGCCAGAAACAGCTGACCGCCGCTGAGGTAATGGTGATCCCGCGCTCCTGCTCCTGCGCCATCCAGTCCGTAATTGCAGCGCCATCGTGAACCTCACCCAGTTTGTGGCTCACGCCGGTGTAAAACAGGATACGTTCGGTAGTGGTGGTTTTCCCCGCATCGATATGGGCAGAAATACCAATATTACGATAGCGTTCAAGGGGGATGGGTCGGGGCATGATGCGTCCTTAGTCAGTTTGACAGTAAGCGACCGGCATGGTCGCGGGAGTTAACCAGGATCATCATAGTCCAATTGTACGAGTATATTCGAACTATTTTAGCTATAGTTATAGTTGATAATCTGGTGCGCCTGGCGCGTGGTATTGCCCGCCGCCTTCCAGTATATTACCCGGCCTGCTGTACCCTTTGTCTGAACATTACGGAGCGCTATGATCGCCAATCACCCTGAACGTGAACAAATCCGCCTTGAAAATGTGCTTTTCGCGCTGGGCAATCCCCTGCGGCTGGACATTGTGAAAACCCTGGCTGATGAGGGCGAACAGGCTTGCGGCGCGCTGCGCAGGGATGTGGCCAAGTCCACCATGACTCACCACTGGCGCGTACTGCGCGACAGCGGCGTGATCTGGCAGCGCCCGCAGGGGCGGGAGAATTTAATTTCCCTGCGCCGCGAGGATCTGGATGCGCGCTTTCCGGGCCTGATGGATATTTTGCTGAACGTGATGCATACGGAATAAACCATCATGACGGGCACAGACGCCCGTCGGCAGGCCGGTAATCAGAGACTGAAGCCATAATGAGAACCGTCGGGCAGCTCAATATCCAGACGCAGCTTACCGCCCGCCGCCTCAACATAGCGTTTTAACGATGAAAGTTTTAAATCGCGACCTGGTTTTTCCATGCCCGCCACCGTTGGCTGTTTGACGCCCAACGCCTGTGCCATGTCATTCTGGGTTTTGCGCACTTTTTCACGCAGCTCAGCAAGATGAATATTAAGCAGAATGTCCGCCGCCTGCGCTTCGGCGTTTGCCACGACGGCAGGATTTTCTTGCGCCAGAATTTGCGTCAGCGTTCTTCCCATCAGATTACCCCTTACGGTTAATTTTTTTCAGATGTTCGGCATACTCTTGTTCGGCAAGCGGCAGCATCACATCATAAAAGCGTTTCTCATTGCCCACTTTACTGCCTGCGCACAGGACGATCCCGGTGCGCATAACATCGAAGGCAAAAAAAGCACGGATCGGATCGCCGCGACTCTGGATACGCAGCTCCTTCATATTGGCGTAGCGTGAACCTTTGATGGTGTCTGCATAAGGCCTGGGCAGATGCGGCCCTTTGGCCCTCAATACCAGCAGCGACGCCAGAATGCATTCCCGATCGGTATCATTTTGCATGCTGTACCAGGTATCGAATCTGTCCGTTGTTTCAATTACCCACATCTGCGCCCCTCAATAATATAGGTCAAAAGTTATATAGGTGCAAACCTATAAAAGAGAATGTGCACAATAAAATGCCGCATTACAGCCAGACAGTTGTCACGCCGGAAGGCGCCTTCAGAAAAATCGATGGTTGTTGCAGAGCATGCGGAATAAATGCGGTGAGGATCGGAAAGACGGATGCCGGGCGGCATATGCCCGGCGCTCGTATATCAGGTTTCCGGCAGCTCAATATGGCTGTCAGCGAGCGTACCCATCTGGTGATGCATGGCACAGGCGGCGTCGATAAGGGGCATCGCCAGCGCCGCGCCGCTGCCTTCGCCGAGCCGCATTCCCATATTCAGATACGGCTCCAGCCCCAGCTGCGCGAGGGCGATTTGCGCGCCCTTCTCCGCCGATAAATGTGAGGGAATGAGATAGGGCTTCACCGCTGGTGCGATACGGCAGGCCGCCAGCGCCGAGGCGTAAGAGAGATAACCGTCGAGCACCACCGGCAGGCCGCAGGAGGCCGCGCCGAGCATGACGCCGGTCATGCCCAGCAGATCGTAGCCCCCCAGTTTCGCCAGCACGTCCAGTCCGTCCTGCGCATCAGGCTGATTCACTGCTATTGCCCGCCTGACCACCTCCGCTTTATGGGGCAACTGCGAGGGCGGCAGATTCGCGCCTATGCCGACCACGTCTTCAGGCTGCGCGCCGGTAAATACGCTGACCATCGCCGCGGCTGGGGTGGTATTCGCCATACCCAGCTCGCCGACGCCGAACACCGTCACGCCCCGGGCCGCCAGTTCGCGGGTATAACGGATGATGTCAAGCAGCAGCGCCTGCGCCTGTTCGCGGGGCATTGCCGGGCCAGCCGCGATGTTGCCGCTGCCGCGCGCCATTTTCATATTGAGGATGCCGGGAATGGGATCGCTGTCGATCCCCACGTCCACCACCAGCACTTGTGCCCCCGCCTGCGCTGCCAGTACGCAGACGCCGGTATTGTTGCGTGTCATGTTGGCGGCCTGGATTGCGGTGACAAACTGCGGCGAGAAGGTCACCCCTTCCTGCCAGACCCCGTGATCGGCGCACATCACCACAATGGCTTTATCCGGCAGCGCGGTTTTGCCTTTCAGCCCCGGCAGACCGGCGAGCTGTACCGCCAGCGCTTCCAGCCGCCCGAGGCTGCCCGGTGGTTTAAGCAGCCCGTCGATATGCCGTTGTGCGGCGACCATGGCCGCGTCATCAGGAGCCGGGATCGGCGGGAATAGATCGGTCAGTGTCTGCATGATGGTTCTCAGTGTGCGGGCTAGCGAAGCAGCGCCAGCATAAAAATGACTTCACCCAGTTCGATGGCGGCACCGAGCGTGTCCCCGGTCTGCCCGCCAAGCGTGCGTTTGAGCATCAGGCCGAGCAGGTAAATGGCGACGAGCGTTATCGTCAGCGCCAGCAGTCCCGTTATGCCCAACAGCATCGCCGCCAGTAAAGCGGTGATACCCAGCGTGATCAACGTCTGCGCCAGACTGATTTTGCCGATAAACAGGTTGCCGAGTCCCTCCTCGCGCGCATAGCGATGCCCGTACATCAGCAGCACGGAACCACCGCGTCCGGCGGCGCAGGCGGCGATCAGCACTGTCAGCACTGGCATATCGCGCAGGGCCAGTTCGGCGATGACCAGCATTTTCGCCAGCAGCACGACGATCAGCGCCAGGCCGCCGTGGGTGCCCAGCCGACTGTCGCGCATGATCGCCAGCATCCGCTCCCGCGTACGGGCGGAAAATACGCCGTCGCAGGTGTCCGCCAGCCCGTCGAGATGGAAACCGCCGGTGAGCAGCGCCAGCGCCAGCACGCTGAACAGCGCCGCCAGCGGGATGCCGCACCAGCCGTCGAGCAGGATAAACACCAGCCCGCCAAGCGCGCCGAGCACCACGCCCACCAGCGGAAAGGTGACGATACCGCGCACGTACTGCTCTACCGCCAGTCCCTGCATAAAGCGTTCCGGCACCGGGATGCGGCTCATAAAGGCAAGCGTTGCCAGAAAGAGTTTCATTTGATTTTGACTCCAATACCGGACACCACCAGCCAGACGTCATCGGCGGCCTGCGCCAGCCGCTGATTCACCCGCCCGGCGATATCACGAAAATGCCGCGCCAGCCGGTTTTCCGGCACAATTCCCATCCCCACTTCGTTAGTGACCAGTACCACCGACGACGGGCAGCGCTGACAGGCGACAATCAGCGCCTCGATCTGCTGCTGCACGCTGGCTTCCAGCGCCTGAAAATCCCAGCTGTCGGGATCGCTGACGCCGCCCAGGGCAAACAGCTGGTTGGTGATGAGCGTGGTGATGCACTCCAGCAAAATCGCCTCCTGCGGATCGTTATCCGGGGTAATGATATCGTCCAGCTGCTGCCAGCGCTCCTCGGTGCGCCAGTGCGCCGGGCGGCTATCACGGTGATGCTGGATCCGGGCGGCCATCTCCTCATCAAAAATCTGTGAAGTGGCGATATACAGCACGCGTGGTGATGCGCTGAGCAGTGATTCCGCATGGAGGCTCTTGCCGCTGCGCGCGCCGCCGGTGACAAGGGTGATCATGCTGGCTCCTTATGCTCGCGCATAATCTGGTAGATTTTTTCGATGTCGATATGGCTGCGCATGGTCTCCGCCAGCCGGTCAAACTGCTGCGCTTTGTGATCCTGCCAGCTGAAGCCTGACGCCAGCGGCGGCAGATTTTTGCGCTGGCGCAGGCCGTTGATCACCGCGCGGGTAAAGGCATCGCTGTCGAACAGGCCATGCAGGTAGGTGCCAAACACCAGACCGTCGTCGCTCACCGCGCCATCTGCCACGCGTTGCCCCTGTTTTTCCAGCCACAGCGCCGGGCGGCAGCCTTCGTGCCGCGTGGTGTCGCCCATATGGATTTCATAGCCGCTGAGCGGCATATCGCGGGCTCCCGCCAGCCAGCCGGGAAGCGTTGTGCCGCTGCGCGCTGTCACTTTTGTGGTGGTTTTCTGCGGCGCAAAGATCGTCTCCACCGGCAGGAAGCCTAAGCCCGGTTGCCTGCCCATGTGTGACTCCACGTCATCGGTGATGGTTTCGCCGAGCATCTGATAGCCGCCGCAGATGCCGAACACCGGCACCCCGGCGTGATGTAACTGCACCACCGCCTGCGCCAGCCCGCACTCCCGCAGCCAGTGCAGATCGCCCAGGGTATTTTTACTGCCCGGCAGGATCAGCAGATCGCAGTGTTCCAGCTCATCGGAATGACGCACGTACCGCAGCCGCACGTCCGGCTGTGCCGCCAGCGCGTTAAAATCAGTGAAGTTAGAGATATGCGGCAGTTGCACCACGGCGATGGTGATCTCCCGTTCGCCGGTATGCCGGTATTTGCCGCGTTGCAGGGCCACGCCGTCTTCATCTTCCAGATCGATGTCCAGCCACGGCATCACGCCCAGCACAGGCACGCCGGTTAAGGCTTCGATTTGCCGCAGGCCGGAGGTCAGCAGCGCCACGTCGCCGCGAAATTTATTGATGATCACCCCTTTCACGCGCCAGCGTTCGTGCTCCTGCAACAGCGCGAGGGTGCCGTAGATGGCGGCAAATACGCCGCCGCGATCGATGTCCGCCACCAGGATCACCGGGCATGCGGCCATTTCCGCCATACCCATGTTGACGATATCACGGTCGCGCAGGTTGATCTCCGCCGGGCTGCCCGCGCCTTCCAGCACCAGCACCTCGTACTCCTGCGCCAGGCTCCGGTAAACGCCGATAATCTGCTCACGCAGTTGCGGCTTGAAGTCGTGATAGCTGACGGCGTCCATGTGGCTGGCGACTTTACCCATCAGCACGATCTGCGCATGGCGGTCGCCGGTGGGTTTTAACAGCACCGGGTTCATGCGCACATCAGGCTCGATACCTGCCGCCTCCGCCTGAAAAATCTGCGCGCGGCCCATTTCGTGGCCGTCCGGCGTGATGCCGGAATTGAGCGCCATGTTCTGCGATTTGAACGGCGCGGTGCGCAGGCCGTCCTGGCGGAAAATCCGGCACAGCCCGGCGACCAGCATGCTTTTACCCACATCCGAGGCGGTGCCCTGCACCATAATGGCTAAGGGTTGCGGTGATTGATTCATAATTGCCATCCGGAGAACGCCAGATGCACCAGCGCGAACAGTACCAGCGCCAGGGTAGAGGCGACCCACATCAGTTGTACGGCGCGGGGAATGTCATCCACATGGATCTCACGACGCGCGTCGCCAATCCAGGGTTTGTCCACCCGCTGACCAAAATAGTTATTCGGACCGCCCAGGCGAATACCCAGCGCACCGGCGACGGTGGCCTCCGGCCAGGCGCAGTTGGGGCTGCTGTGATTACGGCGATCCCGGAAACCAATCCGCAGGGCGCTGGCGGCATCCTGACGGCACAGCCAGGCCGCAAGGCTGAACAGCAGCCAGCTGAGCCTGGCGGGAATAAAATTCGCCACATCGTCCATGCGCGCGCTGACCATACCGATGGCGCGGTATTTTTCGTGCTTGTAGCCGACCATCGAATCCAGGGTGTTCACCGCTTTGTAGGCCATCGCCAGCGGCGCGCCGCCGAGCAGCAGAAAGAACAGCGGGGCTATCACGCCATCGACGGTATTTTCCGCCACGGTTTCCACCACCGCGCGCTGGATTTGCGCAGGCTGAAGTGCGGAGGTGTCGCGCCCGACGATCCATGACAGTTTTTCCCGGCTTTCTTCCAGCGTGCCGTGACGGAGGGCCTTTTCCACGTCGCGGGCGCTGTCGTCGAGGCAACGCGTCGCCAGAATAGTGTAGATCATCCATACCTCCACCAGCCAGCCGACCCACGGGTGCAGCGCCGTTGCCAGCGTGATGACGCCAGAGGCAACGCCCCAACTTATCCCCACCACCAGCAGCCACATGATGCCGCCGCCGATGCGCAGGGTAATATCCTGCCTGCAAAGGCGGCGCACCTGCCGCTGGGCGATCGTAATGAGCGCGCCGATCCAGCGTACCGGATGCGGCCAGTGCGGCGGATCGCCAAGCCAGCGGTCAAGCAGCCAGGCGGCACACCAGGCAAGCAGCGTCATGGCCTTTGCCTTAGGGAAAGGGAAAACTGAACGATCATAGATAGCCGGTAAAAGTGGAGGTTTGTCATCACTTTACACGGATGCGCGACGGGGGAACAGAACGGTGAGGGAGAGTCCCTCACCGCAAAGGAATTACTCGGCTTTAGGTTCGTGGGTTTTCATTTCACCCATGGTCTTGAGCTTTTTGGAGATCTCGCGACGCTCTTTGGAGATCTCGGCGTTTTTGATGATGTAGTCATCAACGCGATCTTCGTAATCGCTTTTCATGCTGGCGATGATGCCCTGGATGGCTTCAACGCTCATGCCCGGCTTGATGTAATCGCTCAGGTTATCCAGCAGCAGCACGCGTTTCTGGTTATCACGGATCTTTTTCTCAACGTCCTGGATTTCACGCTGGAGTTTGTTTTTACGACGGAACAGACGAACAAATTCCAGAACATCCTGAAACGAAGGCTTAGTAGTTTCCATTTTTACACCCCTGCTAATATAAGATTCGGATTCGTAAAAGCACCCACCCCGGCTCAACACTACTTTCAGCGGCTGCTAATGACAATGCTTTTGTGCCTGCGGGTATCATAACCCTAATTTATGCTGAATCGAAACAACACGCACGCATCCCCTGCACAGGTGGAGCTTATTTGCGCAGTGCGCGACAAATCAAATGCGACAGCAGTTCAAGCTGACGCGCCAGTTCCATACTTAACCATACATAGCCGTGCATCGGCGTTTCCGCCAGGGTTTCCCCCTGATGCGCCTGAATAAGCTCCCGCAGTTCACGGGTGATGTCGTTAAGCTTTTCGCTGTTCGCCACTATCGGCTGCGGGTTACCCTCGTAGAGCGCATGGGCAATGGTCAGCAGAGTCTGCTGCGTCATGTTTTGCATGTCACGCAGGTTATGGGCATTCAGCATCACCATATGGCTGGCGCGCGAGGCCCAGTGGGCATTGATTTGCAGCTCCAGTATGCACACCATATTGCGGCTCACCGTCTGGATCGCCTCAAAGATGGATTTTTGAATACGCGTCTCTTTGCTGGCGGGCGTGATAAGCCCGCGCATTTTCACCACGTCGTTAAGGATGGTTTGCAGGTGCTTTTCCAGCCGCGGACGTTCCACCAGGTTCGGTGAAAACCCCGCCTGATAGACGCGGTTAAAGGCGGTGACATAATTCGCCATCTGAATGCGCCAGTGGATAAAGGCGCGCTGCGGCCAGATACTGGTAAAAAGCATCGCCAGCAGGGAACCGAGAATGACATCGCCCCCGCGCCACAGCGCCGTATGCATATCCCCCGCGGGGGCACCCACCACCACCGCCAGGGTGATGCCGATCAGCAGCGCCTGATAGGGCTTTTTGCCGAGCGCCAGCCAGCCGCAGAGGAACATGGCCGCTGCGCACCACAGCAACATCACCGGCAGCGAAATCAACTCCAGCTTTAACGCCACCAGCCCCAGCGCCGAGCCAAAAATAGTGCCGCCGATGCGCTCCCAGGCGCGCGGTACCACGTTGCCCAGAAAAGAGATCGGCCCCATGATCACCACCAGCGTGATCAGCGGCCATGTGCCTTCGGGAACCTGAAGTAAGCGCACCAGTAAGAACGTCAGAATAAACGCCAGCGCGATCCGCACCCCGTGGACAATACGATAGTGACGGTAGAGACGAATTTCAAAAGGGCTGAGTGATTTGTCGGGGCGCACACCCGTTCTCCGGCTAAAACAACAAAGGCGCAATTGTAGCGGCTTTTTACCAGGCGATTTCCGCGTTATGGCCTGAATGATGGCAAAAATGACGATTTACTCGCCAGTCGCGCCATAAACGCCTCCAGGATCAATTCTGAAGGCTGGGCCAAAACGCCGTCAGAGCACTTTTGGCTCGACGGGGATATGCATGTCGATCTCCCAGTGCCCTTCGCCGCTGTCGACATTAAGATAGATCTCAAAGCACGGACCCCGTGCAATCTGGTAATTCTGATCCGCTAACAGCGTGTCGAAGAATCCGTCCCAGGCCTGCTGGAAATCCTCGTTTTCAACGCGCGCGCGGGCTACCGCATAAGCGCCGCCGGGCAGTTCGGTGAGCATCACACCTTCGCTGTTTTCCGGCAGGACAAAGTCTTCATCCACCGCGATCACCACATCGGCACGCAGCTTTTCAGCTGGTACTTCATCGGGATTGTCGTAATAGGCCGCGATCCACTCTAGGGGCTGCAGCTGCTTACTCTTCACCCACAGGGTCAGCTGTTCGAAGCCCTGCTTTACGGTTTTTTCCCACGGCCCCACCAGATGAAAACCGGCAATCTTACGCGAATCAACGTCTTTGATTTGATAGTCCATTGCTGCCTCCGACGAATTTAACTGTATGGATACACACTATAAGTGATGCAAAATCACTCTACACCCACCAGTTTGTCAGTATGCGAGCAGGCTCGCATACTCGCCAGTCAGTCAGCTGAATGCTTAAGATTAATGATGGAACCAGTCGTTTATGCGCGAGAATACCCCGCCTTTACCGACGCTCTCCAGGGTGTACAGCGGCCAGTGGGCGATGACTTTGTCGCGATCGTAAAGCGCGATCTCCCCCACCTGCTGATGCGCCGCTATCGGCGCCTGTAAATCTTTGTTGGTCAGGGTGTATTTTGCCTTAATGTAAGGCACTTCTGATTTGGGCAGCGCCAGCCAGAAATCCTGCCCGGTGCCAACCGCCACCTGTTTTTTATCGCCGAACCAGATGCGCTCGCTGCCGACCTTCTGACCCTGGCGCAGCACCTGCACCGTATCAAAATTCTGCTGGCCCCAGTGCAGCAGTTTACGCGCCTGGTCTTCGCGTCCTTTCGGACTGTCGGCACCCATGATCACTGAAATCAGGCGGCGCTGCCCGTCGACGGCAGAGGCAACAATGTTGAAGCCTGCGCCGGAAGTGTGGCCGGTTTTCAGCCCATCCACATTGAGCGTTTTATCCCACAACAGGCCATTGCGGTTCTGCTGGGTAATGCCGTTCCACGTCAGGCTTTTCTCACTGTACATATGATAAAACTGCGGTTCCCCGTGGATAATAGCGCGGGAGAGTACCGCCAGATCCCAGGCGGAGCTGTGCTGCCCCGGCGCATCGAGGCCATGCACGGTTTCAAAATGGGTGTCGCGCAGGTGCAGCTTCTGCACGTAATCGTTCATCATCTTCACAAACTGCGGCTGGCCGCCCGCCACATGATCCGCCAGCGCCACGCAGGCGTCATTGCCGGAATCGACGATCAGCCCGCGGCTGAGATCGCGCACCGTGACGCGGTCGCCCGGTTTGATAAACATCAGCGAGGAGCCGTCAAACACCGGATTGCCTTTCGCCCAGGCGTCCGGACCGACCGTTACCACGTCGTCCGGGGTGATGCGGTGGCTGTCAATGGCGCGATCGACAACGTAGCCGGTCATCAGCTTGGTCAGGCTGGCCGGGTTGCGCTGTTGATGTTCATTGCCCGCGGTTAATACCTGGCCGGTGGTGTAATCCATTAAAACCCAGGACGCGGCCTGGATTTGCGGTGGCTGAGGGGTGACGGGTAAATCGGCAGCCAGCGCAGAATTCACGCAAACAGCAATACATGATGCGGCAATAAACAAACGGCGTTTCAACGGGAGATCCTCTGATTCAGGTAAATGGCTGACCTTTTTACGGAATTTCTTATGTCGTTACTCCGTTTAATTGCAAAGAAATGTGACAGCGACGGCGGCGGGCCTGATGACTGCTCGCAAAATCAGCAGCCGGATGGCATTTATTTCGGAAGAACGGGCGGGATGGTTTACCATAGACAGGTCACTTCAAAACAGGATGAACTCACTGGTGTCTGATTCCGCTCCGCAGCCAACTTTTTTATTTCACGATTACGAAACCTTCGGCACCAGCCCGGCGCTGGATCGCCCTGCGCAGTTCGCCGCTTTGCGTACCGATGCGGATTTTAACGTTATCGGCGAGCCGGAGGTCTTTTACTGCAAGCCGGCTGACGATTACCTGCCCCAGCCGCAGGCGGTGCTGATCACCGGGATCACACCGCAGATCGCGCTGGCGAAAGGCGATAACGAAGCCGCCTTCGCCAGGCGTATCCACGCCCTTTTTACCGTGCCGGAAACCTGCGTGGTGGGCTACAACAATGTGCGCTTCGACGATGAAGTGACGCGCAATATTTTCTATCGCAACTTTTACGATCCCTATGCCTGGAGCTGGCAGAATCACAATTCCCGCTGGGATCTGCTGGATGTGATGCGCGCCTGCTATGCTCTGCGTCCCGACGGCATCAACTGGCCGGAAAACGATGACGGGCTGCCGAGTTTCCGCCTGGAGCACCTGACCCGCGCCAACGGCATTGAGCACAGTAATGCCCATGACGCGATGGCGGACGTTTACGCGACCATCGCCATGGCGCAACTGGTGAAGGCGAAGCAGCCGAAGCTGTTCCAGTATCTTTATGAGCACCGCAGCAAACATAAACTGACAGCGCTGATTGATGTGCCGCAGATGACGCCGCTGGTGCATGTCTCCGGGATGTTTGGCGCGTGGCGCGGCAATACCAGTTGGGTGGCCCCGCTGGCCTGGCATCCTGAGAACCGCAATGCGGTGATCATGGTTGATCTCGCCGGGGATATGTCGCCGCTGTTGAACCTTGAAGCCGATGCGCTGCGTGAGCGCCTTTACACCGCGAAAGAAGATCTTGGCGATGACACCGCCGTGCCGGTGAAGCTGGTGCATCTGAATAAGTGTCCGGTGCTGGCGCAGGCCAATACGCTGCGCGCCGCCGACGCTGACCGACTGGGGATTAACCGCCAGCACTGTCTCGACAACCTTAAACTGCTGCGTGAAAACCCGCAGGTGCGGGAAAAAGTGGTGGCGATCTTTGCCGACGCCGAGCCCTTTGTGCCGTCGGAAAACGTCGATACCCAGTTATATAACGGCTTTTTCAGCGATGCCGATCGCGCCGCGATGAAGATTGTGCTGGAAACGGATCCGCGTAATCTGCCGGCGCTGGATATTACTTTTGCTGATAAACGCATCGAAAAGCTGCTGTTTAACTACCGGGCGCGTAACTACCCCGGCACGCTGGATGAGGCTGAGCAACAGCGCTGGCATGCGCACCGGCAGAGTATCTTCACAGAGGAATTTTTGCAGGCGTGGGTGCAGGAGCTGGAAATGCTCTACAGCCAGCATGAAGGAGACGCTGAGAAGCAGGCGTTACTGAAAGCGCTGTTCCAGTATGTGCAGGAAATTGTCTGACCACCCTCTTCTTCTGGCGGTACAGAAAGCAAAAAACCGGAGGCGTTAACCTCCGGTTTTTTTTATACGTCATTTAGCGGGTGCTGCTTTTACTGCGGGATATCTTCGTACTGCGGAACCGGATTGCGGAAGCTTTTGGTCACGCAGGCCAGATACAGCAGACCGATAGCGCCCCAGATGAGGCCAAGGATCATGGAGCTTTCTTCCAGATTCAGCCACAGTGCGCCTACCGTCAGCGCGCCACACATTGGCAGCACCAGGTAGTTGAAGTGATCTTTCAGCGTTTTGTTACGCTTTTCACGGATCCAGAACTGGGAGATCACCGACAGGTTAACGAAGGTGAAGGCCACCAGCGCACCAAAGTTAATCAGCGCCGTCGCGGTCACCAGGTCGAAGTTAATCGCCAGCAGCGCAATCGCGCCCACCAGCAGCACGTTCCATGCCGGAGTACGCCATTTCGGGTGCACGTAACCGAAGAAACGGGTCGGGAACACGCCGTCACGGCCCATCACGTACATCAGACGGGATACGCCAGCATGCGCCGCCATACCGGATGCCAGTACGGTGATGGTGGAGAAAATCAGCACGCCGAACTGGAAGGTTTTACCCGCCACGTAGAGCATGATTTCCGGCTGTGACGCGTCCGGATCTTTAAAGCGCGAGATGTCCGGGAAGTACAGCTGCAGGAAGTAAGAGGCTACGATAAATACCAGGCCGCCAATCAGCGCGGTCAGGAAGATGGCACGCGGGATCACGCGCTCGGCGTCTTTCGTTTCTTCAGACAGCGAAGAGATACCATCGAAGCCCAGGAACGAGAAGCACAGGATGGTTGCGCCGGTGATCATCGGCACCACGTGCGCGCCTTCGGACCAGAACGGACGAGTGCTGGTCAGCGTACCTGCGCCTTCACCGTGCGCCACGCCATAGACGATCAGGCCAATGATAGCCGCCACAATCCCCATCTGCAGGATCACGATCAGGGTGTTGAAGTTCGCCACTGATTTGATGCTGCGCAGATTGGAGATAGTCATAAAGGCTACCAGCGCGACTACGAATATCCAGGATGGCACGCTCGGCACCAGCGCTTCGAAATAGATTTTCGCCAGCAGGATGTTGATCATCGGCATGAACAGGTAGTCCAGCAGCGATGACCAGCCCACCATAAAGCCAACAGCCGGGCTGATGGATTTCTGGGCGTAAGTATAGGCGGAGCCCGCAGACGGGAAACGGCGAACCAGTTTACCGTAGCTGAGCGCAGTGAACAGGATCGCCACCAGCGCAAAGGCGTAAGCCGTCGCGACGTGACCATCAGTCAATCCAGAGACAATGCCGAACGTATCGAACAGCGTCATCGGCTGCATATAGGCAAGACCCATCATAACAACCGGAATCAGCGTAAGGGTTTTACGCAATTCCACGCGAGAGGTTTTTGGAGTAACGTTATGCGACATGGTGAACCCCCATTACGGCAGATGCCATCGCAAATGCAAAAAATTGCCCCATCTGTTTTCTTTCCTCAGCGACAACGACTGTCGTTTTTTAAATGTGTATCTATCCGGTACGAAGCCCGGCCTCTTTGATTAAATGACGTTTTTATTGCAAAAAAAATAACCGACGCGTTTAACGTCGGTTAATCTCATTTTTTGCAGGCGGCGTATTTTGCCCCAAATCCGGGCGCGATGACAAGACTGTGAAAGGCCTGTCATGCGAATATTTTTACGATTGCCCGCCGTGACGGGCATCAGCAAAATTGTAAACGCCGGTAATAGCACTATTTGCCACTATTTCCCTGCACCACCACGCGCTGGCGAGGCCTGCGGTTTGCTCATTCCAGCCCAGCCAGACGGGTTCCCCAGACACCTCGTCAGTGACGCGTTTTTCAATCAGCGCGCCGCTGTCGAGAAAGCGCTGCGCCAGATAGCGCGGTACCCAGCCAAAGCCGAGGCCGCCCCGTAGCAACTCAAGTTTAGTCTTAAAATCGAAAACCGCGATCGCTTCATGATCGTCCGGCATGGCCTGCTTACCGCTGGTCACCACAATGGCGCGATGGCGTTTGATGTCATGACGGGGTATGGGCTCTGCTGCTTTCGCCAGCGGATGATGCGGGGCAACGGCGAAAACCTGTTCAAGGCTGCCCAGTCGGGTAAAGCCAAAGCCGCTGAGATGAGGAGGTTCATGCAGCGCGCCGACGATGATATCGGCCTCGCCGTTAATGAGCGCCTGCCAGGAGCCTGACAGCACGCCATTGATAAACTTCAGACGGGTGACACTATGATCCCGATAAAAGGCGTCAATAAGCGGTAACAACAAGGAAAACGGGAAGGTGTCGTCAACGCCTATCACCAGCTGGCTTTCCCAGCCCTGATGAAGCTTCACCGCCTGCTTTTCCAGTTCCCGGACGGCGTGTAGTACGTCGCGCCCTTTCTCCAGCAGCATCTGTCCGGTGCGGGTGAATTTCGCCCGGTGCCCGCTGCGGTCGAGCAACTGAATATTCAGATCGCTCTCCAGCTTATGCACGGTGTAACTCAGCGCAGAGGGCGTTTTATAGAGCTTTGCGGAGGCTGCTGCAAAGCTGCCCTCTTTTTCCAGCGCATCCAGGATCACCAGCACATCCAGCAATGGTTTCATGCTCGCCCCCTCAGGGTGTGCGACCAGTCAATCCCTGCCAGTCGCCGTGTCCATCGGCATGAGCAGCGGATCGGGGTATTGATAGTCAAATCCCAGCTCTTTGGTGATGCGGCTGCCGTCAACGATTTTGCCTTTGTCAGCAGTCGGCGCATCATGAAACTGCGGCACCGGCAGATCCAGCTGCCGTGCCATGGCGGGATAAAATGTCGATCGCGCCGGGTGGGCAGGCGCACAGATATTATAGATGTGCCCGCCTTTTGGAGCCTGCAACAAAAGGGTGATTGCGGCGACGACATCATCCAGATGGACGAGATTGACGCCATGCTGACCGTTGGGCGCGGTTTTACCGGCAAAGAAGCGGCCCGGATGACGCCCCGGCCCCACCAGCCCCGCCAGACGAAGGATGTCCACCGAGGTGCCCGGCAGATTATGCAGCCAGTCTTCCAGATCTTTGAGAACGCGCCCGCTGGCGGTCACCGGCTGGCGAGGACTGTCCTCTTTTACCGTACCGGCAACGTCGCCGTAGACCGAGGTGGAGCTGGTAAAGATAATACGCGGGATGCGGTGCGCCAGCGCGCTGTCGACAATTTCCTGCATCGCCTGCATATAGAATTCGTCCCCTGGCCCGCTGCGGCGGGCAGGTAGTGTAATAACCAGCGCGTCGACGTTCATCAGGGCGTCGAGATCGTCGGTGTCGCACATCAGCTCCGGGGTGAGTTGCAGCAGATAGCTGTCAATGCCGCACATGCGCGCGGCCTCAACGCCGTCCTGAGTTGTTTTACTGCCGGTTACCTGCCAGCCCCGCGCCGACAGCGCTAATGCCAGCGGCATCCCCAGCCAGCCCAGTCCGACAATTGCCACCTTCTTCATGCCTTTCTCCTGACGTTCACGCATCTGCAGTAAGGCTACGCCAGGGTGAGAGAACTGACAATTCATAGAATCAATATGAAATGATTTAATGATGGAAAAAAGCCCTTGCCTTACAGGGCTAAACTGGTTTAGGTTAATCGCAAGCAGTTGAATATTCATTCATCGAGAAAATTTATGACACGCGTTCAATTTAACCACCACCATCACCATCATCCTGACTAGTCTTTCAGGCGATGTGTGCTGGAAGACATTCAGATCTTCCAGTGGTGCATGAACGTATGAAAAAGCCCCCGGAAGATCATCTTCCGGGGGCTTTTTTTTGAACCAAATTCAGGCAGGAACAGAGGATAATCCGAATGTTAGACAATACCCGTTTACGCATAGCTATTCAGAAGTCCGGGCGCTTAAGTGATGATTCACGCGAACTGCTCGCCCGCTGCGGCATTAAAATTAACCTGCACACGCAGCGTCTGATCGCGCTGGCAGAAAACATGCCGATCGATATTCTGCGTGTGCGTGACGACGACATTCCGGGCCTGGTAATGGACGGCGTGGTCGATCTGGGCATTATCGGCGAGAACGTGCTGGAAGAAGAGCTGCTGACCCGCCGCGCCCAGGGCGAAGATCCGCGTTACTTCACCCTGCGTCGTCTGGATTTCGGCGGCTGTCGTCTGTCGCTGGCGACCGCGGTGGATGAGGTCTGGGACGGCCCGGCGGCGCTCAACGGTAAACGCATCGCCACCTCTTATCCGCACCTGCTGAAGCGCTATCTGGATCAGAAAGGCGTTTCCTTTAAATCCTGTCTGCTCAATGGTTCTGTTGAAGTGGCGCCCCGCGCCGGTCTGGCCGATGCGATTTGTGACCTGGTCTCCACCGGCGCCACCCTGGAAGCTAACGGCCTGCGCGAAGTGGAAGTGATTTACCGCTCCAAAGCCTGTCTCATCCAGCGTGATGGTGAGATGGACGATGCCAAACAGCAGTTGATCGACAAACTGCTGACCCGTATTCAGGGCGTGATCCAGGCCCGTGAATCCAAGTACATCATGATGCACGCGCCAACCGAGCGTCTTGATGAAGTGATCGCCCTGCTGCCAGGTGCGGAACGTCCGACCATTTTACCGCTGGCAGGCGATCAGCAGCGCGTGGCGATGCACATGGTGAGCAGCGAGACGCTGTTTTGGGAAACCATGGAAAAACTGAAAGCGCTGGGCGCCAGTTCGATCCTGGTACTACCGATTGAGAAGATGATGGAGTGACGGCGATGAGCTTCAATACTGTAATCGACTGGAACAGCTGTAGCCCGGAGCAGCAACGTGAACTGTTGCAGCGCCCGGCGATCTCCGCCTCGGAAAGCATCAGCCGCACGGTCGCTGAGATCCTGGATAACGTGAAAGCCCGGGGTGACGATGCGCTGCGTGAGTACAGCGCGAAGTTTGATAAAACCGAGGTTGGCGCGCTGAAAGTCACCGCGCAGGAAATTGACGACGCCAGCGCCCGACTGGGAGAGACGCTGAAGCAGGCGATGGCCGTGGCGGTCAAAAATATCGACACCTTCCACATGGCGCAGCAGCTGCAAACCGTGGATGTCGAAACCCTGCCGGGCGTGCGCTGCCAGCAGGTGACCCGTCCGATCGATTCGGTCGGCCTGTATATTCCCGGCGGCTCCGCTCCGCTGTTCTCGACAGTATTGATGCTGGCGACACCGGCGCGCATCGCCGGTTGCCGGAAAGTGGTGCTCTGCTCACCGCCGCCGATTGCCGATGAAATTCTTTATGCCGCGAAGCTGTGCGGTGTGCAGGACGTCTATAAAGTGGGCGGCGCGCAGGCGATTGCGGCCATGGCTTTCGGCACCGATTCCATCCCGCAAGTTGATAAAATTTTCGGCCCCGGCAACGCGTATGTGACCGAAGCCAAGCGTCAGGTCAGCCAGCGTCTTGATGGCGCGGCCATTGATATGCCTGCCGGGCCTTCTGAAGTGCTGGTGATCGCCGACAGCGGCGCGACGCCGGATTTCGTGGCCTCCGATCTGCTTTCCCAGGCCGAACACGGCCCGGACTCGCAGGTTATTCTGCTGACGCCGGACAACGCCATGGCAGAAGCGGTGGCGCAGGCCGTTGAACGTCAGCTGGCGGATTTACCCCGTGCTGATACCGCCCGCCAGGCGCTGGCGGCCAGCCGTCTGATTGTGGCGCGGGACCTGGCGCAGTGCGTGGCCATCTCCAATGCCTACGGTCCGGAGCACCTGATCATCCAGACCCGCGAAGCGCGTGCGCTGGTTGACGACATCACTAGCGCCGGTTCGGTATTTCTGGGTGACTGGTCACCGGAATCGGCGGGGGATTACGCCTCCGGCACCAATCACGTGCTGCCGACCTACGGTTATACCGCCACCTGCTCCAGCCTCGGGCTGGCGGATTTCCAGAAACGCATGACCGTGCAGGAGTTGTCCCGCGACGGGTTCGCCGCCCTCGCCTCCACCATTGAAACCCTCGCCGCCGCCGAACGCCTGCACGCGCACAAAAATGCCGTGACGCTGCGCGTTAACGCCCTTAAGGAGCAAGCATGAGCATCACCGAACTCGCACGCGAAAATGTGCGCAACCTGACGCCTTATCAGTCTGCGCGCCGTCTGGGCGGTAAGGGCGATGTCTGGCTGAATGCCAATGAATTCCCGACGCCGGTAGCGTTTCAATTTACACAGCAGACGCTGAACCGTTACCCGGAGTGTCAGCCGAAAGCGGTGATTGACGGCTATGCCACTTACGCCGGGTTGAAACCGGAGCAGGTGCTGGTGAGTCGGGGCGCTGATGAAGGTATCGAACTGTTGATCCGCGCCTTTTGCGAGCCGGGCAAGGATGCGGTGCTGTTCTGCCCCCCAACCTACGGCATGTACAGCGTCAGCGCCGAAACCTTTGGGGTGGAAACGCGTACCGTGCAGGCGCTGGACGACTGGCAGCTTAACGTGCCCGCCATTGCTGAAAAGCTCGACGGCGTTAAGCTGGTATACGTGTGCAGCCCGAACAACCCGACCGGGCAGATCGTCAACCCGGCGGATCTGCGGGCGCTGCTGGAGATGACCCGCGGTAAAGCGCTGGTTGTCGCCGATGAAGCCTATATTGAGTTTTGCCCGCAGGCGACGCTCACCGGCTGGCTGGCGGAGTATCCGCATCTGGTAGTGCTGCGTACCCTGTCGAAAGCCTTCGCGCTGGCGGGTCTGCGCTGTGGCTTTACGCTCGCCAATGAAGAAGTCATCAGCCTGCTGATGAAGGTGATCGCCCCCTACCCGCTTTCCACGCCGGTGGCGGACATCGCCGCGCAGGCGCTGACCCCGCAGGGTATTGCCGCAATGCGCGAGCGCGTGGCGCAGATCCTGGCGGAACGTCAGTATCTGGTGGCGAATCTGCGCGATATTCCCTGCGTCGAGCAGGTTTTTGATTCGGAAACCAACTATATTCTGGTGCGCCTCACCGCCTCCAGCGCGGTATTTAAATCGCTCTGGGATCAGGGCATTATCTTACGCGATCAAAATAAACAACCCACTTTAAGCGGCTGCCTGCGCATCACTATCGGCACCCGGGAAGAAAGCCAGCGCGTCATTGACGCCTTACGTGCGGAGCAAGTATGAGCCAGAAGTACCTCTTTATTGACCGTGATGGCACGCTGATTAGCGAGCCGCCGAGCGACTTTCAGGTCGATCGTTTTGACAAGCTGGCCTTCGAGCCGGATGCCATTCCGGTTTTGCTAGCCTTACAAAAAGCCGGTTTCAAACTGGTGATGATCACCAATCAGGACGGACTGGGCACGTCAAGCTTCCCGCAGGCTGATTTCGACGGCCCGCACAATCTGATGATGCAGATTTTTACCTCTCAGGGCGTGGTCTTTGACGAGGTGCTGATTTGCCCGCACCTGCCGGCGGACGAGTGCGACTGCCGTAAACCGAAAACCCGCCTTGTGGAACACTATCTGGCGGAACAGGCGCTGGATAAAGCCAACAGCTATGTTATCGGCGACCGTGCTACCGACATCACGCTTGCCGACAATATGGGCATCACCGGCCTGCGCTATAACCGCGAGACGCTGAACTGGACGATGATCGGCGAGCAGCTGACCCGCCGCGATCGCTACGCGCACATTGAACGCAATACCAAAGAGACGCAGATCGACGTTAAGGTGTGGCTGGATCGCGAAGGCAGCAGCAAGATTAATACCGGCGTCGGCTTCTTCGACCACATGCTGGATCAGATCGCCACCCATGGCGGCTTCCGCATGGAAATCGCCGTGAAAGGCGATCTCTATATTGACGATCACCACACGGTGGAAGATACCGGCCTCGCGCTGGGCGAAGCGCTGAAGCTGGCGCTGGGGGACAAGCGCGGCATCAACCGTTTCGGCTTTGTGCTGCCGATGGACGAATGCCTGGCGCGCTGCGCGCTGGATATTTCCGGCCGCCCGCACCTCGAATACCGCGCGGACTTTACCTATCAGCGCGTGGGCGATCTGAGCACTGAGATGGTCGAGCACTTCTTCCGCTCCCTCTCCTATACCATGGCGGTGACGCTGCACCTGAAAACCAAAGGCAAGAACGATCACCACCGCGTGGAGAGCCTGTTCAAAGCCTTTGGCCGCACGCTGCGCCAGGCGATCCGTGTGGAAGGCGATACCCTTCCCTCCTCTAAAGGGGTGCTGTGATGAACGTGGTGATCCTTGATACCGGCTGCGCCAACCTGAATTCGGTGAAATCCGCAGTGATGCGCCACGGTTATACGCCGCTGGTGAGCCGCGATCCGGATGTGGTTCTGCGCGCCGACAAACTGTTTCTGCCAGGCGTGGGCACCGCCCAGGCAGCGATGGATCAGATCCACGAACGCGAGCTGAGCGATTTGATCAAAGCCTGTACCCAGCCGGTGCTGGGGATCTGTCTGGGCATGCAGCTGCTTGGCAGCCGCAGCGAGGAGAATAACGGCGTCGATCTGCTGGGCATCATTGAGCAGGACGTGCCGAAAATGAAAGATGTCGGTCTGCCGCTGCCGCATATGGGCTGGAACCGCATTTATCCAAAAGCGGGCAATCGCCTGTTCCAGGGCATTGAAGACGGATCTTACTTCTACTTTGTGCACAGCTATGCGATGCCGGTCAATACCTGGACTATCGCTCAGTGTCACTACGGCGAGGCGTTTACCGCCGCGGTGCAGAAAGATAACTTTTATGGCGTGCAGTTCCACCCTGAACGCTCCGGTGCCGCAGGCGCGCAGCTGCTGAAAAACTTCCTGGAGATGTAATGATTATTCCGGCATTAGATTTGATCGACGGCACGGTAGTGCGTCTGCATCAGGGTGATTACGGCCAGCAGCGCGATTACGGTAACGATCCGCTGCCTCGTTTGCAGGAGTATGCCGCGCAGGGGGCAGAGGTGCTGCATCTGGTGGATTTAACCGGCGCAAAGGATCCGCAGAAAAGGCAGATCCCGCTGATTAAATCGCTGGTGGCGGGCGTGAACGTCCCGGTGCAGGTGGGCGGCGGCGTGCGTAGCGAAGATGACGTGGCGGCGCTGCTGGAGGCTGGCGTGGCGCGGGTGGTGGTGGGCTCCACGGCGGTAAAATCCCCGCAGCTGGTTAAACAGTGGTTCAGCCGTTTTGGCGCTGATGCGCTGGTGCTGGCGCTGGATGTGCGCATTGACGAGGCGGGCAACAAACAGGTGGCGGTCAGCGGCTGGCAGGAAGATTCCGGCGTGTCGCTGGAAGCGCTGGTGGAGATGTATCTGCCGTCAGGCCTTAAGCATGTGCTGTGCACTGATATTTCCCGTGACGGTACGCTGGCAGGCTCGAACGTCTCTTTATATAAAGAAGTCTGCGCCCGTTATCCGCAGGTGGCGTTCCAGTCATCCGGCGGCATTGGCGATCTGGAAGATATTGCCGCCCTGCGCGGCACGGGCGTGCGCGGCGTGATTGTCGGGCGTGCGCTGCTGGAAGGTAAATTTAACGTAACGGAGGCCATCCAATGCTGGCAAAACGGATAATACCCTGCCTGGACGTACGTGACGGCCAGGTGGTGAAGGGCGTGCAGTTCCGTAATCATGAGATTATCGGCGACATCGTCCCGCTGGCAAAACGCTATGCCGAGGAAGGCGCGGATGAGCTGGTGTTCTACGATATTACCGCCTCCAGCGATGGCCGCGTGGTGGATAAAAGCTGGGTGACGCGCGTGGCGGAAGTGATCGACATCCCCTTCTGCGTGGCGGGCGGGATTAAATCCGCAGAAGATGCGGCGCGCATTCTCACCTTCGGCGCGGATAAGATTTCCATCAACTCCCCGGCGCTGGCGGATCCGGAGCTGATCACCCGTCTGGCGGATCGCTTTGGCGTGCAGTGTATTGTGGTGGGTATTGATACCTGGTTTGATGACGCCAGCGGCAAATATCACGTTAATCAGTATACCGGCGATGAAAGCCGCACGCGCGTGACGCAGTGGGAAACCCTCGACTGGGTGCAGGAAGTGCAGAAGCGCGGCGCGGGAGAAATCGTCCTTAATATGATGAACCAGGACGGCGTGCGTAACGGCTACGATCTTGCGCAGCTGAAAAAAGTCCGCGAGGTCTGCCACGTACCGCTCATTGCCTCGGGCGGCGCGGGCACCATGGAACATTTCCTCGAAGCCTTCCGCGACGCCGATGTGGATGGCGCGCTGGCAGCCTCGGTGTTCCACAAACAGATTATTAATATTGGTGAATTAAAAGCGTACCTGGCAGCCCAGGGCGTGGAGATCAGGGTATGTTAACAGAGCAACAACTGGCCCGACTGGACTGGGAAAAAACCGACGGACTGCTGCCCGCCGTGGTGCAACATGCGGTATCCGGCGAAGTGCTGATGCTGGGCTATATGGATAAAGCGGCGCTGGCGAAAACGCAGGAGAGCGGCAAAGTGACGTTTTATTCACGCACTAAGCAGCGCTTATGGACCAAAGGTGAAACTTCAGGACACTTCCTGAACGTGGTCAGCATTACCCCTGACTGTGATAACGATACCCTGCTGGTGCTGGCCAATCCTATCGGCCCTACCTGTCATAAGGGCACCTCAAGCTGCTTCGGCGAAGCGAGCCATCAGTGGCTGTTTCTGTACCAGCTTGAGCAGCTTCTGGCGGAACGTAAGACAGCGGATCCTGAAAGTTCATATACCGCGAAGCTGTACGCCAGCGGCACCAAGCGCATCGCGCAAAAAGTCGGTGAAGAAGGCGTGGAAACGGCCCTTGCCGCCACGGTTAACGATCGTGAAGAATTAACCAATGAAGCGTCCGATCTGATGTATCACCTGATGGTACTGTTGCAGGATCAGGAACTGGATATGACGACAGTGATTGAGAATCTGCGTAAGCGGCATAAATAAGACGAAAAAAAACCGGGCTGCTAAGTGCCCGGTTTTTTTGTGCCTGAATTTTAGTATTTAGGCTGGTAGTTACGGATGGCGTTGCGGGCCAGTACTACACCTGCACCAGCGATCGCACCCAAGATAGCGGCCAGCACCAGTGCCAGCGAGCGTTTCGGGCTGTCGCGGTAAAGTGGCTCGGTGGGTTTCATCACGTAGCGGTAAGCGTGCATATTCGCCGGATCTGGCTTAATACGCTGCATATCAAACAGACTTTGTCGGGTGCGATAATAGTCTGCCGAGAATACCAGCGGGCGAGTGGCTTCATTCTTGATCATGGACTCCAGCGCATCACTACCCAGCAGGAATAAAGTATCCTGGGTGACATCCTGAGTTTGCTGGACCTGAGGTTGCTTAACCCCAGAGTCTTTAGCAAAAGTTAGCGCCTGCGTAATTTGCTGGATACGCAGATCTTTTTGCTCCTGCGCCACTTTTTCCTGGGTTGCCAGGGAGTCCTGAAGCTCCTTCATCCGTGATTTGATATTGGTCGCCAGATCCTGATCCAGCTCATCGGCAATTTCCTCATCAACTTGCTGAATGTATTTAGCCAGCACCTGCTGCGCGTTTTTAGCAGAATCGCCCTGATAAGTGACTTTCAGCGGTAAAGGCTGGCCTTTGACAGCGGTATCAATGGTTAAATTTTCTGGCTCAGCCTGGTTCTTCAGTGTTTCCGCCAATGCTGAAAATGCGCCACTAAAACGAGTAATTACCCGTTGCTGAATTTCAAGGTTATCAACCTTTGTGTCACCATAAATCAGCGTCATCGCATTGGTATAGCCTGCGATTTGCCCAGCATCTGGCATCGTGATGACCGCTGTTGAGGTCCATTTTTCTTTGGCAAAGGTGACATAAAGCCCGGCTATAATGACCGCAAGCACGACAAAAACAGCGATCACCCACTTACCACGCCACAGCTGCATAAAAATATCAATTAAATCAATTTGTTCAGAGTCATTATAACCTCTGACAAGATTATTATCGTTGTGCGTCATAGCAACCTTAAGAAGAAGATTCCAGTCTAAGATTAAAAAATTCAGTGTAGTGTACACTTTCCATAAAATCCTGGAATCAGAATCCGTTTAATTTTGTTACTGTCTGAAACTACAGATAAAGGTCACCTGCACCGGTAGCCTTGCTGATGGCATCGGCATACAATAGCGGGCATGTTGCACCGCAGGTGAAAAGGACAAGTATGAAATTTTTAGTGACTGGCGCTGCCGGTTTTATTGGTTATCACGTTAGCGAGCGCCTGTTACAGGCAGGACATCAGGTTGTGGGCATCGATAATCTTAATGATTATTACGATGTCAATCTCAAGCTGGCGCGTCTGAATCGACTGTCATCACCGAACTTCCAGTTCAAAAAACTGGACCTTGCCGATCGGGAAGGTATGGCACAACTTTTTGCCGATGAGAAATTCGATCGGGTGATCCATCTCGGTGCCCAGGCTGGCGTACGTTACTCACTGGATAATCCCCTCGCCTACGCGGACTCAAATCTGATTGGCCATGTCAACGTACTGGAAGGCTGCCGTCACAATAAGGTCAAGCATCTGCTGTACGCATCATCCAGTTCGGTCTACGGCCTGAACCGTAAAATGCCGTTCTCTACGGACGACTCTGTGGATCATCCGGTTTCGCTGTATGCAGCGACGAAAAAAGCCAATGAATTGATGTCCCATACCTATTCACATTTATATGGTTTACCGACCACCGGCCTGCGCTTCTTTACGGTTTATGGCCCATGGGGTCGTCCGGATATGGCGCTGTTTAAATTCACCAAAGCGATGGTGGAAGGTAAAAGCATCGACGTTTATAACTACGGTAAGATGAAGCGTGACTTCACGTATATTGACGATATCGCCGAAGCCATCATCCGTTTGCAGGATGTTATTCCGCAGGCTGACGCCAGCTGGACAGTGGAATCAGGTTCACCTGCTACCAGTTCGGCTCCGTATCGCGTTTATAATATCGGCAACAGCTCTCCTGTAGAACTGATGGATTACATCACTGCTCTGGAAGATGCTCTGGGCATTGAAGCGCAAAAAAATATGCTGCCGATCCAGCCGGGTGACGTACTGGAAACCAGTGCAGATACTAAAGCGTTATATGATGTTATCGGCTTCCGTCCGCAAACCTCGGTTAAACAGGGCGTGAAGAACTTTGTTGACTGGTATAAAGCATTTTATAAAGTGTAAAAAAAGGCCCTCATCTGAGGTAATGCTTGTCAGTTAAGTTTTTAAAGGAGGCCTTAGCGCATAGCGTTGAGGCCTCTTTTTTACTGCCCTCGGGTAGTGTCTTTCCCTTCTGCCCGGCAGCACGAATGCCGGGGCCATCTCCATTATTTCTTTCATTATTCGTGGTACTTTACCTGGAGCAACCCCGGGCAGGATGCTCAGATGGCTTTTCAGATACAGCGCTGACTGCTTAAAACTCATCTGATAAGGCTCCACGCCTTTCAGGCTGCAGGCCATCTGTGCCATCATAAAACGCAGCAGATTGTATGCCAGTACCACGCCCCACAGCTCCTGGCGTACCAGTTCCGGCTTTTTACTTCGCAGCGTCAGTTCATTATTCAGCAGATGCTGTTTCATCTCCCTGAAGCCATGCTCTATTTCCCACCGGTGACTGTACAGGTCAACGATATCTGCTTTCGGGTACCTGAGCGGATCGCACATGGATGTCAGTATCCGGACGATTTTGCCGTTAACTTCTTTACTGACCAGTCTTGCTGTCAATATGTCTGCCGCATCCGGCCATTTCTTTTTTGCCTGCGGGGACAGCTGTAACTCCACCAGTTCCTGTCCGGCACCCAGTTTTCTCACCACCCGGTACTGCGCCCCTTTACGCAGCGGGATCAGCCAGTGCCTTTCAGTGCCTGCTGACTGCCAGGTATGCAGCAGGCCCAGTGCATAAAAACCTTTATCCAGCAGTGTCAGTGAGTGGTCGGGGGTCTGCGTGACAAGCTGCGCTGCAAGGTCGGCCTCGCCTGCGTCAGAGACACCGGCAAAAGCCGCTGCTGACAGCAGATGGCTGGTCACTTCCATCTGGCAGACCATACGCACCTGCGGCCACTCAGAGCATTTGCAGACGTTAGCTGTTCGCCCGAAGGCAGCATCATTTTCAGGGGTATCAGGGGTTCGCCACACTGTACCGTCCACCGCCATCAGCGTAAGCCCGTTCCAGTGCGACAACGTCGTTTTTTCGAACCACAAACGCTGTGTTTACACGAACATCAGGCGAATAACCTCTTCCCCGAGTCGCTGGCGGGCCTGGACAACGGCACCGGGTGCAACAAAAGGGCGGTTACCGGGCAGAAGAATGTCCATATGGGAGACCAGCTGGCTCATGGAATAAGAGCGGAACAGGGCCATGCCGGTAACTGCCCAGACCATCATTTCCATGGGAAGCCGATGCTTGCGCAGGGTAACGGTGCCTGTGTCAGCCAGGCACTGATCAATCAGTTCAGGAGAAAGCAGGTCTGCAAGTGCAGCAAACTCCTGTGGCGTGAATTTTTGTACAGTATCAAGAGCCTGGCTGAGTAACATAAAAAAATCCGTAATCCCTGAGAGATTACGGATTCTTACACAGCCACAGGATCGTTCAACCGATCCTTAACTGATCGGCATTACCGCAGATGAGGGCCTTTTTTATCAGTCGCTGCCGAACAGGTCGCGGGTATAAACTTTATCCGCCACATCCGCCAGCTCTTCCGCCATGCGGTTTGAAATGATGACATCCGCTTCTTTCTTAAATGCATCCAGATCGCGTACAACGCGGGAATGGAAGAATTCATCTTCTTTCATCACCGGTTCATAAATAATAACCTGCACGCCTTTGGCTTTGATGCGCTTCATAATCCCCTGAATAGAAGAGGCGCGGAAGTTATCTGAGCCACTCTTCATAATCAAACGATAAACACCCACAACTTTAGGTTTGCGGGAAAGAATGGAATCCGCGATAAAATCTTTACGCGTACGGTTTGCATCAACAATGGCTGAGATCAGGTTGTTGGGAACGGACTGATAGTTCGCCAGTAATTGTTTAGTATCTTTCGGCAGGCAGTAACCGCCATAGCCAAAGGACGGATTGTTGTAATGGCTGCCGATACGCGGATCGAGGCAGACACCATCAATGATCTGACGGGAATCCAGACCAAGGCTTTCGGCATAGCTGTCCAGTTCGTTGAAATAGGCCACGCGCATTGCCAGATAGGTATTAGCGAACAGTTTAATGGCCTCGGCTTCTGTAGAGTCCGTGAACAGCACCTGAACGTCCTTCTTAATAGCACCTTCCTGCAACAAGGACGCGAAACGTTCCGCACGTTCTGAACGCTCGCCGATAACGATACGTGACGGATGCAGATTATCATAAAGCGCTTTACCTTCACGGAGAAATTCCGGAGAGAAAATGACGTTATCAGTACCAAGCTGGTCTTTGATCGACTGCGTGAAACCTACAGGAACAGTAGATTTGATGACCATAACTGCCTGCGGATTTATCGCCATTACGTCGCGGATCACCGCTTCTACGCTTGAGGTATTAAAGTAATTCGTTTTTGGATCATAGTCAGTTGGCGTGGCAATAATCACAAATTCCGCATCGCGATAGGCATCCTGCTTGTCGGTGGTTGCACGAAAATTAAGCGGTTTTGTCTGCAGATATTCCTGAATCTCTTTATCAACGATAGGAGAGATTTTCTGGTTAAGCATATCGACTTTGGCCTGGATGATATCCAGCGCGACCACTTCGTGATGTTGGGCGATCAAAATACCATTCGAAAGACCAACGTAACCTGTACCGGAGATTGTTATTTTCATTCGCTAAGCAACTTCTTCAAGTTTGAGTGTCTGGAGATGGCAATACCACCACCACTGAAATTTGTTAACTGAGGGGGTTTTACCTCTTACCGTTATCGCCTGTCAAGACGACTACCGGAACCTAGTTTTGTCCGGAAAAAAGCTTTTAGGAAATTACTCACCCCTTCAAACGTGACTACGCCCGTAACAGGTGCATTCCGCATAAAAAAACGCCCGGTGTTGCAGACCGGGCGTTTAGTAGTTTTCAGGTTAAATCAGATTAATCCAGCCATTCCGTATGGAATACGCCATCTTTATCGGTGCGCTTATAGGTATGTGCGCCGAAGTAGTCACGCTGTGCCTGGATCAGGTTTGCAGGCAGTACGGCAGCACGGTAGCTGTCGTAATAAGCCACAGCCGCGCCGAAAGTCGGCACCGGAATGCCGTTTTGTACGGCATAGGCAACCACGTCACGCAAAGCCTGCTGATAATCATCGGCGATTTGTTTGAAGTAAGGTGCCAGCAGCAGGTTGGCGATGGCCGGAGTTTCGGCGTAAGCATCGGTGATCTTCTGCAGGAACTGGGCGCGAATAATGCAACCTGCACGGAAAATCTTCGCGATTTCACCGTAGTTCAGATCCCAGTTGTACTCTTCGGAAGCCGCGCGCAGCTGAGAGAAGCCCTGAGCATAAGAGACGATTTTACCGAGATACAGTGCACGACGTACTTTCTCAATAAATTCTGCTTTATCGCCAGCCGGTTTAGCCTGCGGTCCAGAGAGCACTTTCGATGCTGCAACACGCTGCTCTTTCAGAGACGAAATGTAACGCGCGAACACGGATTCGGTGATCAACGACAGCGGCTCGCCAAGATCCAGAGAACTCTGGCTGGTCCATTTCCCGGTGCCTTTGTTGGCTGCTTCGTCCAGGATCACATCAACCAGGTATTTACCCTCTTCATCTTTTTTAGTGAAGATGTCTTTAGTGATGTCGATCAGGTAGCTGCTCAGTTCACCTTTGTTCCATTCGGTAAAGGTCTGCGCCAGCTCTTCGTTGGACAGATTCAGACCGCCTTTTAACAACGAATAAGCTTCAGCGATAAGCTGCATGTCACCGTATTCGATGCCGTTATGAACCATCTTAACGTAGTGACCTGCGCCATCGGCGCCGATGTAAGTCACACAAGGCTCGCCATCTTCAGCAACGGCAGCGATTTTAGTCAGGATCGGCGCAACCAGCTCATACGCTTCTTTCTGGCCGCCAGGCATGATGGACGGCCCTTTCAGTGCGCCCTCTTCGCCGCCAGACACACCGGTACCGATGAAGTTGAAACCTTCAGCAGAGAGTTCGCGGTTACGACGAATAGTGTCGTGGAAGAAGGTATTACCGCCATCAATAATGATGTCACCTTTGTCCAGATACGGTTTCAGGGAGTTGATAGCAGCATCTGTACCCGCGCCTGCTTGCACCATTAACAGGATACGACGAGGCGTTTCAAGGGATTCAACAAACTCCTCAACGCTATAAAAAGGAACCAGATTTTTGCCCGGATTTTCAGCAATGACTTCCTCAGTCTTTTCGCGGGAACGGTTGAAAACGGAAACGGTATAGCCACGGCTTTCGATGTTCAGCGCCAGGTTGCGCCCCATCACGGCCATACCAACAACGCCGATCTGCTGTTTGGACATTACATACTCCTGTCAGGTGAAACTTATAATGTACTAAGAAGGTCAATAATACTATATTAAGTTTTTATTGGAAGTCTTAGAAAGACAATTAAGGTCATATCCTTCTTTCAGTATGGATTGTTCGTGGTTGCGAAAATTTTGTCTTACATAGAAAACGGATTGTACTTTTCACATGCCAGTAAAAATGCCGAGAATATATTTTCTTATTTTTATGTTGTGCCAAATGAATTGCCTTAACATTTGGATAATACTTTACCTTAACCCCATTAATGAATGAACGATGACAAATATCAATATCCTCACAATACATAAAATAGCGCTCATCAAACCCGCCCAACTCCTTATAATAACTAACTTTGAATGCCATTAATGCTCCTGAGCACCATTCAATTTCACAAGGCTCATTTATACTCATTTTATCAAGGCAAGTTTTATTTTTGAAGCCAAGAAAGGAACCCAGGAAATCTTTGAAAGCAGGAAAATTACGAATTGAATCATCAGATACCGTCATATCAGCATTTTTATATAGATTCACCGTGGAAAATACGCACTGATCATTTCTCATACTTTCAACAAGATGCATAATATCTTCATAACTGATAATGACATCGGGATTTACAGCAATAAAATAATCATCATTTTTAGCCTTTAGTTCATTAATTGCAAAAGCAAAATTAAGATTGTTATTTTTTGCAAAGCCAGACCCTTTACAACTATCCACTACGTAAATATTATGCCGACAAAAATCAGAAAAACTTTCATTTGTATTATTTTTAATAATTACTTGAACATTTGCCTCTTTTGAGAGTTTTTCAATACTCCCTAAATCTCTAATCATAGACTTATGATTATGAGAAACAACCGAAATAAAAATTGTCATCATCCATCCTTAACTGTTATTAAGTTAAACAACAATTGGACATTATTAAATATTTTTAAGATATTGATAAAAGTCTTTTGCAACTCTTTGTCGGGAAAGAGATGAAATATACTCGACATCAGGTGAAATAGTTATTTTTTTGAGATTTTCCTTGTCGAGAATCCTCTCGTAATCAATATCACCATCAATAGTATGTATCAATAATCCACTTTTAGTTAAAATTTCCACCATGTCTGAATTTTTGTTAACTACGGCAATTATCGGCCGCAAAGCTGCTAAATATTCATAAACTTTGGTTGGAATTAAGCCACGGTTTGACATAGCTTCTCTATCTTCAGCCTCCGCGACTAAATTTATCATAGAGCGCTTCATTTCCTGCGAAGCTTGCAAATAACTCACAGTACCACAAATCTTGACTTTATTCTTTAAAACAGGATGCTGATCAACATACTCTTCAATTAATCCACAACTGCCGAAGAATTTGATGATAATATTTTTCTTAGTGGTTTTTAAAAACTCCAGCAAACTAAGGGGCATTCTTGCATAGTTTTCAATTGTTCCAAAATAGCTTAGTATTAAAGTATCCTGCGATGCTAAAACGACACCCTCATCCCGCACTTCTGTTTTCAAATCGAATATTTTTTCATCGAATCCATTTCGTAATAAGAGAACTTCATCTTTGTAATTTCGATAGTAATTCTGCCAGGATGGTGAAACTGTTATTACTGCATATGAGTTATTCGCTACCCATCGGTCAATTCTTTCCTCAATAAAACTAAATTTAGAAGAAAAGACGTGATTATTAGAAAATGGGTCACGGTAATCCGCCAAAAGTGCGTGCTTATATTTTTTCGAGAAATGAACACCTAATAGGTGTGATGGCCAAGGAGGCACCGTGCTAATAAATATGGTTTTCTCAGATGACTTCAAAAAACCTAGATACTTTGTTGTCATACCTAACTTTGAGCGTACAATCAAACTCATTACTGGGAATAAACGGTGATCAATTAACTGTCCCAAAATAGGATTGACGATACGTCTTTTTATTTTTAATAAAATTTTTATAGCAATATTATTGCTGTTAGAACTATGTTTTTTATCAACTGGTACTAATTGTTGCGGGAATTCTTTTTCAACAACGTTCGTTCTTGAAACTTCATTCAAAGAAAAGAAACCATATTCAATAACTTTAACTTTTGTATCAATAACTTTATACAAATTTTCCGAGTTATTTTTTTTTGTCGTAACAACCGTTACCTCATGCCCTTCCTCGGAAAAGAAATTGGCCCAAAAGCTAACCCTGCGTACGCCAACGTTGTCTTGTGGTGGAAAATAATGACATATAAAAATTATTCTCATAAACCCTTCTTATGATTTGGATGTCGGCCTTTAATCAAAATATGGAAGAACATAACTACATATACAATTTTTAAATTAAAAATCATTTGGCATAAAAACTTTATTCCTGATCGGAGCGTTTTTTGAGAAGTATAATATCGATTCTGCAATGCCAGATCAGCACATCTTTCTTTCAGCCTGAAAGCATTGTTTTTTGACTTTTTATCCAATCGAGATAATGAATGATTTATATTGCCGATGTTAAGCAGAGACGTTACTTCAAGCGCATTCACTCGATAGAAAAAAGTAACATCAACGCCATAGAACAAAAACCTCTCATCAAATACAGTTCTATATTTGTTTTTCATTACTTGAGCCAACTCACGACTTAAGCAAATCCCAGAACCTATCGAAATATACTTTGGCGGGTTAAGTTTTAAAACAATAGGATAAATTTTGGAGTCATTTGCGATTATATTAGGTAATAAAAGTGAAAATTTTTTATTATAAACAGCTTGAATATAATTTTCTGCAATTTCAGTATCATCATCAAGTATGACGTACTTATCTGCAATAATATTGTCAATGAATTCATTATAAACTTCCGATAACGAGCGATTACTTAAGTCCTGCTTAATCGTATACGGGACATCGATAATATCTTTATTGACAACATTTGGACCATTATTCCATACGAGCATTTCAAATTCAAAATCGTGTCTCGACATAAGCTTCGAAAAAGAGTTTATAGTCGAGCTTTCATTTACTCTTTTGTTATATATAACTACTAAAAACGCCACTTTCATCAACTTAACCCCTGCCCAAACGGTAAATAACCGTCCCCTTGCATAACAATTCTTAAGTAATTCATTGAGTAAAGGAAACCAATAATGAAAAATAACAGACTCGGTATATGTCTTCTGGATTGTATTAGCATAGGAGAAACAGATAAAATTATAATTATCAGTTTCAATAGGCGCATAAACCCAATGGAATACATAGCACCTATGTACAGAACAGCACTAAACAAAATAGCAAGAAGAACATCTAGAAAAAATTCAATGCCTAAGGTTCTATTATAATAACTTGATAATATCAGTAAGCAAAAAATGACAAAAATATCTGACAACCCACTTAAGCTTGATTGAGTCTTAAAAGTATCATATTGGGTTAGTTTATCCTGAATGCGTGGGAAATAAGATATTATCAATTCAAACTTAGAAAGCAGTATGAAAATAAAAATAAGTGAAAAAAGAATAAGTAGCACATTTTTAATACTTACTTTTACTTTTATTCTTTGAGAAAAACATTGGCCCGCAATAAGAATTAAAGCAGAGACATGACTTAAAAAGGCAAGCATCCAATAGAGCCAGTACTTTCGATTTTTAAAGGCAACAAGAAAAAAGAAGTAGGCCAGCGTTACCCTTACCGTATTAACAAGACCATCGATTAATAATACAGGGCCAACAGTAAGTAAAAAAACTCTATAAAGATAGTATCTATTAACTAGAGAGCAATAGAATAAGCTAATAATTACAGCATATATCAAACAGAAAAGCAGCCAATCATTTCCAATAAGCAACGAAAAATGCATCATTAAATACGTGACAGGTTCGCCTGTAACTGATAAGTGGTCAGATATAGTTTCTCCAATATTTAGGTATTTGTGATAATAACTTAAAGTATCTGGTCCACTCGCTCCTCGAAAGACACTGAAACAAATCAATGGGATAATAACAAACAACCTAAGAGCCATAGGTAGCTTATGCTTAAAAATAAGCAAAATATAAGCCCACACGATTGCCATTATATATATATGCATGTTTATGAGTCTTTTAAAAGTTTTTTATTTATAACAATAGAACCAAAAGTTAGCAAAACTAATAGTTCAATAATAAATGATGAATAGACCGCACCTCTGACACCAAAATTAATGAGCATGGGATATATTATAAAACAATTTAAAACTCCAAAAACAATAGTTAAAGAGCTAAACATTTTTTTGTAACCATGCAGAATCAGTGTTTGCACACCTAGAATATTATTTACGGCGGAGATTATTGGTAAAAAGCAAATAACCTGCACTAGCGATATAACAATATACTCATGATGTCCAAGAACGTTGTTAACAACTAAGTCAGAGAATAATGATACGCATAAAGCAATTAATGTGAAAATAAGCATTGTAAAAAACAATGATTGCTTAATAAGTTTATAGGCTTTTTTAGGATTCTCAGTATATAAGTTATTTATTCTTGGAAAAAGGGACTGTGAAACAGGATTAAATAACCCTTGAAGAGCATTTCTAATAGTCAGCGCAACATTATAGTATGCTACACTTACATTCCCAAGAACCACTCCGATAACAATTGCTGGCAAAGTTGTATAAAGATTAACTGAAAAAACTGAAATGAAAAAAGGAAAACTATATCTATAATTCAATATAACATCATTTATATTTACTTTTTGAACTGAGATTGTTTTTTTATTAAAACAGTAAAATAACGAAATTATTGCAGTGAGGGTGAAAGTGCTACTTTGCAAAAATGCGGCAATATATATATCTGATTTATCTTTTACAACTAAAAAGATTAATACAGAAGTAATAATTCGACTAAATATGGTACATAAGGCTAAAACTTTAGTTTTCTCAAGCCCTTGAAATAGCCATGCTGGAGTCAATGTGACTCCGAATAACTGCGGAATAAAAAATATAAATAATAAATAATCATTTCTTTCACTAGCAAATGATACAAAATAAACCAATGAAACAAGAGAAATAACTATAAAAAGACAAAATTTACTTAAGATTGTACAATTAAAAACTTTACTTACAAAATTTTTATTATCTTGATTCCTTGCAATATCTTGGGTTGACGAAAAATTAAAACCAAAATCAATAACCACGCTCATATACGTGACTATAACTTGGTAGAAAATCATTCTTCCATAAGATTCTGTTCCTAAAGCTTTAATTAGAAATGGCAATAATAATAGAGGGATAAGAAAAGAACTTCCTTGTATAAGCCCTAGATAAAAAATATTCCTTATTAAGGTAGATTTAAATGGATTCATATTTTAGTTAACTCACAAGTACAAATTTTATGATTTGTTTTAATCTTACAAAGTACTTATAGCGAGCAGCTATGTACCGACCATAAAAAATAATGACAAAGATTTTTTTTAGTCGGCTTTTTTCGAGATCTTTAGTTATGTGATAAAGCTTCTCAAGCTTACCATCTGCTATTATTTCATCATATGATCTCCTTATAACTTCATAAGGAAAAAAATTTTTTTTAATTTTGATATTATCTTTTTTTATCTTTAGCGAAAGATTATTATCATGTAAACGATAGTAAAACAATTTCTTATTAACGTATTTAACACCTTTATTTATGGCCGCGTGTAATACTATCCATTTATCATGATTATAACCATTATCATATATCGGCAAAATTTTACGCACCAAATCCTTTTCAAACATTATTGAACAACCTAAAATGAAAGAATTGAATAATGCGTATATTTCAAAGCATCTAGTCGATGAATCTTGCGTATGCAGTTTATTAATATATTTATTTGGCTCAAGAATTTTATTTCCCCAAGCATCAATAAATTCATAATCACTATAGACAAGTGAATACCCTTGTATGGATGAGAGTAAAATCTCAAGCTTTTCTCTATTCCAAATATCATCTTGGTCGCATAAAGCTATATAATCACCTTTACAATTTTCTATTGCTTTTTGAAAAGCCGCAGTACATCCACTGTTTTTATCATTTTCAATAAAAATAATTCTTTCATCTGGATAGCTTTGAATAATTTCTTGCGTTCCATCATTAGAACAGTCATCAACGATTACAATTTCAATTTTAGAATATGTTTGTTGAGCTATAGAATCTAACTGCTCTTTAATATATTTGGCTCCATTATATGTGGCCATGGCGACTGAAATTAACATGCTGACCTTATTTAAATAAATGTGCTGCTTCAATCAAGTTTGGCTGTATTTTATCTTTATTAGATAATAACAATCCGCTTAAAATTGGCCATTCAATTCCAATAGTAGGATCATTCCATATTACTCCCCTATCACTTTCTGGATGATAATAGTTTGTAGTTTTATAAACAAACTCAGCAGTATCACTCAATACTAAAAATCCGTGAGCAAACCCTTCAGGTATCCACAGCTGACGCTTATTTTCTGCTGACAGGTTAACACCTACCCATTTACCAAATGTGGCAGACGATTCACGAATGTCCACTGCAACGTCAAAGACTTCTCCCGCCACACAGCGAACCAACTTTCCCTGAGCGTATGGCTCAAGTTGATAATGCAGGCCACGCAATACCCCTTTGGCTGACTTTGAGTGGTTATCCTGTACAAATTCAACCTTCCGGCCAACCGCCTCTTCAAATACACGTTGGCTAAAGCTTTCGAAAAAGAACCCACGATCGTCACCAAATACTTTTGGTTCAAAGATTAATACGTCAGGGATTTCAGTTTTAATAATATTCATATTTTAGTAACCTTTAATCATCTTCAGCAAATACTGGCCGTACTCATTTTTTGAAAGAGGCGCAGCCAGTTTTTTAACCTGCTCTGCATCAATAAACCCTTTACGATAAGCAATCTCTTCCGGACAGGAGACCTTCAAGCCCTGACGCTGTTCAATCGTCGCAATAAAGTTACTGGCCTCAATCATGCTCTGATGGGTACCGGTGTCAAGCCAGGCGTAACCGCGTCCCATCATGGCTACTGAGAGATTACCCTCATCCAGATAAAGACGATTGATATCGGTGATTTCAAGTTCACCGCGCGCAGACGGCTTGAGGTTTTTAGCCATCTCGATGACACGGTTATCGTAGAAGTACAGCCCGGTTACAGCATAATTGCTTTTTGGTTCAAGTGGTTTTTCTTCAAGTGAGATGGCAGTGCCATTGCTGTCGAATTCCACTACGCCGTAACGCTCTGGATCGTTAACATGATAGGCAAATACTGTAGCACCGCTTTCTTTAGTGATGGCGCTTTCCAGCTGCTTAGGAAGATCGTGTCCGTAAAAGATATTATCGCCCAACACCAGCGCACAGTTATCATCGCCGATAAATTCCTCGCCAATAATAAAGGCCTGAGCCAGTCCATCCGGACTCGGCTGCACTTTGTATTGCAGCTTCAGGCCCCATTGACTACCGTCCCCCAGCAACTGTTCAAAACGCGGGGTATCCTGCGGTGTACTGATGATGAGAATGTCACGAATACCAGCCAGCATCAGCGTGGTAAGCGGGTAATAAATCATCGGCTTATCATAAACGGGTAACAGCTGTTTGCTCACCGCCATGGTCACAGGATAAAGACGGGTGCCGGATCCACCAGCAAGGATAATACCTTTACGAGTTGTCATCTTATATTCTCTACATACAGAAAATGCCCGTTTAAGGGCATTATTGAATTTATTTTATATTGACGTTGTGGTGAATAATTCATTCAGCATACGTTTTACGCCAACATCCCAGGCAGGCAGTACCAGTTCAAAATTATGCTGGAACTTCTCTGTATTAAGGCGTGAGTTTAGCGGGCGACGTGCGGGTGTCGGGTACGCGCTGGTATCAACGGCGTTGAGCGTTTCAATCGCCAGAGCGATACCGGCAGCACGCGCCTCTTCAAACACCAGTGCCGCATAGTCATGCCAGGTCGTGGTGCCTGAAGCCACCAGATGATACAAGCCCGCGACTTCCGGCTTTTGCAGCGCAACGCGAATGGCATGTGCCGTGCAATCGGCCAGCAATTCAGCGCCGGTCGGCGCACCAAACTGATCGTTAATTACCGACAGCGTCTCACGCTCTTTCGCCAGTCGCAGCATGGTTTTCGCGAAGTTGTTGCCTTTGCCGGCATATACCCAGCTGGTGCGGAAGATAAGATGTTTTTCGCAGTTCTCTGCAACAGCCTTCTCCCCTGCCAGCTTGGTTTCGCCATAAACATTCAGCGGCGCCGTTTCGTCAGTCTCTTTCCACGGCGTCTCGCCGGTGCCCGGGAAGACATAATCGGTGGAATAATGGACTACCCATGCGCCCAGTGCCTGCGCTTCTTTAGCAATAGCGGCTACGCTGGTCGCATTCAGTAATTCGGCGAAATCGCGTTCGGATTCCGCTTTATCGACGGCAGTATGCGCCGCCGCGTTAACGATCACATCCGGACGCACACGGCGCACGGTTTCAGCCACGCCCTGCGGATTGCTGAAATCGCCGCAATACTCCCGAGAATGCACATCAACAGCGGTAAGCTGGCCTAATGGCGCCAGCGCGCGCTGCAATTCCCAGCCCACCTGACCTGTTTTACCGAACAGAAGAATATTCATGATTAACGGCTCTCGTAGTTCTGTTCAATCCAGCTCTGATAAGCGCCGCTTTTGACGTTCGCCACCCACTGCTGGTTATCCAGATACCATTGAACGGTTTTACGGATCCCGGATTCAAAGGTTTCCTGCGGTTTCCAGCCCAGCTCGCGGCTGATTTTATCCGCATCGATAGCATAACGGCGATCGTGTCCCGGACGGTCAGCCACGTAAGTGATCTGATCGCGGTAAGAGGAGTCTTTTGGCACGATTTCATCTAACAGATCGCAGATGGTGTGCACCACATCGAGGTTCTGTTTTTCGTTATGACCGCCGATGTTGTAGGTTTCGCCCGGCTGACCTTGTGTTACCACGATGTAGAGCGCGCGTGCATGATCTTCAACATACAGCCAGTCGCGGATCTGATCGCCTTTGCCATAGACCGGTAAGTTTTTACCTTCCAGCGCATTGAGGATCACCAGCGGGATCAGCTTCTCCGGGAAGTGATAAGGACCGTAATTGTTGGAGCAATTAGTTACCAGCGTCGGCATACCATAGGTACGACGCCATGCGCGCACCAGATGATCGCTGGAGGCTTTGGACGCGGAGTATGGGCTGCTTGGCGCGTAGGCCGTTTGCTCCGTAAAGAGCGGCAATGCTTCGCCTAGTGGATGCTCGTCCGGATGCGGCAGGTCGCCATAGACTTCATCAGTAGAAATGTGATGGAAGCGAAACGCGGATTTTGCCGCGTCCGAAAGAGTCGACCAGTATGCGCGGGCAGCTTCCAGCAGCACATAGGTGCCAACAATGTTGGTTTCGATAAAAGCGGCAGGGCCAGTGATTGAACGATCCACGTGGCTTTCGGCTGCCAGGTGCATGACGGCATCCGGCTTGTGCTGATCAAAAATACGCGCCATCGCTGCGGCATCGCAAATATCAGCATGTTCAAAATGATAGCGCTCGCTTTCAGCGACGTCACTGAGCGATTCAAGATTACCGGCGTACGTTAATTTATCAACATTCACAACTGAATCTTGAGTGTTTTTAATAATATGTCGGACAACTGCAGAGCCAATAAAGCCAGCGCCACCGGTAACAAGAATTTTCACGCTATCCATTCCGTTTAGTAAATTGAGAGGAAGTTCGACACGACAGAATTGTCGCGGCTTTAGCCCGCAGGCACGCTACCGCCCCTGGCTCAACAGCTACCAGTGGACTGAGTAAGGTCATTTTGTAGGGCAACTGCGAAATGTAGCGGGCGTACGCCCGTTTTCAACCGCTAATTGTCATCCTTATTTCACATTGAAACAAGGAAAATTCTTATGGATCACCGGCCTTCGCATATTTTTTAAGCCGTTGATCTACAAGAACTTGTAGTTGAAAATAAAAAAAGCAGCAGATAATCATCAGAGGCAAATATTCGCCTCTGAGATCATCTACTGCTCTGTGTTCACTTACTCGTAAACCGTCCGGAACATCAGCCAACCGTTAACGTAATAGTTTAGCAATGCTTTCGCGGAATTTTTGACCTTCTTTCAGATTACGCAGACCATAGCTGACAAATGCCTGCATATAGCCCATTTTTTTGCCGCAATCGAAGCTGTCGCCGGTCATCAGCATCGCGTCTACCGACTGTTTTTCTGCCAGTTTAGCAATGGCATCGGTCAGCTGGATACGCTCCCAGGCGCCCGGTTCGGTTTTTTCCAGTTCCGGCCAGATGTCGGCAGACAGTACATAGCGCCCCACAGCCATCAGATCGGTATCCAGCGTTTGCGGCTGATCCGGTTTTTCGACGAAGTTAATAATGCGGCTGACTTTACCTTCGCTGTCCAGCGGCTCTTTGGTCTGGATCACACCGTATTCAGACAGATCGCCCTTCATACGTTTCGCCAGCACCTGGCTGCGGCCGGTTTCTTTAAAACGTGCCACCATTGCGGCGAGGTTATAACGCAGCGGATCGGCGCTGGCGTTATCAAGAATAATATCCGGCAGCACAACCACAAACGGGTTATCGCCGACGATAGGACGCGCGCAGAGAATGGAGTGACCCAGTCCCAGCGGCTGTGCCTGACGTACGTTCATAATGGTTACGCCCGGCGGACAAATAGACTGTACTTCCGCCAGCAGCTGACGCTTAACACGCTGTTCAAGCAGCGCTTCCAGTTCGTACGAGGTGTCGAAATGGTTCTCAACGGCGTTTTTTGAAGAGTGGGTTACCAGAACGATTTCTTTGATCCCTGCAGCAACAACCTCGTCAACAATGTACTGAATCATTGGCTTGTCGACGATCGGCAGCATTTCTTTTGGAATGGCCTTGGTGGCAGGCAACATGTGCATCCCAAGTCCGGCTACCGGAATAACTGCTTTCAAATTAATCATTATTAATTCCACCTATAAATGGTTGATGAATTATAGCTATTTAGCCTGCTTTATCCAGCAGGTTTTCACCCTCTGGTTGAGGCAAATCATGTTACGCCGGTTAATATCCGTATGCAGTAGATGTAATCCGAAGCTGCCTCCTGGCGCACCAGGAATGTTCGCAAACTTGTTTTTATGTGCGTTTATCAGGCAGACGGAAGTTCAGTTTATCGGTATTGACCACATGCTGATCCACCCGGTCGATGTCCACCGAGCTTTGGCCTTTTTCATTTACCGCATGAATGTTGGCCAGTGAAAGTAGCGTGTCCTGCTTCGCCATAAAGCGACCGCGCACGTCTTTGCGCAGATCAAACTGCATTTTCAGCGCCGGTCCGGTGGCGGCTTCCTGCATGATATTAATGTTACGCAAAAACAGGTGCTGCGGCTTATTGTGCAGGGCAAGGGTCGCGCGCTTCATCGTCAGATTGGTGATCGCCACAAAGGATGTCGCGTTGCCGGATGAGATCTGTATACCACGCAGTTTCAGTTCACTGTTGCTGTTATCCAGATGCACGTCGTTGAGCTTGAAATTTTGCGGGATAGAGAGGTAATTACCTTTGATCACGCCGTAACCAATCAGCATACCGGCGCTGTTGGTCATGCTGACGTTATCAATCACAAAGTTATCGCAGCCGTAAATCGCCACGGTGGCGTTATCAATGCCGGCTTTCTTACTGTACTCCGGCGTAATATCGGTGGCTTTGATATTGCGGATCACGAAGTGCTTGCCGTTCTCCACATGCACCAGCTGTCGGCAGTGGCTGCCGGTAATGTTCGCCACAACAAAGTTTTTTACCGCCTGATGTTCCGGGTAATCATTGTCATAGGTGCTGCCCGCGAGGCCAATACCAATGCCCCAGTTGATCTTGCCATTGGTGCAGTCAATATGGTCGATGACGTGATCGGAGATAAGAATATTGCTGTCGTTAATCGCCACGTTCCACTCGATGGCATCGCCCTGCAAATAGCTGAAGCGGCTGTTGGTGATACGCGCGCCGTCGATACGATTATGGAAGCCCTGACGCAGGATCGCATAGTTGGCTTTGGTTACCGTGATGTTATCGATGAGCAGATTATGCATTACACGTTTGTTCTTACCGCCGATGTAGATTTGCGTCACCGGCCCGTAGCCGCTCATCGCCAGTCCCTTGATCACACAGTCCGATCCCCGCACGTCGAGGGTGATGTTATACAGGCTACCGCCCTTCTCACCTATGACCTTACTGCCATCCTGTAACACAAAACGTCCGCGACCATTCCCCTTAAGGGCACCACGCACCAGCAGGGTTTTCCCTTCCGGGATAAAAATGCCGGTATTGATGTTTTCACAAACGAGATCGGCAGGTACTTCCACCGTCTCGCCGTCGGCGAACGCCTGTTTAAACGCGGCGATCCAGTCGTTTTTCTGGTAGTCGCGTACATCAACGGTGGATTTACTGCCCTGTGCGAAAGCGGCGGCAGGCAGAAGCGGAAGCGAGGCCAGTACGGAACCGGCCTTAATAAAGTGTCGACGGGAAAATGCTGTCATAAAACCTCAGTTCAGAGCGTCTGGAGCAGCGTCGCCAGACGCTGATTGATTTTCTGCTGATTAAAGTCCGTTTCGACTTTTTCACGCGCTCGGGTAACCACCGGCACCAGCTGCTGGCTCTGCATGCTGCTAAAGGCGGCCAGTTTGTCAGCCAGCGCCTGGGGATCGTTCTCAGGGACCAGCCAGCCGGACTGGTCAGCGTCGATCAGTTCCGGAATACCGCTGTGCACCGTGGAGACCACCGGGATCCCCACCGCCATCGCTTCCATCAGCGCTACCGGAATGCCCTCCATATCGCCGTCAGCGCCGGTCACGGATGGCAGCAGGAAGACGTCGGCCTCATCGAGCATCGCCTTCACTTCATGGCTGGGCTTAAAGCCCGGCATCTCGATCACGTCCTCAAGCTGGAACTGTTCGATCAGGGTGCGCAGACGGCGCTCCCAGGGGCCGATGCCGAGAATGCGATAGTGGAAATTAACACCGCGCGCCTTCAGCAGGCGACAGGCTTCGATGGCGACATGCAGCCCTTTTTTCTCCGTCAGGCGCGCCACCGAGATTATCTGCAACGGTTGTCCGGGCGCTTTCACCTCACGCAGGGTAAAGCGCGACATATCCACGCCCATACGCGAAACGGCGATCTTCTCCGGCGGGCAGCCCATATTTTGCAGGCGACCGGCCCACAGATCGCTGATGGGCAACATCAGATCGCCGCGGCGGAACAGCTGCTGATACTCCGGCGTATAGTGCGCCAGTACGTCCCGGTGCGAGACGTCGATACCGTGGAAGACGGTGGCGATTTTGCCGCGGATCACCCCCAGTTCACGCAGTTTTGCTGCCGTCACGCCTGCCGGACCAAAGTGGGCGATAAACACATCGGCGCTGAAAGTGCGTGGTGCCAGGCCACAAATGGCGGCGAGGATCAGGTTACGGGCTTCATCGCCGTAGCGGCGTATATTCAGCGCCTTCCAGGTGGATGCGCGCCCCGCGCCCCGCAGGATCGCCTGCGCCCGGTAGCGCAGTTTTGCGGCTTTGCCCTGCGGCTCATCCAGCAGCCAGTGAGTTTTCTCCGCCAGCTTGTATTCGGTATAGGCCGCATGGGTATTGCTGAGATCGCCCTTATGCAGGGCGATAATCTCCACGTCAAACCCCATATCGATAAACGCCGTGATCTGGTTTAACACGAAGGTTTCGGACGACAGCGGAAACTTCAGCAGGAAAAAACTGACCTTCATTGCTTACCCCGCACTCTGTCCATCACCGATTTCACCATCTGCAATCCGTTATTCCGTTCTGCGGCCACCGCCGTTGCCAGTTGCTGATTAATAGCGGGCAGCTGGCCGAGGGTATCCGCCACCATCGCGGCGAGCGAGCCGTCGAGCAAATGACGAATATCAATCGCCATCTCCGGCATGCCGAGCTGCTGCATAATGCCTGCTGATTTGTGCTCGTAGTTAATGGCGATGGCCGGTGTGCCGAAGTTCATGGAGATGATCGCTGAATGCAGACGGGTGCCGACGGTCAGATCACAGGCGGCAAAGATTTTGCCCATCTCCAGATCGTTAAGCTCATCCATCACCACGTGATAGCGGGACGGATCGCTGACATGCTGACGCAGATTGAGCGCCACCATGCGGTCATCTTTGTTATAGCTGTCGATGCCGGTGCAGGTGGAGAGCGCCATTACCTGCCAGCCCGCATCCAGAATACGGTTAACCACGTCGGCGAAGGCTTTTTCGTAGGCCTGCTGCGTGGTGCCGAGGCGTTTATCGAAGGGCGCCAGTTCGCGCAACGTAATGGCGACGGTTTTCTGCGAGGCCGCCACGTCCAGCCAGTGCTGCACCGCATAGCTGGGGGTAAAATCGCTATCGTGATGATCCACCAGCCAGGCGGTGTCGACGCCCTGCTCCACCTTATCAGTGTTGATCTGGCTCTTTTTCATCAGATCGAGGCTCACCCGCTCACGCAGGATCAGCGCATCGCAGTGCCCGAACGCATAGTTCGCCAGCTGGTTAAACTGCGCGTCCTGGAACGGCCCGACGCTGTGGCCAATCATATACAGCGGTTTTTTCGCCATAAAGGTGCAGAGCGCATGCTCAAACTGCGGCACGCCGTAAAGATCGACAAAGAAAGATCCGCCCACCTGGATAATGGCGTCATAGCCTGACAGCAGGCGGACAAAGTCGGTAAAGCCCTGGGCAATAGCGATATTGCGCAGCTTGCCGCTGTCGGTCACGCGGGATAACAGCACCTGGTGCTGATAACGGCGACGCAGGACTTTTTTCACCCGCCCGACCAGACCGGCGGCGGTGTTGTGCTGTTTCATCTGACTGTACAGCGGATCGCCCATCACCGGACGATTTAACAGCCAGGAGGAGCTCACCGGATAGCGGCTCATGACATCCACTTCAGCGTCAGGCTCAAGCACCGTAATGGCATCCAGTAAGCCGCGTAAAATCGCGCTGTCCCCACGGTTTCCACAGGTATGGTTACCTAAAATAAGTAGTTTCATTACAGTTTCACCTGAATTATTGATGTCGTAAATTTGTGAATAAAATCAACCTGCGCGCAGCAGCATTCTTAATTTTTCATTGCGGCAAAACTGACGTTTCAGCTCCACCACCAGCGCATTACGCGACAGCACAATCATCACCGCGAACGCCAGCCCACCGGCCAGGATCTGCACAGCCAGCAGCGTGGCAAGTGACAAATGTCCGTCCAGCGCCAGCCCCAGGCCGTAGCTCACCACCAGCGTCGGCAGCGACAGGTAAAACGGCAGCCACAGGCTCAGAATGTACTGGCGATAGCTGGAACCAAGCACCGGCTTAATCATCACGAAATAGCTCAGAATGGTGTTGATGATCTGCACCAGCAGGAAGCCCAGCGTCACACCCAGCGCGCCGCCCAGATGCCCACCCGCGATAATCGCCGGGACGAACAGGCAGGTTTTAAAGACGTTAAATTTGAAGCTGATATCGACACGGGCTTTCGCCATCAGCAGCGATCCAATGGGATTGCCCACCGCGCGCAGCAGGCCGACGATGCACAGCAATTGCAGAATGGGGATGATGCTGTTCCACTTCTCGCCAAACACCAGCGGCACCACGTTATCGGACACCACCATCAGGCCGAGCAGGATCGGGAAGTTGATGATCCCCACCACCGACAGCAGTTTGTAGAAGTTGAGCCGCAGCTTTTGCGTGTCGTCCTGAATTTTGGCGAAGGCCGGGAACAGCACGCGGGTGATAATCGGGTTGAGCTTCATCGGCGGCACCACCGCGACGTTGTACGCCAGGTTATAGCCGCCCGCGACGCTGGCGCCAAGAATACGCGCCAGCACCAGCGTGGAGAGGTTAGTGTTGACGTAGTTGATCACGCTGTCCGCCGTCAGCCACGCGCCAAAGCGCAGGTTGGAGTTGACGGAAGCCAGCGAAAAGCGCAGACCCGGACGGTAAATTTTGCGGCCGAAGAAGCCGAAAAGCAGCGTACGCACCGCGGTGTTGACCAGATAACCGAGGATGGCGGTCATCGCCAGCGGCCAGTACCAGGCGCTGATCACCGTAAAGGTGAAGCCCGCCATCACCGATACGGTTTCAATCATGCCGATCTTGCTGAACTCCAGCTCTTTCTGCATCAGGGCGCGGAACTGCTGGCCGTGGGGGATCAGCACAAAGGCCACCGACAGCGTTTTGATCAGCGGCGCCAGATCCGGGTTATTCAGTACCCCGGCAATCACGTCGCTTAACAAAAACATCGCCGCGCAGACCACCAGCCCCAGCCCGACGTTCAGCCAGTAGAGGGTGGTCAGTTCGAGATGGCCGATCTCTTTGCGCTGAATAATTGAGTTGGCGATGCCAAAATCCGACAGCGTATCCGCCAGGGCGATGATCACCAGCGACACGGTGAGCAGACCGAACTGGTGATTGTCGATGATGCGCGCCAGCCAGGTCATCTGCACCAGCCCAAGGCCGATGATGATCAGGGTGGCCATGGCTGACCACTTTGCGCCGCTGATGGTTTTTTCTCTCAGGCTCATGATGTGCTCGCTTAATACGCCGCTTTGTTCACAAAGCCTTTAAAGATGGTGAGAAAAACAATCTTGATATCGAACCAGAGGCTCCATTCACGGATGTACTCCAGATCGAATTCAATACGTTTTTCCATTTTTTCCAGCGTGTCCGTCTCGCCGCGCCAGCCGTTGATTTGCGCCCAGCCGGTGATGCCCGGTTTCACTTTATGACGCAGCATGTAGCCCTGGATCAGGGTGCGATACTGTTCATTGTGCGCCACCGCGTGGGGACGCGGGCCGACAATCGACATGCCGCCGGTCAGCACGTTGATAAACTGCGGCAGTTCGTCAAGAGAGGTACGGCGCAGGAAGTTGCCCACTTTGGTGACGCGGGGATCGTTCTGCGTCGCCTGGGTCACCACTTCGGCGTTTTCCATCACCTTCATGGATCGGAATTTCCACACTTTGATCGGCTTACCGTCCATGCCGTAGCGGGTCTGACGGAAAATAATCGGGCCAGGGGAACTGATTTTCACCGCCGCCGCGATGCACAGCAGCACCGGGGAGATAAGCAGCAGGATCAGCGAGGAGAGCACAATGTCTTCCAGACGCTTCAGCACGCGGTTCATGCCGGAGAGCGGCGTGTCATACAGTGGCACCACCGGCACGCCGTTCATCTCTTCGATGCGCGAATGCAGGATATTGAAGGTAAACACATCAGGGATGAGGATCACCGAGCAGGTGGTGTCCGCCAGCTCACGCACCAGGCGTTTAATGCCGGACTCTTCGCTCATCGGCATGGCGATGTAAACGTTATGAATTTTGCCCGCTTTCGCGTCTTCCAGCAGTTGGTCGTAATTGCCCGCCCAGTCAGCGGTTACGCCGCCCGGTCTGGCATCGTGATAGACGCCCACCACTTCAAAGCCCAGCCAGGGCTCATGGCGGAAACTGTCCAGCAGCACCTGGCCTACCGGCAGATCGCCTGCCACCGCCACGCGGCGGGTGTTATAGCCATGATGACGCAGCCAGCCGGCGAAAAAGCGGATCAGCGTGCGGCAGGTCACCAGCCCCACGCTGCTTAATACGTACCAGGCAAAGAAAACGCTGAAGGTATTATCAAAATCGGCGTTGAAGGCCATCAGTCCGGCGCTGAAAATCAGGCTCAGCGTCCAGTTTTGCAGCAGCAGCGCCAGCTCGGTCGAGATCTTCACGCCACGCCAGGAACGGTAGAAATCGGTCATACCACCGATCATCTGGAACACCACCAGCGTGATCAGGGCCATCAGCAGATGCAGGTAAAAAAAGGGTAACGCGTGTAGCTTGCAGACGATCCATAGCCCACCGAACATGATGGTGATGTCTGAAAAACGCTGCACCATAGAGATTAACGATGCATTCGTTTTAGCTCGCTCGCGCTTTTTTAGATTTATCATCGTTGTTCCTGTTCTTAAGTCCCCTCGCCCCTTCCCGCGGGCGAGGGGAAACCAAGCTCGACTACTGGTTCAACAGCGCCAGGATGTCCTGTGTTCGTGCCTCCATCAGCGCCACGTCACCCCGCGATTCGACGTTCAGACGCACCACCGGCTCGGTATTGGACGAGCGCAGGTTGAAGCGCCATTCCGGGAACGCCATGCTGATGCCGTCGGTATGGTCGACTTCCAGCGCGCTGGCGGCATAGTGCTGCTCCACGCGGGCAATAGCGGTGGCCGGATCCGCCAGCTTGCTGTTGATTTCGCCGCTGGCCGGGAACGCCGTCATGCGATCGCGTACCAGTTCCGCCAGCGACTGCCCTTTCACACACAGCAGTTCCGCCACCAGCAGCCAGGGGATCATGCCGCTGTCGCAGTATGCAAAGTCGCGGAAGTAGTGGTGGGCGCTCATTTCGCCGCCGTAGATGGCGTCCTCTTCGCGCATACGCTCTTTGATGAACGCATGGCCGGTTTTCGACATCACCGGCTTACCGCCTGCCGCCTTCACCACATCCACGGTGTTCCAGGACAGACGCGGGTCGTGAATGATCTTCGCGCCAGGGTGTTTTTCGAGGAAGGCTTCTGCCAGCAGGCCGACAATGTAATAGCCTTCGATAAACTGGCCGTTGCCGTCGAACAGGAAGCAGCGGTCAAAGTCGCCGTCGAAAGCGATACCCATATCGGCCTTATGCTCGATCACCGCATTGCGGGTGTCATCGCGGCATTCCGGCAGCAGCGGGTTAGGAATACCGTTCGGGAAGTTGCCGTCCGGGTTGTTGTGCACCTTGATAAAGGTCACCGGCACGTTCAGCGCCTTAAAGCGCGCTTCGATGGCGTCCACCACCGGCCCTGCCGCGCCGTTACCGGAGTTGATGACTAACTTCAGCGGGGTGAGGTTGGTGGTGTCGATGTAACCGAGCAGGTGGTCGATATAGGAACCACGCAGATCGATCTGCTTATAGCTGCCGCGTTTTTCCGGGTTCACCGGCGGGAAGTCATTGGCTTCCGCCAGACGCTGCACGTCGCGCAGGCCGGTATCGCCGCTGATGGGGCGCGCGCCCTTGCGCACCAGCTTCATACCGTTATAGTCCATCGGGTTATGGCTGGCGGTCACTTCGATACCGCCGTCCACGCCAAGGTGGAAGGTGGCAAAATAGATCTCTTCGGTACCGGACAGACCGATGTCCAGCACGTCAACGCCCGCGTCCTGTAACCCCTTTGCCAGCGCCAGTTTGAGCGCTTCACTGGTCAGACGCACATCACCGCCGAGCACAATGGTCTGCGGCTTCAGGTATTCACCGTAAGCGCGGCCAATGCGCCAGGCGATGTCTTCGTTCAGCTCTTCTCCGAGCTTGCCGCGAATATCGTAGGCTTTGAAACAGGTTAATTTTTCCATGATTACCTCGTTTTCAGGCGACACACAGCCTGGGCCCGTTGGGGCAAATTTGTTATTTGTTCTTGCCCGGTGGCGTTTAGCTTACCGGGCCCGGTGATGCGAACTTTCCTTGCCCGGTGGCGCTTCGCTTACCGGGCCTACAATCATTCACCTGTAGGCCCGGCAAGCCTGCGCCGCCGGGCAACGTTCATTCACTACACCCGACCGTAACGATCCTCAAACCGCACGATGTCATCTTCTTCAAGATACGAACCGGAGCGGACTTCAATCAGATCCAGCGGGATCTTGCCCGGGTTTTCCAGGCAGTGCGTGGCACCGAGTGGGATATAGATCGACTCGTTTTCGCCCAGTAACTTGATCTCGTCGTTAATGGTCACTTTGGCGGTGCCCGCCACCACGATCCAGTGCTCGGCGCGGTGATGATGCATCTGCAAGGACAGCCCTTCCCCCGGCTTCACGGTGATGCGTTTCACCTGATAGCGTTCGCCGGAATCAATGGAGTCATACTTACCCCACGGACGGTACACTTCCCGGTGAATGTGATGCTCGTGACGACCCTCGGCTTTAATTTGCTCGACCACTTTTTTCACGTCCTGCACCGCATTACGATCGGCGATCAGCACCGCGTCTTTGGTCTGCACCACCACCAGATCCTTCACCCCCACGGTGGTGACAAGACCGGATTCGGCATAGACATAGCTGTTTTCGGTTTTATGGCTGATCACATCGCCGTGATGCACATTGCCTTCCGGCGTATGAGCGCTGATTTCCCAAAGCGATGACCAGGAGCCGACATCGCTCCAGCCCGCGTCCATCGGCACTACCACCGCATCAGCGGTTTTTTCCATCACCGCGTAATCCACCGACTCTTCCGGGCAGGCAAGGAAGGCTTCTTCATCCACGCGGATAAAATCGAGATCCGGATCGACGCCGTCCATCGCTTTGTTGCAGGCCTGCAAAATATCCGGACGGAATTTTTTCAGCTCTTCCAGGTAACGACCGGCGCGGAACAGGAACATGCCGCTGTTCCAGTAATACTCGCCGCTGGCAACGTAAGCCTGAGCAGTATCGAGATCCGGTTTTTCAACGAACTGCGCCACTTCGAAAGCCACTGCGTCCACCTGCCCCTGGCTGACCGCGCCGCGGCGGATATAGCCATAGCCGGTTTCCGGCAGATCCGGCACGATGCCGAAGGTCACCAGTTTGCCGCTTTCGGCGTACGGCATGGCCGCACGTACCGCCTCGCGGAAGGCTTCTTCGTTCTGGATCACATGATCCGCCGCCAGCACCAGCATCAGCGGATCGCTGTCCGGGCTGTTGCGCTGCGCCGCCAGGGCAGCAAGGGCGATGGCCGGGGCGGTGTTACGCCCGGCGGGTTCAAGAATGATGTTCTCCGTCAGCTTGTTGAGCTGGCGCAGCTGTTCGGCCACGATAAAGCGGTGCTGCTCGTTACAGATCACCACCGGGCTTTCGCACTGCACGCCGTTCAGACGACACACCGTCGTCTGCAACATCGTCAGCTCGCCCTTCAGGCACAGAAACTGTTTTGGATAGAGTACGCGGGACAGCGGCCACAGGCGGCTGCCGGAGCCACCGGCCATTACTACCGGATAGAGCGTTGGTTGACTCATTGTTTAATCCCGAATATCTGCAATAAATTGGCTTAACACGTTCTCTTTTTCGAGCGTGCGTTCGGCATATTCACGTGCCACCGTGTTGGATTTGGGCATCAGCAGCGCCTGGCCAATGCCGTCGATCAGCGCGTCCACCGATTCCGGCTCCACGCAGACCGCGATGCCCGGACAGGTGTCGCACAGTTGCCCCAGTTCGGTGTGGCGTTCGGCGGTGATCACCGCATTGCCGCCCACCGCAAGAATATTGGTCAGCTTCGACGGTAGTACCGCGTCAGCCGCGCCGCGCTTCTGGATCACCAGATGACAGTCCGCCAGTTTCAGCAGCGCGGGCAGCGCGTCATAGGACTGCAACGGATGGAAAATCACGTTGCTCAGACCGCGCTCGCGGGCCATTTTTTCCAGTCGCGCTTTGCCGCCGCCCTGGCCGACAATCACGAACAGCCACGGCTGGTCGCGCAGACGATCTGCGGCTTCAATCATGCTCTCCAGCCCCTGCTTCTCGCCAATGTTGCCGGAGTAGAGAATGATTTTTTTATCCGCCGGCAGGGCGAGTTGCTGGCGAAGCGTTAATGCATCGGCGTCGGTGACGTCGCGAAAACGCGCCACTTCCGACCAGTTGGGGAAGAAAATCACCCGCTCAGCCGGTACGCCTTTTTCCTGCGCTTTTTTCATCATCGAGCGCGAAATCGTCGATACGTTATCGACGTTGTGCAGGCCGCTGCGCTCAAAGGCGCTGGCAAGCCGGGCCACACGCCCGCCTTTGCCTTTACCGGCCATGCCGAGGCCAAGCATGGCATCGACTTCGTAATCCTGAATGTGCAGTACGGTACGGGCGCCGGACAGTTTTGCCAGCAGGCGCATGCCCGGCGTACAAAACAGCGTCGGCACCACGCCGATAATGCGATCCGGCTTCCAGCGGCGCTGCGCCATCAGCGGGAAAAAGCTGCTCAGCGCAAAGCTGCCGAGATGGATCAGGCGCTTTAAGGTGGTCGGGGTTTTGGGCACATATAGAGGACAGCGCCAGACGGTCGCCGCCCCCTCTTCACGACGCCAGCGCCAGGCCGAGTAAGACTCGCCCACTTTCCACTCCGGATAGTACGGCGGCGCGGTAATGACGCGAACGTCATGGCCCTGACGGGCCATCCATTCCACCATCTCGCCGGTGTACTTACCGATCCCGGTCAGCTCCGGCGAGTAGTTAATTCCGTACACCAGAATTCTCATAAGCCCGGCACTCCGGACTTATCAGTACGGAAGTAGGCGCGGCTGTTGTCGTGCACGTTCTCGCTGTTCACGATGGCGTCAGGCGTCATCCAGCGCCACGCTCCGTGCTGCTCGGCGGGCAGCGTCAGGGTGCTTTCATCCACACGGACGCGGAAACCCAGCACGATGTAGTGCGTGGAAAAATCGCGTCCGGAGAAGTTGTCGTCATAGAAGTGTTGCCAGACGCCGTAAAACTCGCCTGCCGACATCGGCAGACGGGTTCCCAGTTCCGCCAGAGTCAGGCGCTCGAAGGCGCTGGCCAGCGGCTCATCCTTTTGTACGCGTCCACCAGGAACAAACCAGTATCCCTGTGCCGGTCGGTTGGTGCGTTCTCCCAGCAGATACTCACCGCGCGAGTTTTCCACGATCAGATCGATGGAAATCAGCGGCGTTGAGCGCACTACCGTGGCGAAGTCTTCTTGACTCAAAAACATGCTTACCCCCGGAACCGGTGCTGGTTTTCAAGGAACCACTGATAGGTGCTTGCCAGCCCCTGCTCCAGTGACACCTCGTGATACCAGCCAAGCTGATGCAGACGCGTCACATCAAGCAGCTTGCGCGGAGTACCGTCGGGTTTGCTGGCGTCGAACACCACGCGGCCTTTAAAGCCGGTGACCTGCGCGAGGGTTTGCGCCAGTTCGCGAATGGTGCAGTCCACGCCGGTGCCGACGTTAATATGCGACAGCATCGGTTCGGTGTTTTCCTGCCACACTTCCGGATCCAGCTCCATCACATGAATGCTGGCAGCCGCCATATCATCCACATGCAGGAATTCGCGCATCGGCGTACCGCTGCCCCACACCACCACATCAGTGGCGTTTTCCTGGGCCGCTTCATGGAAGCGACGCAGCAGCGCCGGGATCACATGGGAGTTGCTCGGGTGGAAGTTATCGTTCGGGCCGTACAGGTTAGTCGGCATCACCGAACGATAATCACGTCCGTACTGGCGGTTGTAAGATTCACACAGCTTGATACCGGCAATCTTGGCAATCGCGTACGGCTCGTTAGTCGCTTCAAGCGTGCCCTGCAACAGCTCGCTTTCCGCCATCGGCTGCTTCGCCATTTTCGGGTAAATGCAGGATGAGCCGAGGAACAGCAGCTTGTTCACGTTGTGCGTATGCGCCGCGTGAATGATGTTGCTCTCGATCATCAGGTTCTCGAAAATGAACTCCGCCGGGTAGGTATTGTTCGCCACAATACCGCCCACTTTCGCCGCCGCCAGATACACCTGATCGATGGATTCAGTGGCGAAGAAATCATTTACCGCACGGGCATCCAGCAGATTGAGTTCATCACGGGTACGCAGGACGAGCTCAACGTCCCCGCGTTGCTCAAGCTGTCGTACGATATTCTTGACGCCGTCTTCTCGCTGGATTCCGTGATCACCGCCGTCGGTATGGTGGAGCATCTGGCGGTAATGATGGCGGCAGTGATCATCGCCATTTCCCTGATGCTGCTGGCGAGCAAAGCCCTGACCCGCTTTGTGAATAATCACCCGACTATCGTCATTCTCTGCCTCAGCTTCCTGCTGATGATAGGCTTTAGCCTGATCGCCGAAGGCTTTGGCTACCACATCCCGAAAGGGTATCTGTATGCCGCCATCGGCTTCTCGGTAATGATCGAAGCGCTTAATCAGCTGGCGATTTTCAACCGCCGCCGCTTCCTGTTCGCCGACAATACCCTGCGTCAGCGCACCACCGAGGCGGTGATGCGCCTGCTCAGCGGCCGCAAAGAAGATGCCGAGCTGGATGTTGAAACCGCCTCCATGCTGGCCGACCATGATAATGCGCAGATCTTTAAACCGCAGGAGCGGCTGATGATCGAGCGCGTACTCAACCTGAACCAGCGCACCGTCAGCAGTATCATGACCTCCCGCCATGACATCGAACATATCGATCTCACCGCGCCGGAAGAGGTGATCCGCGAGCTGCTGGACAAGAACCAGCATACCCGCGTGGTGGTCACCGGCGGCGATGCGCAGGAAGATCTGCTGGGCGTGGTGCATATTCTTGATCTGCTGCAACAGGCGCTGCGCGGCGAGCCGCTGAACCTGAACGTGCTGGTGCGTCAGCCGCTGGTGTTCCCGGAAGGGTTGCCGCTGTTACAGGCGCTGGAGCAGTTCCGCAATGCCCGCACGCACTTTGCCTTTGTGGTGGATGAATTTGGTTCCGTGGAAGGGGCGGTCACGCTCAGCGACGTGATGGAAACCATCGCCGGTAATCTGCCGAACGAAGTGGAAGAGATCGACGCCCGCCACGATATTCAGAAAAACGCCGACGGCAGCTGGACGGCGAACGGCCATATGCCGCTGGAAGATCTGGTGCAGTTTGTGCCGCTGCCGCTGGACGAGAAGCGCGAATATCATACTATCGCCGGGCTGCTGATGGAGTATCTGCAACGTATTCCACAGGTCGGGGAGGAAGTTGAGGTGGGCGATTACCGGGTGATCACCCTGCAGGTGGAAAGCCATCGCGTGCAGAAAGTGCAGATCGTGCCGTTACGCACAAAAAGCGAGCTGGATTACGAAGTCTGATCCCGTTTCTGCCCTCTCCCTGTGGGAGAGGGCTAATCACTGGGCCGCTACATCTTTTCCAGCAGCTTCTTCACATCTTCGCTGTATTTACTGTCCTTATTGCGATCCGCCCACTTGTTAAGGCGGCGCTTCGCCTCGCCCTGTAAATGGTCGCGCAGCACCTGATCGACTTTCAGGCTGTATTGCAGCGCATCCCATTTGCCGTATACCCGTAGCGGGATGGGCGTATCGCGCAGGAAAGCGATCAGCTCGCTGTTGCCACCGTTCCAGCCGGAGAGTACGCGCACGTTAAACTGGGTGTCGCTCTCTTCTTTGATCAGATCCAGGGTTCCCTTGCCGTCCAGCGCCAGCAGCGGCGACTGCCCCTGCATATCGCTCAGCGTTACGCTGCCGTGATCCAGTTCCAGATCGGTACTCAGCGCATCCAGACGGGTGCTGTTGTCATAATCCTGCTCCACCTTCACATCGCTGCTGCGCGCCACGGCCTGCTGGATCAGCTGCTGGAAGTTAAGCCCTTCCATGCGAACATTCGCCATTTCCAGATGCGCGTTGCCCTGCCAGTCGCGGCGGAACGCCTCCGCATCCACCAGACCGCCGGAAAAATCACCGCTCATGGAGAGCGCGCCGGTCAGGGCAATAGGATAATTAAAGGCTTTCAGGATGGTGCCGATTTCCACGTTCTCAAGCTTTGGCTGGAACAGGCTTTTCGGCGTTCTGCCCCGCACGTCGAGACGGCCGGGCAGCGAAAGCGTACCGTTGCCCATTTTGCCCTCTAAGGTGGTGAGGGTTAACAGTCCCGCCTGGTTGGTCATCTGGCTTTTGACGTCGGTGAAATCCATCCCACGCCAGCGGATCTGCCCGGCGCTGAGCGCAACCTGAGCGCTAAACCCGCGCAGGCTGTTGTACTCCGGCTCGCTGCTGTCGCGGGCGATCACCGGGCGCGGCAACAGCTTAGGCTGCGCCTGGGCTTTCTGCGCCGTATCGCTGCTGGCGGCGGCCATAGTCGCGCCGCTGAATAAGTTTTCCAGATTGAGCTTGTCAAAATGCAAATCGAGCGCCCATTCCGGGGCGTCGTTAAGCACCACGCTGCCCTGCCCGCTCATGGCGCTGTCGTTGGCAGTGACATTAAGGTTGCTGAAAGACAGGCGTTTTTGCGCCTCCTGCCACTGGGCGTTTAGCGTCGCCGTACCGCTGATCCCCTGCGGGGACACATCGCCGCCCTTCAGCTGCCAGTCGAACTGCTCAATGGCGGCGGTCAGGCTGTGCGGGTAATCCGCGGCGTCAATTTTTGCTTTCATCGCCAGCGTCAGATCGCGCTGATCGCGGTTGATACGCCCGGAAAAATCGAGCGTGGCGTGGTAAGACGCATCCTGATCCATCTTCAGACGGATATCGCGCACCGTTACCTGTTCTTCGTCTTCATGCTGGAACACCAGCACGCTGTCGGCGACCTCAAGGCGGGAAATGGCATAGGACCAGCCTTTATCGGCTTCTGCCTGCGGCATTGGATTATCATCCGGCGCAACAGGCTCGTCTGGCTTGCGCGCGGCTTTGGTTTGCGGCGTTAACTGGATCACCGCCCCTTTCAGCATCACCTGTTTAACGTGCAGTTGATGCGAAAGCAGCGGCCAGAGTTCCACGTCAAGGCGCATATTCGCCGCCGACACCAGCGGCGTGGTCGCCCCCGGCGCGGTCAACGACATGCGCCCGGAGAGAATGCTGAGCTGCGGCCAGACATGCCAGCGCAGCGGCTCGTCCAGCTCCAGCTGATAGCCGCTTCGCGCCTCCACCTGTTGCACCATATAGGCACGGAAATCGTTGGGGTTGACCAGCAGTACCAACGCAGAGATGCCGGCAACAAGCACGACAAGCAGAATCATCAGCGTGGTTAACACTCTTCTCATGGCATCCTCAGCGAGCGGTTAATACTCAATCTTTATCAATACGGCTGGCGACCGCGCCCTGCTGGTCACGATATTTCGCGTCCTGGCGACGGTTGTAAGGACGGGCTGCCGGGCCGGAGAGCGGTTCAAAGCTCAGCGCGCCGATAAGCATCCCCGGACGCAGCGCCAGCGGCAGTTTGCCAGAATTATAGAACTCCAGCACGATACAGCCTGACCAGCCGGGATCGATACGGTGCGCGGTAACGTGCACCATCAGGCCCAGACGCGCCAGCGATGAGCGACCGTCCAGCCAGCCCACCAGATCGGCAGGCAGGGTCACGGATTCATAGGTGACCGCCAGCGCCAGTTCGCCCGGATGCAGGAAAAAGGCATCGCCGTCCGGCAGAACGATTTCATCGCTCATCACACGCTCAAGAGAGGCGGCGACTTCATCCTTCGGACCGCTGAGATCGATAAAGGCCGCAGTATGACCGCGGAAGGTGCGGAATTTATTCCCCAGACGGACATCGACGGTGGCGCCATTGATGCGTTCAACGGGTGGACGCGGGGTAATAGACAGACGGCCTTCATCCAGCCAGGCTTCAATATCTCGGTCACACAAACGCATGCGTTTTCTCCTTAGATACAGCATCCCCCGGCAAGTGTTCTCGCCGGAGGTTAAGCATACTACTTTGAACGGTACACAATTCGCGCAGATTATTCAAAAGCAGACTATTCAAAGAACTGGCTGATTTTGGCTTTCAGAATGTCGATCGCAATTCGGTTTTTGCCGCCGCGCGGCACAATGATGTCGGCGTACTGTTTGGATGGCTCGATAAACTGTAAGAACATCGGGCGCACCGTTTTCTGGTACTGCGCCATCACGGAATCCATAGAGCGGCCGCGCTCGTTCACGTCACGCTTAATACGGCGCATCAGGCAGATGTCCAGCGGGGTATCAACGAAAATAGAGAAATTCAGCGCGTCGCGCAGACGGGCGTCGGTCAGCAACAGGATGCCTTCAAGGATAATGACTTTCTTCGGCTGAATATGAATGGTTTCCTGCGTGCGGGTATGTTCTACATAACTGTAGACCGGCAATTCAATGGGGCTGCCGTTTTTTAAGGTTTGCAGGTGCTCGAACAGCAAGCTGTGATCCATCGCGCTCGGATGGTCATAATTGGTCTTTACCCGTTCTTCCATGGACAGATGACTTTGATCTTTGTAATAGCTGTCTTCCGGGATGACGCCAATATGCTCATCACCAACCTGTTCGCGCAGCTCGCGATAGAGGGTGCTGGCGATGAGACTTTTACCTGAAGCGGATGCACCGGCAATGCCGATAATGACGCACTGATGAGACTTATCAGTCATAAATTTTTGCGACCTGGTTAACCTGGATGTTAAGGAAGGACGACGCCGAAACGCCAAACGCGGCAATTATAGGGATTTCGCCGCCGTGATACCAGTTGAATAGGTCATCGAGCAAATCCTGCGGTCATAAAGAGGAATATCGCCTTTACGCAAATTAAAATGCTCACTTTTGCGGCGATGATCGGGGATTTAGCATCAGGTAAGTAATTAATAACACTGTGATGTCAAATTATGAGCGCCCACGATAGGAATTGTAAATTGTTTGTACTAGCATAATCCAAATTTCAAATTTAACTCGCCCCGTGAATGTATCGGGCGGCTCAGGGTCTGCGGATAAAGCGGTAATGAATAAACAATACCAGCGCGTTTTGGTGGCCACTCCGAATCCTTTACTGCGATTAATCAGTTTAGGACTGGTCACCTTTATCTTTACCCTGTTCTCCCTTGAGTTAGCTCGTTTCGGCAACATTCTTGCTCCGCTGTGGTTCTCCACGTCCATTATGATGGTGGCGTTTTATCGTCATGCAGGCCGCCTGTGGCCGGCGATTGCGCTGGCCTGTTCGCTGGGCAGCATCGGCGCGTCACTGGTGTTATTCCCGCCCGAGGCCATCAATCTATGGTACCCCGGTATTAACGTTATTGAAGCGCTGATCGGGGCCATACTGCTGCGTAAAATGCTGCCCTGGTACAACCCGCTGCAAAACTTAAACGACTGGATCCGTCTGACTATCGGCAGCGCCGTGATACCGCCGGTGATTGGCGGCCTGCTGGTGTCTCTGCTGGTCGGGAACGACAACCCGCTGCGCGCCTTTACGCTCTGGACGCTCTCGGAATCCATTGGCGCGATGGCGCTGATCCCGCTGGGTCTGCTGTTCAAAATGCATTATCTGCTGCGCCACCGTAAGCCGCAGTTGCTGCTGGAAACGCTGCTGACGCTGGCGGTTACGCTGATGCTGAGCTGGCTGTCGATAAAATATCTGCCGTGGCCCTTTACCGCGGTGATCGTGCTGCTGATGTGGAGCGCGGTACGCCTGCCGCGGCTTGAAGCCTTTCTGATATTTCTCTCCACCGTGATGATGGTGTCGCTGATGATGGCAGCGGATCCCTTTGCACTGACGCCGCACAATACGCCCGTCATGCTCAACGCGCCCTGGCTGCCCTTTATGATGATGCTGCTGCCGGCCAACGTCATGACCATGGTGATGTATGCTTTTCGCACCGAACGCAAACACATCACCGAGAGTGAAGCGCGCTTTCGTAACGCCATGGAATATTCCGCCATCGGCATGGCGCTGGTGGGCACCGAAGGCGAATGGCTTCAGGCTAACAAAGCGCTGTGTAAATTCCTTGGCTATACCCAGGAAGAGCTGCGCGCCCTCACTTTTCAACAGCTGACCTGGCCGGAAGATCTCAACAGCGATCTTGAACAGCTGGAGATGCTGGTGCGCGGCGAGATCAACAGCTATTCCATGGAAAAGCGTTACTACACGCGCAATGGCGACGTTGTCTGGGCGCTGCTGGCGGTATCGCTGGTGCGGCACGGTGACGGCACCCCGCTCTATTTCATCTCGCAAATCGAAGACATCAACGATCTCAAACAGACGGAATGGGTTAACAAACGCCTGATGGAGCGTATTACCCTCGCCAACGAAGCGGGGGGCATCGGCATCTGGGAGTGGGAACTGGCGACGGACATCATCAGCTGGGACAAACGGATGTTTGAGCTGTATGAAATCCCGCCGCACGTTAAACCGACCTGGCAGCTGTGGTATGACTGCGTGATACCGGAAGACCGCGCGATGACCGAGCAGGTGGTGCGCGATTCGCTGGTGTCGCGCCTGCCGTTTAAGCTGGAATTTCGCGTGCACGTGAAAGAGGGTGTGCGTCATATCCGTACCCTCGCCAACCGGGTGCTGAACAAAAATGGCGAAGTGGAACGCCTGCTCGGCATCAATATGGACATGACCGAGGTGAAGCAGCTTAACGAGGCGCTGTTCCAGGAGAAAGAGCGTCTGCATATTACGCTGGACTCCATCGGCGAAGCGGTGCTCTGTACCGATGTGAATATGAATATCACCTTTATGAACCCGGTGGCGGAAAAAATGAGCGGCTGGCCGCAGGAGCAGGCGATGGGCCAGGCGCTGCTCAATGTCCTGCACATTACCTTCGGCGATAACGGCCCGCTGATGGAAAACATTCATAGCGGCGATATGTCCCGCTCCGCCATTGAACAGGATGTGGTGCTGCACTGTCGCAACGGCGGCAGCTACGATATTCACTACAGCGTGACGCCGCTCAGCACCCTGGACGGGCAAAACATCGGCTTTGTGCTGGTTATTCAGGACGTGACCGAATCGCGCAAAATGCTGCGCCAGCTCAGCTACAGCGCCTCCCACGACGCCCTCACCCATCTGGCCAACCGCGTCAGCTTCGAAAATCATCTCAAACGCCTGTTGCAGGGCGTGCAGGAAACCCAACAGCGGCATGCGCTGGTGTATATCGATCTCGATCGCTTTAAAGCGGTGAACGACTCCGCCGGACATGCGGCGGGGGATGCGCTGCTGCGGGAAATTTCATCGCTGATGCTCAGCATGCTGCGCACCACCGATATTCTGGCGCGGCTGGGCGGCGATGAGTTTGGCCTGCTGCTGCCGGACTGCAATATCGAAAGCGCCCGCTATATTTCCGGGCGGTTGATTGCCGCGATCAACGACTACCAGTTTATATGGGAAGGCCGTCTGCACCGCATCGGGGCCAGCGCGGGCATTACGCTCATTGACGAAACCAACTATCTGGCGTCAGAAGTGATGTCGCAGGCGGATATCGCCTGTTATGCCTCGAAAAACGGCGGACGCGGGATGGTCACCGTATATGAGCCGGAGCAGGACGACATGCACGAAATTCGTCTGCAGATGTCCGCGGAAGAGCAGTCGCGGATGATCAATGACAATCCGCTGCTGCTGATTGCCCGCGGCGTGGCCTCGCCCCGCGTGCCGGAAACCTGCAATTTCTGGCTGCTGTCGCTGCGGCTGTGGACCAGCAACGGCGACATCATGGAAGAGCACGCGTTTCGCGCCTCCCTGAGCGATCGCAAACTTATTCGCGCCCTTGACCGCCGCGTGTTCCAGGAATTTTTCCGCAACAGCGCCGCAGCCGTCACCCGTAAAGGCTTAGGGGTTGCCCTGCCGCTCTCCACCACCGGTCTTGCCAGCAAAACCCTGGTCAGCGAACTGCTGGACAGCCTGGCGCAGAGCCAGATGCCCGCCCGCCTGCTGCATCTGGTGATCCATGCGGATGCGCTGATGCGCGACGACGCCAGCATCAACGACGGGCTGCACAAACTGCGCGAAGCGGGCTGCCAGGTGATCTTAAGCCACGTGGGCCGCGACCTGGAGCTGTTCAGCCATCTCACCCCGTACGTTGCGGATTACATTCTGCTCGACCAGGAATTGATCGGTAACGTACACGGCAACCTGATGGATGAAATGATGGTCACTATTGTGCAGGGCCATGCCCAGCGTCTGGGCATGAAAAGCATCGCCGGGCCAACGCACCAGCCGATGGTGATGGACACCCTCTCCGGCATCGGCATCGACTACATCTACGGCGATACCATTTCTCCGCCGCAGCCGCTGGATTTGATGCTAAACACCAGCTATTTCGCCATCAACTGACGGCTGCCAGCCGTCGGTATACCAGATATGCAGCAGCGCGTAAGAGCGCCACGGCTGCCAGCGGGCGGCGTAGTGACGGATTTGCGCGGGCGTCATGCCGCTAAAACGCTGCTTGATCAGATAATCGTCCGCCAGAAAGACATCTTTTGCCTGCCAGCCGCGCAGGGCCAGATAATTGGCCGTCCAGCGCCCGATGCCCGGAAAGGTCTGTAAATGCTTCACCCCCTGTTCCACATCCGCCGGGGCGATGAGGGGAAAGCGCCCGTCAAGGGTCGCCCGGGCAAAATGCACAATGGCCTCCCCGCGTTTTAACGGCATGCCCAGCGTTTTTAACTCTGCCGGATCGGCATTCACCAGCACTTCCGGGCGCGGAAAACAGACAAAACCTGGTTCGCCGTTCAGCGGCTCGCCGTAACGGTTTGCGACATAGCCGGTGAGCTTTGCCGCCATCGCCACGCTCACCAGTTGGCCTAAAATCGCGCGGATCCCCTGTTCGAAGGCATCCATTGATCCCGGCAGCCGCAGCCCCGGACGCGCTGCGCCCAAATCGCCCAGCGCGCCATTAATCATCTGCGGATCGCAGGCCAGATCGAACAGCCGCCCGACGCGCGCCAGACATTCATCCGCCACCGGCAGCAGGCCATCGCTGAGCGTCACCCGCAGGGTGTGATTCTGCTCATCCGGTTCGGCGGTGATCAGCCCCTGGTGTTCGCCGAGCGCCAGGCTACGCACATAGCGCCCCTCGCTGACGACTTCCACCCCGCTTACGGCACGGGCGCGAAGAAAGCCCAGCATCCACGCCCAGTCATAAGGCGGTTGCCAGTGAAGTGTGTACATAGCCTCTCCTGCTGTAATTAACTTTCTTATAACAGACTAACCGCCCCCGGCACTTTTTGCTTTGCTTTCAAATCCCATTCCGCTAAAGTCGCCCCCCTTCTGCACCGGCCCGGGGAATTCAACATGTTTATTGGTTTTGACTATGGCACCGCCAACTGCTCTGTGGCAGTAATGCGTGACGGCTCGCCGCAGCTGTTAAAAATGGAAAACAATAGCTCGCTACTGCCCTCCATGCTGTGCGCCCCGACGCGCGAAGCGGTCAGCGAATGGCTGCACCGTCATCATGCCGTTCCGGCGACAGAGGGAGAAACCCAGGCGTTGCTGCGCCGGGCGATGAATTATAACCGCGACGAAGATATCGAGGTGCTGCCGGGCAGCGTGCAGTTCGGCCTCAGTTCCCTGCATCAGTATGTGCAGGATCCGGAGGAGGTCTATTTTGTTAAATCGCCCAAATCCTTCCTCGGTGCCAGCGGCCTGAAGCCGCAGCAGATCGCGCTGTTTGAAGATCTGGTGTGCGCCATGATGCTGCACATCCGTCTCCAGGCGCAGACGCAGCTGCCGGAGGCGATCGACCAGGCGGTGATTGGCCGTCCGATTAACTTCCAGGGTCTCGGCGGGGATGAGGCTAACGCCCAGGCACAGGGGATACTTGCGCGCGCGGCAAAACGCGCCGGATTCCGCGATGTGGTGTTCCAGTATGAGCCGGTGGCGGCGGGTCTGGACTTTGAAGCGACGCTCAGTGAAGAAAAACGCGTGCTGGTGGTGGATATCGGCGGCGGTACCACCGACTGCTCGCTGCTGCTGATGGGGCCGCAGTGGCATCACCGCAGCGACCGCGATTCAAGTCTCCTCGGGCACAGCGGCTGCCGCGTCGGCGGTAACGACCTCGACATCGCGCTGGCGTTTAAAAACCTGATGCCGCTGCTCGGCATGGGCGGCCAGACCGAAAAAGGCATTGCGCTGCCGATCCTGCCGTGGTGGAACGCTGTGGCAATTAACGATGTTCCGGCACAAAGCGATTTCTACAGCACCGCCAACGGTCGGCTGTTAAACGATCTGGTGCGCGATGCCCGCGATGGCGATAAAGTGGCGCTGCTGACCAAAGTCTGGCGTCAGCGCCTGAGCTACCGGCTGGTACGCAGTGCCGAAGAGAGCAAAATCGCCCTGTCGGAAACCGATGAGGTCACGGCGCGTCTGCCCTTTATCAGCGACGATCTGGCGACCGCCATTACCCGCGACGGCCTGGAAGCAGCACTCACCCAGCCGCTGGCGCGTATTCTGGAACAGGTGCAGCTGGCGCTGGACAGCAGCAATGAAACGCCGGATGTAATTTACCTCACCGGCGGCAGCGCCCGTTCGCCGCTCATCAAACGCGCGCTGGCGGAAAAGCTGCCGGGCATTCCCATCGCCGGTGGCGATGATTTCGGCTCGGTAACCGCCGGTCTGGCACGCTGGGCACAGGTGCAGTTCGGCACAACGGGGAAATAACGCCATGAAACGCTTTTATCTGATCGTCATGCCGCTGTTAGCGGCCCTTACGCTGCCGGGATCCGCCCGCGCCGACACGCTTTCTACCGTCAAACAGGCGGAAACTACGCTCGCGGCACGCGTGGGCTATGCAGAGCTGGATCTGGCTTCCGGCAAGGTGCTGAACAGCTATCGTCAGGATGAGCGTTTTCCGATGATGAGCACCTTTAAGGTGCTGCTGTGCGGCGCGGTGCTGGCGCGCGTTGACGCCGGACAGGAGCAGCTTAATCGCCGCCTGACCTGGCAGAAAGCCGATCTCATCACTTACTCGCCGGTAACGGAAAAGCATCTGGCGGACGGCATGACGGTGGCGGAACTGTGCGATGCCGCCATCACCCTGAGCGATAACACGGCGGCCAATCTGCTGCTCTCAACGCTGGGCGGCCCGCAAAAGCTGACAGATTTCATCCGCAAAACCGGCGATGAGACGACGCGTCTTGATCGCGTGGAGCCGGAGCTGAACGAAGCCCTGCCGGGGGACGTGCGTGACACCACCACCCCGGCGGCGATGGCGAAAACCCTGCGTCAGCTGTTAACGGGCGATACCCTGACGGCGGCTTCACGGCAGCAGTTAGCGCGCTGGATGGAAGAGGATAAGGTCGCCGGGCCGCTGCTGCGCTCGGTCCTGCCTGCGGGCTGGTATATCGCCGATAAAACCGGGGCCGGTGAACGCGGATCCCGCGGCATTGTTGCAGCCCTGGGGCCGGACGGCATGCCGTCGCGCATTGTGGTGATTTATGTGACGGGCAGCAAGGCCACCATGGATGAACGTAATAAAGCCATCGCGGCGATTGGCGAAGCGGTGATCAGGCAGTGGTAACGATTATCCATTGCCATTGCCCGGCGGCGCTACGCTTGCCGGGCCTGGAACGGCATATTACGTATTACGTAGGCCGGGTAAGCGTCAGCGCCACCCGGCACAAACATACTACGATCCGATAATCCCGCCGTCCGCTTTGGTGATCACCACTGTTGACGAGCGCGGACGTCCGTCCGGGCGGTTATCCGGCCAGTTCGACACCGCGCGCGGGTTCGCCGGATCGGTCACATCATCCCCGCCTTCTCCCGGATGCTGAATATTAATAAACAGCGTGCGGTTGTCCGGCGTAAAAGCGATGCCGGTGATCTCACAGCCGCGCGGCCCGGTCAGGAAACGGCGGTAATCATTGGTGCCGGGAATGGTCGCCAGCATCTGGTTATTCCCCATCCCCTCGTAAGCTTTCTGGTTGATGGTGCTGGAGGAGACGTCCGTCTGGATCCACAGCACGCCCTGATGGTCGAATGACAGGCCGTCCGGGCTGCCGAAGGCCGCGCCCTGCATATTGCCTTTCGCGTCCGGCTTATCGCCATCGTTACGCCCGGCGAGCACCAGAATATCCCATTTAAAGCGGGCCGCTGCCGGATCGGCATTGTCTTCGCTCCAGTGCATAATATGTCCATACACATTATTGGCGCGCGGGTTCGCCGCATCCACCGGCGCTTTGCCCTCTTTGCCGCGATCGCTGTTATTGGTGAGCGTGCAATAGACGCTGCCGGCAGCGTGAGGATCGACGGCGATCCACTCCGGACGGTCCATTTTCGTCGCGCCCACCGCGTCCGCCGCCAGACGGGTTTTGATCAGCACATCGCCCTGGCTTTCAAAGCCCTTGCTCTGATCAAGCCCGTTCTGCCCGAAGACCAGCGGCAGCCAGTCGCCGGTACCGTCTTCATTAAAGCGGGCGACATAGAGCGTGCCTGACTCCAGCAGTTGCATACTGGCGTCACGGTTGCCCGCATCATATTTTTTATCCGAGACGAACTTATAGATGTACTCGAATTTCTGATCGTCGCCCATATAGACCACGACGCGTTTGTCCGCCGCCAGCGTCACCGCCGCGCCTTCATGCTTGAAGCGGCCCAGCGCGGTGTGTTTGCGCGGTGTGGAGGTCGGATTGTACGGGTCGATTTCAACCACCCAGCCAAAGCGGTTCGGTTCGTTTGGGGTTTTATCGACGTTAAAGCGTTCGTCCACTTCGCTCCAGCGGTAGGACTCGTCGCTGTCGGCGATGCCATAACGTTTTTCCAGCGCGTTGCGGTCGGCTTGTTTAACAAAAATATCTGACCAGTTTTCTTCACAGGTGAGATAGGTGCCCCAGGGCGTATGGCCGTTGGCGCAGTTCTGCATGGTGCCGAGCACGCGCTCGCCCTGCGGATCGGCGGCGGTTTTCATCAGCATGTGATGACGCGCCGGGCCGGACAGCTCCATCGGCGTATTAACGGTGATACGGCGGGCATAGTTTGACGGGCGCACCACCTGCCAGTCGCTGCCGCTCTTTTTCACCTCGATCACCGACACGCCCATGGCGTTCTGCCCTTTACGGACTTTATCGGCGTTCCAGTCTGCGGTGCCGTCTTTAAACAGCATGCCGTTATCGATGTATTCGTGGTTCATCGCCAGCAGGCCGTGGGCGGCATTATCTTCACCGCGCGGAAGGCTGAACCAGGCCATGCCGTCATGGTGCATACCCGCCTGCGCCGCCTGTTCTTCAGTGGTGTTGCTGGCGTCGAATTTGAATTCCGGCATCATGCCTTTGATGCCGGTGGCGTCGCCCCAGCGATAGAATGGACGTGCGATGTAGCCTTCCGGCACCGTTACGGTGTCCGCAGTGGAAACAGGAATGCTGGTAAAGCCCAGCGACACCGCTTTCGCCAGCGCCGTCGGCTGCGTCATGGCCGCAAAAGCGCTTTCCGCGCGCATCAGCGCCGGGAAAGACACCGCCGCGCCCGCGACCGCCCCCATCTGCAAAAAGCGACGGCGTGACAGAAAGACGTCCTTGACGTCCGAAAATACCGGGTTGGCGCTGGTGTTGCTGATCTCTTCACTGTGTTCTTGTTTGAAGACGGATTTTAATGGCCTGCTCATAATGACTTCCTGTTACCAGAGGACGGGAAAATAACAATGCTGAGCAGTCTATAAACTATTTATTACATTTTTATAACAGTCGCAGGCAGAGCATCCGCCCCTTGTCATTCGGACAAATCCACACAGTGTTTCATATTTCCTCCATTTTTCTGCGGCCTGGCATTACTAAACTAGTATCATTCTGCTTAATGTTTCAGGAAGAGATACGAATAACGATGAAAGGCCGTAATAATACCCGCTGGATGCTTCTCGCAGGAGTGGTCATCGCCGCCCTTGCCGCTGCCTGGTACTGGCACGCTCATTCTGCCGCCCCCGCCGGACAACAGCGCCAGGCCGGAGCCGGACGTCACGGCGCGGGCATGCGCGGCCCTTCCCTTGCGCCGGTGCAGGCGGCCACCGCCACCCGCGAGGCCGTGCCCCGTTATCTGAGCGGTCTTGGCACCATTACGGCCGCGAATACCGTTACCGTGCGCAGCCGTGTTGACGGTCAATTGCTGGCGGTGCATTTTCAGGAAGGCCAGCAGGTGAAAAAAGGCGATCTGCTCGCCGAAATCGATCCCAGCCAGTTTAAGGTCGCCCTTGCCCAGGCCCAGGGGCAACTGGCCCGCGATAAAGCGACGCTGGCTAACGCCCGCCGCGATCTGGCCCGCTATCAGCAACTGGTGAAAACTAATCTGGTGTCCCGTCAGGAGCTGGATGCCCAGCAGGCGCTGGTCAGCGAAAGCGAAGGCACCATCAAGGCCGATGAAGCCGCCGTCGCCAGCGCGCAGTTACAGCTGGACTGGAGCCGCATCACCGCGCCGATAGACGGTCGCGTTGGCTTAAAACAGGTGGATGTCGGCAACCAGATTTCCAGCGGTGATACCACCGGTATTGTGGTGATCACCCAGACGCACCCCATCGATCTGATCTTCACCCTGCCGGAAAACGACATCGCTACTATTGTGAAAGCGCGCAATGCCGGGCAGATGCTGAGCGTCGAAGCCTGGGATCGCACCAACAAGCAGAAGCTGAGCACCGGCACCCTGTTGAGTCTGGATAACCAGATCGACGCCACCACCGGCACCATCAAACTCAAAGCCCGCTTTGAGAATCAGGACGACGCCCTGTTCCCCAACCAGTTCGTCAATGCGCGCATGCTGGTGGATACCGAACAGGACGCGGTGGTGATCCCGGCCGCCGCCCTGCAAATGGGTAACGAAGGCAATTTCGTCTGGGTGCTGAACGATCAGAACACCGTCAGCAAACACACCGTCACGCCGGGCATTCAGGACAGCCAGAAAGTGGTGATCGCCGCCGGGCTTTCCGCCGGGGATCGTGTGGTCACTGACGGTATCGACCGTCTGACCGAAGGGGCGAAAGTGGAAGTGGTGGACGCGCACGATGCCAGCGCCGCACCGGCCAAAAGCACCGCTAAAGGAGCGAAATCCTGATGCAGGTGTTACCGCCCAGCCGCACCGGCGGCCCGTCCCGCCTGTTTATTTTACGTCCGGTCGCCACCACGCTGTTGATGGTGGCGATTTTACTGGCCGGGATCATCGGCTATCGGTTTCTTCCCGTGTCCGCCCTGCCGGAGGTGGATTATCCGACCATTCAGGTGGTGACACTCTATCCCGGTGCCAGCCCGGATGTAATGACCTCGGCGGTGACCGCGCCCCTTGAGCGCCAGTTCGGGCAGATGTCCGGCTTAAAACAGATGTCGTCGCAAAGCTCCGGCGGCGCGTCGGTGGTGACGTTACAGTTCCAGCTTTCGCTGCCGCTGGATGTCGCCGAGCAGGAGGTGCAGGCCGCCATTAACGCCGCCACTAACCTGCTGCCGTCGGATCTGCCGAACCCGCCGGTCTATAACAAAGTGAACCCTGCGGATCCGCCGATCATGACGCTGGCCGTAACCTCCAGCGCCATGCCGATGACGCAGGTGGAAGACATGGTGGAAACCCGTGTCGCGCAGAAAATTTCCCAGGTGGCCGGCGTCGGTCTGGTGACCTTATCCGGCGGGCAGCGTCCTGCGGTGCGGGTAAAACTTAACGCCCAGGCCATTGCTTCCCTCGGCCTGACCAGCGAAACCATTCGCACCGCCATCACCAGCGCTAACGTTAACTCCGCCAAAGGCAGTCTCGACGGCCCGACGCGGGCGGTGACGCTGTCAGCCAACGACCAGATGCAGTCCGCCGAGGAATATCGCAGGCTAATCGTCGCCTACCAGAACGGCGCGCCGATCCGCCTGGGGGACGTCGCCACCATCGAACAGGGGGCGGAAAACCGCTGGCTTGGGGCATGGGCCAACAAAGAGCAGGCGATTGTCATGAACGTGCAGCGCCAGCCGGGGGCCAATATTCTCGATACTGCCGACAGCATCCGCGCCATGCTGCCGCAGTTAACCGCCAGCCTGCCGAAGTCGGTGGAGGTGAAAGTCCTTTCCGATCGCACCACCAATATTCGCGCCTCGGTATCCGACACCCAGTTTGAGCTGATGCTGGCCATCGCACTGGTGGTGATGATCATCTATCTGTTTTTGCGTAACGTTCCGGCGACCATTATTCCCGGCGTCGCGGTGCCGCTGTCATTAATCGGCACCTTTGCGGTGATGGTGTTCCTCGATTTTTCCATCAATAACCTGACGCTGATGGCGCTGACCATCGCCACCGGCTTTGTGGTGGATGACGCCATTGTGGTGATCGAAAACATCTCCCGCTATATCGAGAAAGGCGAAAAACCGCTGGCGGCGGCGCTGAAAGGCGCGGGGGAGATCGGCTTTACCATCATCTCCTTAACCCTGTCGCTGATTGCGGTGCTGATCCCGCTGCTGTTTATGGGCGATATCGTCGGGCGGCTGTTCCGCGAATTTGCCGTCACCCTGGCGGTGGCGATTCTGATTTCCGCCGTGGTGTCGCTGACGCTGACGCCGATGATGTGCGCCCGTATGTTGAGCGCCGAATCGCTGCGCAAGCAGAACCGCTTCTCCCGCGCATCAGAGCGCTTTTTTGAACGGGTGATCGCCGCTTACGGGCGCGGGCTGGCGAAAGTGCTCAACCATCCGTGGCTGACGCTGGGCGTGACCTTCGCCACCCTGCTGCTGTCGGTGTTGCTGTGGGTGATGATCCCGAAAGGTTTCTTCCCGGTGCAGGATAACGGCATTATTCAGGGCACCTTACAGGCGCCGCAGTCGGCGTCCTTTGCCAGCATGGCCGAACGCCAGCGCCAGGTGAGCGATATTGTGTTGAAAGATCCGGCGGTGGAAAGCCTGACGGCCTTTGTCGGCGTTGACGGCACTAACCCGTCGCTGAACAGTTCACGCCTGCAAATCAACCTTAAACCGCTGGACGATCGCGACGACCGCGTGCCGGAGGTGATCGAGCGATTGCAAAACGCGGTGGCAAAAGTGCCCGGCGTGGCGCTCTACCTGCAACCGACCCAGGATCTGACTATCGACACCACCGTCAGCCGCACGCAGTATCAGTTTACGTTGCAGGCAACGTCGCTGGAGGCGCTCAGCACCTGGGTGCCGCAGCTGATGAGCAAGCTGCAAACGCAGCCGCAGCTGGCGGATGTGAGCAGCGACTGGCAGGACAAAGGCCTGGCGGCTTATATCAACGTCGATCGCGACAGCGCCAGCCGCCTGGGCATCAGCATGGCGGATGTGGATAACGCCCTCTATAACGCCTTCGGGCAGCGGTTGATCTCCACCATTTACACCCAGGCGAATCAATACCGCGTGGTGCTGGAGCACGACACCACCCAAACGCCAGGACTGGCGGCGCTGGACACGGTGCGGCTGACCGGCAGCGACGGCGGCGTGGTGCCGCTCAGCGCCATCGCCAAAGTGGAACAGCGCTTTACCCCGCTGTCGATTAACCATCTCGATCAGTTCCCGTCCACCACCATCTCCTTTAACGTGCAGGACGGCTATTCGCTGGGCGAAGCGGTGCAGTCGATTCTGGACACGGAAAAAACCATCAGCTTCCCGACGGATATTACCACCCAGTTCCAGGGCAGTACGCTGGCCTTCCAGGATGCCCTCGGCAGTACGGTGTGGCTGATCGTCGCGGCGGTGGTGGCGATGTACATCGTGCTCGGCGTGCTGTACGAAAGCTTTATCCATCCGATCACTATTCTCTCCACGCTGCCCACGGCAGGCGTTGGTGCGCTGATGGCGCTGATGCTGGCAGGGGCGGAACTGGATGTGATCGCCATTATCGGCATCATTTTGCTGATCGGTATCGTCAAGAAAAACGCCATCATGATGATCGACTTTGCGCTGGCCGCCGAGCGCGAACAGGGCATGTCGCCGCGGGAGGCGATTTACCAGGCCTGTCTGCTGCGTTTCAGGCCGATCCTGATGACCACCCTCGCCGCCCTGCTCGGCGCGCTGCCGCTGATGCTCAGTACCGGCGTCGGCGCGGAACTGCGCCGTCCGCTCGGTATCGGCATGGTGGGCGGTCTGCTGGTGAGCCAGGTGCTGACGCTCTTTACCACGCCGGTGATTTACCTGCTGTTCGACCGGCTGGCGCTGTCGCTGCGCCGCCGTTTCCCGGCGCGTAATGAGGAGGCGTAAGTGAAGTTTTTCGCCCTCTTCATTTATCGTCCGGTGGCGACGATCCTGATTTCGCTGGCCATCACCCTGTGCGGCATTCTCGGTTTCCGTATGCTGCCGGTCGCGCCGCTGCCGCAGGTGGATTATCCGGTGATCATGGTCAGCGCCTCGCTGCCGGGCGCGTCGCCGGAAACCATGGCGTCGTCGGTGGCGACGCCGCTGGAGCGGGCGCTGGGACGCATTGCCGGGGTCAACGAGATGACCTCCTCAAGTTCGCTGGGCAGCACACGCATCATTCTGGAATTCAAATTTGACCGCGACATCAACGGCGCGGCGCGGGATGTGCAGGCGGCGATCAACGCCGCGCAGAGTCTGCTGCCGAGCGGAATGCCAAGCCGTCCCACCTACCGCAAAGCCAACCCGTCCGACGCGCCTATCATGATCCTGACGCTGACCTCGGACACCTGGTCGCAGGGGCAGCTTTACGATTTCGCCTCCACCCAGCTGGCGCAGAATATTGCGCAGATCGAAGGCGTGGGGGATGTCGACGTCGGCGGCAGTTCGCTGCCCGCGGTGCGCGTCGGTCTCAATCCGCAGGCGCTGTTTAATCAGGGCGTATCGCTGGACGATGTGCGCACCGCCATCAGCAATGCCAACGTGCGACGTCCGCAGGGGGCGGTGGAAGACGACACCCATCGCTGGCAGTTGCAGACCAACGATGAGCTGAAAACGGCGGCGGAATACCAGCCGCTGATCGTCCATTACCACAATGGCGCGGCGGTGCGGCTTGGCGATGTCGCCAGCGTCACCGACTCGGTGGAGAATGTGCGCAATGCCGGGATGACCAACGCCAAACCGGCCATTCTGCTGATGATCCGTAAGCTGCCGGAAGCCAATATTATCCAGACCGTCGACAGCATTCGCGCGCAGTTGCCGGAGATGCAAAAAAGCATTCCCGCCGCCATTGATTTACAGATCGCCCAGGATCGCTCGCCGACCATTCGCGCCTCGCTGGAGGAAGTGGAACAGACGCTGATTATCTCCGTGGCGCTGGTGATCCTCGTGGTGTTCCTGTTCCTGCGCTCCGGTCGCGCAACGCTGATCCCGGCGGTGGCGGTGCCGGTGTCGCTGATCGGCACCTTCGCCGCCATGTATCTGTGCGGATTCAGCCTTAACAACCTGTCGCTGATGGCGCTGACCATCGCCACCGGTTTTGTGGTGGATGACGCCATCGTGGTGCTGGAAAATATCTCCCGCCATCTGGAATCAGGCATGAAGCCGTTGCAGGCGGCGCTTCAGGGCACGCGGGAAGTGGGCTTTACCGTGCTCTCGATGAGCCTGTCGCTGGTGGCGGTATTCCTGCCGTTGCTGCTGATGGACGGGCTGCCGGGCCGTCTGCTGCGTGAATTCGCCGTGACGCTGTCGGTGGCGATCGGGATTTCGCTGGCGGTATCGCTGACCCTGACGCCGATGATGTGCGGCTGGTTGCTGAAAAGCGCGAAACCGCGCAGCCGCCCGCGCGAGCGGGGTTTTGGTCGCCTGCTGGTGGCCATGCAGCAGGGTTATGGCCGTTCGCTGAAATGGGTGCTCAGGCACACGCGGCTGGTGGGCGCGGTGCTGCTCGGCACTATCGTGCTCAACGTCTGGCTCTATATCTCGATCCCGAAAACCTTCTTCCCGGAGCAGGATACCGGCGTGCTGATGGGCGGCATTCAGGCGGATCAGAGCATTTCCTTCCAGGCGATGCGCGGCAAGCTGGAGGATTTCATGAAGATCATCCGTGACGATCCGGCGGTGGATAACGTTACCGGTTTTACCGGCGGTTCGCGGGTGAACAGCGGCATGATGTTTATCACCCTCAAATCCCGCGATGAGCGCCATGAAAGCGCCCAGCAGATCATTGACCGGCTGCGTGTGAAGCTGGCGAAAGAGCCGGGGGCGAATTTGTTTTTGATGGCGGTGCAGGATATTCGCGTCGGCGGACGCCAGTCTAACGCCAGCTACCAGTACGCCCTGCTGTCGGATGATTTAAGCGCCCTGCGCGAGTGGGAACCCAAAATTCGCAAAGCACTGGCGGCATTACCGCAACTGGCGGACGTGAATTCGGATCAACAGGACAACGGCGCGGAAATGAACCTGATCTACGATCGCGAAACCATGTCGCGGCTTGGCATCAGCGTGCAGGCGGCTAATAGTCTGCTGAATAACGCTTTCGGCCAGCGGCAAATTTCCACCATCTATCAGCCGCTGAACCAGTACAAAGTGGTGATGGAAGTCGATCCGCGCTACACCCAGGACATCAGCGCGCTGGATAAAATGTTCGTGATTAACAACGACGGCAAAGCCATTCCACTGTCCTATTTCGCGAAATGGCAGCCCGCCAATGCGCCGCTGTCGGTGAACCATCAGGGCTTGTCGGCGGCCTCGACCATCGCCTTTAACCTGCCCACCGGCGTGTCGCTGTCAGAAGCGAGCGACGCCATTAACCGCACTATGACGCAGCTCGGCGTGCCCTCCTCCGTGCGCGGCAGCTTCGCGGGAACGGCGCAGGTGTTTCAGGACACCATGAGCTCGCAGGTGATCCTGATCCTTGCGGCCATTGCCACTGTGTATATCGTGCTGGGGGTGCTGTATGAGAGCTATATTCATCCGCTGACGATTTTGTCGACGCTGCCCTCCGCCGGGGTCGGCGCGCTGCTGGCGCTGGAGCTGTTCGGCGCGCCCTTCAGCCTGATCGCGCTGATTGGCATTATGCTGCTGATTGGCATCGTGAAGAAAAACGCCATTATGATGGTGGATTTCGCCCTTGAGGCGCAACGTAACGGCAACATGACGCCGGACGAGGCCATTTTCCAGGCCTGTCTGCTGCGTTTTCGGCCGATCATGATGACCACCCTGGCGGCGCTGTTCGGCGCGCTGCCGCTGGTGATCTCCGCCGGGGATGGTTCGGAACTGCGCCAGCCGCTCGGCATCACCATCGTCGGCGGGCTGGTGATGAGCCAGCTGCTGACGCTGTACACCACGCCGGTGGTGTATCTGTTCTTTGATCGTCTGCGGCTGCGCTTTACACGTAAAAACCAACAGCTGATAAGTGAGTAAATGACCGACCTGTCCAGGAACGTACGCTGGCAATTGTGGATCGTCGCCGTGGGCTTTTTCATGCAGGCGCTGGATACCACCATTGTGAATACCGCCCTCCCCTCGATGGCGCAAAGCCTCGGGGAGAGTCCGCTGCATATGCATATGGTGATCGTCGCCTATGTGCTGACGGTGGCGGTGATGCTACCCGCCAGCGGCTGGCTGGCGGATAAAGTCGGCGTGCGTAATGTTTTTTTCAGCGCCATCGTGCTGTTCACGCTTGGCTCGCTGTTCTGCGCCCGCGCCGCCACCCTGGATGAGCTGGTAATAGCCCGCGTATTACAGGGCGTCGGCGGGGCGATGATGGTGCCGGTCGGACGGCTGACGGTGATGAAAATCGTGCCCCGCGCGCAGTATATGGCGGCGATGACCTTCGTCACCCTGCCCGGCCAGGTGGGGCCGCTGTTAGGCCCGGCGCTGGGCGGCGTGCTGGTGGAATATGCCTCCTGGCACTGGATCTTTTTGATTAATCTGCCGGTGGGCATTCTCGGCGCCATCGCCACGCTGTGGCTGATGCCGAACTACACCCTGCAAACCCGCCGTTTCGATATGTGGGGGTTTGTGCTGCTGGCCCTCGGCATGGCGGCGCTGACGCTGGCGCTGGACGGGCAAAAAGCAGACGGACAGTCTCCGCTGTTGCCGATCCTGCTGGTGGCGGCGGGCCTCGTGGCGCTGCTGCTCTATCTGCGTCACGCCAGAAACAATGAGCGCGCGCTGTTCCGGTTAACGCTGTTTCGCACCCGCAGTTTTTCCCTCGGCCTGCTCGGCAGCTTCGCCGGACGCATCGGCAGCGGCATGTTGCCCTTTATGACGCCGGTGTTTTTGCAGATTGGCCTCGGTTTTTCGCCGTTTCACGCCGGGCTGATGATGATCCCGATGGTGCTCGGCAGCATGGGCATGAAGCGGATTGTGGTGCAGGTGGTCAACCGTTTCGGTTATCGCCGGGTGCTGGTGGGTAGCACGCTCGGGCTGGCGCTGGTCAGCCTGCTGTTTATGACCACCGCGCTGCTCGGCTGGTACTACCTGCTGCCGGTGGTGCTGTTTATGCAGGGCATGATCAACTCGATGCGCTTTTCATCAATGAACACCCTGACGCTGAAAGATCTGCCCGACGAGCTGGCGAGCAGCGGCAACAGCCTGCTGTCGATGGTGATGCAGCTGTCGATGAGCATCGGGGTTTCCGTCGCCGGGCTGCTGCTCGGCCTGTTCGGTCAGCACCATCTGACGGCGGACAGCGGCGTGGCGCATCACGTCTTTATCTATACCTGGCTGTGCATGGCGGCGATCATCGCCCTGCCCGCGCTGGTGTTTGCCCGCGTACCCAACGACGCCAGTAAAAATGTACTGATTGCCCGGCGCAAAAGGAGATAACAATGAAACTGTGGCGGCCGGGTATTACCGGCAAACTGTTCCTCGCGATTTTCGCCACCTGTATTGTGCTGCTGATCAGCATGCACTGGGCAGTGCGCGTCAGCTTTGAGCGCGGCTTTATCGACTACATCAAGAACGGCAATGAACAGCGGCTACAGATGCTGAGCGATGCGCTGGGGGAGCAGTATCAGCTGCACGGCGACTGGCGTTTTTTACGAAATAATGACCGTTTTGTGTTCCAGATCCTGCGCTCGTTCGAGCACGATGGCGACGATGACCGGCCAGGGCCGGGAATGCCGCCCCACGGCTGGCGCACCCAGTTCTGGGTTATCGATCAGGACAGGCATGTGCTGGTCGGCCCGCGCTCGCCGGTGCCGCGGGAAGGCACGCGCCGGGCGATTGTGGTGAACGGCGCGAACGTCGGCTGGGTGGTGGCCTCGCCGGTTGAACGCCTGACGCGCAATACCGACATTAACTTTGATCGCCAGCAGCGGCGCACCAGCTGGCTGATCGTCGGCCTGGCCACCCTGCTGGCGGCGCTGGCGACCTTTTTACTGGCGCGCGGCCTGCTGGCGCCGGTCAAACGCCTTGTGGAAGGTACACATAAACTCGCCGCCGGGGATTTCTCCACCCGCGTCACCCCCACCAGCCCGGATGAGCTGGGCAAACTGGCGAACGACTTTAACCAGCTCGCCAGCACGCTGGAGAAAAACCAGCAGATGCGGCGGGATTTTATGGCGGATATTTCCCATGAACTGCGCACGCCGCTGGCGGTGCTGCGCGGCGAGCTGGAGGCGATCCAGGACGGCGTCCGCCAGTTCACGCCGGAGTCGGTGGCCTCTTTGCAGGCGGAGGTGGGCACCCTGACCAAACTGGTGAACGATCTGCATCAGCTGTCGATGTCGGACGAAGGCGCGCTGGCCTATCAGAAAGCGCCGGTGGACGTCATCACCCTGCTGGAGATGGCGGCGGGCGTGTTCCGTGAACGCTTCGCCAGCCGTCAGTTATCCCTCAACGCCTCCTTAACTGAATCCGCCACCGTGTTTGGTGACCGCGACCGGCTGATGCAGCTGTTTAATAATCTGCTGGAAAACAGCCTGCGTTATACCGACGCGGGCGGGCAGCTGCTGATCAGCGCCCGCACCAGGGGCAACGCGGTGCTGCTGACCTTTGCCGACAGCGGGCCGGGCGTCACCGACGAACAGCTCGCCCGACTGTTTGAACGTTTTTACCGTACCGAAGGCTCCCGCAACCGCACCAGCGGCGGTTCGGGACTGGGACTGGCGATCTGCGTGAACATCGTCGAAGCCCACGGCGGTGCCCTTCATGCTGCCCATTCGCCTTTTGGTGGGGTAAGCATTACAGTTGAACTACCGCTGGAACGCGACAAAACGAGAGATGTATGACTGAGTTACCGATAGACGAAAACACCCCACGCATTCTGATTGTCGAAGACGAGCCGAAGCTCGGCCAGTTGCTGATTGATTACCTTAAAGCTGCGGGCTACGCGCCGACACTGATCGGCCACGGCGACCAGGTGCTGCCTTACGTGCGCCAGTCGCCGCCGGATCTGATGCTGCTGGATCTAATGCTGCCCGGCACCGACGGCCTGACACTGTGCCGCGAGATCCGCCGCTTTTCCGATCTGCCCATTGTGATGGTCACCGCCCGCATCGAAGAGATCGACCGTCTGCTGGGGCTGGAAATCGGCGCGGATGACTATATCTGCAAACCCTACAGCCCGCGGGAAGTGGTGGCGCGGGTGAAAACCATTCTGCGCCGCTGCAAACCGCAGCGTGAATTACAGACGCTGGATGCGCAAAGCCCGCTGGTCATCGACGAAGGCCGTTTTCAGGCGAGCTGGCACGGCAAAATGCTGGATCTCACCCCGGCAGAATTCCGCCTGCTGAAAACCCTCTCCGGCGAGCCGGGAAAAGTCTTCTCCCGCGAGCAGCTGCTGAACCACCTGTATGACGACTACCGCGTGGTGACAGATCGCACTATCGACAGCCATATCAAGAATCTGCGCCGCAAACTGGAGGCGCTGGACGAAGCGCAGTCGTTTATCCGCGCGGTGTACGGCGTTGGCTATCGCTGGGAAGCGGATATGTGCCGCGTGGCCTGAGCCTTCACGGGGCGGGGAAACACACCGGTTTACTCCCCCGCCCCACAGCGCTACAATTCCCGCCCTAAAATTAAGGGATCTCCCCGACCGTCTCACCCCGTGAGCGGATCTGACCTGTCATCAGAACGAGAAAATCATGTTTAAACCGGAACTCCTCTCCCCGGCGGGAACGCTGAAAAATATGCGTTACGCCTTTGCCTATGGCGCCGATGCGGTATATGCGGGCCAGCCGCGCTACTCCCTGCGCGTGCGCAATAACGAATTCAACCACGAGAATTTACAGCTGGGCATCAATGAAGCCCATGCGCTTGGTAAAAAATTCTACGTGGTAGTGAATATTGCGCCGCACAACGCGAAGCTGAAAACCTTCATTCGCGATCTGACGCCGGTGGTGGAAATGGGGCCGGACGCGCTGATCATGTCCGATCCGGGATTAATCATGCTGGTGCGCGAGCACTTCCCGCAGATGGATATCCACCTGTCGGTGCAGGCGAACGCCGTCAACTGGGCGACGGTGAAGTTCTGGAAAAGCATGGGCCTGACGCGGGTGATTTTATCCCGTGAGCTGTCGCTGGATGAAATCGCCGAGATCCGCGCCCAGGTGCCGGATATGGAAATCGAAATCTTCGTGCACGGCGCGCTGTGCATGGCCTACTCCGGGCGTTGCCTGCTGTCGGGCTATATCAACAAACGCGATCCGAATCAGGGCACCTGCACCAACGCCTGCCGCTGGGAATATAACGTCCAGGAAGGCAAAGAGGACGACGTGGGTAATATCGTGCACGTGCATGAGCCGATCCCGGTGAAAAACGTCGAGCCGACGCTGGGCATCGGCGCGCCGACCGACAGCGTATTTATGATCGAGGAAGCCAAACGTCCGGGGGAATACATGACCGCCTTCGAAGACGAGCACGGCACCTACATCATGAACTCGAAAGATCTGCGGGCCATCGCCCACGTGCCGCGTTTGACGGAAATGGGCGTACACTCGCTGAAAATCGAAGGCCGCACCAAATCCTATTACTACTGCGCCCGCACCGCGCAGGTATACCGTAAAGCCATTGATGACGCCGCCGCCGGGCTGCCGTTCGATGAGAGCCTGATGGACACGCTGGAAGGCCTGGCGCACCGCGGCTATACCGAAGGTTTCCTGCGTCGTCATACCCATGATGATTACCAGAATTACGAATACGGTTTTTCCGTTTCCGAGCGCCAGCAGTTTGTCGGCGAATTTACCGGCGAGCGCAACGGCCATCTTGCCGCCGTACAGGTGAAAAACAAATTCAGCGTCGGCGACAGCCTGGAATTGATGACGCCGAAAGGGAACGTTAATTTCACGCTGGAGCATATGGAAAACAGCAAAGGCGAAGCCATGCCGGTAGCGCCGGGCGACGGCTATACCGTCTGGCTGCCGGTGCCGGAAGATATGGCGCTGGAGTATGCGCTCCTGATGCGTAATTTCAACGGCGAAAACACCCGCGCGCCGCACGGTAATTAGTTCAGCAGGGTTATTTTTACGGGAGATTAGAATCGGATCACATACCGCTTCGTTCTTTATGGGTAATATCGCGCCTGCTGAAAAACATAATCCATAAATGCTAGCTGTACCAGGAACCACCTCCTTAGCCTGCGTAATCTCCCTTACGCAGGCTTATTTTTTCCCCGCCTTTCAGTTTCTTCTTACGCGCTCTGCTTCCGCCTGAGATACACTTCTCTCATTGGTTCTTTTCGAGGTAGCAGGATGAGCACCTATACATCCAGTTTGATGATTTTGAATGGCAAAAACGCCGGTGACGAGACGCTGCGCGAAGCCATCACCTTACTGCGTGATGAAGGCATCGATATTCAGGTCAGAGTCACCTGGGAAAAAGGCGATGCGGAGCGCTATGTGCGGGAGGCGGTGCAGCTTGGCGTGGCGACGGTGATCGCCGGCGGCGGCGATGGCACCATCAACGAAGTGGCGACGGCGCTGTATAAAAACGGCGGCGAAAACGCTCCGGCGCTGGGTATTCTGCCGCTCGGCACAGCAAACGATTTCGCCACCAGCACCGCGATCCCCGAATCGCTGGACAAAGCGTTGCAGCTGGCGATTATCGGCAAGGCGGTACCGGTGGATCTGGCGCAGGTTAATGACGATACCTGTTTTATCAATATGGCGACCGGCGGCTTTGGCACGCGCATCACCACCGAAACGCCGGAAAAACTGAAAGCTGCCCTCGGCGGCGTTTCTTATCTGATCCACGGTCTGATGCGCATGGATACGCTGAAGCCGGACCGCTGCGAGATCAAAGGCGATAACTTTCAGTGGCAGGGCGATGCGCTGGTGATCGGTATCGGTAATGGCCGTCAGGCAGGCGGCGGACAACAGCTCTGCCCGGACGCGCTGATTAACGATGGCCTGCTGCATCTGCGCATTTTTACCGGTGAGGAACTGCTGCCTGCGCTCTTCACCACCCTCACCCAGCCGGAAGACAGTCCGAATATTATCGACGGTAAATCGGCGTGGTTTGAAGTGACCGCCCCGCACGATATTACCTTTAACCTCGACGGCGAGCCGCTCAGCGGGCAGCATTTCCGCATTGAAGTATTGCCCGGCGCACTGAAGTGCCGTTTGCCGCCGGATTGCCCGTTATTGCGTTAATGGCGTTGATAATGCCGGGTGGCGGCTGCGCCTTACCCGGCCTACAACGCGAATAGCGAGTAGGCCCGGCAAGCGTAGCGCCGCCGGGCAAGGAGCAATGAGCAAACCATTAATACGCCGCCACCTCACGCGCCATCTCCCGGCTGTACTGCTGGCTGGCGCTGACCAGCATCTGCGTGTAGTCGGTTTTTGCGCCGCCGCTGACCAGATCGTCCACCGTCAGGGTTTCGAGGATCTTACCGTACTGCATCACCGCCACCTTCTGGCACAGATGGGCGATCACCCCCAGATCGTGCGTCACCATCAGATAGGTCAGCTTCGACTCCTGATGCAGCTCCGCCAGCAGATTGAGAATTTCCGCCTGCACTGACACATCCAGCGCCGAGGTGGGTTCATCCAGCAACAGCACCTGCGGTTCAAGGATCAGCGCCCTGGCAATGGCCACGCGCTGGCGCTGGCCGCCGGACAGCTGATGCGGATAGCGGTCGCGAAACGCGCGGTTCAGTCCAACCTTATCCAGCAGCGAATTAATGCGCCGGTCTCGGTCAGGAATGCCGTGGATTTGCAGCGGTTCTTCCAGAATATCGCCGATAGTGTGACGCGGATGCAGCGAACCGTAGGGATCCTGAAACACCATCTGCACCAGCCGACAGCGCTGCTGATTGATGCGGTGATCGAGCTTCTGGCCGTTAATCGCCAGCTCTCCCTGCCAGTGGGTAAACAGCCCCGCCAGGCATTTCAGTACCGTGGTTTTCCCGGATCCTGACTCCCCCACCAGGCCGTAAATCTCCCCCGGCTGCACGCTGAAATTGACGTCAAACAGCACCTGATTGCGCTTGTCGCCTTCGCCGAACTCCAGACTTAAGTTTCTGACATCGATCATAATCTGCCCCTTATTCGTGAAGCCAGCTGGCCTGGCGCTGTAACACCGGCAGCACCGGGCGGCGATGGTGAATTTCCGGCAGCGCGTTGATTAACCCCTGCGTGTAAGGGTGCTGCGCGTTATCGAGATCTTTCGCGGCGATGGATTCCACCACCCGCCCGGCGTACATCACCAGCACCCGATCGCAGAAGCTGCGCACCAGGTTGATGTCGTGGCTGATAAAAATCAGCCCCAGCCCGCGGGAGGCCACCAGATCGTCCAGCAGCCCGAGCACCTGCAAACGCACCGACACGTCCAGCGCAGAGGTGGGTTCGTCGGCGATCACCAGTTCCGGATCGGTGATCAGCATCATGGCGATCATGATGCGCTGCCCCTGGCCGCCGGAGATTTCGTGGGGATAGAGACTGTAAACCCGCTCCGGCTGGCGAATACGCACCACATCCAGCATCTCCATCACTTTCACTTTCGCCTCGGCTTTACGCCCCGGATGGTGCGTCAGCCAGGCCTCGGCGATCTGATCCCCGACGCACACCACCGGGTTGAGGGAGTATTTCGGATCCTGCATGATCATCGAAATACGTTTGCCGCGCACGGTGCGCATCTGCGCTTCGCTGACGTTGCGCAGATCGATATCGCCAAAATGCATGCGTTCGGCGGTAATGCGTGCTTTAGCCGGATGCAGACGCATCAGCGCGCGCCCGACGGTGGATTTACCGGAGCCGGACTCGCCGACAATCGCCAGCTTTTCCCGGCCCAGCTGGAAGGAGACGCCGCGTACCGCGTTGGTCACCGTGCGCCCGTTAACAAAATCGACGTGCAGATCGCGCACGTCAAGCAGGGGCGAATTATTCGCTGCGAGGATCGAGGATGTCACGTAGGCCATCTCCTAAGAAGTTGAACGCCAGGCTGTTGATCAAAATCGCCAGCCCCGGAATAGTCACCACCCACCAGCACTCCATCATGTAGGTACGACCGCTGGAGATCATCGCGCCCCACTCCGGCTCCGGCGGCTGTGCGCCCAGGCCGAGGAATCCCAGACCGGCGGCGGTCAGAATGATGCCCGCCATGTTCATGGTGATACGGATGATCACCGACGGCAGGCACAGCGGCACCACGTGACGCCACAGTACGCGCACCGGCGAGGCGCCCTGCAAACGCACCGCCGAGATAAAATCCGCCTGTCGCAGCGACAGGGTTTCGGCGCGGGCCAGACGGGCAATCGGCGGCCAGGCGGTGAGCGTAATGGCGATCACCACATGCTCCAGCCCCGGCCCGAGGGCGGCGACAAAGGCCAGCGCCAGCACCAGGCTCGGGAAGGAGATGAAAATATCGGTCACGCGCATCAGGACCATATCCACCTTGCCGCCGAAATAACCGGCGCAGACGCCGAGCAGCAGACCCAGCGGGCCAACGGTGACGGATACCAGCAGCACGATATACAGCGTGATGCGCGAGCCATAGACCAGGCGGCTGAAAATATCGCGGCCAAACTCGTCGGTGCCGAACCAGTGCTGCGCCCCCGGCGGTTGCAGGGCGTTATTCAGATCCTGCACCAGCGGATGATAAGGGGCGATCCAGGGCGCGAACGTCGCCACCACCAGCAGCAGGAAGATGATGCCGCCGCCGATGGCGGTCAGCGGATTACGCGCCATTTTGCCAATAAAGCCTCCGGTGCGGCTGAACAGGCGTTTCACACGCGCGCCCTGCTCGCTGGCTTTGCCACCAACAGGCGGATCCAGATAAACCGTCATGATTTCGTCCTCGGATCAAAGAGTTGATACAGCATGTCGGAGAGCAGGTTGAGCATCACGAAGATCACGCCCACCACTAACACGCAGCCCATCACCGCATTCATGTCACCCAGCAACAGGCTGCTGGTGAGATAGGAGCCGAAGCCCGGCCAGGAGAAGACGGTTTCGATCAGCACCGCCCCTTCCAGCAGCGAGCCGTAGGCCAGCGCCACCACCGTCAGCAACTGCACGAGGATATTGCGAAACGCGTGGTTCCAGATCACCTGCCGTTCGGTTAAGCCTTTCACCCGCGCAGTGATGATGAACTCCTGGGAGAGCTGCGCCAGCATAAAGCTGCGGGTCATACGGCTGATGTAGGCCAGCGAGTGAAAGCCGAGCAGCGAGGCGGGCAGCACCAGATGATTAAGCGCATTCCAGAACACCTGCATGTTGCCTGCCAGCAGCGCGTCTATGGTCATCAGCCCGGTACGGCGCGGCACAATGCCGTCCAGCCCCAGGTCAATGCGCCCGGCGCCGCCCACCCAGCCAAGCCAGGCGTAGAACAGCAGCAGCCCCATCATGCCGACCCAGAAAATCGGCGTCGAATAACCCGCCAGGCTGATAATACGCACCACATAATCGGAAATGCTGTTACGCCGCGCCGCCGCCAGCACGCCCAGCGGAATGCCGAGGCCCGCGCCGACGATAATCGCCATAGTCGCCAGTTCAAGCGTGGCCGGGAAGACGCGGATAATGTCATCCAGCACCGGTTTACCGGTCAGCAGCGCATTGCCCAGATCGCCATGCAGCAGATTGCTGAAGTAGATGCCAAACTGCGACAGCAGCGATTTATCAAAGCCCAGCTGCTGATAGACCTGGTTATAGGTGCTCTGGTCGGCATCCGGGCCGACAATCGCCAGCACCGGATCGATGGGCATCACGCGGCCAATAAAAAAGGTCAGCAGCAGCAGGCCGAACAGCGTGATCAGCACCTGGGTCAGACGTTTCGAGAAGCGCCGGGCGCGGGAGCCGGGCGCTAAAATTGCCGTACTCATCCTTTATCTCCTTCGCTTTTCAACGGGGCTTTCCAGACTTCCCGCAGGTGCGTGGTGGCGGAGGGATGCGACTGGAAGTTTTTAACTTCATTACGCACCACCACCGAATCCACCATCTGGGAAATCGGCATCAGGGCGGGAATAAGCTGGTCGTAACGGGTCTGGATCGCCTGATACTCCGCCTTTTGTTTTTCCGGATCGCGCTCCAGCAGGGCGCTGTCGATCATCTCGTTCAGCGCTTTGTCATAAAAGCCGGTGCGCCAGCCCTGGAAATTGGTCAGCCGCGCTTCGTCGCTGTTGTCCGGGTTATAGACCAGCGCGCGCAGGCTGGAGTGCGGGTGCGGCTCGACGCCGCTGCCGCCGCGCCCGACCAGCAGATCAAATTTACGCTCGCGCATGGCGCCGTAGATCTGGTTGCCGGTGCCGGTGATGATTTTGGCGTTAATGCCCGCCTGCATCAGGGTGGACTGCACGGCGATGGCGATATTGAGGAACGGCTGGTCGGCCAGCACGCGCAGGGTGGTGTCAAAGCCGTCCGGGTAGCCCGCTTCCGCCAGCAGTTTTTTCGCCCGCGCCACGTCAAGCTTATAGCCCGGATCCGGCAGCGTGGACGGCATTCCCGCTTTAATGGGGCGCTGGTGCAGCACGCCATAGCCCGGCATCAGCGCTTTGTTGATGCCCTGGTAATCCACCAGATAGCGCACCGCTTCCCGCACTTTCGGATTGGCGAAGTGCGGCTCTTTCATGCTCATCGCCACGTAATAGACCGTGCCCTTCTGTACCGCTTCGACGGTGAGATCGGGGTCGCTACGCAGCGCGTTGATGTCCGATACCGCCATATTATTCGCAATATCCAGATCGCCTTTGGCGATCATCAGGCGCAGGGTTTGCGACTCCTGGAAATGGCGCAGCACCACGCGGTTCATTTTCGCCGCCTCGCGCCAGTAGTCCGGGTTGCGCTTCATGCGCAGCACGTCCTTGGCCTGCCAGGTTTCCAGGGAAAACGGCCCGGAACCCGCTTCATTGGTGGTCAGCCAGCGGTTGCCCCAGTCGTTATTCTCTTCGTGGCTTTGCACGGTTTTGCGATCCAGCACGCCGAGATTGCCGAGCGCGCCGAGAGAGTAGATAACCAGCTGTGGATCGTTGGCTTTCGGCAGACGAATTTGTACGGTGTGGTCATCCGGCGCGCTCACCTGCTCATCAATATTTTTCTTGCTGAAGCCGTAGGATTTCCATACCGATGCCTGCGCCAGATTGAGGTGCAGCAGGCGGCGCATCGACCACACCACGTCGTCGGCGGTCAGCGGGTTGCCGGAGTGAAATTTGACGTTTTTACGCAGATGGAAGGTGAGCGTTTTACCGTCGGGGCTGATGTCCCAGGACTCCGCCAGCGCCGGTTTGACGTTGGTCAGCTGATTGGGATCCAGTTCGACCAGCGAATCATAAAGATTCACCACGATGCCCACCACCTCGTTGCCGGTCATCGCCGCCGGATCGAGGCTCAGCAGGTTATTCATATTCATGCCGATGATGAGCTGATCGGGGGGCGTTCTGGCTGTCGCCGCCCCGCTCCCCATCAGCAGCGACAGCGCCAGCAGGCACGCTCCCGCCAGTGAGGTTTTTTTCATGTATATATCGCCTGTAGGGTAAGAAGTTTTTATAGGTCAGTCGTGGCTGACGGTATTGGCTTCGATATATGCAAAATTAATGTCTTCACCCAGACCCGGGCCTTGTGGCAGATGAACAAATCCCTCTTCATCCATCGGATCGACAATGCTGTGCAGATAGGCCGCCGGGACGTCGTAATCGAGGAACGGGTGCAGCAGGCCGCGCTCATACCAGCGACAGTTTTTGATCGCCCCGACCACCGCCAGGCTGGCCGCGCCGTTGCCGTGCACTTCGCAATCCATGCCGAAAGATTCCGCCAGGCTCGCCACTTTCATGGTCGGCCAGATGCCGCCGACGCCGTTAGAACCGGCGCGCAGAATGTCGCAGGCCCCCGCTTTCACCCAGTCGGCGCGGCTGTGATGTTTACCGCCAAGGCTTTCCGGTCCGACAACGGGAATGGAGAGGTTTTCCGCCAGCCAGGCGTAAGAGGCCATGCTCTCTTCTTCCATCGGCTCTTCAAACCAGGCGAAGTTGAGTTTTTCCAGTTCCTTACCGATGTACAGCGCTTCGCTGCGGCTGTACCAGTGGTAGCCGTCGATCATCAGATCGATGTCCGGGCCGACCGCTTCGCGCACCGCGGCGCAGGCTTTGACGTCCATTTTCGGGTTCGGCGCAAAGGACACCGGCGGCATCCAGGTGTGCAGTTTGATGGCCTTATAGCCGCGCGCCACCAGCTTTTCCGCGAAGTCGGCGTACTCCTGCGGGGTGGAGAGGCCGCCTTCCAGATCGTCGCCGCACATGGTGCTGCCGTAGGCGGGCACTTTGTCACGAAAACCGCCCAGCAGCTTGTAGACCGGCATATTGAGCTTGCGGCCCATCAGATCCCACATCGCCTGCTCCACAAAGGAGAGCGCGCGCTCGGTCAGCTGATGAGCGCTGCCGCGCTGCCAGTGCGCCAGATCCTGCCAGATACGCTCCCGGTTAAAGGCGTCCTGACCAATCATCACCTTGCGGAAGAAGGTGTTCACCACAAAGGGACGCACCACTTCCGGCGGCGCGAATGAGTACCCTTTGGTGCCATCGTCTGCGGTGATGGTCAGCATCGCCATTTTCGCGAGGTTCTCCGGGCCGGGGTGCGAATGCCCGGCGGTATCGGATACCCGCCGCGTGGGATACTGAAAGACGGTGACGTTTACGGATTCAATTTTCATGACAAGTCCTTGAGGCAGAGGTGAAGTAAGCTTTTGAAAAGCTGTTTCAGTAATCAATGTATGCAGAAAAAACAGCCAGTGCCTCGGACAAATTACGTTAAGCAGAGGTTAAATGTTGTGCAGATGCACGAAGGGATGTGAGGTTTTCCACAAAAGAATGGTGAAATGTGAAGTGGATCGGTACTCCTCTCCCGCCGGGAGAGGAGCCATTACATAAGGACGATCAGGCGATTGTCACTTTGCTGTCGAGATAGACATCCTGCACGGCGTTAATCAGCTTTACGCCGTCCGTCATGGATTTCTTAAAGGCTTTGCGGCCCAGGATCAGCCCCATACCGCCCGCGCGTTTGTTGATCACCGCCGTGCGTACCGCATCGCTCAGGTCAGTGTCGCCCCCTGACGCGCCGCCGGAGTTAATCAGCCCGGCGCGGCCCATATAGCAGTTCGCCAGCTGGTAGCGCACCAGATCGATAGGGTTATCGCTGGTCAGTTTGCTGTAGACGCGCTCGTCGGTATAACCGTATTTCACCGCGTTATAACCGCCATTATTTTCTGCCATTTTCTGCTTCACAATATCCGCGCCAATGGTGGCCGCCAGATGGTTGGCCTGGCCGGTTAAATCGGCGGAGGCGTGATAATCGACGCCGTCTTTCTTAAAGCCGCTGTTGCGCAGATAGGCCCACAGTACCGTCACCATGCCCAGCTCGTGCGCCCGCTCAAAGGCGGCGGAGATCTCCTCGATCTGGCGACGGGACTCCGGCGACCCAAAATAGATGGTCGCGCCCACGGCCACCGCCCCAAGGTTAAACGCCTGCTCGACGCTGGCATACAGCGTCTGATCATAGGTGTTGGGGTAGCTCAGGGTTTCGTTATGGTTAATTTTTACCAGGAACGGAATACGGTGCGCGTAGCGTCGGGAGACAGACGCCAGCACGCCATAGGTGGAGGCCACACAGTTACAGCCCGCCTCGATAGCCAGCTCAACAATATTTTTGGGATCGAAATAGAGCGGATTCGCCGCAAAGGATGCGCCAGCGGAGTGCTCCACGCCCTGATCGACGGGCAGGATAGATAAATAGCCGGTGCCCGCCAGGCGGCCGGTGTTGTAAAGCGTCTGCATGTTGCGCAGTACCGCAGGCGGACGGTTGTTATCCATCATCACGCGGTCAACGTAATCATGTCCAGGAAGATAAAGCTGATCGGCCGGAATGGTCATACAACGATGTTGCAGCAGGCTGTCGGCGTCGTTGCCCAGCAATTGCGTAATATCAGTCATAGCGATGCTCCCGTAAGTTGATAAGCAGAGTAAGCCTGGTACCGACCTTTGCGGAACGCCACCCTGGAAAATTTATTCAGCACAATCTGATGGCACGATCCATAACTCAAAAAAATGTTATTCTGATCAAAGATCCAGCACAAAGGTATCTAAAAGGTATTATTAACTGGTATGGTCACACCGTACCCTTTGCTTGTCATGAAGGAAGACCGATGAAAACAACTGCTAAGCTGTCGTTCATGATGTTTGTGGAATGGTTTATCTGGGGAGCGTGGTTTGTCCCGCTGTGGCTGTGGTTAAGCAAAAGCGGCTTTACCGCCGGGGAGATTGGCTGGTCCTACGCCTGTACCGCCATCGCCGCGATCCTCTCGCCTATTCTTGTGGGTTCGCTGACTGACCGCTTCTTCGCGGCGCAGAAAGTGCTGGCGGTGCTGATGTTTGCCGGTGCCGTTCTGATTTACTTCGCCGCCCAGCAAACGGAGTTTGCTTACTTCTTCCCGCTGCTGCTGGCCTACTCCCTGACCTATATGCCAACCATTGCGCTGACCAATAGTATTGCTTTCGCGCATGTGAAGGATGTCGAGGCTGACTTCCCGCGTATCCGCGTGATGGGTACCATTGGCTGGATCGCCTCAGGGCTGGTGTGCGGCTTTCTGCCGCAAATGCTCGGCTATGCGGATATTTCCCCGACCAATATTCCGCTGCTGATCACCGCCGGCAGCTCTGTGGTGCTGGGTGTCTTCGCGCTGATGCTGCCGCATACGCCGCCGAAAAGCACCGGCAAGCTGGACGTCAAAGTTATGCTCGGGCTGGACGCGCTGGTGCTGTTGCGCGACCGTAATTTCCTCGTCTTTTTCTTCTGCTCCTTCCTGTTCGCCATGCCGCTGGCGTTCTATTACATCTTCGCCAACGGTTATCTGACCGAAGTCGGCATGAAAAACGCCACCGGCTGGATGACGCTGGGGCAGTTCTCTGAAATCTTCTTTATGCTGGCGCTGCCGTTCTTTACTAAGCGTTTTGGTATTAAAAAGGTTCTGCTGCTGGGCTTACTGACCGCCGCTATCCGCTATGCTTTCTTCGTCTATGGCGGGGCGGATCACTACTTTACCTATGCCCTGCTGTTCCTCGGCATTTTGCTGCACGGCGTGAGCTACGACTTTTACTACGTCACCGCATATATCTACGTCGACAAAAAAGCGCCGGTGCATATGCGTACTGCCGCGCAGGGTTTGATCACCCTTTGCTGCCAGGGTTTCGGCAGTCTGCTGGGCTATCGTCTGGGCGGCGTGATGATGGAAAAAATGTATGCCTACAAAGAGCCGGTTAACGGCCTGACCTTTAACTGGGCAGGTATGTGGGCGTTTGGCGGCATCATGATCGCCGTCATCGCGGTGCTGTTTATGCTGTTCTTCCGTGAATCGGATAGAGAAATTACCGCGATTGTGGTGGACAACGATAAGAGCCCCACTCGCGGAGAGGTCCCACAAGGAGAGGTAAAATGAAATCAGAACGTATTCTCGGTGCGTTATACGGCCAGACATTAGGCGATGCGATGGGGATGCCGTCAGAGCTGTGGCCCCGGTCACGGGTGAAGGCGCATTTCGGCTGGATCGACCGTTTCCTGCCAGGTCCGGCGGAAAACAACGCCGCCTGTTATTTTGATCGCGCCCAGTTCACCGATGATACGTCGATGGCCCTTTGCCTTGCCGATGCCATTTTCGAATGCAACGGCAGGATTGACGCCGAGGTTATCGCCCGGCATATCCTGCACTGGGCCGAAGATTTTGATGCCTTTAATAAAAACGTGCTTGGCCCCACCTCAAAAATCGCCCTGCGGGCGATCCGCGAGGGGCGCCCGGTGAGCGAGCTGGAGAACAATGGCGTGACCAACGGGGCGGCGATGCGCGCCTCCCCGCTGGGCTGCCTGTTGCCGACGCACTCCCTCGATCAGTTTATCGATCAGGTGGCGCTGGCCTCCAGCCCGACCCACAAGTCCGATCTGGCGATTGCCGGGGCGGTGGTGATTGCCTGGGCGATTTCCCGCGCAATTGACGGCGATCGATGGCAGGATATTGCCGATGCTCTGCCCGCCGTGGCCCGCCATGCGCAGGAAAAACGCGTCACCACCTTTAGCGCATCGCTGGCGGCACGCCTCGAACTGGCGTTAAATGTGGTGCGCAATGCGTCCGGCGTGGAGTCTGCCAGCGAGCAGATTTATCAGCTGGTCGGCACCGGCACCAGCACTATTGAATCGGTGCCTGCCGCCATTGCGATGGTGGAGCTGGCGCAAACTGACCCGAACCGCTGTGCGATCCTGTGCGCGAATCTGGGGGGCGATACGGATACCATCGGTGCCATGGCTACCGCCATCTGCGGCGCGCTGCACGGAGTTTCCGCCATCAATGCCGCCTTTAAGCAGCAACTGGATGACGTCAATCAGCTCGATTTTTCGCATTACAGTGAAAAGCTCCTGGCTTATCGTCAGGAGCGGGAGGAAGCATGAAACCAGGCTATCTCGTCAGCCTTCTGCACCGGCTTGAAACCCGGCGTCCGGTGACGGTGTTAGGGGGCGCGGTGATCGACGTTATCGCCAGCGCCTATGCGCTGCCATTTCGCGGCTGCGACATTGAACTGAAACAGCAAAGCGTCAATATCGGCGGCTGCGCGCTGAATATTGCTGTCGCCCTGCATCGTCTGGGCATGCGCGCGCAAAACGTGCTGCCGGTAGGACACGGCATCTGGGCAGACATGGTCAGCAACGCGCTCAATTCCCACGGCATTGAAAGCGTGCTGAACGTGGATGAAGGGGATAACGGCTGGTGTCTGGCGCTGGTGGAGCCGGACGGCGAGCGCACCTTTATGACCTTTTCCGGCGTCGAAACCCGCTGGGCGAAGGCATGGCTGGATCCGCTTACCGTGCCGCCGGGCAGCCTGATTTCACTGTCGGGTTATCAGCTCTCCGCCGCCTGCGGCGAAGTGCTGGTCAACTGGCTGGAAACGCTGCACGACGTGACGCCCTATATCGATTTCGGTCCGCGTATTGAAGACATTGATCCGGCGTTGCTGGCGCGTATCCTGGCGCTGAAACCGATCGTCACCTTAAACCGCCGCGAATCAGAGATCGCCGCGCAGCTGCTGGACGTGGAGCCGGAACTTTTAGGCCCGGCGTGGCAGAAAGCGTACGGCGCGCCGCTGATTATTCGTCACGATCGCGACGGGGCCTGGTACTATGATGGCGATGAGCAGGGCTTCGTACCGCCCTTCCCGGCTACCATGGTGGACACCATAGGCGCAGGGGACAGCCATGCGGGCGGCGTACTGGCGGGGTTATCCTCCGGCCTGTCGCTGGCGGATTCAGTCTGCCTGGGCAACGCCATTGCGGCGATGGTGGTCAGCAAGCGCGGCGGCGACTGTGCGCCGACGCGTGAGGAATTACTCCTCGCATACAAAGACGTATAAATCGCTGCGACAGGTACTGATACTGTACTCAATGGGCCGGTTTTGTTGATCAAGCGCCACCTGGCTTATCACCAGAACCGGCACCATGTTTTCCAGCTGAATATGCGTCTGAAATTCAGCGTCCGGCATCCGGGCGCTGACCCGCGATTTTGTGCGCTGGGGATAGATGCGCTGGCTGCGGAAATAGTCATACAGCGAAACGCCAATGGCATCCACATCCTTGATGAGCGGCGCGGGCACCCAGGATTCTTCAATGGACACGGCGTCCTCATCCACATAGCGAATGCGCTTAAGCAGAAACACGTCGGAATCGGTGTCGATGGCGAGTTTTTCCGCCACCTCCGCCGGGCAGGGAACAATGCGTTTGTTCACCCACAGGGTATCCGGCTTCTTACCGCGCAGCACCACCTGCTGGGAAAATCCCCGCGCTTCTTTCAGTGAATATTCGAAGATGTTGTTGATTTGCGTGCCGTAGCCACGTGAACGCGTGACCACGCCTTCATCCTCCAGCATCTGCATCGCCTTGCGCACGGTAATGCGCGAAATCCCCGTTAATCCGCTGAAATCGCGCTCGCCCGGCAGAATATTGCCGTGGGCCAGCAGCCCGCTCCGCACGGCGTCTTTCACCGTCCCGGCAAACTTCAGGTACAACGGCATGTTGTCCGCGGCGGCAATCCGCTCTTTCAGTTGTTCGATTAACTGGATATGCGCTTGTTCCATTTCGGGTATCCTGGCAAAAAAGTCCGGTGGTTATACTACCACCACTCATGGAAATGATGCACCGGCCCGATCCCCTCCCCCACTTCCAGCGTGTCGGCCTGCGCCAGCGCGGCGCTGAGCCAGCCTTTGGCATGCTCCACCGTGGTCGCCCAGTCTGTATGGCGCGGGCGCAGCGCCGCCAGCGCCGCCGACAGGGTACAGCCGGTGCCGTGAGTATTTTTGGTGTGAATACGCGGTGCGGTAAAACGCGTCGCCCCGTCGCGGGTAAACAGCCAGTCCGGGCTTTCGGCATCCTCCAGATGACCACCTTTCATCAGCACCGCTTCACAGCCGAGCGCCAGCAACGCGCGGCCCTGCTCGTGCATCTCCTGCTCGTTGCGGGCGTGAGGGGCGTCCAGCAGCGCGGCGGCTTCCGGCAGGTTGGGCGTGATCAGCGACACCTGCGGCAACAGATGCCGACGCAGGGCGTCAACGGCACCGGGGGAGAGCAGCGCATCGCCGCTTTTGGCGAGCATTACCGTGTCCAGCACCACATTCTGCACCTGATAACGCCGCAGCCGCTCCGCCACGGCTTCGACAATGTCAGTTTCGGCAAGCATACCGATTTTGGTGGTGTCGATACGGACATCGCTGAACACCGAGTCCAGCTGTGCGGCGACAAACTCCGGTTCGATGCGGTACACCGACTGCACGCCGCGGGTATTCTGCGCCACCAGCGCGGTAATAACTGAACAGCCATAGGCGCCCAGCGCCGAGAAGGTTTTCAGATCTGCCTGGATACCCGCGCCGCCACTGGGATCGGTACCTGCAATGGTCAGGGCATTGATACGTTTCATGCCAGCGCCTCCCCGTCCAGACGATACAGCGCATCGAGAAACGCCGGGATAAACGACCCCGGCCCCTGACTGGCAGCGACGGCACGGCTGCCCGCCTGCGCCATAATGCCGCAGGCCGCCGCCACATTAGTCAGGCGATCCCCCGGCAGCGCACAGCTGGCAGCCACCACCGCCGAGAGCGCGCAACCGGTGCCGACCACCCGCGTCATCAAAGGATCGCCCCCCGGCACCGCGAGCACACGCTTGCCGTCGGTGATGTGATCCACCTCCCCGCTCACCGCCACCACCGCCCCGCTCTGCCGTGCCAGCGCCACGGCGGCAGGCAGCGCCGCGTGAATGGTATCTGTGGTATCGACGCCGCGACCGCCCGCCTGCATGCCCGCCAGCGCGAGGATCTCCGACGCATTGCCGCGAATAGCCGCCGGGCGCAGGATCAGCAGTTCCCGGCAAAAATCGGTGCGGAACGTCAGGCCGCCAACCGCCACGGGATCGAGCGTCCAGGGTTTTCCCGCCTCGCGGGCGCTGTTAATGGCCGCGTGCATGGCTCCGGCGCGATCTGCCGTCAGGGTGCCAACGTTAACCAGCAGCGCATCGGCGATAGCGCTGAACTGCACGGCCTCTTCCGGCTCGATTACCATCGCCGGGGACGCGCCGAGCGCCAGCAAAACGTTAGCGGTAAAGCTCTGCACCACGTCGTTAGTCATACAGTGGACAAGGGGGGAATGGCGGCGGAAGTGTTGTAACAGAGTGGCGATATGCGCCGGATTTAGCAGGTCAGGTTGCATTTTTTGCTCCTGCCAGACTGCGAAGAAGGGACGCCGGCAGAGGCATCTGACTTCCCTACGCTGGCATTATCCAGATCAGGTGGTACGGGTATTTCTCAGCCTTCACGCAGAAGGGCACCCCGAGTCATTTGAATCAAAATCAATTATTTACAGTTAACACTGCAACAGAATTTAGTGTAGCCGCGGGCTGTTATCGGGCACAAGGAATTTCATAAAGTTTCTGCCGTCCGGCTATTAGCCTGCTTAAGGTATTCGTGCTTAGTGTGATCTGGATCAACATTTACAAATCTTGACAGGAGGATAGTAACGGCGCTGAACTAATGCGTCTCTTTTATAGATACAATCTTTACTATTCACGAAGTCAATCAATATGAAAATCTCTACTCTCGCCGCGGTCGTATTAGCGGCAATTGCCTTTAACGCAGCGGCAAATGAAAGCGTTTCCATTATGAACAATCGCCTTTCAAGCGCCATGCAGGATCAAGCCAATAACCATAATGATGCAACAGCAAGCCGTGTACATGATGCGTACAACGCGGTTAAGCAAGCTGAAAATGGTTCAATGGATAACTCGCACATGGGGAGCACGACGCAGTCTGCACCAACCGCAGCCAGCTATGGTTTTAACGCGTACTCCGGATACTCAACCCGCCCCGGCACCTTCGCGCCAACGGCAGACGATCGCAATAATCATATTCCGGACGCCATACCCTCTGTGAAAACAGATGGCGTTCCGCAGGCAACGCCGCAGCGCGTGCCCGGTTTGCAGCTGACTCCGAAAGCGGTTGAACAACGTACGCCTGTGCTGAATCTTACGCCTGCAGCCATTGCGCAGAAAACACCGCAACTTACCAACGCTGTGCCCACACAGCTCACGCCACAGCGCGTGCCCGCTTTGCAGCTGACTCCGAAAGCGGTTGAACAACGTACGCCTGTGCTGAATCTCACGCCTGCAGCCATTGCACAGAAAACACCGCAACTCACCAACGCTGTGCCCACGCAGCTCACGCCGCAGCGCGTGCCCGCTTTGCAGCTGACTCCGAAAGCGGTTGAACAACGTACGCCTGTGCTGAATCTTACGCCTGCAGCCATTGCGCAGAAAACACCGCAACTCACCAACGCTGTGCCCACGCAGCTCACGCCGCAGCGCGTGCCCGGTTTGCAGCTGACTCCGAAAGCGGTTGAACAACGTACGCCTGTGCTGAATCTTACGCCTGCGGCCATTGCACAGAAAACACCGCAACTTACCAACGCTGTGCCCACGCAACTCACGCCGCAGCGCGTGCCTGGCGCTATTCCGGCACAGCTTTATCAAAAAGTGCCTGTTGCCAATTTACAGGCGCCGGGCACGCTAACGCCTGTAGCTACCTATTCTGCACCCGCGCAGGCAATCAGCTATAGCGGTGCTTCTCGCCGACCGGGCACTTATCAACCTTCTGTGACCGCTCCCGCCATGGTGAAAGGTATTATGCAGTCTCCTGCAGTCGCCACACCTGAGCAGGTTGACAGCATTAATGTCAGCGTTAACAGCCTGAAACCAGATACACAGGTTAACGTCACTGTCGAAGGCAAAACCTTCACCACAACGGCGGGCGCTATTGCTAAGGTCGATCCTCAGGCGCAAATTAGCGTGCCACATATGCCGGTACTGGTTCGCACCCAATATAACGGGGCTAATCACGGTAACAATGGCGCACGGAAAGGCGAGTCTAATGGTCGCGGTGCAGATAATGCCCATTCCCATGCCTTTGGCGGACATGGCTATGGTCATGATAATAGCCGATCAGAAGGCTTCGGCGGCCATTCGCATTTTCATTAATAACCTTAGTCTGTATTTGATAAGAATACAGCAAATTACCGGGTTGATTCATAATAATCAACCTGCTCAATATAAAAAATGCTCAAATACATTTTATGTAGCGCCCTGCTCTATCTGTCCTGTTTTGTCATTGGTTTTACAGGCGGCATGGAGTATATAAAAATATTTACCGACTCATGTGATATTTATAAAATAAGCGATAGCAATAATGAAAAAGTTAATGATGATAGCAATCATAACTGGATTAGTCACTTCTAATGCCTATGCCATAAATGCCAGCTTTCGTAAGCAACTTGAAAAATCAGGCTGCACACAAGTTACTGAAGCTAATGGTACATGTGACATAAATAAAACAAAGGCACAAAACAAGAAAAGTAAAAGCGAGGGGACTCAGAAAATCAGTAATAAATAATTAACGTCACTGCCGCCCATTCTGCACAACGGGCGGCAGTGACAGCTTGCCGCAAAAGTTTTACTTATGCCCACGCCCCGCCGATTAAACTTACTTAATGCGAAGTGAAAATTTCTCACTTTGTCACCCTCTCTTACACGCCAGCATGATTAATGTAGATGTTTATCAAACACTTAAATTTAATATTTACTTACCTGACTAAGCGTTCCGCATCCGGTTAGCTCATTTTTTAATCAAATCCTGAAATCTCATACAAGAGATATTCTGCCTGCCATGCAAAATGAAGTTCGACTACAGACGCATTAACTTTTGGGCAGGAGAGAACCGTGAGTATCGAAGAAAAAATTGAAAATCATATACGTCAGTTTCCGGTATCGCTGGTGAATTACCTTAAAAGCGATTACCAGGAAGATCTGATGGTGGTGATAGATGATTTGCTGCCGCATGACGTTCGTGAAGGGATGGAAACGGAAGCGCGCCGCCTGTTGAGTGAAGAAGCATTACGGCGTGAAGTGATAATTGCCCAGAGCGGCAATACGCCGCGCGCTTACGACAGCGTTGGACGGAATGTCATCCGCGAACAGGGGGAATATATTCCCGCGTTTTTTGACAGCCCAAGCATTCTCAATTTTTTCAGCCGCATTACCGGCGAAACGCTTTATCGGGTGCCTTACGCCCCGGAAGAATTCATTATTAATTCACAAAACAAAACCGGCGACACCCACGGCTGGCACTGGGATGACTACTCCTACGCCTTAGTCTGGGTGATCGACGAGCCGGATGTATTCGCCGGCGCGCGCGTGGAGTTTATTCCCCGTGTCCCCTGGAAAAAAACCGCCACCCGGGAATGGATAAAAGATGTGCTGACGGAAAACACCATACGTAGCCGCCATGTCTCGCAGGGACAATGTTATCTGCTGCGCGCCAGAGATGCGTTACACCGTATTTCCCCGTTAACCAGCGCGTCCCGCAGAACCGTGATCGTCTTCACTTATGCGAACGATTTAGATCTTAACGATCCTGAACTTACCCATGACTCCATGGAAACTATTTATCCGCAGGACACTCAGGCGCAGCTGTAAATAATAACGAAGAAGGAAGACACCATGAGTATTAATGAATGTGCGGGCGGGATGAATGACCAGGGCGGATTCCCGGTATTTTTTACTGAAATCTCTGACGATCTGGGTCGCTATGATGAATATACCGACGCCGCCCGGGCAATTTCACAGGCTTTTCCTCCGGCTTCTTATCCCGCCGCGCTCGATATTTGCTGCGGCATTGGCAAGATGAGTAAAGCGCTCCATGAGTGTGGCTATCGCGTCACGGGACTGGATTTATCCGCCGCGCAGCTGGAGATTGCCCGTCAGATTTCCCCTGGCCCGCACTATATCCGCGCCGACATGGCAACGCTGCCTGCCGGAGAGTTTGATTTATTACTGAACGTTTATACCAGCTTTGGTTATTACCAGAGCGAAGAAGAAGATCTCAACGTGCTGCCCGCCTGGTTCGCCGCGCTGAAGCCCGGCGGCGTGCTGATCATGGAACTCGCCGACATGGATCGGGCGCGTAACCGTATCGATACCTCAGGTCTGCTGGTACGTCACCATAACGGCGTACAGGAGACATTAACCATGGACTGGGAAAAACGCATTCTTACCGTTGCCTATGAAAAAAATAACAGTCAGTGGACCTGCTTAACGCGCCTGTATGAAAAAGAGTATTTGCGGGAGGCGTTACTGGCCGCCGGGTTTATTGATGTCGGGATCTTCGGCAGCTTCGATCTTAAATCGAAAGAAGTTGACGACAACCTTGTTCTTATTGCCACCAAAGGTAAATAACATGTCTAAAACAATCTGCATTGTTGATGGTTATTCCACAGGCGCGGAACTGGCGCCGCTGTTCAGAAAAGAAGGCTGGCGCTGCGTTCATATTCAAAGCAATCCGGTGATCCCTGGGGATTATCTTTTATCGTATCGCCCTGAGACTTTTGATAAGCATTTAATCTTGAGAGACCACTCCGTTGCGGCGATGCGGGAACTGGCAGTAAGCCTCGCGTTTTATGGCCCGACGGTTATTATTCCCGGCACGGAAACGGGCGTCGAACTTGCCGATTTTCTCTCAACCGAGCTTGGCACCGCGGGCAATGACTATGCCACCAGCGCATTACGCCGCAATAAATTCAAAATGCAGGAAGCGCTGCGCCAGGGTGGTTTACGCGCCATCCCGCAGATGGTGACGGATTCGCTGGCCGATGCCTGGATTTGGGTGAAAACCTCCGCCTGCTGGCCGGTGGTGGTAAAACCGGTCGACAGCGCAGGGGCCGATGGCGTGCGCTTTTGTCATAATTTTGAAGAGCTGAACGAGGCCTTCACCGATATTCACGGCAAAACCAACCGCCTGGGTTTACACAACAGCGAAGTACTGTTGCAGGAGAGATTAATTGGCCGCCAGTTTATCGTGAATGCCGTCAGTATTGACGGCGAGCATTTGATCAGCGAAATCTGGTCTGACGATAAAAAGCAGGTCAGAAATGCTTCACTGATTTGTGAAAAAGAGGTGCTGCTGCCCTATCAGGGTAAAGAGCAGGAGGCGTTAATCGCCTATGTGCAAAAAGCCCTGACGCTGTTAGGCATTAAAAACGGCCCGTCGCACAGTGAATTAATGATGACCGCCAAAGGCCCGGTATTAATCGAAACGGCAGCCCGTATGCAGGGCACTATTATGCACAACGCGGTAGTGGCAGCCCTGGGTTACAGCCATGTGACCTTAACCGCTGAGCGTTATCTTAACCCGCAACGCTTCACCGCCCGGCTACAGCAGCATTATCAGCTCATGAAAACGCTCTATTGCGTCACGCTGGCGTCGGATGTGGATGGCGTGGTTAGACAAAACCGTTGTCAGGAATTGCTCGCGCAACTGCCCTCTTTTTATGGCGTTATGCATACGCCGGATGCGGGTGAAAAAATCTACCGCACCACCGATCTGTTTACCAACCCTGGCATTATTTATCTGTGCCATGAAAGCCAGCAGCAGATCGAAGCGGACTATGCGCAGATCAGAGAGTTTGAAAAAAATGGCGTCTTATTTGAATTAGCCTGAGATAACTATGAATAATTATAGTGGTGCAGTGTTCGGTTTTATTATGGTTTTCATTTACAACTTTCTGGACGCCGGAAAAGAGGTCTATTCGGGATTCCTGGTACAGTCTGCGCATCCGATGATGGTCACCTGTATTGTCTTCTCAACCGTGCTGGTATTTTTTCAGATCTTCTGCCTGCTCCGCTTGCGAAAGGAATACCTGCGTCCTTACAGAACCTGGAAGCCTCTGGTTGCGCTTAATATGACAACAGCGGGATCGTGGATCACGTTCTTCTACTGTTTAAAATATTTAGAGCCTGCCAGCGCGTCGGCGATTATCACCGGCGTTGCACCACTTTTAATGGTTATGATTGTGCCGTTCTTTTTCAGAACCGAAAAACGGGAATATCGCTGGTTGCTGCTGACAGGCATTGCCTGTAGCTCATTATGGCTGGGGGTTATCAGTCTGCAGGAGGGGCGTAATACCTATAATTTATCCGTACAGGAAGTGATCATTGGTATTGCCCTTTCCATCGGCTGCGCCCTGTTCAGCATTTTCTCCAATATCCTCAGTAAGAAACTCAGTGAGGATGAATGTCGTCCGGAATCTATTATGGCGCACCGCTTTTACCTGACGGTGCTGGTGACGCTACTGTTTAGTTTTCAGCTACAGGATGTGCAAAGCGATATGCAAAACCTGTTTCCCGGCGTGCTGCTGCTGGCAGTCCTGGGGTTGATTATTCCGCTATGGTGCCTGCAATATGGCATAAAATCCTTAGCGCCTTCGCGGGTGATGGTATTAATTTCTGTCAGCCCGGTCTTTACCTTTGGCTTTCAGATTTTTGACCCCCGACTGTCGCCGACAGCGTCCTCCTTTGTTGCCATTCTGTTAATATGCTTCTTTTCTCTGGCTGCGGAAGTGTGGCGTATTCAGCATACAGGACGGGTGAACGATGGCTATCACAGGGTATCGGAAGACAGGAACGGTTGAGATCACGCTTTCTGACAGCACCAACCATGTTTTTCCCCGGCACTCCCACGATGAATTTTATCTGGGCGCAAACCTGGCCGGCAGGGAGAAAATCTGGCTTGACGGTAAACGTTCTGAAGCCAGTATTGCGGATATTACCGTTTATAATCCCGGCCAGGTACAGGCCGCCACGCCCACGCCTTATAACTGGGTTTATTACAGCTTTTACATTCCACCTCAGGTGCTGGCCGAACTTACCGGCCTGCCTGAGGATGATGAATTCCGAAAGAGCGTCTTCACCGCGCCCGATATTGCCGACGACATTATTAAAACCGGGGCGTATTGCCTGGATTACGCGCATTCCGATGATGAAGTGCTGGAACGCCTGGCAGTATTATTAAAAAAGGTGCTGCAACGTACCGGTTGCCGCACCAAACTTATTCTGTTCGATCAGGACGCGGTGCTGGCCGCGAGGATCGCCGCCCAGCTGAAAGATGAACTGCTCGAACCGCCGTCGCTCAACGACCTCTCCGCGCAGTACGGACTCAGCGCCGTGCAGTTGGTGCGTATTTTTTCCGCCTCTTATGGCCTGCCGCCCTTCGCCTGGCTAAAAGTGGAAAAGTTAAAAATAGCGAAAAATTTATTATTACGCGGCCTGAGCTTATCGGATATTGCCGCCGGTCTTAATTTTGCCGATCAATCCCATTTCACCCACAGCTTTAAGGAAATGTTTAATATTACTCCCGGCCAGATGTCGCGTTTATATAAAGGGATCTGATCGCTTTTTATTTGCGGGCCAGCTCAGCCACCGTCATGGTAAATATCACTTTAGCCTTAGACTCATTCGCATAGTGGTGCGGCACGTCGGTTTTTGCCACAGCGGAGTGGCCTTTTGGCAACACAAATTCATGCGCATCAATGTTGATGGTCAGTTGCCCCTGCTCGACATGAAACAGCTCAAAGGTGCCCTGCGGATGGCCTGCCGACGTAAAACGTTCTCCGGGGAACATCTCCCAGCGCCAGAGCTCCACCATGTCCGGGCCGCTGGTGCCCGCCAGCAGGCGCGCAGAACCGCCCTTTTCACCCGTCCACAGCGTCAGGATTTCATTTTCAGGGATGACATGCACGCCGGGTTTGCTGGCCACATCGACAATATCCGCCACCGATACGCCCATGGCGGCAGACAGTTTACAGAGAATAGCGATGCTGGGATTGGCTGCGCCTTTTTCGATTTCCACCAGCATGCCTTTGCTGACGCCCGCCCGCCGGGCAAGGGTGTCTAACGACAGTTTTTGCTGCTGGCGAAAGGCGCGGATGCGTTCCGCGAGCGCTTCGCTCACCCGGTCAACATCGGCTCCCTGACTGGTCAATATATTGACTTTATTAGTCACTGGTCATTACCATGGTCTGAAATAGTCATTAAAGGATTATCCAATGTTAACTGTGACACCGTCAATCGATCCTGCCGTGGCAGCCCTTGCGCCCGGATTCCGCGCCCTGAGCGTGGTTGTGGAAGCCCATGCGCTGGCACATCCTGAATCAGGCGCACACGCCCTTGCACGGGCCTGTGAATCCGTCAGCGCGCAGGATGTTCCCTGGGCCGACGCCCACCTGGCCGCCTGGGCCACGGTATTCAAAGCCTTTGGCGCAAAACCTAAACGCACTCCCTGCTCGGCGGAAGCGCTGCGTAAACGTGTGTTGCGCGATGGCACGCTGCCCGCCATAGACCCGGTCGTGGATCTGTATAACGCTATCAGCATTCAGTATGCGATCCCGGTGGGAGGAGAGAACATCGCCGCCTACAACGGGCAGCCGCGGCTGGTTATCGCTGATGGCAGCGAGGATTTCGATACCGTTAAAGAAGGTGAAACCGTGCTGGAACATCCGGAGCCGGGGGAAGCGGTCTGGCGGGACGATACCGGCGTCACCTGCCGACGCTGGAACTGGCGTCAGGGCGTGCGCACCCGTCTGGATGCCAGCGCTACGCAGATGTGGTTTATCCTCGAAAGCCTGCCGGAAATGCCGCTGGACGCGCTGCACGAAGCCGGGGACGCCCTGATTGCCGGACTTCAGGCGATGATGCCGGAGGCGAAAATCTCGAAGCAGCTGATTAGCGCAGAACGGCTATGAATGCTGCGCTGATTTTCACTCCCGGAGGATAAGTCCTGCTTTTTACGCCGGGTGTTTCCCGCGCCGGTGGGCGGCTATGCTGAATACATTCGCTCAACGCTATGGAGTAGTTATGAAAGCAATCGCCATTACCGCCGCCGCGCAGAACGGCAGCAACCTCGATTTCCTGCGTGATATCGACACCGAAAAACCTGTCGCCCGGGGCCACGATCTGCTGGTGCAGATCCAGGCCATTTCCGTCAATCCGGTGGATACCAAAGTACGCGCGGGCTTTAACGCTGACACGCCGCGTATTCTGGGCTGGGATGCTGTGGGCGTCGTGAGTGAGGTGGGCGAGTCCGTGACCCTGTTTAAGCCAGGCGATACCGTCTGGTACGCCGGGGCGCTGACCCGTCCGGGCAGCAACGCCGAATATCAGCTGGTGGACGAGCGCATCGTGGCCCATAAACCGGCATCGCTGGATAATGCCTCTGCGGCCGCGCTGCCGCTCACCGCCATTACCGCCTGGGAGATGCTGTTCGATCGCCTTGGCGTCGCGGAAAACGGCAACGAAGGCGATGTGCTTTTGATCGTCGGCGCGGCGGGCGGCGTGGGTTCGATCATGACCCAGCTGGCGCGTAAGCTGACAAAAATGACGGTGATCGGCACCGCCTCACGACCGCAAAGCCAGCAGTGGGTGCGCGATCGCGGCGCGCATCATGTGATTGACCACAGTAAACCGCTCAGCGAGGAGCTGGCGCGCATCGGCATCAAACAGGTGACGCATGTCGCCAGCCTGACCAATACCAGCGATCACTATCAACAGCTGATTGATGCGCTGATGCCGCAGGGAAAACTGGCGCTGATTGACGATCCCGACACCCTGGACGCCCGTCCGCTGAAAGCGAAAAGTATCTCCCTGCACTGGGAATTTATGTTCACCCGCTCCATGTTTGAAACCCCGGACATGATCGAGCAGCACCACCTGCTGACCCGCGTGGCCTCCCTTATCGACAGCGGCGTGATTGAAACCACGCTGGGTGAGCATGGCGGCACTATTAATGCGGAAAATCTGCGTAAGGCGCATAAGCTGATCGAGACACAACGGGCGGTGGGCAAGATTGTCCTTGAAGGTTTCTGAGCCAGGAATCATCCCAAAAGCCTTTCCACGATGAAAGCGGAGCGCGGTTAACGCGCTTCGCTGCTTCTGCTTTGCCCCGCCTTTGCTTACACTTTTTCGCAAAGCGCTGTTGCTTTCAGTCATAAATCGCAGCAATGTTAGCGCGCATGATTTACCAGAGGGCGGTAGAAAAATAAAACGCCTGTCAAAAACGGAGAGATTATGGGTAAGACGAAGATGTTACTTCTGGGCGCGCTGTTGATGACCTCAGGCGCGGTACTGGCTGCGCCGCAGGGAACCGGTATTCAGAAGTATGAAATTCAGGAATTTATTGCCGACTTCACGAAATTTAAACCAGGCGATACGGTGCCGGAAATGTACCGCACCGAAGAATACAATATTAAACAGTGGCAGGCGCGTAACCTGCCGGCGCCGGATGCCGGAAGCCACTGGACCTATATGGGCGGCAACTACGTGCTGATCACCGATGCCGACGGGAAAATCCTTAAAGCCTACGACGGTGAGATTTTCTACCACCGCTGATCGACAGGCCGGGATAAGAGATGCGCATACGCAACTGGACAGAGAGCGATCGCCCTTTTTTACGCACGCTTTATTTGCAGGCACGTCGTCACAGCTGGACATGGCTTGAGGGCGAGGAGTGGCAACTGGAAGATTTCGACGCCGCCACCCTGGGCGAACAGATTTGGGTTGCGGAAGAAGACGGGCACCGGCTGGGCTTTGCCTCGGTTTCGGTGAGCAATAACTTTCTGCACAATCTGTTTGTGGATCCCCACGCGCAGGGAAAAGGCGTCGGCAGCGCGCTGCTGAAAAAGGTGCAGTCGGAATTTACCAGCACCGGGGCGCTGAAATGTCTGGCGCAAAACAAGGCTGCGCTGGCATTTTATCAGCGTCATGGCTGGCATGTGGAAGCGAAAGGCGAGTCGCCGGAAGGGGAATATGTGCTGCTGCACTACCGGCTAAGCTGATGAACGAAAAAGAACCCCTCACCGGACGGCAAGGGGTTTTGTTTTACAGCGCGCGGAATGCGATTTCCGCCGGGATCACATCGCCCTGCCAGTACAGCTGCGCGGCGACACGCCCCGCCAGCTTACGGTACATTGCCGTAAACTCGCTGTCCGGACGGCTGACCACGGTCGGCGTGCCGTTATCCAGATCTTCACGCAGGCTGATGTGCAGCGGCATCTGGCCCAGAAGCTGGGTGTGATACTGCTCCGCCAGCTTCTCTGCGCCACCAGTGCCGAAAATTGGTTCGTGGTGACCACAATTGCTGCAAATGTGCACGCTCATGTTTTCCACGATGCCCAGCACCGGCACTTCCACTTTCTCAAACATCACGATGCCTTTTTTCGCATCGATCAGCGCAATATCCTGCGGCGTGGTGACGACCACCGCGCCGGTCACCGGCACGTTCTGCGCCAGCGTCAGCTGAATGTCACCGGTGCCCGGCGGCATATCCAGCACCAGATAATCCAGATCCGGCCACAGAGATTCCTGCAACAGTTGCAGCAGCGCTTTGCTGGCCATTGGCCCGCGCCACACCATCGCGTTCTCGTCGGTAACCAGATAGCCAATGGAGTTGGTGGCAAGGCCGTGGGCCATGATTGGCGCCATGTGCGTACCGTCCGGCGATGTCGGACGTTCACCTTCGGCACCCAGCATGGTGGGGATCGACGGGCCATAAATATCGGCATCGAGAATGCCAACTTTCGCCCCTTCCGCCGCCAGCGCCAGCGCCAGGTTGACCGCAGTTGAGGATTTCCCTACCCCGCCCTTACCGGAACTGACCGCGATGATATTTTTCACGCCGTTGATGCCCGGCTGATTTTTCACGCGCTTTAAGGTGGCGACCGTGTGCGACAGCTTCCAGTCGATGGCTTTCGCGCCGGTAAGGCGCAGCAGCTCGGCGCTGCACTCCTCTTTCAGCTCTTCAAAAGCGCTGCGCCACGGGAACGGCATCAGCAGTTCGATGTGCAGCGTGTCATCCATCCAGGCGACATGATGGACGGCTTTCAGGGCCGTAAGATTATGGGTCAGCGTGGGGTGCTGGAAATTTGCCAGGGTTCCGACAACTATTGCGCGCAAGGCTTCCGGGGATTTGGCCTGGGATTGCGAGTTCATCCCGACTCCTTTGTATTTGTATGATTAGCTCGTCATGCAAGTTTACCTGAAAGAGGCGGGTTTGTGCTTACTTAATAATTGCTGTTTTGGTAATATCAAAACCCCTTTTTTCACAGAAGAAGTAATGTTCACTATGACTCAAGTCGCGAAGAAAATTCTGGTAACGTGCGCGCTGCCGTACGCCAACGGCTCCATCCACCTCGGCCATATGCTGGAGCACATCCAGGCTGATGTCTGGGTCCGTTACCAGCGAATGCGCGGCCACGAGGTAAACTTCATCTGCGCCGACGATGCCCACGGCACGCCAATCATGCTGAAAGCTCAACAGTTGGGTATTACTCCGGAGCAGATGATTACCGAAATGAGTCAGGAACATCAGACTGATTTTGCCGGCTTTAACATCAGCTACGACAACTATCACTCCACGCACAGCGACGAAAACCGCGAGCTGGCCAGTGTGATTTACGGTCGCCTGAAAGAGAACGGGTTTATTAAGAACCGCACCATCTCTCAGCTTTACGATCCGGAAAAAGGCATGTTCCTGCCGGACCGTTTTGTGAAAGGCACCTGCCCGAAATGTAAATCTCCGGATCAGTACGGTGATAACTGCGAAGTGTGCGGCGCGACCTATAGCCCGACCGAACTTATCGAGCCGAAATCCGTGGTGTCCGGCGCGACGCCGGAAATGCGTGATTCCGAGCACTTCTTCTTCGATCTGCCGTCCTTCAGCGAAATGTTGCAGGCGTGGACCCGCAGCGGCGCGTTGCAGGAGCAGGTGGCGAACAAAATGCAGGAGTGGTTTGAATCCGGTCTGCAACAGTGGGACATCTCCCGCGATGCCCCTTACTTCGGCTTCGAAATTCCGGACGCGCCGGGTAAATATTTCTACGTCTGGCTGGATGCGCCTATCGGTTATATGGGTTCCTTCAAGAACCTGTGCGACAAGCGCGGCGATAGCGAAAGCTTCGACGCTTACTGGAAAAAAGACAGCGATGCCGAGCTGTATCACTTCATCGGTAAAGACATTGTCTATTTCCACAGCCTGTTCTGGCCGGCAATGCTGGAAGGCAGCGGCTTCCGCAAGCCGACCAACCTGTTCGTCCACGGCTATGTGACGGTGAACGGCGCGAAGATGTCCAAATCCCGCGGCACCTTTATCAAAGCCAGCACCTGGCTGAACCATTTTGACGCTGACAGCCTGCGCTATTACTACACCGCCAAGCTCTCCTCGCGAATCGACGACATCGACCTGAACCTGGAAGATTTTGTCCAGCGCGTGAACGCCGACATCGTTAACAAAGTGGTCAACCTGGCATCCCGTAACGCAGGCTTTATCGCCAAACGCTTTGACGGCGTGCTGGCGTCTGAGCTGGCTGATCCGGCGCTGTATAAAACCTTCACCGATGCCGCACAGAGCATTGGCGAAGCCTGGGAGAGCCGCGAATTTGGCAAAGCGGTGCGTGAAATCATGGCGCTGGCTGACGTGGCGAACCGCTACGTTGACGAGCAGGCACCGTGGGTGGTGGCGAAACAGGAAGGCCGCGACGCCGATCTGCAGGCCATCTGCACCATGGGTCTGAACCTGTTCCGCGTGCTGATGACCTGGCTGAAGCCGGTGCTGCCGGAGCTGAGCGCCCGCGCCGAAGCTTTCCTCAACACCACCTTCGAATGGGATGCCATTAACCAGCCGCTGCTGGCGCACAAGGTCAACACCTTTAAGGCACTCTACAACCGTATCGAAATGAAACAGGTTGAAGCGCTGGTGGAAGCCTCTAAGGAAGAAGTGAAGGCGGCAAGCGCACCGGTTTCCGGCCCGCTGGCAGACGATCCGATTCAGGACACCATTACCTTTGATGATTTCGCGAAAATCGATCTGCGCGTGGCGCTGATTGAAAACGCCGAATTTGTGGAAGGTTCAGATAAGCTGCTGCGCCTGACGCTGGATCTGGGCGGCGAGAAACGTAACGTCTTCTCCGGTATTCGCTCTGCATATCCGGATCCGCAGCCGCTGATTGGCCGCCTGACGGTCATGGTCGCCAACCTTGCGCCACGTAAAATGCGCTTTGGCATTTCTGAAGGCATGGTGATGGCCGCAGGCCCTGGCGGCAGCGACATTTTCCTGTTAAGCCCGGATGATGGCGCAAAACCCGGCCAGCAGGTGAAATAATCCCAAATATGCTTAACCGGGCGCTGTTTATACAGCGCCCTTTTTTTATTGCACTATGATTTCAGGGATGGTGATTTTTTCTCATATTAAGGAGCAGTATGAACATCTTAAAAAAATTAGGCGCACTCGTGTTCACGGCGTTCGTGGTTGTCGCGCTGAGCGGCTGTGGCGATAAAGAAGAAAGCAAAACCTTTACCTGGTCAGACGGTAAAACCGATTTATCCCTGACCTATTACTACAAAAATGACGTAGTACTGCGTCAGACAGCGAAAAATACCCTGCACTATGCGGGTCTGGGCGTGGCGAATAAAGAAGAAGCGATGCAACGTCTGGGGCCAATCAGCGAAAAATATAAAGAGATTAAGGGCGTGGAAGAGAGCCTGGAATATGGCGATACCTCTGCAACCGAAACCCTGACCGTGGATTACAGCAAAGTTGACCGTGACGCGCTGCAAAAAATTCAGGGCGCGGAGTTTACCGGTGATGTGAAAGAAGGCGTCAGCATGTCCAAGTCTGAAGCCCTGCTGAAATCTCGTGGTTTTAAAGAAGTTCAAGAGTAAGTGTGATATTGCCCGGCGGCGCAAGCTTGCCGGGCCTACACAAACCTCATCGCCCTGTAGGCCGGTGTAAGCGCAGCGCCACCCGGCAAAACCGCGCAAATTCCACCCTACCTGTAGGCCGGCGTAAGCGAAGCGCCACCCGGCAAATCCCACGCCAGTTCACCCTACCTGTAGGCCGGCGTAAGCGAAGCGCCACCCGGCGCAAAATCCTTATTTCGCGGCGTGCACACGTACCGCCAGACCACGCAGGAAATAGCGCAGGAACTGATCCCCACATTCACGGAAGTTTTTATGATCCGCCGCGCGCATCATGGCGGTGATCTCCGGCATCGACACACGGAACTGCTGCGCGGTTAAAATCGCCAGAATATCGTCGGTTTTCAGGTTATAGGCGATACGCAGTTTTTTCAGCACGATATTGTTATTCACGCGACGCTCTACCGCCAGCGCAGGCGCCGATTCATCCCGGCCACGCTTTTCATAAATCAGACCATTCAGGAAGCAGGCGAGCAGAATATCCGGGCAGCGCACAAAGCCCTCTTCATCTTCCTTGCGCAGCCATGGCACCAGCTGTTCTGCGGTGACATCCGCTTCACCCAGCGCGAAAATACGCAGCAGATCTTGATTGTTGAATTTAGAGATATAGCGGACGCTTCGTAAAATATCGTTACTGATCATAGTGCCTTCGGTGGAGAAAAATACAAAAACGCAGTTTACCACGATCCCCGCGTTTTACAGACCCAGCGCTTCTTTTAGATTTTTCAGATAACGACGGCTGACCGGCACGGTATGCCCTTCGCGCAGCAGTAATTCAGCCTGACCATTATCCTCAAAGCGGATCTCTTTTAAGTGCGCCATATTCACCAGATATTGCCGGTGACAGCGCATCAGCGGCGTACGGCTTTCCAGAGTGCGCAGCGTCAGCTCGGTAAACCCCTCTTTGCCTTCGTGACTGGTCACATACACCCCGCTCAGGCGGCTGCTGACGTACGCCACATCGTCCATCTGCAACAGATAAATGCGGCTGTGCCCGGTGCAGGGAATAAACTTCAGCGGCGCCTGATTTTCCGGCAGCACAGAGACGTCCTGCACGCCGCGCTCCTGGCGTAAACGCGTCAGGGTTTTTGCCAGTCGCGGCGATGCAATGGGTTTGAGCAGATAATCAAAAGCATGCTCTTCGAAAGCCTTCACCGCATATTCATCAAAGGCGGTGAGAAATACCACGTAAGGCCGGTGCTCAGGATCGAGCATGCCCACCATCTCCAGCCCGCTGATGCGCGGCATCTGAATATCCAGAAACAGTACGTCCGGGCGCAGTTTATGCACCGCGCCTATGGCTTCCACGGCGTTGGCGCACTCGCCGACGATCTCAATATCGCTTTCATCTTCCAGCAGAATACGCAGATTTTCCCGCGCTAAGGGTTCGTCATCGACGATCAGCACTTTTAACATGCGCTTTCCTCCACAGGTAAACGTAGGGTAATTCGGGTAAATCGATCCGGCTCGCAGGCCACGGCGATACCGCAATCATCGCCAAAACGCGCCCGCAGGCGCTTATCCACCAGGCTCATGCCCAGCCCGCTGGCATTGGCCTTCGGCTGGTACAGACCCGCGTTATCTTCAATATCCAGCACCATATACTGCCCGTCGAGACTCGCCCGGATAGTGATTTCCCCCACGCCCAGCAGCTGTGAAGTACCGTGCTTAATGGCATTTTCAACGATGGGTTGCAGCGTAAAGGCGGGCAGTTTGTGCCAGGACAGCGCCTCCGGCACAAACAGCTGCACCTGCAAACGCGACTGGAAACGCGCCTGCTCGATTTGCAGATAGGCGTTCACATGCTCCACTTCATCCGCCAGCGTCACCACTTCCGACGGGCGTTTTAAGTTTTTGCGGAAAAAGGTCGACAGGTACTGCACCAGTTGCCCGGCCTGCTCGCTGTCGCGGCGGATCACCGCCTTCAGCGTGTTAAGCGCATTAAACAGAAAATGCGGGTTCACCTGCGCATGCAGCAGTTTGATCTCCGACTGGGTGAGCAGCGCTTTTTGCCGCTCGTACTGCCCGGCAAGGATCTGCGCCGACAGCAGCTGCGCGATCCCCTCCCCCAGCGTGCGGTTAATGGAACTGAACAGGCGGTTTTTCGCTTCATAGAGTTTGATGGTGCCCATTACCCGCTGATTCTCGCCGCGCAACGGGATCACCAGCGTCGAGCCCAGCTTGCACTGGGGATGCAGTGAACAGCGGTACGGCACTTCATTGCCATCCGCATAGACCACTTCCCCGGTTTCCAGCGCTTTTTGCGTCCAGCGTGAGGAAATAGGCCGCCCCGACAAATGGTGATCGTCGCCGATGCCTTTAAAGGCCAGCAGCTTTTCGCGATCGGTGATGGCCACCGCGCCAATGTCCAGCTCCTGATAGAGCACCTGCGCCACCTTCATGCTGTTTTCTTCGTTAAACCCCTGGCGTAAAATGCCTTCGGTGGAGGCCGCCACCTTCAGGGCAGTGGCGGAAAAGGCGGAGGTATACTTCTCAAACATCGCCCGTTTATCCAGCAGGATGCGCATAAAGAGCGCCGCGCCGACGGTATTGGTTACCATCATGGGCGCGGCGATGCTGCTCACCAGATGCAGCGCGTCTTCAAACGGGCGGGCGATCAGCAGAATGATCAGCATCTGCACCAGTTCCGCCACCAGCGTAATGGCCCCGGCGGTCAGCGGACTGAATACTTTATCGGTGCGGCCGCGTTTGATGAGGAAGCTGTGCACCAGGCCGCCCAGCAGCCCTTCGACGATGGTGGACACCATGCAGCTGAGCGCCGTCATGCCGCCCATGGAGTAACGGTGTAATCCACCGGTCAGCCCCACCAGCCCGCCGACCACCGGCCCGCCGAGCAGACCGCCCATCACCGCGCCAATGGCGCGCGTGTTGGCGATGGAGTCTTCAATGTGCAGGCCGAGATAGGTGCCCAGAATGCAGAAAATGGAGAAAGTGACATAGCACAGCAGTTTATGCGGCAGCCGGACGGTGACCTGCATCAGCGGAATAAACAGGCGCGTTTTGCTCATCAGCCAGGCGATGACCAGAAACACGCACATCTGCTGCAGCAGCAGTAACACCAGATTAAACTCGTACATACCCAAACACCGAAACCGCATAAAGCGCGTAACATACAGGGCGTCGGGGATCCTTTCTGTGAAACCGCCGGAAAAAATCAAAAAAACGTGCCCGCCATCACAATAACGCCGCCTGTTGTCACCCTTTCGTATGCCTGGCGAATAAAAAACAAGCAAATGAGAGCCGTTCGCATAACAGCGTCTACAGTTAGACCAGGACCCGTGCAAAGGTGAAACTATGGCGCTATACACCATCGGTGAAGTGGCTCAGCTGTGCGACGTTAATCCTGTTACCCTGCGGGCCTGGCAACGCCGTTACGATTTGCTGACGCCACAGCGCACTGATGGCGGGCACCGGTTATTTAATGATGCGGACATAGACCGCATCCGCGAAATCAAACGCTGGATCGACAGCGGCGTGCAGGTCGGCAAAGTCAAAACCCTGCTGTGGAATGGCGCGACGGACAGCGAATATAACTGGCGGGAGCAACAGGAGCGTCTGCTCGGTTACCTGCAATGCGGTAATCTTCCCCGCCTGCGGCTGTGGATCAAAGAACAGGGGCGCGCGTTCCCGGCCCATACTCTCATCACGCAATTACTCATTCCTTTGCGTCTGCGCCTGCGCTGCCAGGATCCGACGCTGCTCGCCATGCTGAGTCTGCTGGACGGCGTGCTGATCAACCATATTTCGCTGTGTCTTACCTCGTCGCGGAAGAAAAGCAGCAATGATGCGCTGGTGGTCGGCTGGAATATTCACGATACCACGCGGCTGTGGCTGGAAGCCTGGATCGCAAGCGAGCAGGGCTGGCGCACCGGCGTGCTGGCACATTCCCTGACGCAGTTGCGCCCGGAACAGTTTACCGGGCATACCTTAATGGTGTGGTGCGGCGATGCGCCGACGATTTCACAGATGCAGCAGATGGCCAGCTGGCGGGATGCCGGGCATGCGATCCAGATGCTCGGCATTTAATGGTTCGTTAACACTTGCGCTTCACGTTATACTCCCTGCGTTAATCATCAGGAGTAAAACATGAAGGCGTCCAAAATCCTTGTCACCACCCTCTTTCTACTTATGGCTATCGGCGGCACAGGCGGCGTGATGCTGGCGGGTTACTTCTTTATTCTGCGTGCTTAGTCATTGCCCGCGCCAGGCGCTCGAATCCGCGATCGACAATAATCGCGGCCAGCGCCACCAGTAGCGCCCCCTGAATGACATAGGCGGTATTAAAGCCGGAAAGTCCGATGATAATTGGCGTGCCGAGGGTATTCGCCCCCACGGTCGAGGCGATCGCCGCCGTGCCAATGTTGATGATCACCGAGGTGCGCACGCCGGCTAAAATCACCGGCGCCGCCAGCGGTAATTCCACTTTCATCAGCCGCTGCCAGGCGCTCATCCCCATGCCTTCCGCCACGCTTATCACCCCCGCCGGTACGGCGCTAAGCCCTGCCAGCGTGCCCTGCAAAATCGGCAATACGCCGTAGAGGATCAGCGCGATTATCGCCGGATCCCTGCCAAAGCCCATCACCGGCACGGCAATCGCCAGCACTGCCACCGGCGGAAAGGTTTGCCCGACCGCGGCGATGGTTTCCACCAGCGAGCGAAATTCCAGCCCTGCCGGACGCGTCACCGCGATCCCCGCGCCGACGCCGATGATCACCGCTATCACGCTGGAAATCCCCACCAGCCAGAAATGCGCCAGAGTTAAGGTAAGAAAGGATTCCTGCTGATAAACCGGGCGCGGCAGCTGCGGAAACCAGGCGCTGAACAGCGTGGCGCTGTGCGGCAGCGCCAGCAGCAACGCGATAAAGAGGGCGATAAGCCACAACAGCGGATCACGGATGACCTTCACGGTTGGCCTCCGTACTGAGCAGATCGCGAAAATGCAGGCTGCCGCAGGCAATGCCCTGCGCATCCACCACCGGCAACACGTCGCGCTGCTGTGCCACAAAGGCCGAGAGGGCGTCGCGCAAGGTCAGGTTTTCACTGAGCGGTTCGCCTGCGGTCGCATCCCCGGCGCGCTGATAATCTCCTACGCGGCGCAGGGAGAGCAGACGCACGCCCAGTTCGCTGCGACCGAAGAATTCGCGCACGAATGGCGTGGCCGGACGGGTGAGCATCTCCAGCGGCGTGCCCTGTTGCACCACTTTGCCGTTATCCATCAGCACCAGATGATCCGCAAGCTGTAAGGCTTCGTCGATGTCGTGCGTCACCAGCACGATGGTGCGCCCGAGCAGCTGATGAATGCGGCGCATCTCCTGTTGCAGCGCCGCGCGCGTCACCGGATCGAGCGCGCCAAACGGCTCGTCCATCAGCAGCACTTCCGGATCTGCTGCCAGCGCCCGCGCCACGCCGACACGCTGCTGCTGCCCGCCGGACAGTTCATGGGGATAACGCGAACGCAGGCCGGGATCCAGCCCCAGCAGCGCCATCAGCTCATCCACCCTTGCGGCGATGCGCGCCCGCGGCCATTTCTGCAACTGCGGCACGGTGGCGATGTTTTCCGCCACCGTCCAGTGGGGAAACAGACCGATGGACTGAATGGCGTAGCCCATGCGCCTGCGCAGCGTCAGCATCGGAAAAGAGCGGATCTCCTCACCGGCAAACAAAATGGTGCCGGTATCGTGCTCCACCAGCCGGTTGATCATCTTCAGCGTGGTGGATTTACCGGAGCCGGAGGTGCCGATCAGCACCGTGAACGCCCCGGTTTTGAAATGCAGATTCAGATCGCTGACCGCGTCCTGACCATTAAATGCTTTGCTGACCTGTCGAAATTCAATCATGCCTGTTTTACCTTCAGCAGCGCGAGCCACAATCCGAATAATGCGTCCACCACCACTGCCAGCGCGATCACCGGGATCACGCCGAGCAGCACCAGATCCAGCGCGCTACTCAGCAATCCCTGGAACACCAGCGCGCCAAACCCGCCTGCGCCAATGAGCGCGGCGATCACCGCCATGCCGATGGTCTGCACCGTCACCACCCGCAGACTGCGCAGCAATAAAGGCAACGCCAGCGGCAGGCGCACCTGCAAAAAGCGCTGCCGGGCGCTCATGCCCATGCCGGCGGCGCTTTCCAGCACCTCGCGCGGCACCTGATTTAATCCCGCCACCACGCCGCGCACCAGCGGCAGCAGCGCATAGAGAATGAGCGCGATCAGCGCGGGCGTCAGGCCGGTACCGGCAATGCCAAGCTGTCCCAGCACCGGAAAGCGTTGCACCAGACCGGCAAGGGGCGCGATCAGCAGACCAAACAGCGCCACCGAGGGCACTGTCTGAATGACGTTAAGCACCGCGAACACCGGCCCCTGGCGCGACGGATGGCGGTAACACCACAACCCCAGCAGCCCGCCCACCAGTAGCGCAGGCAGCAGCGTGCCGACCAGCAACAGCAGATGGCGGGCCAGCGCATCATCAAACACGTCCTGACGGTTGGCGTACTCTTTCAGCAGGGAGAGATCGTTAAGATAGCCATAGTGCAGCAGAAACAGCGGCAGGATCCAGAGTTGCGCATGTAATAGCCAGCGCCAGACCGGGCCTGCCGTCAGGCGACGAATGGTATCGCTGGCGGCAAGCAGCGCCAGCGCCAGCCACAGCCACAGACCGCTGCCCATGGACGTACGGGCAAGCGTACTGCCCTGCTGCGCCAGATCCGTCGCCGCCCGGCCTGCCGCCCATACCAGCACAATAAACAGCCCTTCCGCGAGGATAAGCGTGGCGGCCTGCGGCCAGCGGCGCGGCAGAAAACAGAGCGCCATCAGCAGCAACGGCGCTGCCAGCCACAGCCATGACGAGGCCGGCCAGACCTGCCATAACAGACGGCTTTCGCCGGATACCAGTCGGTTCGGCGCATAATTAACGAAGGGCAGCAGCGAGGCTGCCAGCGCGATCAGCGCCAGCAGCAACACCACGCGATTATGACAACGGATCAATACCATCCCATCCTGTGATTACTTCACCAGTCCTTTTTGCTTCAGGTAGTCAGCGGCGACTTTCTTCGCGTCCAGGCCTTCCACGGCGATGCTGGCATTCAGCTGTTGCAGCGTTTTTTCATCAAGGCTGGCGAAGACCGGCTTCAGCCATTCGTCCAGCTGCGGATACGCTTTCAGCACCGCCTCGCGCACCACCGGCGTTGGGGCGTAAATCGGCTGTACGCCTTTCGGATCGCTCAGGGTTTGCAGACCCAGCGCCGCCACCGGGCCGTCGGTGCCGTAGGCCATGGCGGCATTCACGCCGGAGGTTTGCTGCGCCGCGGCTTTGATGGTAACGGCGGTATCGCCGCCTGCCAGCGACAGTAGCTGATCCTGACTCAGGTTAAAGCCATAAGCTTTTTCAAAGGCAGGCAGCGCATCGGCGCGTTCGATAAATTCCGCCGACGCCGCCAGTTTGAAGGTGCCGCCCTCTTTCAGGTAACGGCTCAGATCGTCAAGGGAGGTCAGCTTGCCCTTCTCTGCCACGTCCTTACGCACGGCGATAGTCCAGGTGTTGTTGGCGGGCGCAGGCGTCAGCCATACCAGCTTGTTCTGTTCGGCATCCAGTTTTTTGACTTTTTCATAGCCCTGCTGCGCGTTTTTCCACGCCGCGTCGTTTTCATCTTTAAAGAAGAACGCGCCATTGCCGGTGTATTCCGGATAAATATCCAGCTCGCCGGAGGTGATCGCCCCGCGCACCACCGGCGTGGTACCGAGTTGCACTTTATTAACGGTCTTCACGCCGTGGCTTTCCAGCACCTGCAAAATGATATTGCCCAGCAGCGCCCCTTCGGTATCAATTTTGGATCCGACTTTAATCGGCTCTGCCGCCAGCGCCGGCAGGCTCACCGCCGCAATTAACGCCAGTGAGCCGAGCATCCCCTTCTTGATTGTCATCGTGCTTTCCTCGTTATTTGCCGACTGCTATCAGCAGCTTGTGTAAAAAGCGTAGACGATATATCGCTAGTCTGCGGCCTTCCCTGGCAGCTTTAACGGTACGGTCATGATACTGGCCGAAAAATAGAGCAGCGCAATGACCCACAGCGTGCCTTCCACGCCCAGCGGCCCCACGCACAGCGTGACGATAACAGGCCCGGCAAAATTGCTTAGCCCCGAGCCAAGATTAAGACAGGAAATGGCAGCACCTTTGTTATCCGGCAGCAGCGAGGGGATCAACGCGCTCAGCGGCCCAAAGGCGCCGACGCCGATGGCATAGAGCGCAAGCGCCATGAACAGCGCGGCATTGCTGTGACCAAAGATCACCGGCGCATAACAGACCGCCAGCGACGCCAGCCCGCAAAGGGTGCCGGAAAACCACATCACCGTATTGCGCCAGCCGATAGTGTCCCCCAGCCAGCCGAACAGATAGCTGGCGAAAATGTTGACCACATTGACCAGCCCCCAGATGGTCAGCCATTCGGCAATGCTGAAGCCGAAGCGCGGCAGATACACCGGCATGAGGATCACCAGCGAAAATTTGCCGATGTCATTGATGGTTTTGACGATCACCGCGAGACGCATTTTCGGCTGGCGCACCAGCACCATGATCCCCTCGCCCATTGCCTGACGGATGCTCTGGCTGCGGGGAAAACGGGGTCTGTCGCTATTGAGGATCAGCGCGCATACGGCCCCCAGCGCAACAAAAATAAAACCGCTGGCCAGGGTGGCGGTTTCCCCGATGGCAGGCAGCATCAGTCCTGAATACCAGGGTCCGACAATGGTCATGCCGACGCCAAAGGCGATCCAGAACCACGATACCGCGCGGCCTAATATCCGCGCTTCGCAGCGCTGGTTGATCCACACCAGAAAGGAGTAGGCAAAAAGCGGATAGGCCACACCGCGCAGGGCATAGCTGACGATCATCATCGGATAGTGGTTATCCGGCAGAGCGACAAAAATAAAGGGCACCGATCCGGCGAAATAGCACACCGTCGCCGCCCACATCAGCCGCCGCACGCCCAGTACGCCCGCGCCGATGCCGGAAAACCACGACACCGCCGCCACGCACAGGCCGAAAACCGAGGACAGCAGGCTGATATCGGTGGCCGCGAAGCCGCGCGTTTGCAGCATCGACGCCAGCCAGCTCTGTTCGATGGTCGCGCCGGTGATAAAGAGAAAGACGCCGATAAATCCCCAGCAAAGCTCGCGGGGCAAGCCGAGGCGCGCCCAGACGCCCCGCTGGATAAAAAGGCTTTGATCCATGATGTTATCCTTAACAAGATTTTCGTCCCTGAGGGTGAAGGCCGCATTATGTGGGTTTTGTCATGCCATTTTTGTGACGCGCTTTCGGAAAGTGTTTGGCACATCGCCCGGCGGCGCAGGCTTGCCGGGCCTACAAAATAGTCCGCAGACCGGATAAGCCCGTAGGCCGGGTAAAACGGTAGGCCGGGTAAGACGCAGTCGCCACCCGGCGAAAACTGAAAAGCAAAAAAAACGCCACTGGACGGTGGCGTTGGGGATTACGGAAAAAGGATCACAGCAGTTCGAACTCGCCCTGCTTCACGCGGGCGGAATCGGTGCCGATAAAGACGTTAAATTTTCCCGGTTCCGCATCGTATTTCATCTGCTGGTTCCAGAACTTCAGCGCATCAATATCGATTGGGAAGCTGACGGTCTGGGTTTCACCCGGTTTCAGGGTGATTTTCTCAAAGCCTTTCAGCTGTTTCACCGGACGGCTCATCGAGGCGGTCACGTCCTGCAGATACATTTGCAGTACCGTTGCGCCTTCGCGTTTGCCGGTATTAGTCACCTCAACGCTTGCCGTCACCGTGCCGTCACGCTTCATGGTTGGCGCAGACAGTTTCACATCAGACACGCTGAACGTGGTGTAGCTCAGGCCATAGCCAAACGGATACAGCGGGCCGTTTGCTTCGTCGAAGTAGCGCGAGGTGTACTTGTTCGGCTTATCGGCGTTATACGGACGACCGGTGTTCAGGTGGCTGTAGTACACCGGGATTTGCCCGACAGAGCGCGGGAAGGACATCGGCAGCTTGCCGGACGGGTTGTAATCGCCAAACAGCACATCGGCAATGGCGTTACCGCCTTCGGTGCCGGCAAACCAGGTTTCAAGGATCGCATCCGCCTGCTGATCTTCTTTCACCAGCGCCAGCGGACGACCGTTCATCAGCACCAGCACCAGCGGTTTACCGGTGGCTTTTAGCGCCGCGATCAGATTGCGCTGGCTTTGCGGCAGGGTGAGATCGGTACGGCTGGAGGCTTCATGGGCCATACCCTGGGCTTCGCCGACCACGGCCACCACCACGTCAGACTGATTCGCCGCTTTTACCGCTTCGTCGATCATCGCCTGCGGGGTGCGTTCATCCACCTGCACCGCCGGTTCGTACTGGTTTAAGAAGGTGACAATGTCTTTGTCATCGGTGATGTTCGCGCCTTTCGCGACTATCACTTTGCCCTGATCGCCAATGGCATTTTTGATGCCGGTCAGCACAGTCACGGACTGATCCGCCACCCCTGCCGCCGACCAGCTGCCCATCACGTCACGCTTGCTGTCAGCCAGCGGGCCCACCACCGCGATGGTGGCGTTCTTTTTCAGCGGCAGCGTATCAAGACGGTTTTTCAGCAGCACCAGGCTTTCGCGCGCCACTTCACGGGCTTCTTTACGATGCAGACGGCTTTCGGCGTTGGTGTCCTGCGGATCGGTCTCTTTCGCGCCCAGGTGGCTGTACGGATCGTTAAACAGCCCCATATCATATTTCACGTTCAGCACGTGACGGGTGGCGTCATCCAGCTCAGCCATGGTCACTTTGCCGTTTTTGATCAGATCCGGCAGGTATTTGCTGTAATACTCATCGGCCATGCTCATATCGACGCCGGATTTCAGCGCCACGCGCACGGCGTCTGCCGGATCGGCAGCGGTGCCGTGTTTAATCAGCTCTTTGATCGCGCCGTGGTCAGAAATGGTGATGCCTTTAAAGCCCCACTCCTTGCGCAGCAGATCTTTTAACAGCCAGGGATCGGAGGCCGCAGGGGTGCCGTTAAGGGAGTTCAGGGCGATCATCACCCCGCCGCTGCCCGCGTCCAGCGCCGCTTTGTACGGCGGCATGTAGTCGTTGAACAGACGCTGCGAGCTCATGTCGACGCTGTTGTACTCTTTACCGCCTTCCACCGCGCCGTAAGCGGCGAAGTGTTTCACGCTGGTCATTACCGAATAGCGATCCGCCGGGCTTTTACCCTGCATGGATTCCACCATGGTTTTACCCATGCTGGCGGTCAGGTAAGTATCTTCCCCGAAGCCTTCGGAACCCCGTCCCCAGCGCGGATCGCGGGAGACGTCGACCATCGGCGCCCAGGTCATGTTCAGGCCATCGTCAGCGGCTTCATAAGCGGAAATGCGGCCGACGGTTTTCACCGCCTCAAGGTTAAAGGAGGACGCGAGACCGAGGCTAATCGGGAAGACGGTGCGCTGACCGTGCACCACGTCGTAGGCAAAGAACAGCGGGATTTTCAGGCGGCTGAGCTGCATCGCCTGATCCTGCATGGCGCGAATGTCCTGGCGGGTAACGGTGTTAAAAATCGCCCCGACCTGACTTGCTTTGATCATCTCGCGGATGGCTTCTTTCGGGTTATCCGGCCCGACGCTGATAAGACGTAACTGACCGATTTTTTCATCGGTGGTCATTTTGCCGAGTAATTCGGTGACAAAGGCATCACGCGCTTCCGGCGTAAGGGGATGATTGCCGGTCGTTTCTTCCGCCAGCGCGGGTTGCAGCGCCAGACTCACAGCGACACCTACAGAACATAGCCATTTCATGTCGTATATCTCTCGTAATTACAGCCGTATCAGCGGCAGAGCGTGCGAAAAACGCAGTGTGCCATAATCGTAGTAGCTGTTGCAGGGTTATTCTCTTATTTTTCTGACGATTACTTCCGCGTGATGCATTTTCCCGCGCTATGCTTTAAAGCGTCAATTTTGCCCCGCCACAAGGAGTGGATCATGTCTGGTCATCATCCTGATAATAACGCTGCTTTTTTGCAGGAACTTACCCGCCTCGTGGGCCACGCCCATCTGCTGACTGAACCGGCCAAAACCGCGCGCTACCGTAAAGGCTTCCGCTCGGGCCAGGGCGATGCGCTGGCCGTCGTCTTCCCCGGCTCGCTGCTGGAACTGTGGCATGTGCTGAGCGCCTGTGTGCGCGCCGATAAAATTATTCTTATGCAGGCGGCAAACACCGGTCTTACCGCAGGATCAACGCCGGACGGCAATGATTACGACCGCGAGATCGTCATCATCAGCACCCTGCGTCTCGATAAGCTGCACCTGCTGGAAAAAGGCGAGCAGGTGCTGGCCTATCCGGGCACCACCCTTTATTCGCTGGAAAAAGCGCTCAAACCGCTGGGACGCGAACCCCACTCGGTGATTGGATCCTCATGCATAGGCGCGTCGGTCATTGGCGGCATCTGTAACAACTCCGGCGGCTCGCTGGTACAGCGCGGTCCGGCCTACACCGAAATGTCGCTGTTTGCGCGTATTAATGAAGACGGCCAGTTACAGCTGGTGAACCATCTGGGCATTGATCTCGGCAGCACGCCGGAGCAGATCCTCAGCAAGCTGGATGATGATCGCATTAACGACGCCGATGTGCGTCACGATGGCCGGCACGCCCACGATCACGACTACATTACCCGAGTGCGGGACATTAACGCCGACACCCCGGCGCGCTATAACGCCGATCCGGATCGCCTGTTTGAATCCTCCGGCTGCGCGGGCAAGCTCGCGGTCTTTGCCGTGCGTCTGGACACCTTCCCGGCGGAAAAACGCCAGCAGGTATTTTACATCGGCACCAATCAGCCGGAGGTGCTGACGGAGATCCGCCGTCATATTCTGGCGAACTTCACCCATCTGCCGGTGGCGGGTGAGTATATGCATCGCGATATTTACGACATCGCCGCGCGCTACGGGAAAGACACTTTCCTGATGATCGACAAGCTCGGCACCGACAAAATGCCGATGTTCTTCACCCTGAAAGGCCGCACGGATGCGATGCTGGAAAAAGTGCCGCTGGTGAAACCGCACTTTACCGACCGGGCGATGCAGAAGCTGGGCAATCTGTTCCCGAACCATCTGCCGCCGCGCATGAAAACCTGGCGGGATAAGTACGAACATCATCTGCTGCTGAAAATGTCCGGCGAGGGCATTGCGGAAGCACAGAGCTGGCTGAAGTCCTACTTCGCTGATGCAGAGGGCGATTTCTTCGCCTGTACCACCGAAGAAGGCAATAAAGCCTTCCTGCACCGCTTTGCGGCGGCGGGGGCGGCAATCCGTTATCAGGCAGTGCATGCGGAGGAAGTGGAAGATATTCTGGCGCTGGATATTGCCCTGCGGCGCAACGACGAGCAGTGGTTTGAAACGCTGCCGCCTGAAATCGACAGCCAGTTAGTTCACAAGCTCTATTACGGGCATTTCATGTGCTACGTCTTCCATCAGGATTACATCGTGAAAAAAGGCGTCGATGCCCATGCGCTGAAAGAGCAGATGCTGGCGCTGTTGCATGCGCGCGGGGCGCAGTATCCGGCGGAACATAATGTCGGTCACCTGTACGAAGCGGCAGAAAGTTTAAAACAATTTTATCGCAGCAATGACCCGACAAACAGCATGAACCCCGGCATCGGCAAGACTTCAAAGCTAAAAAACTGGGCGTAATGCAAACCGAAAGCGTAACCGCATAGCGCAAGCCCGGCGCTATGCATTGCACTGTGATGTATGGGGTATTCCGTGTTCCTTTTTCGTACTAGAGTAGCGCTATGTCGCCATAGAAACGTTTCTATGGCATGCCATTCAGGAGCCTATGCCCATGTCTGTTATTGATGTTTTAACGGGAATTGAAGTGGAGGTTCGCGATGCACGGCCTGACGATGCCCATGCCGTAGCCGCGATCTACGCCTGGCATGTGCTCCACGGGCGTGCCTCTTTTGAAGAAGTCCCGCCCACCGTCGATGAGATGCGCGAACGCATCGAGGCGGTGACCGCCGACGGGCTGCCCTGGCTGCTGGCGCTCTATCGCGGCATTGTGGTCGGCTACTGCTACGCCAGACCTTATCGTCCGCGCCACGCCTACCGTTTCACTATTGAAGAATCCATTTATGTGGACGCCAGCATGACCGGTCACGGCATTGGCGGCGCGCTGATGGATGCGCTGATCGCGCGCTGCGAAGAAGGCCCGTGGCGGCAGATGATCGCCATTGTCGGCGACGGCCATAATAATGCCGGTTCCCTGCGCCTGCATGAAAAACACGGCTTTACCGTGGCAGGCCAGCTGCGCAGCGTCGGCTATAAGAAAGGTGACTGGCGGGATACGTTGATTATGCAGCGCCCGCTCAACGACGGTGACTGGACGCTGCCGGAATAATTAATCGTTCTGCGCGGTTTGCTCGCCTGCGGTACTGCCGCCGCCGCTGACCATTTGCGCCGCTTTCTGGCGCTTATAGGCCAGCGCCGCCGCCGGTACAGGCTGCGCTTTACCGGTTTCGATCCAGGTGCGCAGACGGCTGGCATCCGCAAAGTGGGTGTATTTGCCGAAGGCATCCATCACCACCAGCGCCACGGATTTGCCGTTAATCACCGTACGCATCACCAGGCAATGACCCGCCGCATTGGTGAAGCCGGTTTTGGTCAGCTGAATATTCCAGTTATCGCGGTATACCAGATGGTTGGTATTACGGAACGGCAGCGTGTAGGCCGGGCTGCTGAAGGTCGCCATCTCTTCCCGCGTGGTGCTTAACTGACCGAGCAGCGGATACTGTTTGGTTGCCACCAGCAAGCGCGTCAGATCCCGCGCCGTAGAGACGTTATGGATCGACAGCCCCGTCGGCTCCACAAAGCGCGTGTTACGCATTCCCAGGGCTTTGGCTTTGGCATTCATGGCGCGGATAAAGGCGTCATAGCCCCCCGGATAATGGTGCGCCAGGCTCGCCGCCGCGCGGTTCTCCGAAGACATCAGCGCCAGCAGCAGCATATTCTTACGGCTGATTTCACTGTTTAAGCGCACGCGGGAATAGATACCTTTCATCTCCGGCGTATGGCTGATATCCACTTTCAATTTTTCATCCAGCGGCAGGCTGGCGTCCAGCACCACCATCGCCGTCATCAGCTTGGTAATGGACGCGATCGGACGCACCAGATCGGGGTGACTGGAATAGATCACCTCATTGGTTTTCAGATCGACAATCATCGCGCTGCCGGAGGCAATTTCGGGCTGGGCAGAAGTCGCGACTGCGGAGGTTTTCGCCAGCGCCTGTGGCATGACAGGCACGCTCAGTAATAACGCAAGGCTTAATAAGGAAACACGGAATTTCAGCATGGTGAGGCTTCTGATAATTATTCACGCACGTAATAACGCGCACCGCTAATGTCGGCAATTAAAAAATAACAAAAGCTGGCTAAGGCATGATAGCCGCCCGTTCGGGTTGTCGCCACAGAAGAATCGTTGCATAAGGTTGCATTGCTGGCATTCACGCCAGCAATGCAATTAGCTCAGAACAGCCGGTAACCGTAGCCCCAGAGGATCACCGTCAGCGCCAGCAGCACTTCCAGCACCAGCACGCCGATGGCGAGGGTCGAACCGGAAAAGTTTAGGCTTTCTTCACGATTGATATTGAGGAAGGTGGGAATGCCGACATAAAGCAGATAACCGGTCCACAACAGCGCCGCGGTGCCCACCAGCGCGCACAGCCAGACCAGCGGATAAAGCGCGACGATACCGCTTAAAAACAGCGGCGTGGCGACATAACCGGCAAACACCATACAGCGCGCCAGCGACGGACGCTGCGGTATGTTACGCGCCATCCAGTAAATCACCCGGCCCATCACCGCCACCCCTGCCAGCATCAGGGCGTAAAACAGAACGCCCAGATAAAAGCCGGTGAACAGCGAGAGTTGCATGACGTTGCCATCGCCAAAGTCCCAGCCGATCTGCGTGGTGCCGATAAAGGCGCAGATCACCGGAATGGCGGCCATCAGTAAAACGTGGTGCGTATAGTGGTGCGAAACCGTTTCGTTTTCGCGTTTAATTACCTGCATTTCACGATCGGGATGGGAAAAGAGTCCCCAGACATGGTTCATAACGCCCCCTTGCAGTCAGCCCGAGCTTCGACCCTGTAAGTATAATGCAGATATTGGTTATTTTTTGAGCGAAACGATAAGTCTGATAAATAACCAGACGCCCGTTGTTGCGATCCGGTTCGCGTTTGAGGGTGTATGCTTTAAAAAATGGATGTAAACAATGAGTTGAATTTGTCGTGGATATAAACGGTCTGATAGCCCAGTACGGCTATGCGGCGCTGGTGATCGGCAGCGTGGCGGAAGGTGAAACCATTACCCTGCTCGGCGGCGTGGCGGCCCATCAGGGTTTGCTTCGTTTCTGGCTGGTGGTGGCGGCGGTGGCGCTCGGCGGTATGATTGGCGACCAGCTGTTGTACCTGCTCGGGCGGCGTTACGGCGAGCGCATTCTGCGGCGCTTTTCCCGTCACCAGAAGAAAATCACCCGCGCGCAGAAACTGATCCAGCGGCGGCCTTATCTCTTTGTGATCGGCACGCGCTTTATGTACGGTTTTCGCATTATCGGCCCGCTACTGATTGGCGCGAGCCGCCTGCCGCCAAAAGTCTTTCTGCCGCTGAATATTCTGGGGGCCATTGTCTGGGCGCTGATTTTCACCACCCTGGGCTATGTGGGCGGCGAGGTGATAGGTCCCTGGCTGCACCATCTGGATCAGCATCTGAAGCATGGGGTGTGGATCGTTCTGGCGCTGGCGATTGCCCTGGCGCTGCGTTACTGGTTTACCCGCCGTCGCGGTAAAGACGACGAATAAGCCGGGCTGCTGCCCGGCCTGTAAAGCTTATTTTGCGTTGAACTGCGGGTTCGCCAGCATAAAGCCGCCATCGACGATAAATGACTGGCCGGTGGTGTAGCTCGACTCTTCCGAGCACAGCCAGCCCACCAGGCTTGCGATCTCCTGGGTTTTACCAGGGCGGGTCAGGGGGACAATCGGCAGCGAGCCGTCTTTGGCGTCTTCGTCGTCCATATCGTTCATTGGCGTGGCGATAGCGCCAGGGGCGACGGCATTAACCAGAATACGGTGATCCACCAGCTCCAGCGCCATGGATTTGGTCAGCCCGCCCAGCGCATGTTTGGCGGCGGTGTAGGCGCTGGCTTCCGGCAGCGGGGTGTGTTCATGCACCGAGGTGATATTTACGATGCGTCCACCCTGCCCCTGCTCCGCCATTTTGCGCGCGGCGATTTGCGAGCACAGAAACGCGCCATCGACATCAACGGTAAACACCTTACGCCAGTCGTCAAACGCCACTTCAAGGAAGGGCGCTTTACTCATCGCCCCGGCGTTATTCACCAGCGCATCAATACGACCGAAACGTTCGATCAGCGTGTTGATGGCCTCTGCACCTTCCGGCAGGTTTCCCAGATCAAGGTGCACATGTTCTGCGCGTCGCCCCAGCGCCTCCACTTCCTTAGCGGTGGCTTTGGCGCCTTCCTCATCGGAATGCCAGGTGATACCAATATCGAAGCCCTGCTTAGCCAGCACCAGCGCGCACTGTTTGCCGATACCTGAATCTGACGCCGTAACGATGGCGACTTTATTCGTCGAAACCATGTAGAACTCCTCCGGGAAATGAGCCTTTAGCGGCAAAGAGGTAAGTATAGGTAATTCACGAGGGTTAACAGGCTGATGCAGAAACGATCTTCGCGATCGACCAGGCAAAGCTGCCAATGTGTGCCTAAACTTATTCGTGCAGGCATATGACTCTTAAAAGGAAAGGACGATGAAAATTTTACTATGGGCGGTTTTGATTATTTTTCTGATTGGGCTGTTGGTGGTGACCGGCGTGTTTAAAATGATTTTCTGAAAATTGCCCCCGTTACGGGGGCAAGTCATTTATAAAGCTACCGAATCTATCGCCGCCGCAATGGCGGCCGAATGTTTCAGGATGCGCACCTGTTCAAAGAGCGCGGTGGCTTCAGCATATTCTTTGCGTAAATACCCTAACCACTGCTTGATACGCGCCACGTGATACAGCCCGGTGTCGCCCTGCTTTTCAAGCTGGCTGTAGCGCTGCAACAGTTGCACCACTTCCGGCCACGGCATGCGCGGCGCGTTGTATTTCACCACCCGGCTTAAGTTCGGCACATTGAGCGCCCCGCGGCCAATCATCACCGCATCGCAGCCCGTTGCCGCCATGCAATCCTGCGCGCTTTGCCAGTCCCAGATCTCACCGTTGGCCACCACCGGAATGGTCAGGCGTTTGCGGATCTCGCCAATCGCCGCCCAGTTGATGCGCTCGGCTTTGTAGCCGTCTTCTTTGGTACGGCCATGCACCACCAGCTCGCTGGCCCCTGCCTGCTGCACGGCATCGGCGATTTCAAACTGTTTATCGCCGGAATCCCAGCCGAGACGGATTTTTACCGTCACCGGCAGATGCGCAGGCACCGCTTCGCGCATCGCTTTTGCGCCCCGGTAAATGAGGTCGGGATCTTTCAGTAAGGTGGCCCCGCCGCCGCTGCCGTTGACCAGTCGCGATGGGCAGCCGCAGTTGAGATCGACGCCCCAGGAGCCCAGCTCGACGGCGCGGGCGGCGTTTTCAGCCAGCCATTGCGGATATTGTCCCAGTAACTGCACGCGCACCGGCGTGCCGCTGGGGGTACGGCTTTGATGCTGTAATTCCGGGCAGATTTTATAGAAGGATTTTACCGGCAGCAGCTGATCGACCACGCGCAAAAATTCGGTGATGCAGTGGTCGTAATCGTTCACGCTGGTCAGCAGCTCACGCACCAGCGAATCAAGCACGCCTTCCATCGGAGCCAGTAATACACGCATAACAGTACCCAATAATTAAGAGGCGCGTATGGTAGCGTCTCTGTGGCAGGGAGGAAAGAGGCCAGCCGCCGGAGGGCGGGCGGTTTTACGCCTAATCTTGTGTGAATGCATAACGTTAATCTCAGGATTCTTTGTTATGCTCGGCTGCATGTTGTGATCGGTAGCACATTTCAGATTTTAATTGTATGATGAATGCATCTCGTCAAGGGTAGTCACCATGAATAAATCACTCATTGTTGTCTGGCAATATCTGCGTGCGTTTGTCCTGATTTATGCCTGTCTGTACGCGGGTATCTTTATCGCCTCACTGCTGCCGATCACCATTCCGGGCAGCATTATTGGTATGCTGATCATGTTCCTGCTGCTGGCGCTGCAAATTCTGCCGGCAAAATGGGTGAACCCCGGCTGCTATGTGCTGATCCGTTATATGGCGCTGCTGTTCGTGCCTATTGGCGTCGGCGTGATGCAATATTATGACGTGCTGATCGCCCAGTTCGGGCCGGTAGTGGTCTCCTGCGCCGTCAGTACGCTGGTGGTATTTCTGGTGGTCAGCTGGAGCTCGCACATTGTGCACGGCGAACGCAAAATCGTCGGTGAAAAGGAGCAGAAACAATGATGGCTTCGATCTGGTGGTCTTTGCCGCTGACGCTGGCGGTCTTCTTCGCGGCGCGCAAGCTGGCGACCCGTTTTCGTATCCCGTTACTGAACCCGCTGCTGGTTTCCATGGTGGTGATCATCCCTTTTCTGCTGCTGACCGGCATTCCTTATGAGCGCTACTTTCAGGGCAGTAAAATTCTCAACGATCTGCTGCAACCGGCGGTGGTGGCGCTGGCCTATCCCTTATACGAACAGCTGCATCAGATCCGCGCCCGCTGGAAATCCATCATCACCATCTGTTTTGTCGGCAGCCTGGTGGCGATGATCACCGGCACGTCTATCGCGCTGCTGATGGGGGCAACGCCGGAAATCGCCGCCTCCATCCTGCCCAAATCCGTGACCACGCCTATTGCCATGGCGGTAGGCGGCAGCCTCGGCGGTATTCCCGCCATCAGCGCCATGTGCGTGATTTTTGTTGGTATTCTGGGCGCGGTGTTCGGCCATACCCTGCTTAATGTGATGCGTATTCGCACCAAAGCATCGCGCGGCCTGGCGATGGGTACCGCCTCGCACGCGCTGGGCACTGCCCGCTGCGCGGAGCTGGATTATCAGGAGGGCGCGTTCAGTTCGCTGGCGCTGGTGATCTGCGGCATTATCACCTCGCTGCTGGCCCCCTTTGTCTTCCCGCTGATCCTCGCGGTGATGGGCTAAAATTTGCGATGCGTCGCGCATTTTTCATTTGAATTTCATAAGTTGCATATACAGTGTGATATGAATCACATATAAAGGCCTGACCGGCCCGTAAACTACGCTCCCATTACACTGTTATGAGGCAATGCCATGCATTCACGTTTTCACGCTGCTTTCGCAAGTCTCGCGGCGGATCTGCAATCCGCGCTGGCGCCGGTTCTGGCGGATGAGCACTTCCCTGCCCTGCTGACCGCGGAGCAGGTCGCCATGCTTAAAAACGCAACGCGACTGGACGAAGACGCACTGGCTTTCGCGCTGTTACCCCTCGCTGCGGCCTGCGCACGCACGCCGGTGTCGCATTTTAACGTCGGCGCTATTGCCCGCGGCGTCAGCGGCACCTGGTATTTTGGCGGCAATATGGAATTTATCGGCGCGACCATGCACCAAACGGTACATGCCGAGCAGAGCGCCATCAGCCATGCCTGGCTGCGCGGCGAAAAATCCCTCGCGTCCGTCACCGTTAACTACACCCCTTGCGGCCACTGCCGTCAGTTTATGAACGAACTGAACAGCGGCCTGTCGCTGCGTATTAACCTGCCGGGGCGCGATCCCCATACGCTGGCGGATTACCTGCCGGATGCCTTCGGGCCGAAGGATCTGGAGATTAAAACGCTGCTGATGGACGAAGAAGATCACGGTTTCGCCGTTACCGGCGATGCGCTGGCGCAGGCGGCCATTACTGCGGCGAACCAGAGTCATGCGCCTTACAGTCAGGCTCCGGCCGGGCTGGCGCTGGAGTGTCGCGACGGCACGGTATTCTCCGGCCGTTACGCCGAAAACGCCGCCTTTAACCCGTCGCTGCCGCCGTTGCAGGGCGCGCTGAACCTGCTCAGCCTGAATGGTTATGATTACCCGGACATTCAGCGCGCGGTGCTGGCCGAAAAAGCCGATGCGACCCTGACCCAGTGGGACGCCACCGCGGCCACGCTGAAAGCCCTTGGCTGCCAGAATATCGATCGCGTACTGCTGGCCTGATCCCCTTTACTGCGGGCGTTCGCGTCCGCAGTGATGAAAATCCCCGCAATCGAACCGCCGTTTCTTGCGCAAAACCGGCGCGTAAAGTAGCCTGAGTGAAATTTCTTCCTTTACTGAGCTATCTGCATGTTGAAGCGTTTGTTTTACAGCCTGTTAGTCCTCATCGGCTTGCTGCTGTTTACTGCGCTTGGACTGGACCGCTGGATCAGCTGGAAAACTGCGCCTTATATCTACGACGATTTGCAGGATTTGCCCTACCGCCAGGTGGGGGTGGTGCTCGGCACCGCCAAATATTACCGCACCGGCGTCATCAATCAGTATTACCGTTACCGCATTCAGGGGGCGCTCAACGCCTATAACAGCGGCAAGGTGAATTACCTGTTGCTGAGCGGCGATAACGCCCAGCAGAGCTACAACGAGCCGGTGACCATGCGTAAGGATTTGATTGCCGGTGGCGTCGATCCGCAGGATATCGTGCTGGATTACGCGGGCTTCCGTACGCTGGATTCCATTGTGCGCACGCGTAAAGTCTTCGATACCAATGACTTTATTATTATCACCCAGCGTTTTCACTGCGAGCGGGCGCTGTTTATCGCCCTGCATATGGGGATCCAGGCGCAGTGTTATGCCGTGCCGTCGCCGAAAGATATGCTGACCGTGCGCATCCGTGAATTTGGCGCGCGGCTCGGCGCGCTGGCGGATCTGTATGTCTTCAAACGCGAGCCGCGTTTCCTGGGGCCGCTGGTGCCTATTCCGAACGTCAGTGAAACTACTGACGACGCGCAGGGCTATCCGGCGGTGACGCCGGAGCAGCTCAGCGAGCAGCTGAGCAAGCCTAAAGGCCGTTAAGCCGAGATATTATCGGCCCACTCAATCGACTGCTGCATCGCCCCGATAACCGTCGCCTGATCCAGCTTAAAGCTGTCGAGCAGCGCTCCGGCGCTCTCCCAGTCCTGTTCCTCGTAAAGACGGGCCAGCGTCAGGAATTGCCAGATCACCCCTTCGTGCTTCGTTAACGCGTTCATGACGTTCTCCGGCAGCAGAATTTGCCGGAACAGATCTTCCATGGAAATGCCGAGAATGGTGTCGAGCAGCGAGAACAGGCCGCAGAAAAAGGCATCGCCCGAAAGCCGGGCGTTGCCGGTTTCTTTCGCCATCAGTTCACAGAACATGCCGCGCACCAGGCTCATATGATAGAGCTGGTCAGTTTTCACATCCGCCATATTGGTCAGGCAGGAAATGGAGACAAAGCGCCGCACTTCGTTAATGCCTAAATAAAGTAGCGTATCTCTGAGAGTGGCGTTTTTACCCAGTACAATGCCGCGGTTTTTAAACAGCACATTTTTGGTGTAACGCATCAGGGTATAGGAGAGGGTCAAATCACGCTTGAGGTAATTCTCAACTTTAAACATATCAGGATTAGGGGTGTTCACTTCCTGAATAAGCTGAAGCTGTAATACCTTACCGGGTGCCAGGCGCTTGTTTTTGATAATTTCCGGCTTACTGTAGAAATAACCCTGATATAAGTGAAAACCGAAGGCTTTGTAGCGCTCAAATTCCTCAGCGGTTTCGACTTTTTCCGCCAGCAATTTTACCTTACTGAGGTGTTTCTTATGCTGATTGATGTACTGGGTAATTTCTTCAAAGGAGTAAGCGCGGATGTCGAACTTCACAATGCTGATGTACGGCATAAAGCGTTGCCAGCCGTTCTCCAGCGTAAAGTCATCCAGGGCAATCTTGAAGCCCCAGCCAAACAGACGACGTACCGCGTCAAAGAGCTCATCGGTGGGTTTTGCCGTTTCGAGGATTTCGATCACCACTTTGTCATGAGGCAGCGTATCCGCAAAGCCCTGGACGATCATCTCCGGCGGGAAATTGATAAAACAGTTATTATTGCCGACCAGCTTGGGTAGTGAGGTCGAGAGAAACAGATCGGAGATGATCTGTCTGGTGGCGTATTCCGGCGAGACATCCGGAAACCGATTCGTCATGCCGTCGCGAAAGAGCAACTCATAGGCGACCGTCGACATGTTCTTGTCAAATACCGGTTGCCGGGCGATGAATGAATACATGAGGTTGCCTCCATGGCGTATACGCATTGACGGAAATGACTGTCGCGATCCGCCCTCTTAAAACCTGTTTTATCTTATACCATGATTTGGCAATTTATTCCCGGCACGCACGGTGACCAGCTTTAATAGTAATAGCATAGTCTGGCAGCTTTAAACGCGCCTCGTTAAACATCTCACCTATACTGATGGCAGGATTTACAAAACATGACGAATTAGTACGTTTTCCATTTTGCATGGAGAGGCTATGAAAATCAGGTCATCATCTTCCACACCCCCTTCCCCTTCACAACCCGTATCGGAAAATGCGTTCTGGCTGAATTTTGAAGCTAACGCCCGACGCTACGGCTTTTTTCTGCTGTTGTTAATCGTCATCGCGGCGCTGTGCGGCGCGTTTTCTAAAGGCTGGCTCAGCCACCAGCAACGTACCACGGCGGATGGCGGCCTGACGCTGGAGTATGAGCGCTTTAACAGGCTGATGAGCGATACGGAAATGAAAATTGTCGTCCATGCAGACACCGGTAAAGAGGTCACTGTGGTGCTGGGAGGGGATTTTATGGAAACCTTCCAGATTACCACTCTCCAGCCGCAGCCCGATCGTATGCAGGCGCAGAACAACCGGCTGGTGCTGAGCTGGTCACGTGACGCACTTCCGGCAGACCATGCCATCTGGCTGGGCGTGCAGCCTTTACAGTGGGGCAAAAGCCAAAGCACGGTGGCAGTGGATCAGGGGCCCTCTCTTCCCTTCTGGCAATTTATTTACCCGTAGGAGCTTGTCATGGATATGGTTTTAAGAGCGATTGCTATCTATCTGATCCTGGTGGTGGTGTTCAAGATCGCCGGACGGCGGGCGCTGCTGCAAATGACCTCCTTTGATTTGATTTTACTGCTCATCATCAGCGAAGCGACTCAGCAGGCGCTGCTCGGTAATGACTTTTCCGTGACTGGGGCGGCGCTGACCATCATTACGCTGGTGGTGGTGGACATTCTGTTTGGCTTACTGAAAAAATATCTGCCGTCCGTGGAAGCCGCCATTGACGGTACGCCGGTGATCCTCGTCGAAAACGGGCGTCTGCTGGAAGCGAAAATGAAGAAAGCAGATATTTCCTGTGCTGATATTATGGTGTCCGCCCGCAATAACCACGGCATTGATAAGTTGTCAGATATTAAATTCGCTATTCTTGAACAAAACGGGCACATCTCGATTATTCCGCTGTCAGAGTCTTCATAAAGGCCGACAGGCACATCTTAAGGTTACCTTAAGCTGATAAGCACTATACTTACTGAGGCTTTAACATATTTTTTACACTGAGCCAGCAAGAAGGGGCCTCACCATTGACAGAATAGCCAAAATCGCACTGCGTCGCCGGGGCATTGGCGTAAGAGAAAAAATTGTTCGCTATCGCGGTCAGTCGGTCTTATTCCGGCTGAACGGCGAGGCGTATGATGTGTATACCAACGAAGAAAAGATCGCTTCTCTTGAAACCAATAATATTAACGAAGCCATCCAGCTATATAAAATTTTAGAAGCGAAACATTAAGTTGCCGGGTGGCGCTGCGCTTACCCGGCCTACATCGTTCAATTGCAGCCCCGGCAAACAGAGCCATAAAAAAACCCACGCTAACGTGGGTTTTTTGTTTATGCCGTTACTTATTTTTTGCGCGCGTACTTCAGGGAGTCCAGCGCCACGGCGAAGATGATGATGCCGCCTTTAATAATGTACTGCCAGTACGGGTTCACGCCGATATAGGTCAGGCCGTAGTTGATGACGGTAAAGATGATCACACCAGTCACCACGCCAAACACCGTACCCACGCCGCCGCTGAAGGAGACGCCGCCCACCACGCAAGCTGCGATGGCGTCCAGTTCATACATAAAGCCAAGGTTGTTGGTTGCAGAGCCGATACGCCCCGCTTCCAGCATCCCGCCGAAGGCGTAGAACACGCCGGACAGGGCATAGATCATCAGCAGGTTCAGCGCCACGTTCACGCCGGAAACTTTTGCCGCTTCCGGGTTGCCGCCGATAGCAAAAATGTTTTTGCCGAAGCGGGTTTTGTTCCACAGCACCCAGACGAAGGCTACGGCGATCAGGGCGTAGAAGGTGATGTAGGACAGACGGAAGGTGCCGAGCGCCACAAAGCCCTGGGTAAAGGTCGAGAAGCCGCTGTCAAAGCCGGAAATCGGCGACGCGCCCACGAAGTCGTAGTACAGGGAGTTGATGCCGTACACGATGATCATGGTGCCGAGGGTGGTGATAAACGGCGTCACGTTCAGGTACGCAATGATGATGCCGTTGATAAGGCCGATGATCGCGCCAATCACGCAGACGATAGCCACGACGGCAATAATCGGCATGGTCGCCATTTCCGGGAACACTTTGTTGGCGTTCTCCATCGATTGCAACAGCGTCGCCGCGACCACCGCCGCCAGACCGACCTGACGACCAGCCGACAGGTCAGTACCCTGGGTGACGATCAGCCCTGCCACGCCCAGCGCGATGATAATACGCACTGAAGACTGGGTAAGAATGTTACTTAAGTTCAGCAGGCTTAAGAAGGTTGGATCCTGGAAAATAATAATGGCCAGTAACACTAAAAGAACGACGTAAATACCGCCCTCTTTCAGATAAGTGAGAAAGCTTTTTTTATTTAACGCACTCATGAGGAGCCCCTGATCTTAAAGGTGCAAAGACGCAAGACGCAAAATTTCGTTTTGCGTTGTCGTTTTAGTGTCAACAATTCCGGAAACGAGGCCATTGCTCATTACCAGAATACGGTCAGTGATCCCTAACAATTCCGGCATTTCAGACGAAATGATAATGATCCCTTTGCCTTTCTTAGCCAGCTCTGCAATCAACTGGTAAATTTCGAATTTCGCACCCACGTCGATACCGCGCGTCGGTTCATCGAGCATCAGGATTTCCGGCTGGGTCAGCAACCAGCGGCCAATAATGACTTTCTGCTGGTTACCACCGGAGAGGGAACCAATCTGCGTGCGATGACCCGGCGTTTTAACACGCATGGCGTCAATTACCCACTGGGTATCGCTCTTCATGCGGGAGTTATCCAGCAGACCGACTTTGTTTTTGTAGTTCTGAATATTGGAAATAAGTGAGTTAAATCCAATGTCCAGATAGGCGTAAATGCCCGTTGAGCGGCGCTCTTCCGTCACCAGCGCAAAGCCGTTATTAATGGCTTCGTTAGCGGTGTGGTTATTAATCGGCTTATCGTGCAGCTTAATGGTACCGGATGATTTTTCGCGGATACCAAACAGGGTTTCCACAATATCGGTACGCTTCGCCCCCACCAGCCCGGCAATACCGAGGATTTCGCCTTTACGCAGATCGAAAGAGACATCGCGAATGGAAGGCTGGCGCAGTGAGGTCAGGTTGCGCACTTCCAGAATGGTTTCGCCGGGGACGTTTTGTTTGTCCGGGAAACGCTGGTTCAGCGAGCGGCCTACCATCATGGCGATGATCTTGTCCATATCCAGCCCTTCCAGCGGCTGGGTGGCAATCCACTGTCCGTCGCGCAGAATGGTGATTTCATCACACAGCTGGAAGATCTCTTCCATTTTGTGCGAGATATAGACGATGCCGCAGCCGCGATCTTTCAGCTTGCGGATAATTTTGAACAGATGATTAACTTCTTTTTCCGTAAGCGATGAGGTCGGTTCATCCATGATGACGATTTTGGCGTCATAGGAGAACGCTTTAGCGATCTCAATCATCTGCATTTGCGAAACAGATAAGGTACCGACGCGCGCTTTCGGGTCAATATCAATATCCAGTTCGTCGAAAATATCTTTGGTGTCTTTATACATTTTGTCCTGATCGACAAACACGCCTTTGGTGGGATAACGTCCCAGCCACATGTTGTCCATTACAGAACGCTGTAATACCAGGTTTAATTCCTGGTGAACCATAGAGATACCGTTTTCCAGTGCTTCTTTAGTAGAATGGAAATCGATCTCTTTCCCCTGAAAAAGAATGCTGCCGGAATCTTTTTGATAGATCCCAAAAAGGCATTTTAATAATGTGGATTTGCCCGCCCCGTTCTCACCCATTAATGCATGGATGGAATGTGGACGAACTTTTAAATTCACATTATCGAGCGCCTTAACGCCAGGAAACGACTTGTTGATACCGCTCATTTCCAACAAGAATTCGCCTGACGACTGAGTAGTATTGCTGACCATATTTATACCTTGTTGGCCTGGCACATCGCGTTATAAAAGGGCGCAAATTAATGCGCCCAGTGGAACGTTCTTATTTGTTGCTGAACTGAGAGAGGTTTTCTTTATCAACACCAACGTAAGGAATACGGACAACTTTATTGTCGAGTTTCCAGTTGGTGCCGGCAGTGGCTTCTTTACCGTCGGCCAGGTTTTTCGCCAGATCGAAGGTGGCTTTCGCCTGGTTGTTGGCATCGTTCAGAACGGTACCGGCCAGCGCGCCAGATTTAACCAGTGCCAGCGCTTCTGGCAGGGCATCCACGCCAAATACCGGCACGGCTGATTTGTTGTGGGCTTTCAGCGCTTCTACCGCGCCCATTGCCATCGCATCGTTGTTGGCGATAACCACTTCGATTTTGTTAGCGTTCGGGCCAGAGAGCCACGCGTCCATTTTGTCTTTCGCCATTGCGGTATCCCACATGGCGGTATCCATTTGCAGCTGCTGGGTTTTGATGCCCTTGTCATTCAGCTCTTTGATAACGTAAGTGGTACGTGCTTCAGCATCCGGGTGGCCCGGCTCGCCTTTCAGCAGCACGAACTGGATCTGGCCGTCTTTGTTCAGATCCCAGCCCTGGTTAGCCGCCCAGTGTTTGGCAATCAGATCGCCCTGGATAATACCGGACTCTTTAGAGTCAGTACCGACGTAATAAGCTTTGTCGTAGCTGTCCAGCGCTTTACGTGAAGGTTCTTTGTTGTAGAAAACGATAGGAACGTTTTGACCACGTGCTTTTTCGATAACCGTGCCCGCCGCTGCCGGGTCAACCAGGTTAATAGCCAGGGCTTTCACGCCTTTTGCCAGCAGAACGTCGATCTGGTCGTTCTGTTTGGACTGGTCGTTCTGCGAGTCGTTCATCAGCAGTTCAACGCCCTGCGCTTCTTTAGCATCTTTCTCAATTGCTTTACGTACAACAGACATGAAGTTGTCGTCGTATTTATAAATGGTCACACCAATACGGGTATCCGCAGCATTTGCAGCCGCGCCAAAAAGCATGCTTGCCATAACAGCAGACAGAGTCAAAACCTTCTTATTCATGGTATCTCCGGGTTTATGCAGGGTAGTTCTTGTGAATAATGATCGGCAGGACAGCAGGTTGGTGAAACGTTACTGTCGCCGAAGGTCACTTAAAATTATTTTCTTCCGTGTTCGGTAACGCTCCAGAATTCGAACGGTTCGTCGTTTTGGGGCCACGGTACGACGAATTAGCTTCATTACCGTTACATGATGTTTCAGCCCCTGGAACGCTGACATCATAGACATGGCGATGTTAAGATACTGTGAATTTACTCACAGATTGAAAACGGTTACATACAACATCGTTATAAGTTAGTGATCGGCGACACAGTTTGCCGCACCGCCACGGAATGACGGCGTACCAGCGTGGGCATAAAGCAATGAGAATCAGCAGGATCCAGCATTCCCGCCGCGCCCTGCAGGGCCAGCTCCGTCGCCAGTTTCGCCATAGAGGCTATCGGATAACGCACCGTGGTAAGCTGCGGATCGGTGTAGCGGGCAATGGGAATATCATCGAAGCCAATGAGTGATAAATGCTGCGGCACCGCAATACCGTTATCTTTCAGCGCCGTTAGCGCGCCGGCGGCCATACTGTCGTTATAGGCAAAGACAGCAGTCAGTTGCAGGTTGCGGCCCAGCAGTTCCACCATCGCCGCTTCCCCGCCCTGCATGTCCGGCTCGCCGGTACCGATCCAGTTCTCCGGGGCCACAATCCCCTGCTCTGCCAGCGCCCGCTGCCAGCCTTCACGACGTAAGTCGTTGTCTTCAATCTGATGTCTGGACGCCAGATAGCCGATGCGCTGATGGCCCTGGCTCAGCATCATGCGCGTGGCCATCATCGCCCCGCTGACGTTATCCAGCGCCACGCAGCGATGGGCATAGCCCGGCACCACGCGGTTGATTAATACCATACCGGGGATCTGCTCCATAAAACCGGCCAGCTCTTCATCACTTAAGGCTTTTGAGTGCACAATCAAAGCGTTACAGCGTTGACGTATCAGCACCTCAATGGCATGACGCTCTTTTTCCGCTTCATGATAACTGTTGCCAATCAGCACATATTTTTGATGCTGCTGGGCGACCATATCTACCGCTTTGACCAGCGCGCCGAAGAAGGCATCGGAGACATCCATCACCACCACGCCAATGGTATCGCTGACCTGCGTCGCCAGCGCCTGGGCGTTGGCATTCGGGCGATAGCCCAGCTGCGCCACGGCTTTCATGACGGTTTCACGCGTATCAGGGCTGACCAGCGCGCTGTTATTCAGCACACGGGAAACCGTCGCGACGGAAACGGCCGCAAGGCGGGCCACGTCACGAATGGTGATCATAGATATTTTCCTTTCTCAGGTTGCAACAGCTCACAGACACCCCCTGTGTTAAGCAAGGGGGTATTCTGTCAGGCAGAGCGGACAACCAGCGTGAAGGACATCACACAGATGGAAACGGTTACATCCGTTTTGTTAATGATTGTGATCCAGATCGTTATCTGGATGTATGGGACAATGAAACGCCTGACGCCCGCGCGGTAAGCTGACGCCATAGCCATTCCACCGGTCCCTGACGGAAGCGGCGCAGCCACCAGACCGAGAGCAACAGATTAACGGCCCATATGAATGGCACAAAGGCCAGCAGTTGCAGACGGTCAAATTTCATAAACAGACCCAGCTGATAAAACAGCGTGGTGCAGATGAGGGTTTGCAGCAGATAGTTAGTGAGCGCCATGCGGCCGACGCAGGCCACCGCATGCACCAGCTTCAGGCGGCTTAACTGCGGCCAGTAGCCATAGGCCAGCGCGGCATAACCCAGAGTTTGCAGCGGCGCGCTCAGTTCGCGCGGTACCTGCAGAAAGAAGGCGCACCAGCGATAATCCCAGCCGAGCTGCCACTGGACGAGGGTTGACGGAAGGTTGATCAACAGGCCGACCGCAATCAATACCACGGCGGTGCGGCGATAATGACGCAGGCTGAACTGCCCTTTTAACCAGCCGCTGCGCATCAGCGCCGCGCCCACCAGCATCAGCCCCGCCAGCTGCCAGCCATACTGCGCGCCGATGGCGAGCAGCGTGTCGGACAGCATATCCGCCCGGTTGCCGATAGCTTCCAGACCGCCGGTGGTTTTCCACCAGGCTTCATATTGCAGGTTAGCCGCATCGGGGATCCAGGCGCGGTTCGGCTCATTGCCGGCGATAAATCCCAGCAGCAACAGCACCGCAATACCGATGAGATAGAGCGCCACGCCGGTGTTAAACAGCGTTTTCAGGGATGACGCATCGCGTATCATGCGCCAGCACACCAGCCCGACCAGGCCATAGGCGAGCAAAATATCCCCGTCCCAGAACAGCAGCCCGTGGATAAATCCCAGCAGCACCAGCAGCGTTAAGCGACACTGGATCCAGCGCTTGCCCCGCCCCTGCAACAGTTGCAGCCCGGCGCCGAACAGAATGGCAAATAAAGAGAGGAATTTCGCCTGCGCGAAGATGTCGAGCAGCGCCCAGGTCCAGGCGTCCCGCGAGGTGATCTCGCCATACCAGGCCGGATTCAGATAGGCCGCCTTCGGCAGGCCGAAGGCGTTAATATTCAGCAGCAAAATACCCAGAATGGCAACGCCACGAATGAAATCCAGCGTGACATGACGTTCCATGGGATTTGCCTGCCTCAATTATTGTGATGACGCACAGCGCGCAGGAACTCCTGGCGGGTGTTCTGGCTGGATTTGAATAACCCGCCCAGCGAGGTGGTGGTAGTGGCGCTGGTGGCATCGCGAATGCCGCGCGCTTTAACGCAGTAATGCACCGCATCAATAGACACAGCCACATTGTTGGTGCCAAGCAGCGTTTGCAGGGCGATGAGGATCTGCTGGGTTAAGCGCTCCTGCACCTGCGGACGCTGGGCAAAAAACTGCACAATGCGGTTAATTTTGGACAGGCCAATCACCGCATCTTTCGGGATATAGGCCACGGTCGCTTTGCCGTCGATGATCACAAAATGGTGCTCGCAGGTGCTGGTCAGCGTGATGTCACGCACCGTCACCATCTCGTCGACTTTCATTTTGTTTTCAATAACGGTGATCTTCGGGAAATTGGCGTAATCGAGGCCGGAGAAGATCTCATCGACGTACATTTTGGCGATACGCTGCGGGGTTTCCATCAGGCTGTCGTCGCTCAGATCGAGGTTTAGCAGTTGCATGATCTCGGTCATATGCCCGGCAATCAGGCGTTTACGGGTTTCGTTGTCCAGGTCGGCCGGTGCGCGCAGCGGGGTTTCCAGGCCGCGGGCGACAAGGGCTTCGTGAACCAGCGCGGCTTCTTTACTCAGTGATGGCATGTCTTTATTCTCCTGCAGGTGTCGCTACCTTTGCCGCTCAGCAGGCAAAGTGCGCAGTCATTGTGCGTGAGGTCACGCACATAATCCAGTGTATTCACCGCGATAATTAGTGAAATCGTTACGGCCTTTCATGCTGACGTTTCCACACCAGCCCGCCGCCGATAAACAGCGCCGCCCCCGCCAGGCCAAGGGCAGGCTCCAGCTGATGCGTCAGCCAGGTGGAGAGCGCAGAGGTCATCGGGCCGACCAGTTGTCCGATGGCGTAACCGGTGGTCAGCAGCCCGGCCATATAGCGCGCATGGGCCGGAGCCAGTTCACGACCACAGACCAGCGACAGCTGCACCGCGCACAGAAAACCGCCGCCCACCAGCAGCGCCCCGCTCACCAGCCCCGCCATACCCGGCAGCAGCCAGGCGGCAATCACGCCCGCACCCTGTAACCACAGCACCACCGCCAGCCGCTGATGGCTGTGTCCGACATGACGTAAGGCGATGCTGAGCGCAATGCCGATCACCGCCGCCGCGCCGAACACCGGCCAGACAAACTGGGCGAAGACGCTGCCGGGGAAGCGTTGCGCCGCCATCTGCGATAAAAAGGTAGCCGGAAGGATGTAGCCAAAGCCCGCCAGACTGTAGCTCCAGACCAGCCGTTTAATATCGGTGGTGAGCTGCAACGGCTGCGGTTTGTCGCCGCTGCGGTGTAACTGTCCCGGTCGCGGCAGCCAGCGGGCGATGAACGCGATCAATACCAGCGCCAGCACGCCGTACACCTGCCAGCCCGCTGAGGCGGACAGCGCCTTTGACTGGATGCCGATGGCCAGCAGACCGCTCAGGGCGATACCTGCCCCCGGCCCGGCAAACACCGCCGCGTTCAGGCCCGGCTTGCCCGCATGGGCCAGCTGGTCGGTGATCCAGGCTGCGGTCAGCACCATCGCCCAGCCGCTCATCATGCCGATCACCAGCCGCAGCAGACCGTGTGCAATGGCGGTATCCGCCAGCGCGGAAAGAAAAGTCAGCGCCACCGCCCCGAACACACCGGCATACAGACGGCTTTCCACGTGCCGGTGCGCGCGCATGGCATCCCATGCGCCAAGCAGATAACCGAGATAGTTCATGGCGGCCACCAGCCCGGCGCTGGTCAGACTGAGCTGACCGTCACGGATCATCAGCGGAACCTGCGGCGTAAAGGCGAAGCGGCCAATTCCCATTGCCACAATCAGCACCACAAATCCACTGAGCGCAATTCTGAGCGCCATCGTTATCCCGTAAGTTAATGTAAAGTTGTGTTTATGATGCAATATGTTGCAGGGATGCGGAAGTGAAAGTTACTCACAGCAAAGTGAATGCCTGTATGATGATGCCTTCATTCTGAGTATGACGAGTAGAGGAACTTCGCATGGAAATGCTTGAAGAACATCGTTGTTTTGACGGCTGGCAGCAGCGCTGGCGTCATCACTCCGCCGTACTGAACTGTACGATGACGTTCAGCGTGTTTTTACCGCCGGAACGCCGGGAAACGCCGCCGCCGGTGCTCTACTGGCTCTCCGGTCTGACCTGTAATGACGAGAATTTCACCACCAAAGCCGGGGCGCAGCGCGTGGCGGCAGAGCTGGGGATTGTGCTGGTGATGCCGGATACCAGTCCGCGCGGCGAGGATGTTGCCGACAGCGAGAGCTATGATCTGGGCAAAGGCGCAGGTTTTTATCTGAACGCCACGCAGCAGCCGTGGGCGGCGCATTACCGGATGTATGATTATCTGCGTGATGAGCTGCCGGATCTTATCCGTGAGCAGTTCAACGTCAGCGATCGCTGCGCCATCAGCGGACATTCGATGGGCGGTCACGGGGCGCTGATCATGGCGCTGAAAAATCCGGGCCGTTATACCAGCGTGTCGGCCTTTGCGCCTATTGTGAATCCCTGTCAGGTGCCCTGGGGGCAGAAAGCCCTCAGCGCCTATCTTGGGGATAATCCTGCCGACTGGCAGGCGTGGGACAGTTGCGCGCTGATGCTGAACAGCAAGCCGGATGATGCGATCCCGACGCTTATCGATCAGGGCGACAGCGATCAGTTTCTGGCCGATCAGCTACAGCCTGCCCGTCTTGCGGAAGCTGCCCGTCAGACCGGCTGGCCGCTGACCCTGCGCGTGCAGCCAGGCCACGATCACAGCTATTACTTTATTGCGTCCTTTATTGAGGATCATCTGCGCTTCCATGCGCAGCATTTGTTGAAGTGACGTTTTGCCCGGCGGCGCAAGCTTGCCGGGCCTACAAATCTGTCCGTAGGCCGGGTAAGGCGTAGCCGCCACCCGGCAACACGCCAACCCCAGGCCGGGTGAGGCGCTGCCGCCACCCGGCCCCCCCATCAGAACCGGTAATCCACCGCCATAAAGTAACGACGTCCGTCTTCGTTATAGCTGTAGTCGTTGCGGCTGAGATCTTTATCCATCAGGTTCAGCACACCCGCACGCAGCTTGACGTTTTTCGTCGCCTGCCACGCACCGCCGGTATTCCAGATCACATAGCCGCCCGGCGTGGTGCCGGTGGCGCTGATATTGCGTTTTTCGCCGCTGTAATTCCCGGACACATAGAATGACCAGTCCTGCACCGGCTGCCAGTCCAGGGTACCATTAGCCGTATGGAACGGCAGCTCCTGCAACGGCGTATTGCCGCCGTTACTCAGATCGCGCCCGTCGTTATAGGTGTAATTCAGCGTCAGCTTCCACTGATCGTCAAACGGCACTTTCAGCTCGGTTTCCACCCCGCGGATACGCGCCTTGTTAACGTTGTAATAGCGGAAAATCGGTTCACCATCGGCATTCAGACCGACGTAGTTCGGGTAGCCCTGCGCCGCGTTGACGTCGGCCGTACGGCTGATGCTGATACGATCTTCCACGTCATTCTGGAAGGTAGTGATGCTCGCCTGCACGCCTTCCAGCCAGCCCTCTTCCCCGGCGTAATACAGACCGAATTCGTAGCTTTCGCTGGTTTCCGGCTTCAGATCCGGGCTGCCGACGATTTCGCACGCGCCGCGGCAGGAGCCGGTGACCCAGTCCGGGCTGAGCTGTAACAGCGATGGCGCTTTGAAGGCTTTCGCCCAGCCGCCTTTCACCGTCAGCGTGTCGGTAGCGTTGTACACCAGATAAGCACGCGGGCTCCAGTGATCGCCATAGGTCTCGTGATCGTCCATACGCACGCCGGTGGTCAGCGCCAGCGGCTCAAGGAGACGCCATTCATCTTCAACAAAGAGTGCGTACTGACTGGTGGAGGTTTCGCTGCTACTGCTGCCGGTAATGTTGACGGGATCTTTCAGCTTATCGTGCCGCCATTCACCGCCAAAGGTGACGAACTGATTAATCGCCTCCACCGGCAGCACGTATTTGCCGTCGATGGTGTTGCTTTCAGAGGTGATGGTGTGGCTGTTGCCGGGGTTTTTGTTATCGACTTTCTCGCCGTAATATTTCAGCTCGCTGTTACCCAGATCCCAGCGTCCGTTGTGGCTCAGGGAGAAGTTCTGCCGCTCCAGGCGGTTCTGGTCGAGGGAGTCGGAGCTGCGATCCTGGCGGTCAAAACCATAACCGGCAGTGAAATCGTGATTGTCATTCGGCGTCCAGGCGAACTCCACGTTCGCATCGCGGCTGGTAAAGCCTTCAATTCGCGGCGTTTCGCCTGTGGCAGCCGTGTCTGAGGGTTCCGCTTTATCTTTTTCGCGTTTCGCCACGCTGCCGAACGCTTTCATGCCGAGCACGCCGTCAATCAGCGGGCCGCTGGTGAAGAACTGACCGTTCCAGGTATCGCCGCGATCGCGTTTTTCCTGAATAGTGGTGTCGGCGGTGAGGCTACCGGTCCACTGTTGACCAATTTTTTTGGTGATGATGTTGACCACCCCGCCGAGGGCATCTGAACCATACAGCGACGACATCGGTCCGCGTACCACTTCGATGCGCTCAATGGCATCCACCGGGATCCAGTTCAGGTCGAAATCATTGTGACGGAATACGGCGTTGCGGGAATTCACGCGTTTACCGTCGACCAGGATCAGCGTGTAGCTGCTGTCGAGGCCGCGAATGCTGACGCCTTTGCGGTTATCGCCTTCGTTGGTGAGCTGTACGCCGGGTACTTCCTGCAGTACATCTTTGAGGTTCTGTACCGGCCTGCGTTGCAGATCCTGCTGCGTGATCACGCTGATGCTGGCCGGCGCGTCTTTCACATTCTGCTCGGTGGCAGCGGCAGTGACCACCATGGTTTCACTGGCAAAGGCTGGCAGCGCGAGTGAAATTGCGGACGCACAGAGTCCTCCCCGCACGACGGGATTCAGGGTAAACATTCCAAATTCTCCATGAACTAAATACAGCAAATAAAAAAGAAGTTGCTCACAATGCGCAGATTCCCGCCCGCTACGGTGGCGAAGGCGGTGATAATAATGCAGGTGACCCGCCGCGTTACGCCGGGTTTTTATCATTCTGAAAACGAGCGTAACGATAATGCAAACAATAACAATTATCAATTGAATTGTTAAAAGTTATGTCAATATGGGAGATTAAGGAGAAGGGATAGCAAAGAAAAGGCCGGGTGGCGCAAGCCCCACCCGGCCTGATAACATCGATTACTTCTTAACGCGTTCCGGGAATTCCATCTCGCGATAGCTGACGAACTTAGTACCGCGACTCAGTTTGTAGCCAAACCAGATGATCAGGAACAGCGGAATACCGATATAGGTCGCCGCCACGCCGCCCCAGTCAATGGTATCTGACAGGAAGGCTTCGTAATTCTGACCGAGCGTGATGATAAGGCACAGCACAAAGGCGAAGATTGGCCCCAACGGGAAGAAACCGGAACGGTACGGCAGTTCGCTCAGATCGCGCCCCTGCACCTCATATCCACGACGGAAGCGGTAATGGCTGATGGCAATGCCGAGCCATGCGATAAAGCCGGTCATGCCAGAGGTGTTCAGCAGCCACAGGTAAACGGTCTGGTTACCAAACATGGAGGTCAGGAAACAGAGTCCGGCGATCACCGTAGTGGCATAGAGCGCATTACGCGGCACCCCGCCCTTCGACAGCTTGCTGAAAATGCGCGGCGCTTTGCCGTCACAGGCCAGGGTATAGAGCATACGGGTTGACGCGTACATGCCGGAGTTACCCGCCGACAGCACCGCCGTCAGGATCACCGCATTCATGATCGCCGCCGCCGACAGCAGGCCCGCATGCTGGAACACCAGGGTGAACGGGCTGACGCTGATGTCTTTCACATCGTTACGCAGCAGGCTCGGATCGGTGTACGGAATAATCAGGCTGATCACCAGAATGGCGAACACATAGAACAGCAGGATACGCCAGAACACCTGACGCACCGCGCGCGGGATGTTCTTCTCCGGATCTTCGGATTCACCGGCGGCAATGCCGATCAGTTCGGTGCCCTGGAAGGAGAAGCCGACGATCATCGCCACGCCAATCATGGCAGCGAAACCGCCCGCGAACGGCGCTTCGCCGATGCCCCAGTTGCTCCAGCCCGCAGGCTCTGCGCCCTGGAAGATACCGAAAATCATCATCACGCCGACGATAATAAAGATAATGACGGTGGTAACTTTGATTAAGGAGAACCAGTATTCGGCTTCGCCGAAACCTTTCACCGAGATCCAGTTGAGCAGGAAAATAACGCCGAGGAACAGCGCGCTCCAGATCCAGCCTGGCGTGTCCGGGAACCACCAGCTCATCACCAGCTGTGCCGCCACGAGATCCACGGCGATGGTCACCGCCCAGTTGTACCAGTAGTTCCAGCCCAGCGCGAAGCCAAAGCCTTCTTCGACGTATTTTTGGCCGTAGGTGGCAAAAGAGCCGGAAACCGGCATATAGGCTGCCAGCTCGCCCAGACTGGTCATCAGGAAGTAGACCATCAGACCAATCAAAATATAGGAGAACAGTGCGCCGCCCGGCCCTGCCTGGGAGATGGTCGCGCCTGATGCAACAAACAAGCCTGTGCCGATAGAACCGCCAATGGCGATCATCGTCAGGTGACGCGCCTTGAGTTCACGACGGAGCGTGGGCGCTTGTGTGGTTTTAGATTCGGAAACCATGGGAAAATGCTGTCCTTCCAAAAAATGAGGCCGGATTGTAGCAGACCAGACGGCATCCTTCCGGCAGAAATGCGCTGTTATAAGAGACCTTCATGACCGGCCCTGGATTATAAGTAAAGCAGTGGATGGGCCGCTTTTCGATAATAAAATGCAATGACGCTATTCACCGCAATAACGTAAAAACCGCTTCAGGGCGCTGGAGAGATGTTTTTGCCGGTGATGAATACGCCACAGCGTGCGCACCAGGCGCGGCAGCGGGATCGGCACTTCCACCAGCGAGCCGGATTCGAGCTGCTCGGCGATCACCCGCCGGGATAAACAGCTGATGCCCAGCCCGTGGCGCACCGCATGTTTAATGGCTTCGGAATTGCCCAGCTCCATCGCCAGCTGAAACTGCGGCAAATGTGACAGCAGCAGATAATCCACCAGCTCACGGGTGCCGGAGCCGCGTTCGCGCAGGATCCAGGGCGCGGCCGCCAGCTGTTCCAGCGTCACGTCATGTTTTAACAACGGCGATGATGGCGCGGCAAAGACCACCAGTTCGTCCTCAAGCCAGGGTTCGGCGATGATTTCCGCCGTGTGGCATGGGCCTTCGATAAGCCCAATATCCACGCGAAAATCCGCCACGGCGTTGATCACGTCCAGGCTGTTACCGACGCTCATCTCCAGCGGCAGATCGGGAAAATCGCGGCGATAGCGGGCGATCACTTCCGGGAGAATATAGTTGCCGATGGTGCTGCTGGCAGATACGCGGATCGCGCCGTTATCTTCGCGGAACAGCTGCTCGATCTCCGTGGCCTGCTCCAGCAGCGCCAGCGCGCGGGGATACAGCAGCCGCCCGTGTTCATTGACCACCAGGCGTTTGCCGACACGATCGAACAATTGCACGCCGAGTTGCCCTTCCAGGTCGCTTAACGCCGCGCTGACCGCCGACTGAGACAAGGCCAGCATTTGCGAGGCCTGCGTTGTCGATCCACTTTTCAGCACTTCCACAAATACGGCCAGCTGCCGCAACGTAATATGCATGATTCACCGCATCCGGTAAGGCGTTGCTTACCACTTATAAAGATTAATTATAAATATATAATCAATTTTATTTTTAAGCCAGCAGGCCTTACGCTTTGTCCACACAAAGGAGAGAGGTTATGACTGAGCTTACCTTACACACACATTCGTCTTTTCATCGTTACGCGCCCGGCCTTGCGCTCAGCGCGCTGGTCGCGGGCTTTGCCCTGTGGGCTGGCAGTATCCCGGCCATTGCCGGTGCCGGATTCAGCGCGCTGACGCTGGCGATCCTCGCCGGGATGGTTCTCGGCAACACGCTCTACCCGCAGGCCGCGCACCATTGTGATACCGGCGTGCTGTTCGCGAAACAGCATTTATTACGGCTGGGGATTATTTTGTACGGCTTCCGGCTGACCTTCTCGCAGATCGCCGATGTCGGCATCAGCGGGATCATCATTGACGCCCTCACCCTTTCCAGCACCTTCGCGCTGGCCTGTTTTCTGGGACAAAAAGTTTTCGGGCTGGATAAACAGACCAGCTGGCTTATAGGCGCGGGCAGCAGCATTTGCGGCGCGGCGGCGGTGCTGGCAACCGAACCGGTGGTAAAAGCGCAGGCCAGCAAAGTTACTGTTGCCGTGGCGACGGTGGTCATTTTCGGGACGCTGGCGATCTTCCTTTATCCGGCGATCTATCCGCTGCTGAGCACGGTTTTCAGCCCGGACGCCTACGGCGTTTATATGGGCTCGACCATACATGAAGTGGCGCAGGTGGTGGCTGCCGGTCATGCGGTTGGCCCGGAAGCCGAAAACGCTGCGGTGATCGCAAAAATGCTGCGCGTGATGATGCTGGCGCCCTTCCTGATCCTGCTGGCAATGCGCGTCAAACGCCTCGCGCCCACCGATAATGCTCAGCCCGGCAAGATCACCATCCCGTGGTTCGCCGTGCTGTTTATCGTGGTGGCGGGTTTTAACTCCTTCAATCTGTTGCCCGCCGCGCTGGTGCAGGCGCTAATCACGCTGGATACCGTACTGCTGGCCATGGCGATGGCGGCGCTCGGCCTGACCACCCACATCAGCGCCCTGAAAAGCGCCGGGGTGAAACCTCTGCTGATGGCGCTGGCGCTGTTTGTCTGGCTGATTGTCGGCGGCGGGATGATTAACCTGGCGGTGGAGGCAGTTTTATCCCCAGCCATAACCCCCATGTAAAATTCCTGTTAACCCGTTATCATAGCGTTTTTGCCCGGCCGGGTTTGCCAGGAGTTTTTATGAAATACATTGGAGCGCACGTCAGCGCCGCGGGCGGTGTCGCCAATGCCGCAATGCGCGCGGCGGAAATCGGGGCCACGGCCTTTGCTCTGTTCACCAAAAATCAGCGACAGTGGCGCGCCGCACCACTGACCAGCGACACTATTGATGACTTTAAAGCCGCCTGCGAAAAATACGGCTACACCTCAGCGCAGATCCTGCCGCACGACAGCTACCTGATCAATCTGGGGCATCCGGTGAGTGAAGCGCTGGAAAAATCCCGCGAGGCGTTTCTTGATGAAGTGACCCGCTGCCAGCAGCTCGGCCTGAGCCTGCTGAATTTTCACCCCGGCAGTCATCTGATGCAGATCCCGGAAGAGGAATGCCTGGCGCGCATCGCCGAGTCGATCAATATCGTGCTGGATAAAACCGAAGGCGTCACCGCGGTGATCGAAAACACCGCCGGTCAGGGCAGTAATCTGGGCTTTAAGTTTGAACATCTGGCGGCGATCATCGACGGCGTGGAAGATAAATCCCGCGTCGGCGTCTGTATTGATACCTGCCATGCCTTTGCCGCCGGTTACGATCTGCGAAGCTTTGCAGAGTGTGAAAAAACCTTCGCAGAATTTGAACGCATTGTCGGCTTTAAATATCTGCGCGGTATGCACCTGAACGATGCGAAAAGTGCGTTTGGCAGCCGCGTTGACCGCCACCACAGTCTCGGTGAGGGCAATATTGGCCATGATGCGTTTCGCTGGATCATGCAGGATACGCGTTTCGACGGCATCCCGATGGTGCTGGAAACCGTTAACCCTGATATCTGGGCGGAAGAGATCGCCTGGCTGAAAGCGCAGCAGTTTAGCGAAGTGACCGTATAAAAAAAGGACAGCCAGGGCTGTCCTTTTTGCACGCCTCTTCAGGGCGATGTAGGCCGGGTAAGCTTTGCGCCACCCGGCAACTCGTCCTCAGGCGACTTTCTCAGCCACTACCGTTTCCGGACGTTTCAGGAAGGCGTAAGCCAGACCAGCCAGCAGGGTACCGGCAATAATCGCCAGCAGATAACCCACTACCGGTGTGATTGCGCCGGGGATCAGCAGCACGAACAGACCACCGTGCGGCGCCATCAGCTTCGCGCCAACCGCCATCGAGATAGCGCCGGTCACCGCGCCGCCCACGATACAGCAGGGGATCACACGCATCGGGTCACGGGCCGCGAACGGGATCGCGCCTTCAGAGATAAAGCACAGACCGAGCACCAGCGCGGCTTTGCCCCCTTCCTGCTGACCTTTGTCGAACTTTTTACGGGCAATCAGGGTGGCCACACCCATCGCCAGCGGCGGCACCATACCGGCGGCCATAATGGCAGCCATAGGCGCGTAAGTCTGGGTACTCAGCAGGCCCACGCCAAAGGCGTATGCCGCTTTGTTCACCGGGCCGCCCATATCGGTACACATCATGCCGCCGAGGATAGCGCCCAGCAGAACCGCGTTAGCGGTGCCCATGGTTTGCAGCCAGTGGGTCAGACCCGTCAGGATGCCCGCGACCGGTTTGCCGATCAGGTAGATCATCGCCAGGCCAACCACCAGGCTTGAGAACAGCGGAATGATCAGGATCGGTTTCAGCGCTTCCATGCTCGGCGGCAGCTTCAGTTTCTGGCTGATGGCTTTCGCCACGTAACCGGCAATAAAGCCTGCGATAATACCGCCAATAAAGCCGGAGCCGGTGCTTACCGCCAGCATACCGCCGATCAGACCCGGCGTCAGGCCCGGACGGTCAGCAATGGAGAACGCAATGTAACCCGCCAGTACCGGCACCATCAGCGCGAAGGCTGAACCACCACCGATTTGCATCAGCGCGGCGGCAAGGGTATCCGGGGTTTTGAAGGCTTCAATACCAAACGCAAAGGAGAGCGCGATACACAGACCGCCCGCCACTACCATCGGCAGCATGTAGGACACGCCGGTCAGCAGGTGACGATAAGCACCGCCGCCCTCTTTCTTCCCTTCGCTTGCCGCCTGCGGTTTACCCGACGGTTGATACGGCTTCGCTTCCGCCTGAGCTTTATCCAGCTCCTGCGCGGTTTTCTTCAGCGCCAGACCGGTCGAGGTGCGGTACATCGGCTTACCAGCGAATTTCGCCAGATCCACTTCGATGTCGGCCGCCACGATCACCAGATCGGCTTCCGCCACTTCTTCCGGGGTGATGGCATTGCCTGCGCCCACGGAGCCGCGGGTTTCCACTTTCACCCACCAGCCGCGTTTTTTGGCTTCGGTTTCAATGGCTTCAGCCGCCATAAAGGTGTGCGCCACGCCCGTCGGGCAGGCGGTGACCGCCACGACGCGCTTCACGCCGCTGGTTGCAGCCGGTGCGGGTGCAGCCGCTGGCGCGCTGTACGGCGCGGCGTGGTTTTTGGCTTCACTTAAAAACAGCTCCGGGTGCGCCACGGCGCGATTAATATCGCCCAGCCACACTTTTTTGCCGTTCAGCGCGCTGTCGTCCGGCACGCGGGTTCCTAATACGATAGCCAGTTCTGCATCATGGGGATTGTCGATGATTTCGACATTGGCTTTTTGCGCCGCCACTCCCAACAAGGTTTTCGCCATGTAAGCGCGGGCCTGGCCGAGACTGGAGTCAATTATCAGCAGCGTTTTCATTATGCTCTCCTGCTGTTAGTTAAAGGGTTTTAAGTCAACGCGCGCCATCATCGCGGCCAACTGGGTACGGTCGGTAATGCCGACGTTGCTCTGGCTGACAGCCAGGGCGGCGACGGCGGTAGCAAGACGTAATGTATGCTCACTGGATTCACGCATCAGCAGGCCATAAATCAGGCCGCCAACCATTGAATCCCCTGCGCCAACGGTGCTGACCACTTCCATTGACGGCGGTTTGGCGATCCATTCGCCAGAGGCGTTAACCCACAACGCCCCTTCAGCGCCCAGAGAAATCACCACATGGGCGATGCCCTGCTCACGAAGTGCATGCGCCGCTTCGATAACATCTTTCAGTTCCGGTAATTTACGACCGGCCCAGATTTCCAGCTCGCGGCGGTTTGGTTTAACCAGCCATGGCGCGGCTTTAAGACCGGCGACCAGCGCTTCGCGGCTGCTGTCAAAAATGATGCACGGACACTGGCTGCGCAGGCGCGTCATCCAGTCGGTGAAGGCTTCCGGGCTGACGCCAGCGGGCAGGCTGCCGCTCACGCAAACCATGTCGAACTGGCCCAGCCAGCTCAGGGAATCCGCAACGAAACGCTCCCAGTCCGCCGGGGTAACATCAAAGCCGGAGAAGTTAAAGTCGGTCACTTCGCCGTCTTTTTCGGTCAGCTTGACGTTGATACGCGTACGGCCCTGCACCACCTGAAAACGGTTGGCGATACCTAATTCGCTGAACAACTGCTGAAAGCCGTCCTGGTTATCTTTACCGAGGAAGCCGCCAACGGTGACATCGATGCCGAGGTCTTTCAGCACTTTAGCCACGTTGATGCCTTTACCTGCCGCATGCAGACCGGTTGTCCGCACCAGGTTGACTTCGCCGCGCTCCACTTCCGGGGTGTAACCCACCAGATCGTAAGCCGGGTTAAGGGTGATAGTCGCAACACGTCTGCTCATTATGCGCCCTCCCCAAGACCAGCCGCGATGGCGTCGCCAATCGCTTTCAGCGCCTGTTCAGCATCTTCGCCCTGTGCGGTAAAGCGCAGGCGATGGCCTTTTTTCACGCCCAGCGCCACCACTTTCATCAGGCTGCGGCCATTGGCAGGTTTGCCGCTGCCGTCGAGGTTGGTGACGGTCACATCGCAGTTAAACTGCTTGATGGTGTTGACCAGCATGGTGCCCGGACGGGCATGCAGGCCGTGTTCGTTACGCACCACGAACTCCGCGCTCAGCACGTCTTCCGCCAGCGCGTCGTCGCTGGTCAGCAAGGCCAGCAGCGTGGCGGCATCCGCCGTCAGCAGACGGTCAGCTTTATTGTTCAGCAGCAGATCCGTCAGACGGTTGAGCACGGCGACCGGCTGGTCGTCGGTCATCGCCACACTGATCAACAACTGGGCGTTTTCACCGTCAACGGTAAAGGCGCTGGCGGCGCGGCTTACGGCAATAGCGCTGCCGAGGTTGCCTTCGGCGCTGTCGTTCAGCCATACACCCTGGCCGAGGTTCAGCGGTTTTTCATTAATGGCGCGGGTCACGAAAGCGGTGTCAACGGCACCCGCTTCTTTCAGACGTCCGGCGTTTACGGCCTGGAGCGTCACAATATCGCTGGCAGTAATGTCGAGCGTCAGCAAATCGTTATCCAGCTTCAGCGCTTCACTCTGTTTTTCACCCATCAGCAGGGCGCGCAGCTCTTCCGCCGTGGTGGCAGACTGCAACTGCGCCGCCACCGCATCGTCGCTTAACACGTGCGTCAGCTGACGCAGCAGGCCGAGGTGTTCGTCAGAACTGGCGGCGATGCCAATAGCGACGTAAGCCACCTGCCCTTCGCCCCACAGCACGCCCTGCGGGAACTGATAAACCTGAACGCCTGTTTTCAGCACCTGATCGCGGGTATCGGTCGTGCCGTGCGGAATGGCGATGCCATTGCCGAGGAAGGTGGAGGTTTGCTGCTCGCGGGCGAGCATACCGTTAACATAGCCATCAGCCACGTTGCCAGCCTGCACCAGGGCAGCGGCGATCTGACGGATAGCGTCTTCTTTACTGGTGGCCTGCTGGCCGGGATGAATATCCTGAACGGATAACTGGAACATAGATTTCCACTCCTGCTGAAGTTGAATCGTTTCAGCCTTCTGGTGAATTAACGCGCCAACCGGTAACGGGGAAGTTAAAGGATAGCGCTGAAACGTTTCAAGAAGTCTTGCTCTTTATCCGTCAGCACGCAAGAAATCTCGTCTTTCCGCTTAAAGAATTTAGATGTACAGCACATTTTTGCTGCGGCGCTGGTTTTTTGCTGATGCTGCTGACGCCGCCGCTGCGTCTGTTTCAGCAACTTCAGCCGTAATGAGAATTATTTTGAAATGCTATTTTGATTTTTTGTGGCACTTTTTCGTTAGCGTCTGTCTATTTTCTGAGTAGCGGCGTAAACTCCGCGTCTTCTTCAGAACGCAGAACCGAAAAGATGCACATTACCCCCGCAGCCGCCTCTCCCAAACCGTTTGACGTCACCTCCACGGCGTTTTTGATTGTGGCCTTTCTCACCGGCATTGCTGGTGCCCTGCAGACGCCGACGCTGAGCTTATTTCTGACTAACGAAGTGCATGCCCGCCCGGCGATGGTTGGCTTTTTCTTCACCGGCAGCGCGGTGATCGGCATTCTGGTCAGCCAGTTCCTTGCCGGGCGTTCGGATCGCAAAGGCGACCGTAAAAATCTCATCGTATTTTGCTGTCTGTTCGGGGTGCTGGCCTGTACGCTCTTTGCCTTTAACCGTAACTATTTCATTCTGTTGTTTATCGGCGTCTTCCTGAGCAGCTTTGGCTCAACCGCAAACCCGCAGATGTTCGCCCTTGCCCGTGAACATGCGGATCGCACCGGCCGCGAAGCGGTGATGTTCAGCTCGATCCTGCGCGCGCAGGTGTCGCTGGCCTGGGTGATCGGCCCGCCGCTGGCCTATGCGCTGGCGATGGGATTCGGCTTTACGATGATGTATCTGAGCGCGGCTATTGCCTTTGTGGTGTGCGGGATCATGGTGTGGTTTTTTCTGCCGACCATGCGCAAAGAGCCGGTGCTGGCGACCGGCGTGCTGGAAGCGCCGCGCACCAACAGACGCGATGCGCTGCTGCTGTTTGTCATCTGCACGCTGATGTGGGGCACCAACAGCCTCTATATCATTAATATGCCGCTGTTTATCATTAATGAGTTGCATCTGCCGGAAAAGCTGGCGGGTGTGATGATGGGTACCGCCGCCGGGCTTGAGATCCCGACCATGCTGATTGCGGGTTACTACGCTAAACGCTTCGGCAAGCGCTTTCTGATGCGCATCGCGGTGGTCGCCGGGCTGATTTTTTACGCCGGGATGCTGACCGTGCATACACCGGTATTGCTGCTTGCTTTACAGCTGCTGAACGCCATTTACATCGGTATTCTTGCCGGTATCGGCATGCTCTATTTTCAGGATCTGATGCCAGGCCAGGCGGGGGCCGCCACCACGCTTTATACTAATACCACCCGCGTCGGCTGGATCATCGCCGGGTCGCTGGCGGGCGTGGTGGCAGAATTCTGGAGCTATCACGCGGTATTCTGGTTTGCGCTGGTGATGATCGTCGCCACCATGGCGTGCCTGGCGCGCATAAAAGATGTTTAAGGCGCGGTCTGTCTTTCCAGATCGATAAGGTAAACCATCGCCTGCGAGCGCGTGCTGCCGCACATCTCGCGGGAGGGTTGCAGTCCGGCGCAGACTTTCGGGCGCAGCGGCGAGCGGAACAGCTTACAGCGCTGCTGCTCGTCAAGCTGAACACAGGGGGTATTGGCGGGTTTGCCGTCCGGCATACCGGGGATCGGGCTGCTGATGGATGGCGCGGTACAACAGGCTCCGCAATCGCTGCGACACTCCATAAACGGCTCTCTTTTGTCGGGGGTGATCGGGGTTGTCATCCCACGTTTGCGCACGCTATCACTTTTTGTGGTGAACATGCAAAACATGCTGATTCCCCTTGCCTGAAACGCCCCTCGCGAGTAATTTGTCGCGATATTTTTACCCTTTTCCCAAACAGGATTAATAATGCCAAGAGCGAATGAAATTAAAAAAGGTATGGTGCTGAATTACAACGGCAAACTGCTGATTGTGAAAAATATCGATATTCAGTCACCGAGCGCCCGTGGCGCAGCGACGCTGTATAAAATGCGTTTTTCTGACGTCCGTACCGGGATGAAAGTTGAAGAGCGTTTTAAAGGCGACGACATCGTGGATACCGTGACGCTGACCCGTCGTTTCGTTGACTTCTCTTATGTCGACGGCAACGAATACGTATTTATGGATAAAGAAGATTACACGCCGTATATCTTCACCAAAGAGCAGATCGAAGACGAACTGCAATTTATTCCGGAAGGCGGTATGCCGGACATGCAGGTGTTAACCTGGGATGGTCAGCTGCTGGCGCTGGAGCTGCCGCAGACGGTGGATCTGGAAATTGTGGAAACGGCACCGGGCATTAAAGGCGCTTCAGCCAGCTCCCGTACCAAGCCTGCCACCCTGAGCACAGGTCTGGTGATCCAGGTTCCGGAATACCTGACCACGGGCGAGAAGATCCGCATTCATATCGAAGAAAGCCGTTATATGGGCCGCGCGGATTAACAGCTATTAGCCGGGTGGCGCTGCGCTTACCCGGCCTACACGTAGGCCCGGCAAGCTTGCGCCGCCGGGCGTTCTGACAAGCTACAGCAGTTCCGGGAACAGCGTATGTTTCAGCGCCAGTTCCACGCCGCGTACTTCCGCCATCCCTTTCAGACGACCAATTGCCGAATAGCCAGGGTTGGTTTTCTTACGCAGATCGTCCAGCATCTGGTGCCCGTGATCGGGACGGAACGGGATCGGTCGTAAATCTCCGGCCTTCTTACGACGCAGTTCTTCAGTGAGGATCGCTTTCACCACCGCCACCATGTCAACGTCGCCCTGTAAATGCGCGGCTTCGTGGAAGGTTTTCGGGTTCGCCTCGCGGCAGGTGGAACGCAGATGCGTAAAGTGAATACGGTCGCCAAAGGTTTCCACCATCTTCACCAGATCGTTATCTGCCCGCACGCCGTAAGAGCCGGTGCACATGGTGAAGCCGTTGTGAATGCTGTCGACGCACATTTTCAGCCACTGCATATCTTCAATGGTGGAAACAATACGCGGCAGGCCAAGGATCGGGCGCGGCGGATCGTCCGGGTGAACGGCCAGACGCACGCCCACTTCTTCCGCCACCGGCACAATGGCTTTCAGGAACACGGCCATGTTTTCACGCAGCTGTTCTTTATTAATGCCATCGTATTCTGCCAGGCGCGCGCGGAACTGATCCAGCGTATAGCCCTCTTCCGCCCCCGGCAGACCGGCAATGATATTACGCGTCAGCTTTTCAATTTCCGCGTCGCTGGCGGCGTTAAAGAATTCCAGCGCCTGACGCTGCTCTTCTTCGGTATAGTCTGCCTGCGCCCCTTCGCGTTTCAGGATATGCAGCTCGAAAGCGGCAAAGGCAATCTGATCAAAACGCAGGGCCTTGGAGCCGTCCGGCAGCGTGTATTCCAGGTCGGTACGCGTCCAGTCGAGGATCGGCATAAAGTTGTAGCAGACGGTATCGATGCCACAGGCCGCCAGATTACGGATACTCTGCTGATAATTGGCAATCCAGGTTTTGTATTCGCCGCTGTGGGTTTTGATGTCTTCGTGTACCGGAATACTTTCCACTACCGACCAGGTAAGGCCTTTTTCAGCCAGCTGCGCCTGGCGCTGTTTGATTTCTTCCACCGGCCATACCTGACCGTTAGGAATATGATGCAGTGCGGTGACCACGCCGGTTGCGCCCGCCTGACGGACGTCATCAAGAGATACCGGATCGTTCGGTCCATACCAACGCCAGGTTTGTTCCATCGCCTAACCCTCTAAAAGTTGTTATACCAATACAGCCAAAGCCAATGACGACTACCATACATGTTTATTTCCGGCGATCAAACCCCACCGTATCCCAGATTGATCCAGCTCACATTCCCCGTAAAATTAAGGCATACCAATTCAATTTGCTGTCATATAACTTTACACTGCATCTTGTTAATTATTAGTTAATCAGGTGTTTATTAATGAAGACAATCGCCTTGCAAACGCTGCCGGAAAACGTCCGCTTACCGCAGTATGATCGCTCCCTGCTGCGCTCGCGCATCGTGCATTTCGGTTTTGGCGCTTTTCATCGCGCGCATCAGGCGCTGTTAACGGACCGGGTGCTGAACGCCCGGGGCGGCGATTGGGGGATCTGCGAAATCAGCCTGTTCAGCGGTGACCGGTTAATGACGCAATTGCGTGAGCAGGAGCACCTGTTCACCGTGCTGGAAAAAGGCGCGACGGGCAACGAGGCGATTATCGTCGGCGCGGTTCACGAATGCCTGAACGCCAAACTGGACTCCCTGCCCGCCATCATCGAAAAATTCTGCGAGCCGCAGGTGGCGATTGTGTCGCTGACCATCACGGAAAAAGGTTACTGCATCGATCCGGCGACCGGCAAACTGGATCTTAACCAGCCGCGTATCATGCACGATCTGCAAAATCCCGCCGAGCCGCACTCTGCGCCGGGTATTCTGGTGGAAGCGCTCGCCCGCCGTCGCGATCGCGGCCTTGCGCCTTTTACCGTCCTCTCCTGCGACAATATTCCCGACAACGGCCATGTGGTGAAAAACGCCGTGCTCGGCATGGCGCAGCAGCGCTCCGCTGAGCTGGCACAGTGGATCAACGACAAAGTGAGCTTCCCCGGCACCATGGTCGATCGCATCGTACCTGCGGCAACGGATGAATCGCTGGCGGAAATTACCCGCACGCTGGGGGTGGAAGATCCCTGTGCCATCAGCTGTGAGCCTTTTATTCAGTGGGTAGTCGAAGATAACTTTGTTGCCGGACGCCCGGCATGGGAAGTGGCTGGCGTGCAACTGGTGCAGGATGTGCTGCCCTGGGAGCAAATGAAGCTGCGTATGCTGAACGGCAGCCACTCTTTCCTTGCCTATCTGGGCTATCTGGCGGGTTTTGCCCATATCAGCGACTGCATGCAGGATGCGCATTTTCGCCGCGCCGCCCGCCGTCTGATGCTGGAAGAGCAGGCACCGACGCTGCGCATCACCGATGTGGATCTCACCGCTTACGCCGACAGCCTGATCGACCGTTTTGCCAACCCGGCGCTGCAACACCGGACCTGGCAGATCGCCATGGACGGCAGCCAGAAATTGCCGCAGCGTATGCTGGACGGGATCCGCGTGCATCTGCAACGCGGTACGCCCTGGCCGCTGCTGGCGCTGGGCGTCGCTGGCTGGATGCGCTATGTCAGCGGCGTTGACGATGCCGGGCAGGCGATTGATATTCGCGATCCGCTGGTGGAAAAATTCCGCGCCATCGTCGAAACCAGCGAGCCGGACGATCGCGTACCCGCCCTGCTGACGCTGACGGAAATCTTCGGCAGCGACCTCCCTGCCGATCCGGCGTTCGTCAATGCGATCCAGGCGGCCTGGCAGCAGATTGCTGATAAAGGCGCGCATCAGGCGGTGATTGACATGCTCGCTCATTAACAATTCCTGCCATTAAAGCGGACAGATAAGCCTTCTGTCCGCCCTTTCACTTCTCTTTTCCTTCTTTTTTCGCCAGGATTAGCATTATTGTTACTTAATAACAGTTAACAGATCTAATCATGGAGCTTATATGACCAGGACCAACCTGATCACCGGTTTTCTGGGTAGCGGTAAAACCACCTCTATTTTGCATCTGCTGGCGCAGAAGGATCCCGCCGAAAAATGGGCCGTGCTGGTGAATGAATTTGGTGAGGTCGGCATTGACGGCGCATTGCTGGCGGACAGCGGCGCGCTGTTAAAAGAGATCCCCGGCGGCTGTATGTGCTGCGTGAATGGTTTGCCAATGCAGGTGGGGCTGAATACCCTGCTGCGCCAGGGTAAGCCGGACCGTTTACTGATCGAGCCTACCGGCCTGGGCCATCCGAAGCAGATCCTCGATATGCTTACCGCCCCGGTTTATGAGCCGTGGATCGAATTACAGGCCACCCTCTGCCTGCTCGATCCGCGTCAGCTGCTGGATGAAAAGGCCGTGAATAATGAGAACTTCCGCGACCAGCTGGCGGCGGCAGATATTATCATCGCCAATAAAGCGGATCGCCGCACGCCGGAAAGCGAGCAGGCGCTGGCGCAGTGGTGGCAGCAGTACGGCGGCGATCGGGAGTTATTCACCGCCACCCAGGGAAATATCGACCCCGCCCTGCTGGATCGCCCGCGCCGCAACCAGCGTGAGCTGCCCGAAAGCGCCGCGCATCAGCATGGGCATGGCGATAAAAAAGGCCTTGCCGCGCTGAGTCTGCCGTCCCACCAGCGCTGGCGTCGCAGCCTCAACAGTGGGCAGGGCCATCAGGCCTGCGGCTGGATCTTTGATGCTGAAACCCGTTTCGACACCATTGGCCTGCTGGAGTGGGCGCGACTGGCGCCGGTGGATCGCGTAAAAGGCGTGATGCGCATTCCCGAAGGGCTGGTGCGTATTAATCGTCAGGGACAGGATTTGCGTATCGAAACGCAAAATGTATCGCCGCCGGACAGCCGTATTGAGCTGATCACCGCTGATGAAGCGGACTGGAATGCACTTCAGTCAACTTTGTTGAAGCTTCGTTTAGCCGACGAGAATTAACGTTACGGTTGATACCTTAGTTTCTGATGAATACATGAAAACGCGACTTCCCCTGATTTTACTGTTAAATGCCGCCGGTCTGGCGCTGTTTTTATCCTGGTACCTGCCGGTAAACCATGGCATGTGGTTTACCCTCGACTCGGCTATTTTTCATTTCTTTAATGAAAAGCTGACAGAAAGCCGTGCCTTTCTGTGGCTGGTCGCTGTCACCAACAACCGCGCCTTTGATGCCTGCTCCCTGCTGGCGATGGGCGCGCTGATGGTGAGCTTCTGGCGTAACGCCGATGCGGCGGGCCGTCGCCGCGTGGTGATGATAGGCCTGATGATGCTGCTCACCGCCGTGGTGATCAACCAGCTGGCGCAGGCGCTGTACCCGGTTAAACGCGCCAGCCCGTCGTTATTCTTTGAGCATGTCAACCGCGTCAGCGATTTGCTGAGCGTTATTCCTACTAAAGATGCCTCGAAAGACAGCTTCCCTGGGGATCACGGCATGATGCTGCTTATTTTTTCAGCAGTCATGTGGCGTTATTTTGGTAAAGGCGCCTTTGCCATTGCCCTGCTTATTGTGGTGGTTTTCGCGTTCCCGCGGGTAATGATAGGCGCGCACTGGTTTACTGATATTGTCGTCGGCTCCCTTTCTGCCGTGCTCATTGGCTTACCCTGGTTTTTGTTGACACCCCTTAGCGATAAAATCGTTTCACTGTTTGACTATTATTTGCCTTATAAAAACAAACAACTTTTAAACAAATAAATAACTTCTTTTTACCGCCATTGCAGGGATCGACAAGGATCCCTGCAAAATAAAGTTGGCTCTTTCTCCTTTCCGTCATACGCCTGTCACAAAATTTCTCCAGCTAAATGAGCGGCATGCATGGTTTTTAAGCTAAATTGCTTGCTTTTTGTACAAAGATTTATTTTCACTTTCGGTATCATAATTTCTTATAAAAAAACACATAAAAAGTCTCGCATTGCCTGGGGTGATAAGGTAATCTCGACTGCGTTTCGCCTCACAGACATAAAATATTCCCACTGTGAATAAATTTGTGCGTTAAACCACAGATTTGACCTGGAGGAATTGTGTCGTAGTGCGCAGGTAATTAATCTCGTCACGTTTGGCATTTATATAGCGATATTTATCGTTAAGGACTTCAAGGGAAAATAAACAACATGGTCAAATCTCAACCGTTTTTGAGATATCTCGGGCGGGCGATCCCCGCGTTAGCAGTAGCGGTACTGCTTTCAGCTTGTTCAACTAATACCGCAAAGAATATGCACCCTGAGACGCATGTTGTGGGCACCGAAGATGCCTCGTCACTGCAAGCCTCTCAGGATGAATTTGAGACGATGGTTCGTAATCTGGATGTTAAATCCCGCCTTATGGATCAATACGCAAGCTGGAAAGGCGTTCGTTACCGTCTTGGCGGCGATACCAAGAAAGGTATTGATTGCTCCGGTTTCGTACAGCGTACTTTCCGCGAACAGTTTGGTTTAGAACTGCCGCGTTCCACCTATGAACAGCAGGAAATGGGCAAATCCGTTTCACGCACCAGCTTACGCACCGGCGATCTGGTCCTGTTCAGAGCCGGTTCTACCGGACGTCACGTTGGTATTTATATTGGCAACAACCAGTTTGTCCATGCCTCTACCAGCAGCGGTGTCGTGATTTCAAGTATGGACGAGCCATACTGGAAAAAACGTTATAACGAAGCGCGTCGCGTTTTAGTCCGCAGTTAACGTATCGCCTGTTAGTTTCCCTTGACTGACATGACGACATAAAAAAGAAGCGCTGCTCCGGCAGTGCTTTTTTTTTGCCTGCTGACGGCTGAAGTCTTTCCAGGCTATAGTCTGACAATTCAAAGCGATCCTCTGTCTTATCTGGATACCGTACCCCTATGCCGATCCGCTTAACGCATGCCAGCCGCAAAATTCTGATCATCAGTATTCTGACAGGCATTCTGACGGGCATCGTGGCAGGAGGCCTGCAATTTAGTATTGCGCAACACCATCGTGAAATTCAGTTAGATCGTTTATTCAGCGATATTAAAGCTAACGTTGAACATTATTTTAGCGATCTGCATACCACCAGCGATTTACTGCAACCGTTAGCCTTAAGCCCCTGTGAAAAAGTCAGCAGCGAATTAACATCGCGGGCGGCATTTAGCGTGAACGTACGGGCGTTTTTACTGGTACGTAACCATAATGCGTTCTGCTCCTCCGCCACCGGCGCGATGGATGTGCCGCTGACCGATCTGATACCGGGTATAGATGTCAGCAAAAAGCTCGATATGGTGATCCTGCCCGGCACGCCGATGATGCCCGATACTCCCGCCATCGGCATCTGGTATCAAAGCCCGCTGCGGGATGAACACGGGGTTTTCGTCTCCGTTAACGTCAATCTCGCCCCTTCGTTGATCAACGCTTCCCTGCGGGATAATTATCAGGGCGTTGCGCTGGCGACAGGCGATAACGCCATCTCCACCTTTTCCGCCCGGCTGATTTCCCCGGGGGATGTCTCTGCGCAGTCGGTACGCCATGCGGCCATCGACAGCCTGCCGCTCACCCTCTGGCTGTATGCCGAACGCTGGACGCCGCAGGACATTCAGCTGGCGCTGCTGCCCGCGCTGATGGCGGGTCTGCTGGCGGGTTTACTCTGCGCCCTGTTGCTGCACCGGCGTCTGCGGCCGGGCAGAGAGATTTTGCAGGCTATTAAGAACGACCAATTTTATGTGGTGTATCAACCGGTGGTGGATGCGGGCACGCTGCGCGTCAGCGGCGCGGAAGTGTTGCTGCGCTGGAAGCATCCGACGAAGGGTGAGATCTCCCCGAATACCTTTATTCCCCTCGCTGAAGCGCAAAAACTGATGGTACCGCTGACGCAGCACCTGTTTCGGCTGATCGCCCGTGACGGCGCGGCTTTACAAAGCGTGCTCCCCGTGGGCGGCAAGCTCGGCATCAATATCGCCACCGGCCATCTGCATGCCGCCAGCTTCATTGAGGATCTTGACTGTCTGAAGGCCACCCTGCCCGCGCAGCATTTCAACATCGTACTGGAAATTACCGAGCGTCATATGCTTAAGCATGGCGAAGCGGCGACTCTGTTTAAGGCCCTGCATCAGAAAGGCTATGAAATTGCCATTGATGATTTCGGCACCGGCCACAGCGCGCTGATTTATCTGGAGCGTTTTACCCTGGATTACCTGAAAATCGATCGCGCCTTTGTGAGCGTCATTGATATGGAAACCGCCGCCTCGCCGGTGCTGGACACCGTGCTGCTGCTGGCGAAACGGCTGAACATGCAGACCGTTGCGGAAGGCGTGGAAACCGCTGACCAGGCCAGATGGCTGCGCGCCCGTGGGGTAAACTTTTTGCAGGGCTACTGGTTTTGCCGCCCGATGACGCTGGCCCAGCTGCAAAACTGGCAGCCACCGCCTTTTTCTGTTCAGCTTCAGGGGTGAAGCATTTACCATCCACCAGCCTGTACCTTATTATTCACCGGTCTTAGCGCTGGTAAAAGGAAGCCGCCCGATGATGTCTCTGCGCGTAATAATGATGCTGTTCGCCATGTTGAGCCTGACCGCTCAGGCACAGACCATAAAAGAGAGCTACGCCTTTTCGGTGATTGGCGAGCCGAAATACGCCGCGGATTTCAGCCATTTTGATTACGTCAATCCGGCAGCGCCGAAGGGCGGCAACATCACCCTGGCAGTGATCGGCACCTTTGATAACTTCAACCGCTACGCCCTGCGCGGTAATGCCGCGGTACGCACCGAGGCGCTGTATGACACCCTATTCACCACTTCGGACGATGAGCCGGGCAGTTACTACCCGCTGATCGCGGAGATGGCGCGCTACGCGGATGACTTTTCCTGGGCGGAGATCGCCATTAATCCAAAGGCCACCTTTCAGGACGGTACGCCCGTCAAAGCCAGCGACGTGGCCTTTTCCTTTCATAAATTCATGACCGAAGGCGTGCCGCAGTTTCGGCTGATTTACAAGGGCACCACGGTCAAAGCCATCGCGCCGCTGACCGTACGCATTGCGCTGGCCAAACCCGGTAAAGAAGATCTGCTGAGCCTGTTCAGCCTGCCGGTGATGCCAGAAAAATTCTGGAAAAACCATAAGCTCAGCGATCCCTTGTCCGTGCCGCCATTAGGCGGCGGGCCGTACCGCATCAGCCAGTGGCGTATGGGGCAGTATATCGCCTACACCCGCGTGCGGGATTACTGGGCGGCGGATCTGCCGGTCAATCGCGGACGCTGGAATTTCGATAATATTCGCTACGACTACTATCTGGACGATAACGTGGCTTTCGAAGCCTTCAAGGCCGGAGCGTTTGATTTCCGTCAGGAAGGGGATGCCAAAAACTGGGCAACGCGCTATACCGGCAAAAATTTCGCCAACCACTTTATTGTTAAGGACGAGCAGAAAAACGAATCGGCGCAGGATACGCGCTGGCTGGCGTTTAATAACCAGCGGCCGCTGTTTCAGGATCGCCGGGTTCGTGAAGCGCTGACGCTGGCTTTCGATTTTGAATGGATGAATAAGGCGCTGTTCTATAACGCCTATTCACGAACCAACAGCTATTTCCAGAATACGGAATACGCCGCCCGTGGCTATCCGGATGCCGCCGAGCTGACGCTGCTGGCGCCGATGAAAGCCGGACTGCCGCCGGAGGTGTTTACCTCCATCTACCAGCCGCCCGTCTCGCAGGGCAACGGCTTTGACCGCAATAATCTGCTGAAAGCAAGTCAACTGCTGGATGCGGCGGGCTGGGTGCTGAAGGGCAAACAGCGTGTGAATGTGAAGACCGGAAAACCCTTCATCTTCGAGTTGCTGCTGCCCGCCGGGAGCAACAATCTCTGGGTGATGCCCTTCCAGCATAATCTGGCGCGGCTTGGCGTAACGCTCAACGTACGCCAGGTGGATAACTCCCAGCTCACCAACCGTCTGCGCAGCCGTGATTTTGACATGATGCCGCGCACCTTGCAGGCACGGCCATGGCCGGATACCGATCTGCAAATTTCCTGGGGCTCGGCCTACCTGAATTCCACCTACAACACGCCGGGCGTCACCAGCCCGATTATCGATGCACTGCTTGAAAAAATCATTGCCGCTCAGGGCGATAAAGAAAAACTATTGCCGCTGGGCCGGGCGCTGGATCGGGTGCTGACGTGGAATTATTACATGCTGCCGATGTGGTTTATGGCATCCGATCGCCTCGCTTACTGGGATAAATTTTCCATGCCCGCGCAGCGCCCGGTCTATTCCATCGGGTTTGATACCTGGTGGTACGACGTCAACAAAGCGGCGAAACTGCCCGCTGCCAGACGTTAAGGAGAGGCTATGGGCGCTTATTTACTTCGTCGTTTACTGCTGCTGATCCCCACCCTGTGGGCGATCATCACCATTAACTTTTTCATCGTGCAGATCGCCCCCGGCGGCCCGGTGGATCAGGCGATTGCCGCTATTGAGTTTGGTCAGAAAGGGGCGATGCCCGGCAGCGGCGATGGCGGTATGGGCGCGTCCCATGCGCGCACCGGCGTGGGCAACATCGGCGAGGGCAACTATCGCGGCGGCCGCGGCCTGGATCCGGAAGTTATCGAAGAGATCACCAAACGCTACGGCTTCGACAAACCGCTGCATGAGCGCTATTTCACTATGCTGTGGAATTACCTGTGCTTTGATTTTGGCGACAGCCTGTTCCGCAGCGCCTCCGTGCTACAGCTCATCAAAGAGAGTATGCCGGTGTCGGTGACGCTCGGGCTTTGGGGCACGCTGATTATCTATCTGGTGTCCATTCCGCTCGGCATCCGCAAGGCGGTGCACAACGGCAGCCGCTTCGATACCTGGAGCAGTGCCTTTATTATAATCGGCTATGCGATCCCGGCCTTCCTGTTTGCCGTGCTGCTGATCGTGCTGTTTGCCGGCGGCAGCTATTACGATCTCTTCCCGCTGCGCGGGCTGGTGAGCGCTAACTTTGATACCCTGCCCTGGTATCAGAAAATCACCGATTACCTGTGGCACATCACGCTGCCGGTACTGGCGACGGTGATCGGCGGCTTTGCCGCCTTAACCATGCTGACCAAAAATTCCTTTCTTGATGAGATCCGTAAGCAGTACGTGGTCACCGCCCGCGCCAAAGGGGTGAGCGAGCGCAATATTCTGCATAAACACGTCTTTCGTAATGCGATGCTGCTGGTGATCGCCGGTTTCCCGGCCACCTTTATCAGCATGTTTTTTACCGGCTCGCTGCTGATTGAAGTGATGTTTTCGCTGAACGGCCTGGGGCTGCTCGGCTACGAAGCCACCGTCTCGCGGGATTATCCGGTGATGTTCGGCACGCTCTATATTTTCACCCTGATTGGCCTGCTGCTGAATATCCTCAGCGATATCAGCTATACGCTGGTGGATCCACGTATCGATTTTGAGGGTCGCTGATGCGTCAATTAAGCCTCGTTAACCAGGCCCGCTGGGCACGCTTTCGCCATAATCGTCGCGGCTACTGGTCCTTGTGGATTTTCCTTGTGCTGTTTTCCCTCAGCCTGTGCGCGGAGCTTATTGCCAACGATAAGCCGCTGCTGGTGCGCTATGAAGGCCAGTGGTACGCCCCGGTGCTGAAGGATTACAGCGAAACGGTATTCGGCGGGCAGTTCACCACCCCGGCGGATTATCAGGATCCCTGGCTGCAAAAGCAGCTGGATGACCACGCCTGGGTATTGTGGGCGCCGGTACGCTTCGGCGCGCGCAGCATTAATTTCGCCACCGACACGCCTTTCCCGTCGCCGCCGTCCGCACAGAACTGGCTGGGTACGGACGCCAACGGCAGCGACGTGCTGGCGCGCATTCTCTACGGCACGCGCATTTCCGTGCTCTTTGGCCTGATGCTGACGCTCTGCTCCAGCGTGATCGGCGTGATGGTCGGGGCGATCCAGGGCTATTACGGCGGCCGTATCGATCTCTTTGGCCAGCGGGTGATCGAGGTGTGGGCAGGAATGCCGACGCTGTTCTTGATCATTCTGCTCTCCAGCGTCATTCAGCCGGGCTTCTGGTGGCTGCTGGCGGTGACGGTGCTGTTCGGCTGGATGAGTCTGGTGGGGGTGGTGCGGGCAGAGTTTTTACGCACCCGTAATTTTGATTATATCCGCGCGGCGCAGGCGCTGGGGGTCAGCGATCGCAGCATTATCCTGCGCCATATGCTGCCCAACGCCATGGTCGCCGTGCTGACCTTTATCCCCTTTATTCTGTGCAGCTCCATCACCACCCTCACCTCGCTGGATTTTCTCGGCTTCGGCCTGCCGCTCGGCTCGCCGTCGCTGGGAGAGTTGCTGTTACAGGGCAAAAATAATCTTCAGGCCCCCTGGCTGGGCATCGCGGGCTTTTTATCGGTGGCGGTGCTGCTGTCGCTGTTGATTTTCATCGGCGAAGCGGTGCGCGACGCCTTCGATCCGAACAAGGCGGTGTAAGATGAGCGCTCCCCTGCTGGCGATAAATTCCCTGACGGTAGCCTTCCGCCATCAGCAACAGCTGCGCACCGTAGTCAGCGATCTGTCGCTGACTATCCATGCCGGTGAAACTCTGGCGCTGGTGGGCGAATCCGGCTCCGGCAAAAGCGTCACCGCGCTGTCGGTATTGCGGCTGCTGCCCGCGCCGCCGGTGGAATATCCCACGGGCGATATTCTGTTTAAAGGCGAATCGCTGCTGCATGCAAGCGAAAAAACCCTCCGCTCCGTGCGGGGCAATAAAATCGCGATGATTTTCCAGGAACCGATGGTCTCCCTTAACCCGCTGCATACGCTGGAAAAACAGCTGTATGAAGTGCTGTCCCTGCATCGCGGGATGCGACGTGAGGCGGCGCGCAGCGAAATGCTTGACTGCCTGGATCGCGTCGGCATCCGTAATGCCCGCTCCCGGCTGCACGATTTTCCGCATCAGCTTTCCGGCGGCGAGCGGCAGCGGGTGATGATCGCCATGGCGCTGCTGACCCGCCCGGAACTGCTGATCGCCGATGAGCCGACCACCGCGCTGGACGTTTCCGTTCAGGCGCAGATCCTGCAACTGCTGCGCGAGCTGCGTGATGAGCTGAACATGGGGCTGCTGTTCATCACCCATAACCTGAGCATTGTGAAAAAGCTGGCGGACAGCGTGGCGGTGATGCAAAACGGCCGCTGCGTGGAGCAGAACCGCGCAGCGGAACTGTTCGCCCGCCCGCAGCATCCTTATACGCAGCGGCTTCTGGACAGCGAACCGGTTGGCGATCCGGTGCCGCTCACCTCTGCCCTGCCGCCGCTGTTGCAGGTCAAAAATCTGAACGTCGCCTTTCCGGTACGCAGCGGCCTTTTCCGCCGCGTGACCGGGAAAAAACCGGTGGTCAACAACTTAAGCTTCAGCCTGCGGCCCGGCGAAACGCTTGGGCTGGTGGGCGAGTCCGGATCGGGAAAAAGCACCACCGGGCTGGCGCTGCTGCGGCTGATTGCCAGCGAAGGGCAAATTGAATTCGATCATCATCCGTTGCACCGCTGGGATCGCCGTCAAATGTTGCCGGTGCGTCACCGGATGCAGGTGGTGTTCCAGGATCCGAACTCCTCGCTGAATCCCCGGCTGGATGTGCAGCAGATCATCGAAGAAGGGTTACGGGTGCATCAGCCGGCCCTGTCGCGGGCGGAGCGGGAAGAACAGGTGAAAGCGGTGATGGTGGAAGTGGGTCTTGATCCCGATACCCGCCATCGCTATCCGGCGGAATTTTCCGGCGGCCAGCGGCAGCGTATCGCCATTGCCCGGGCGCTGATCTTAAAGCCTGAGCTGATCGTGCTGGATGAGCCGACGTCATCGCTGGATCGCACCGTGCAGGCGCAGATCCTCGCGCTGTTAAAATCCTTACAGGAAAAACACCGCCTGGCGTACATCTTTATCAGTCACGATCTGCGCGTGGTGCGCGCGCTCTGTCATCAGGTGGTGGTACTGCGGCAGGGCGAGGTGGTGGAACAGGGAGAGTGCGCGCAGGTGTTCAGCCAGCCGCAGCAGGCTTACACGCGCCAGCTGCTGTCGCTGAGCTAACTCAGAAAGGATTGTTGTTCGAGAACGGTTCGGCGATGGCGACGCCAAAGTTTTTCAGGCGGCAGGTGGCCGCAAACTCGTCCTGACGATTAACAAACAGGCAGGGCTCGCCTTCGCATTCCAGCACCGAGCAGTCCACTTCGATATCGTTTAACGCCTGGCTGAGCTTATGCATCACCGGCCACGCGCTATCGCCATCCGGGCTTAACAGTTTCAACGCGACCAGACAATTTTCGCCGCTCTGTCCATTGTGCGGAATCGGTTCAACCTGCGAACCTGCGCTTCCCGCCAGCCAGCGATAATTCTGCGGCAACCGGTGCACGATAGAGAGGTTTAATGTATTCACGTTATTTCCCTGAAAGCAAAATCTTCACAATTAATTTACATCTGTAACTACACAGGCTATATGTACCCGTTTATGAGATCTAACTCAACCTTTTTAACTACAACGGTGTGACTTTTTACACAAATACATTTTACATAAAAGAAACAAATCGGGGAAATACGATCGCGGGATCCGTTGATATGCATCAACGAAGGGGGCAGTTTTTGCCCCCTGGAAAGGATTAGACAGCGCGCTTTTTCGAGCGACTGGCGTAGAAATAGAAGAGTACAGAGCTGGCCGCGCAAAAGGCGATAGACCAGATCATCGGCCAGGCGCTGTTAAAGGTCGCCAGCGACAGTAACGCGCCGACAATGGCACCGATGCCGAAACGGAAGGTGCCCGCCAGCGACGAGGCCGTGCCCGCCATATGGGGAAATTCATCCAGGATCACCGCCATGGCGTTTGAGGCCACCAGCGACACGCAGCCGATAAAGGCCGCCACCCCTACCACCAGCGCCCAGAATCCGACGTCCAGCGCCGCGCACACTACCATCCATATCGCCATCGCCAGTTGAATGTACAGCCCGGCGCGGAACATATTGATCGCCCCGACCCGGCGCACGAAACGCCCATTAATGATGGTCATAATGAACAGGAAGACGATGTTCAGCGCGAAGTAATAGCCGAAATCCTGCGGCGAAACATGGTTGATCTCGATGTAGACAAAAGGCCCGGCGCTGAGGAAGGAGAACATCCCGGCGAAGCTGAAGCCGCTCGCCAGCATATAGCTCAGCACCCGCTTGTGGCGGAACAGCGTGGCGAAATTCCCGAGCGTGGTGCGAACGCGGAATTTTTGTCGCCGCTCCACCGGCAGCGTCTCTTTAATGAAAAAGAAGATCATCAGCGAGGCCAGCAGCGCGGCAATGGCGAGGATCCAGAAAATCGCATGCCAGCTCATCCACACCAGCACCGCCCCGCCGATCATCGGCGCCAGCAGCGGCGCGATGGTGGTCACCAGCATCACAAAGGACATCATCCGTGAGAACTCCTCTTTCGGATAAATATCCCGCATCAGGGCGTTGATCACCACGCTGGCAGCGGCCGCCGCCAGCCCGTGGAAGAAGCGCATGGTGATCAGCTGCTCAATGCTCTGCGCCAGCGCGCAGGCGACGGCGGCGGCGGCAAAAATCAGCGTCCCGCCGAGGATCACCGGCTTGCGCCCGATGCTGTCGGCCATCGGGCCATACAACAACTGCCCCAGCGCAAAACCCAGAATATAGGTGCTGAGCGTCATCTGCGCGCTGCCTGCCGGCACGGCGAACTGCTCTGCGATCACCGGCAGCGCGGGCAGATACATGTCGATGGAGAGCGGCATCAGCATGGCCAGCAGGCCAAGGATAAAGACGATACTCAGAGATGAGTTTTGCCTGGCGGTCACTCAGGACTCCTGGGAAAGTTCAGAAGGCATGCCAATGCTGGCAATCTCTTCGTCTGTTAACGGGCGGTATTCACCGGGGGCTAAATCATCGTCAAGGGCGATGGCGCCAATACGTTCCCGGTGCAGACCGACAACGTGGTTACCCACGGCGGCAAACATGCGTTTCACCTGATGGTAGCGCCCTTCGCTGATGGTCAGGCGCACCTCGGTCGGGGTAATCACTTCCAGCACCGCCGGTTTGGTGAGATCCTTTTCGTTATGCAACTGGACACCCTCCGCGAACTGTTCGGCGGTATCATCGCTGACCGGGGATTCGAGGGTAACCAGGTAAGTTTTTTCGCAGTGGTGACGCGGCGAGGTGATACGGTGCGACCACTGACCGTCATCGGTCATCAGCACCAGGCCGGTGGTATCTATATCCAGACGTCCGGCGGCATGCAGTTTGTGCGCCACCGGCTCGTCGAGGAAATAGAGCACCGTCGGATGATCGGGATCTTCGGTGGAACAGACGTAACCCTGGGGTTTATTGAGCATAAAATAGCGCGGGCCATTCTGCTGCGCCAGCGGGTTGCCGTCGAACGCCACTTCATGTTCGGGCAGCAGTTTAAACGCAGCCTGTCGCACAATTTCGCCGTCAATGGTGATACGGTTGCCGCGGATCTCACGCCCGGCAATAGCACGGCTTACGCCAAGCTGCTGAGCGATAAACTTATCAAGTCGCATGAAATTTAATTTGCCTGTAAAGGGTGCCGGAGTCGGGCTAACTGCCCGAAAAAAAGAAGCAATATTGCATGGCTAAGTATAACGGGCTGCGCGTATCGCTCAAGGGAAAAAAACCGTGGCATACTATTAGCCTGCTGATGAATATTAAAGAGACCATGACTTTTACACTCCGCCCCTACCAACGTGAAGCTGTCGACGCCACCCTCGCCCACTTTCGCCATCATCGTCACCCGGCAGTGATCGTCCTGCCCACCGGGGCCGGTAAAAGCCTGGTGATTGCCGAGCTTGCCCGGGTGGCGCGCGGACGTGTGCTGGTGCTGGCTCACGTCAAGGAGCTGGTGGCGCAGAACCACGCGAAATATCTGGCGTTAGGCCTTGAGGCGGACATCTACGCCGCCGGGCTGAAACGCAAAGAGAGCCACGGCAAAGTGGTGTTCGGCAGCGTGCAGTCGGTAGCGCGTAATCTCGACCATTTCCAGGGGGAGTTCTCGCTGCTGATTGTTGATGAATGTCACCGCATCAGCGATGACGATGACAGCCAGTACCAGCAGATCCTCGCACATCTCACGAAAGTGAATCCGCAACTGCGCCTGCTGGGGCTGACCGCCACGCCCTTTCGTCTGGGCAAGGGCTGGATCTATCAGTTTCATTATCACGGCATGGTGCGCGGCGATGAGAAAGCGCTGTTCCGCGACTGCATTTATGAGCTACCGCTGCGCTATATGATCAAGCATGGCTACCTGACGCCGCCGGAGCGGCTGGATATGCCGGTAGTACAGTATGATTTCAGCCGCTTACAGGTGCAGCGCAATGGCCTGTTCAGCGAGGCGGATCTCAATGGCGAGCTGAAAAAGCAGCAGCGCATTACGCCGCACATCATCAGCCAGATTGAGGAGTTCGCCGCCACCCGCAAAGGGGTGATGATTTTTGCCGCCACCGTTGAGCACGCCCGGGAGATCACCGGCCTGCTGCCGGCGAATGAGGCGGCGCTGATCACCGGTGAAACGCCGGGCAGCGAGCGCGATGCCCTGATTGAGGCGTTCAAAGCGCAGCAGTTTCGTTATCTGGTGAACGTCTCGGTACTGACCACCGGCTTTGACGCCCCGCATGTCGATTTGATCGCCATTCTGCGCCCGACCGAATCCGTCAGCCTGTATCAGCAGATCGTGGGCCGCGGCCTGCGGCTGGCTCCCGGTAAAACCGACTGCCTGATCCTGGATTACGCCGGTAACCCGCACGATCTCTTCGCGCCGGAAGTGGGCGCGCCAAAAGGTAAAAGTGATAACGTGCCGGTGCAGGTCTTCTGCCCGGACTGCGGTTTCGCCAACACCTTCTGGGGAAAAACCACCGCCGACGGCACCTTAATCGAGCATTTTGGCCGCCGCTGCCAGGGCTGGTTTGAAGACGACGAGGGTCATCGCGCCCAGTGCGACTACCGCTTCCGCTTTAAAAACTGCCCGCAGTGCAACGCAGAAAATGATATTGCCGCCCGCCGCTGCCGCGAGTGCGACACGGTGCTGGTGGATCCTGACGATATGCTGAAAGCCGCGCTGAAGCTGAAAGACGCGCTGGTGCTGCGCTGCAGCGGCATGGACTTACAGCACGGCGCGGATGAGAAAGGCCAGTGGCTGAAAATTACCTATTACGATGAGGACGGCGCGGACGTCAGCGAGCGCTTCCGTCTGCAAACGCCTGCCCAGCGCACGGCTTTCGAACAGCTTTTTATTCGGCCCCACACCCGCACGCCGGGCGTGCCGCTGCGCTGGATAGTCGCGGCGGATATCGTCGCGTCCCGCGCGCTGCTCAGGCACCCGGATTTTGTCGTCGCGCGCAAAAAAGGCCAGTTCTGGCAGGTACGTGAAAAGGTTTTCGGTTACGAAGGTCGCTTCCGGCGCGCCAATGAATTGCGCGGCTAGCGGCGCTTTTCGTTGAAGTCACATACGTTCGGGTATAGAATACCGCCCGCTTTACAACCGTAAAGCCGATCATCTGCCTGTTGCTGGGTCGCCTGTAACAGGATTAATTAGAGAGATTCAAATGTTTACTATTGAAGCACAAGCACGTAAAGAGCAGGGTAAGGGTGCGAGCCGCCGCCTGCGTACCGCTAACAAGTTCCCGGCAATCATCTACGGTGGCGCTGAAGCACCGATTGCTATCGAACTGGACCACGACAAAGTGATGAACATGCAGGCCAAAGAAGGTTTCTATGGCGAAGTTCTGACCCTGGTTGTTGACGGTAAAGAAGTAAAAGTTAAAGTTCAGGCTGTACAGCGTCACGCGTTCAAGCCGAAACTGACTCACATCGACTTCGTTCGCGCGTAATCGCCAACAGGTTGAATAAAAAACCCCGCTCCGGCGGGGTTTTTTTATGGCTGTTATTTGCCACCGCTCAGACGGCGCTGCAACTGGTCGCGCAGATTGGGCGGCGTGCCTTTAATGGTCAGCGTATCGGTGGCGGGATCCCAGAAAATACGCTCACCCAACAGCATGGCGTCGAAATTAATGGTCAAACCGCCGCCGCTGCCCGCGTATTTGGTCAGCTGACGCAGCGTACTGCGATCCGCCGGGAAGCTCTCTTCCAGCTCGTAGCCCTTTTCCGCGGTAAAGTCCTGGAAGCTGACCTCGCTGACGCCTGCCAGCTCTTTCGACAGGGATCCCAGTTCGATCTCCTCCCCGGCCTGTAACTGTTCGTTGCAGTAGCTGTACACCTGCTGACGCACACTCTGGCGCTCCGCTTTATCCAGATCCGCTTCAGCGGTAAAGTCGTCCACCGCCTGTAACAGCCCGCGGTTCTGCGCTTTGGCATTCAGACCTTCGCTGGCACCAAGGAAATCCATAAAGAAATCGGCAACTTTGCGCCCTACCCGCCCCTTCAGGAACGTCAGGTAGCGGGTCGATTCTGGCCTGGTTTCCCATTCGGTTAAATCTATGCGCGCCACGATGTCGGCATGGTTGATGTCGAGATAGTGCGTGGAGCTGATATCCAGCTCCTCATTCACCCGCATGCTGCTTAAATTATTCAGCACGGCAATGAGAAGATACTCTACCGCCAGATAGCGATAATGGCAGAACAGCACTATCCCGCCGTCAGCGAAGGGGTATTTTGACAGCTCATCCCGCAGACGGCCGGTTGCCGCACGGCTGAAAGCGAGAAAATCTTCGTCACCCTTGCGTTGCAGGCGCAGCGTTTGCGCCAGTTCGCTCTCTTCATTAAACAGGCCATAGGCTTTATTTTTGGCGCTGTAGACCCGGTGCAGCTCGGCCACCATGTCGTTGACGGTAGCCGTCGGTTCCAGCAATGAATCGCGTAACACCAGCTCAAGGGTTTGCTCATCGCGCTTGATAAGCTGGTGCAGGGCAATCTGGTTGATGTCCAGACTCATGATAAACTCTCCTTTTAGACCGGGCGGTATTCAACCACCGCCAGCACATCTGTGCAATAGCGGATAAAAATGCAGAAAAAAAGCTGTTGCTACGGTAATATGTTGCCCTTTCATGAACAAACTGATTCCGAATTTATGCCACAGATTTCCCGTTATAGTGATGAACACGTTGAACAACTGCTGAGTGAACTGGCAAACGTGCTGGAAAAACATAAGACGCCAACCGATCTTTCCCTGATGGTGCTGGGAAACATGGTGACCAATCTTATCAACACCAGCGTTGCGCCTGCCCAGCGTCAGGCTATCGCCCGCTCTTTTGCAGAGGCGTTGCAGTCGTCCGTTAACGACGATAACGCGCACTAAGGAACACGACGACATTTTATGGTGACTCATCGTCAGCGCTACCGTGAAAAAGTCTCCCAGATGGTCAGCTGGGGGCACTGGTTTGCCTTGTTCAACATTTTGTTGTCCATGGTTTTCGGCAGCCGCTATCTTTTTGTCGCCGACTGGCCGACCACGCTTGCCGGGCGGTTTTACTCCTACCTGAGCGTTGTCGGGCATTTCAGCTTTCTGGTGTTCGCCACCTATCTGCTGATCCTCTTTCCCCTGACCTTTGTCATTATGTCGCAGCGGCTGATGCGGCTGTTGTCCGCTATTCTGGCCACCGCCGGCATGACGCTGCTGTTGATCGACAGCGAAGTCTTTACCCGCTTCCACCTGCATTTGAATCCCATCGTCTGGGAGCTGGTGATCAACCCCGATCAAAACGAGATGGCCCGCGACTGGCAGCTGATGTTTATCAGCGTCCCGGTCATATTGCTGATCGAAATGCTCTTTGCAACCTGGAGCTGGCAGAAACTGCGCAGCCTGACGCGTCGTCGCCATTACGCCAGACCCGTCGCCGCCTTCTTCTTTGTGGCCTTTATCGCCACGCACGTGATGTACATCTGGGCGGATGCGAACTTCTATCGCCCGATCACCATGCAGCGCGCTAACCTGCCCCTCTCCTATCCGATGACGGCCCGCCGTTTTCTGGAAAAACACGGGCTGCTGGATGCGCAGGAGTATCAGCGTCGTCTGGTGGAACAGGGCAATCCGGAAGCGGTGTCGGTGCAGTATCCGTTAAGCGATCTGCATTACCGCAGCATGGGCGCGGGGCAGAACGTCCTGCTGATCACCGTCGATGGCCTCAACTATTCGCGTTATGAGAAACAGATGCCTGCGCTGGCGAGCTTCGCCCAGCAGAACGTGACCTTTACGCAGCATATGAGTACCGGCAACGGCACCGACAACGGTATCTTTGGCCTGTTCTATGGTATTTCGCCCGCCTATATGGACGGCGTGCTGTCGTCGCGTACGCCTGCGGCGCTGATCACCGCGCTGAATCAGCAGGGTTATCAGCTTGGCCTGTTCTCCTCCGATGGCTTCAGCAGCGCGCTGTATCGCCAGGCCCTGTTGTCGGACTTCTCGCTGCCGCCTGCGAAATCGCAGTCGGACAAACAGACCGCCGATCAGTGGATCGACTGGCTTGGCCGCTATGCCGCCGAAGACAACCGCTGGTTCTCCTGGGTGGCGCTTAACGGCACCACGCTGGATGAGACGCAGCAGCAGGGCTTTGCCCGCCGCTACGCCCGCGCCGCCGGTGATGTGGATGCGCAGATTGCGCGCGTGCTTAACGCCCTGCGTGATGCCGGTAAGCTGGACAATACGGTGGTGATTATTACCGCCGGACACGGCCAGCCGGTGGATAAAGCCGAGCAGACTTTTGACTGGTCGCGCACGAATCTGCACGTGCCGCTGGTGATCCACTGGCCGGGTACGCCTGCGCAGCGCATCAACCTGCTGACCGATCATAAAGATGTAATGACCACGCTGATGCAGCGGCTGTTGCAGGTGACCACGCCAGCGAACGAATACTCGCAGGGTCAGGATCTGTTTAACGCCAACCGTCGCCATAACTGGGTGACGGCAGCGGATGCCACCACGCTGGCGGTCACCACGTCCAGTATGACGCTGGTGCTGGATCATAACGGCACTTATGAAACCTATAACCTGCGCGGCGAGAAAATCCGCGATCAGAAACCGCAGCTCAGTTTGTTGCTGCAGGTGCTGACGGATGAAAAAAGGTTCATCGCTAACTGATTGATTAATTATAAATCAGTCAGCGTTACCCGGCTTGCAATCAGCCGCAAAACGGGTACTATTATCGCCACAGTTCGGCACGTAGCGCAGCCTGGTAGCGCACCGTCATGGGGTGTCGGGGGTCGGAGGTTCAAATCCTCTCGTGCCGACCAAAAATCCCGGAAAAACCAACCTTCGTGGTTGGTTTTTTTATATCAGCATTGTAGTTCATTCAGCCTCTTCCCTTATCTTTTCCCCTCATTAAAGTTTTCTATCCACAGCAGTGCTGAATGTATATATACCCTTCGGCCTGCGATTGAGACCGCTCTTTCACTCACGACATGTTATTTGCACAATAATAACCTGATAGTTACAAAGACAATGTTGCGACAATGATAATAAAACTGGCATCTGCCAGGCTGCGCGGCTACTATTTTGCGCTTTGCTAAACCGCATGGATGCCTGTTTGCCCGCACTGTATGCGGCGCGCCTAATCTGCGAAACCTTATGCCTGATCCAATATCATCTGTAACGGCCAGCCACGATGGCCGTGTAAATACTGTTCTTCGCTCTCCTTCGCTGCTGATGCGCGAAACCCTGGCCGGGGTGATCACGGCCCTTGCGCTGATCCCGGAAGTGATTTCGTTTTCAGTGATCGCCGGTGTGGATCCGAAAGTCAGCCTGATCGCCTCCGTGGTGCTGTGCCTGTCGATGTCGCTGCTCGGCGGACGTCCGGCAATGGTCACCGCGGCGGCGGGTTCCGTGGCGCTGGTGATCGGCCCGATGGTGCATCAGCATGGTGTGGAGTACATCCTGCCAGCGGTGCTGCTGGCCGGGCTTATCCAGATCCTCTTTGGCCTCGCGGGCATGGCGCGTCTGATGCGCTTTATTCCGCACAGCGTAATGACCGGCTTTGTTAACGCCCTCGGCATCCTGATTTTCTTCGCCCAGGTGCCGCACTTCTGGAGCCGGGAACCGCTGATCCTCGGGCTGTTCGGCCTGACGCTGCTGATCGTGCTGTGGTTGCCGCGCTGGGTGAAAAGTATCCCCTCCCCGCTGGTGGCCATTGTGCTGCTGACGCTGTTTACCGTGACCACCGGTCAGATTTTGCCGACCGTCGGCGATGAAGGCCCGATGCAGGGTGGTCTGCCGGGCTTCACGCAGTGGCTGGTGCCGTTCAATCTGCACACGCTGAGTATCATCTGGCCGTGCGCGCTGAGTATCGCCTTTGTCGGTCTGATGGAATCCCTGCTCACCGCCAAACTGGTGGACGATCTCACCGATACGCGCTCCAGCAAGCGTCGGGAAAGCGCCGGTCTGGGCGTCGCCAATATCCTTGCCGGCCTGTACGGCGGTATCGCGGGCTGCGCGATGATCGGTCAGACCATCGTAAATGTGGAAATGGGCAAAGGCCGTAGCCGCATCTCCACGGTGGCGGCGGGTCTGGTGCTGCTGCTGTTAGTCACCGCCCTCAGCGAGGTGATGGCAAAAATTCCCATGGCGGTGCTGGCGGGCATTATGGTGATTGTGGCGGTGAAAACCTTCAGCTGGCACAGCATCCGTCCGGCAGAGCTGAAACAGGCACCGGTGGCGGAAACCCTGGTGATGCTGGTGACGGTGGCCGCCACCGTCAGCACCGGTAATCTGGCGATTGGCGTGGCTGCCGGCGTGGCGCTGATGTTTGTGCTGCCAGGCCGCCGCCAGCGCGCCGCAGACGCTAAAGCAAAAACAGCGTCGCCAGACCCAGAAAAATAAAGAAGCCGCCGGTATCCGTCAGGGCAGTGATCATCACGCTGGAGCCGACCGCCGGGTCGCGCCCCAGCCTGACCATAATCATCGGGATCAACACCCCCATTAAGGCGGCCACCAGCAGATTCAGCACCATGGCGAGGGTCATCACCCCGCCAAGGGCCATATCACCGTACAACCACCAGGTGATGCCGCCCATGATCCCGCCCCACACCAGGCCGTTAATCAGCGCCACCCCCATCTCACGAAAAATCAGAAAGCGGAAGTTACCAGGGTGGATCTTTTGCAGCGCCAGCGCGCGCACGATCATGGTGATGGTCTGATTGCCGGTGTTACCGCCGATGCCAGCGACAATAGGCATCAGCGAGGCCAGCGCCACCAGCTGTGAAATGGTGTGCTCAAAGCCGTCGATCACCCTGGAAGCGATAAACGCAGTGCAGAGATTTATCGCCAGCCACGCCCAGCGGGTACGCACCGCTTTGCCTACCGGCGCGAAGACATCCTCTTCGGCGCTCAGACCGCCCATCAGACGCATATCGTTATCGGTTTCCTGATACACCACGTTCACGATCTCATCGATGGTCAGACGGCCCATCAGCGTGCCGGTGGTGTCCACCACCGCGGCGCTGAGCAGGTTGTCACGCTCAAAGGTACGGGCGGCATTTTCGGCGTCGTCTTCCGGCGAGAAGATCACCGGATCGCTTTCCATCACTTCACTGACCTTCACCGATCCGATATTGAGCAGGATGGTCTGCAACGGCAGCTCGCCCAGCAGCACGTTGTCCCGCCCGGTGACAAAGAGTTTGTCGGTGTTTTCCGGCATTTTGTCGAGACGGCGCAGAAAGCGCTGCACGGTGGCCAGCGTCACATCCGGGCGCACGGTGATAACGGCGAACTCCATGTTCGCGCCGACGCTGGTCTTCGGGTAGTGCATGACCTGATGCACCCGCGCGCGCTCCCCCGCCGGTAGCGAGGCGACCAGCCGTCCGGTCAGGTTACGCGGCAGGCGCTGAACAAGATAAATCTGCTCGTCGATGTCGAGGGTTTTCAGGGCATCGAGCAACGCTTTGTCGCTCATGCCCTCAATAAGGTCGTCCCAGACGTTTTCCGAGGCTTCCAGCAGCACTTCGCCGCGTTTGGTGTGGTCGATCAGCTGCCAGACCGCGTGACGGGCATCGGCGGGCAGCGCCTCCAGCGCATCCGCCAGATCCGGCGGCGGCAAATGCGCAACCAGCGCGCCCACTTCCGCCATATCTTCCGCCAGCGTGCCGACGTCATACTGTTCGGCGAGCGTCAGCTTGTTGAGTAAGGTGGAGGTGATCGCTTTATCGGTGGTGAGCAGCCAGATCAGGCGCGCTCGTTCTTCATCGCGCAACCGGGCGCTGTTGTTTGGTATGACTGACATAGGACATCCCTGCATTCATAATCATGATGACAGGGTAAAGCATAGCGGCAGGTAAGATAAATAAATGGAATGAATAAAAAAACCCGGCGCAACGAGCCGGGTTTTTTAGATCAGGCGGTACGGGACACCGCATCGCGTGAGGCGGCATCGCGCTCTGCGCCGGTCAGCTCTGACAGTTTGCCGTCCCGCATCTCCAGCAGACGATCGGCGTGAATAAAGTAGTGATCGTCATGGCTGATGGCGAAAATGGTTTTACCCATTTCTTTCATCAATGGCAGCAGCACCTGATAGAACTCGCGGCGGAAATGCGGATCCTGATCGGCGGCCCACTCATCCAGCAGAATGATGTCACGATCTTCCGCCAGCGCCAGCAGCAGGGCGACGCGCTTCTTCTGCCCTTTCGAAAGCTTGAGATTGAGGATTTTGCCGTCCTTCAGCTCCAGCTTGTGGGACATTTTCAGCTGATTAAGCCATTTGTCCACCAGCGCCGGATCGGCAGATTTGCCCTGCGGGCCAAGCAGTTGATCAAACAACCAGACATCGGTAAACACTGCCGAGAACAGCTGACGATAGTCTTCCGGTTTGTTTGCCGCCAGCGGCTTGCCGTCGATAAGGATTTCACCGGACACCGGCTGATACAGTCCGGTAAGCAGCATCGCCAGCGTCGATTTGCCGCTGCCGTTGCCGCCGATCAGAAATACCAGCTCGCCCCGGTGCAGCGTCAGATTCAGCGGGCCGACGGCAAAGGCGTTGTCCTGATAGGTAAAGGTGACATCGCGCATTTCAAGCGTCTGCCAGCCCTGTAGCGACACCGGACGCGGGAATTCTTCTTTATAAGGCGCGAGATCAAACTGGTTCAGCTTGTTGAACGCCACCTGCGCGCTGAGCAGCGTCGGCAGCGCGCCGACCGCCGACAGCAGCGGCGTGCGCAGGAACAGCACGGTAAGGGAGAAGATCGCCGCGACATTGGTATCCGCCCAGCCGAGGCTGTTCGCCATCCAGAACACCAGGCCAATCGCCCCCAGCATCATAATGTTTGACCAGTTCACCGCGCTCAGGTGGAAAGTGTCGGCGCGAATAATATGGTGGCGGTATTCCCGCGCATCCGGTAGATAGAGCTGGTTATAGATGTATTCGGCGCGTTCGCGGTTGAGGGTCAGTTCTTTACGCCCTTCCAGCACCGTCTGGTAATCGTTATGCAGTTTGTCTTCGGTTTCACGCAGCGTGGCGATATGTTTGTACACCCGCGCCACCAGCACAAATCCCACCCAAATGGTGATCGCCATCCATACCGCGGTGACCATCAGCATTTTACCGGACAGCCAGCCCATGTAAGCCGCGCAGCCGACGGTCAGAATAATGCCCTGCACCAGTTCCGGCAGACGGACAAAGGCGATGGTGATATTACGCACGTCGCTGGTCAGCCCCGCCAGCAGAGAGGCGCTGCCGAGCTGCTCAATACGCTCGACGTGAGTATCCAGAATACGCTTGATAAATTCACTGCGCAGACGGTAAACGAAATGGTGACCGAGGGTGGTCAGCGCCAGCTGGGAGCCGAGGGTAACCGCCATCAACAGGATCAGCAGCCCGAGGAATTCCGGTAGCACGGAGAGCGAAATATCAACGTTTTCAATCAGCCGCTGGTTGATAAAGGCAATCAGCCCGATACCCAGCGCGGCGCTGGCAAGGCTTAACGCCAGCACGGCAATAAAAGGCCAGCGATATTGTCGCCAGACGAGAAGAAGAAGTGGCATAAAAGCGATCCGCACAGAGTAAAAACAGCGTGCAGTGTAAACGGCTCTTGTACTGGATCAAGAATAATTGCTATTTATGTTCGCAATAACCCCGCCTGGCGGAACGTCAGGTTGTAGCGGTACTCGCCGGTGTCCGGATGCTGCCCGGCTTTGAGCGGCAGAATGCCATGATAAAAGAGACGCGATTCGCCGCCCCATACCACCACATCCCCCTGCTCCAGCATCACCCGGGCGACAGGATCGTTACGTTTCAGGCCGCCAAACTGAAAAACCGCGGGCAGCCCCAGCGAAACGGACACAATAGGCGCGCGCAGATCCGGCTCGTCTTTATCCTGATGCAACGAGAGTTTCGCGCCCGGCGCATAGCGGTTAATTAGACAGGCGTCAGGGGTAAAATCGGGATAGCCCGCCGCCTGCGCCGCACGATCGCACAATGCGCGGAACACCTCCGGCATCAATGGCCACGGGCGCTGCGTGAGGGGATCTTCCGTCGCATACAGATAACCCCGCGCATTGGTCGCCCAGCCGAGGTTACCGCAGTTGGTCATCGCCACCGACATGGTGTAGCCGCCGGGGGTGATCATATGGCGAAACGGCGACTGCGCCGCTACCTGCGCGATGCCGTCCAGCAACGCCTGCGCCTCGCTGACGGCAAAACGGCGCAGGATCACCGCGCCCGGTGCGAGTGGCTCCTGCCAGGGTTCTTCATCGGCAAACAAATCCAGCATTACGGCTCCTCCTGTTCAGATTCACGGGCCAGCAATTGCGCTTTACGCGCCAGTCCCCAGCGATAACCGGAAAGCGCGCCATTGACGCGCAGCACGCGGTGACAGGGGATCACCACGGCCAGCGTATTGGCCGCACAGGCGCTGGCGACGGCGCGCACGGCACGGGGTTTGCCGATGGCTTGCGCCACCCGCTGATAGCTGACGGTTTCCCCGGCAGGGATCTGGCGTAGCGCGTTCCATACCTGACGCTGAAAGGCGGTGCCGCGCAGATCCAGCGGCAGCGCCAGGCTATGTCGCGGGTTATCCAGTACCGCAATCACCTGATGCACCCGTCGGGTGAAATCCTCATCGCCCGCTTCTCTGTGTGCGCCGGGAAAGGCGCGCGCCAGTTCGGCAAGCAGCTGCTGGTCGCTGTCAGCCAGCAAAATGGCGCAGATACCGCGCTCGCTTTCCGCCACCAGGCAGCGCCCCAGTGTACAGCCTTCCAGCGCATAGCGGAGGGTGGTGTCCCTGCCGCCGCTGCGGTATTGCTGCGCCGTCATGCCAAGCGCCCGATCCGCGTGACGATAATAGCTGCTGCTGTCCGGGAATCCGGCAGCCAGCACGGCGTCGGTCACCGTTGTGCCTGCGGCCAGATTTTGCCGCAGACGTTCTGCGCGATATGCCAGTTGCCAGGCTTTGGGCGTCATGCCGGTAGTGGCTTTAAAAAGGCGATGGAAATGATAAGGGCTCATCGCCACCTGCCGCGCCAGCGCGTCGAGGGTGACGGGGGTGTCCTGCTCCAGCAGGCGACAGGCCTGTTCGATTTTATCGAGGCGGTGCTGACCGGCGGCAGGAAGATCCGGCTGGCAGCGTTTGCAGGGACGAAAGCCCGCCGCCCTGGCGCTGTCGGCATCCGGAAAAAAACGCACGTTCTCCCGCAGCGCATGACGGGCGCGGCACGACGGGCGGCAGTAAATCCCGGTGGTGATCACCGCAAAAATAAAGTGACCATCAGCGTCGGGATTGCGATCCAGCACCGCCTGCCAGCGGTGCGCATCGTTTTGCAACAGTAGTTCAGACATGGCGGGCTCCTCCGTTAAGTGTAGCCTGAGGATGAGCCACACCGGCAGCCTTCGCACCCGCAATCTTGCGGTTTAATTTTTTTCGCTCACCAGGAAGGCCTGGAACTGCGGCGTCATCCAGGGAACAAATTTATCCCCCTCTTTGGTGATCATATACACCGCCAGCCCCTCGCGGCGCGCCACTTCTTTCGCCTGCTGCGGTCCGAGCACCATCAGCCCGGTGTCCCAGCCATCCGCCTCCAGCGCCGTTGGCGCGATCACCGTCACCGACACCAGATTATGCGTAATCGGACTGCCGGTCTGCGGATCGATAACGTGGGAAAGCCGTTTGCCGTCCAGCTCATAGTAGTTGCGGTAGCTGCCGGAGGTGCTGATACCGTGGCCGTTAATATCGACAATGGCCTGCACCGCGTTTTCACGGTCGGTTGGCTTCTGGATCGCCACCCGCCAGGGCTTGCCGTCGCCGTTCATGCCGCGGCTGGCGAGCGCGCCGCCTACGGATACCAGATAGCGCGGGATACCCTCCTGCGCCATCAGATGCGCCAGATGATCGGCGGCGTAGCCTTCGCCGACGGTGGAGAGGTCAACAAACAGATCCGGCAGATCTTTTTGCAGATACTGTCGCCCGGCCTCCTGGGTGACCGTCAGATGTTGCAGACCGGTACGCGCTTTCGCCGCGTCGATTTGTTCCTGCGACGGGATGGTGACCGGCTGTTTGTCCGGGCCAAAGCCCCACAGATTGACCAGCGGGCCGACGGTAATATCCATCGCGCCCTCGGTTTTATAGCCGATGCGCAGTGAGGTGGTGACAATATCCGCCATCGCTTCGCTCACAGGCCAGGGCGTCAGGCTGGAGGAGGCGTTAAAGCGCATCAGGGCAGAGTCATTTTTCCAGGTCGACATCATCTGATCGTCAGCATCGAGCTGCGCCTGGATTTTTTGCCGGAGTTCGTCGGCGCGCGGTTTTTCCAGGTTCACAACGCTGACGCGCCATGAGGTGCCCATGGTTTTACCTTCCAGCACGGTGACCGCTGACGCCGCCGGTTGTGGGCTGGATACCGCGTCACAGCCCGCTAAAAAAACTGAAGCCGCGAGCATCGCGGCACGAAGAAAACGCAGATCCATGTCTTTTCCCCCCTTGCTGAATGCGCGCAAGGGTACACTAAAAGTCTAAGTTTGTGAGCAATAAAAAAAGGGGCCATGCGGCCCCTTCGCTAAGCGTCTCAGTTGATTAGAACTGGTAAACCACGCCCAGCGCAACGATATCATCCGTGCTGATGCCAGCCTGACGGGTGAAGGTGTTGTCGTCCAGCAGGTTGATTTTGTAATCAACGTAGGTGGAGAGGTTTTTGTTGAAGTAGTAAGTGGTGCCCACATCAACATATTTCAGCAGATCCTGGTCGCCGAAATCACGGCCGTTAGCGCTGCTGATGTCTTTCCCGCGGGATTGCAGGTACGCGATGGACGGACGCAGGCCGAAGTCGAACTGGTACTGTGCAACGGCTTCGAAGTTCTGTGCTTTATCCGCAAAGCCCCATGCGGCAGTACGGCCGGAACCGTTAGAGGTACCGAAACGGGTCGCGTTGTAAGTCTGGGAGAACTGCGCTGCCAGGTAAACGTTGTTGGCATCGTATTTCAGGCCGCCGCTGTAGACGTCAGCGCGGTCGCCGTTACCGTAAGCGTCTGCCACGTTCTGGTCAGAGGTACGTTTGGAGGAGGACATTGCGCCGCCCACGCTGAAGCCTTCGCCCAGATCGTAGGTCAGGGACATGCCGTAGCCGTCGCCGTTCTGTTTCAGGGTGCTGCGACCATTGTCGTTTTCACCGCTGGTGCTGCCGTTTTTGCCCTGGTACTGCACCGCAAAGTTCAGGCCATCAACCAGACCGAAGAAGTCGGTGTTACGGTAAGTCGCCACGCCGTTAGCACGGGACTGCATGAAGTTGTCCGCGCCGTAGGTATCGCCGCCGAATTCCGGCAGCACGTCGGTCCAGGAGGTCACATCGTAGATCACGCCGTAGTTACGACCGTAATCGATGGCACCGGCATCACCGAAACGCACACCGGCAAAGGCCAGACGGGTCCATGCCTGGTCGCTTGCGCCTTCGGCTTCGTCCGCCTGTACGTTGTATTCCCACTGGCCGAAACCGGTGATCTGGTCGTTAACCTGAGTTTCGCCCTTGAAGCCGAAACGTACGTAGGTTTTGTCGCCGTCGTCGCCATCGTTATCAGAGAAATAGTGCAGGCCGTCGACTTTACCGTACAGATCTAATTTGTTGCCGTCTTTGTTATAAATTTCAGCCGCATTTGCAGCGCCTGCTACGAGCAGAGCAGGCACCACCAGGGAAAGGACTTTGCGTTTCATGTTATTAACCCTCTGTAATATGCTTATTTTTATATGCCACTGCTTACTGATTAACCTGCTAACCAGTCGGCGAGTTCATTCTCCCTAAAAATACAGAATAATCCAACAACATTATGATACGAAAAATCTAAAGGTGTTTCTTTTTACCGCTTAGATGTTTCAATATGTAAATTGCACGGAACTTTTTTTAGCACTAATAGCTAAAAAATAGCGCACGGAAAATCAAAGATGATAATTAAATCAATATAATCAATAATTTGAAATGACAAACAATGATAGCACTGAATGATAAAACAAAATCATAACCTGCGACTAAAATAATCTGGCTATCATCATTAACTTTTATTTATTACCTTCATTCGGCTTCGAATGACTGTTTACCCCTATTACAACCGGATGCTCTGCATTCGGTTTTTTTTTGCCCCGCACCGCCCGGATAACAGAAAAAGCGGTACCGCAGGTAAATTATAATGACTATTAATTAATCACTTAGCCGCAGAGTGATATTAGCTGCCAATACTCCGTGAATTAATTTCTTGATTAAAAGTGCTATCCCTTTACTTTTCAGAGTTAATAACGGGAAAAATGGCGATTAATTGTACGTGCCTTGCCGATCCGCTGTGCCGCCTCCCTTTTTGTCCCCCCGCTGCGGCCTTTACCTGCAAGAGAGTCTGGAAATTCATTCATTAGGCTTTATACTGCCTGCTGTACACTGCCGTGTAACATAACAACTACAAGCCCGACGCAGGCGCGAGCGGCGCGGTAGTCTCCTGTCTTAGTCTTACGAAAGGCGCTAAATGGCTTTTTCTTCGCGTGTTGGCATAACGGGTTACACACACTAATGAGTCGATCTGACACCATGAACCCTGGAAAATTTTCCCTGATACCGGGCAGCATTACCCGTTTCTTTCTTCTGTTGATCATCGTTCTGCTGGTCACCATGGGTGTAATGGTGCAAAGCGCCGTTAATGCCTGGCTGAAGGATAAAAGCTATCAGGTGGTGGATATTACGCATGCCATGCATAAGCGCATTGATACCTGGCGCTACGCCACCTGGCAGATCTATGACAATATCGCCGCGGCGCCCGCCTCCCCGGCGGATGGTCTGCAGGAAACCCGCTTAAAGCAGGATGTCTATTATCTGGAGAAGCCGCGCCGTAAGACGGAAGCGCTGATTTTCGGCTCCCATGACGGCTCGACGCTGGAGATGACCCAGCGCATCTCAACCTATCTGGATACGCTGTGGGGCGCGGAAACCGTGCCCTGGTCCATGTATTATCTCAACGGCCAGGATAACAGCATGATCCTGGTGTCGACGCTGCCGCTGAAAGATCTCTCCTCCGGCTTTAAAGAATCATCCATTGGCAGCATTGTCGATGCCCGTCGCGCGGAGATGCTGCAACAGGCCAATGCCCTGGATGAGCGGGAAAGCTTCTCGCCGTTGCGCCGTCTGACCTGGCAGAATGGTTACTATTTCACGCTGCGCACTACTTTCAACCAGCCGGGACATCTGGCGACGGTGGTGGCCTTCGATCTGCCGATCAACGATTTGATCCCGCCGGGCATGGTGCTGGACAGCTTCCGTCTGGAGAGCGATGCCTCCCAGAGCGCCCTGCGCACCGCGGATAAAGAGATGGCGGACAGCGCGTCGGTGAATTTCAACAGCTCGCAGATTGAGATTTCCTCCTCACTCAACTCTACGGGCATGCGGCTGGTGTGGCAGGTGCCCTTTGGCACGCTGCTGCTGGACACGCTGCAAAACATCCTGCTGCCGCTGCTGTTAAACATCGGCCTGCTGGCGCTGGCGCTGTTTGGCTATACCACCTTCCGCCATCAGCCGGGCCGTCTGAGCGAAAACGCCGCCCTGCCCGGCGCGAATAACGAACTGCGCATGCTGCGGGCCATCAACGAAGAGATCGTGTCGGTGCTGCCGCTGGGACTGCTGGTGCACGATCAGGAAGCTAACCGTACGGTGATCAGCAATAAAATCGCCGACCACCTGCTGCCGCATCTTAATTTGCAGAACATCACCAGCATGGCCGACCAGCATCAGGGCGTGATCCAGGCGACGGTCAACAACGAACTTTATGAGATCCGCCAGTTCCGCAGCCAGGTTTCGCCGCGCACGCAGATTTTTGTCATCCGCGATCAGGACAGAGAAGTGCTGGTGAATAAAAAGCTCAAGCAGGCGCAGCGTCTGTATGAGAAAAACCAGCAGGGTCGCACCGCCTTTATGCAGCATATCGGCGCGGCGCTGTCGCAGCCTGCGAAACAACTGGCGCAGGACGCGGCGGCGGTAGATAGCGAAAACGCGCAAAAGCTGGCAGCGCAGGCTGACCGGCTGGTACAGCTGGTGGATGAGATCCAGCTTGCCAATCTGCTGGAAAACGACGGCTGGAAAAGCGCCGCCAGCATGTTCTCGATTCAGGATCTGATCGACGAGGTGGTGCCCGCGGTGCTGCCGGTGGTCAAACGTAAAGGGTTGCAGTTGTTGATCAACAACCATCTGCCGGCCAATGAACAGCGCCACGGCGATCGCGACGCCCTGCTGCGCATTCTGACCATGCTTATCCAGTACGCGGTGACCACCACGCAGATTGGCAAAATCACGCTTGAAGTGGACGCCGATGAATCCGCAGGGGATCGCCTGACCTTCCGTATCCTCGATACCGGGGAAGGCGTGACGGCGAGCGAAGTGGATAATCTGCATTTCCCGTTCCTCAACGACACCCAGGAGGATCGCTATGGCAAAGCTAATGCCCTCACCTTCTGGCTGTGCGATCAGCTGGCGCGTAAACTTGGCGGCCATCTGAATATTAAAGCGCGTGAAAGTTTAGGAACGCGCTATTCTTTACACGTTAAAATGGATGCACGTCCGCAGGCAGACGATGAGGAAGAGAAATTACTGGATGATGTCGTCGCCATGATTGATATTACGTCCAGCGATATTCGTAATATCGTGGTGCGTCAGCTGGAAAACTGGGGCGCAAGCTGCATTACCCCGGACGAACGCCTGGCGAGTCAAGAATATGATCTCTTTTTAACGGATAATCCGTCTAATCTTACTGCCTCGGGCTTGCTTTTAAGCGATGATGAGCCCGGCTCGCGTAAAATCGGCCCAGGCCAGTTGCGCGTGAACTTTAATATGAGTAATGCAATGCAGGAAGCGATATTGCAACTCATTGAAGAGCAACTGGCACAGGAAGATGTTCCGGCGTCCCCGCTGGGGGGCAATGAAAATGCCGAACTCCATGCCAGCGGCTATTACGCACTGTTTGTGGATACAGTACCCGACGATGTTAAGAGGTTGTATACTGAATCCGCCGCACGCGATTTAGCGGCGCTGGCGCAGACGGCACACCGCCTGAAAGGCGTGTTTGCCATGCTTAACCTGGTACCCGGCAAACAGTTATGTGAAACGCTGGAACATTTAATTCATGAGAACGATGTTCCAGGCATAGAAAAATACATCAGCGACATTGACGATTATGTCAAAAGCTTGCTGTAAGCAAGGTAGCCTTATACATGAACAATATGAACGTAATTATTGCCGATGACCATCCGATCGTACTGTTCGGTATTCGCAAATCACTCGAACAAATCGAGTGGGTGAATGTAGTCGGTGAATTTGAAGATTCTACACAGCTGATCAATAACCTTCCCAAGCTTGATGCCCATGTACTGATTACCGATCTTTCCATGCCGGGCGACAAGTACGGTGACGGGATCACCCTGATTAAATATATCAAGCGCCACTTCCCTAACCTGTCAGTGATTGTGCTGACGATGAACAACAACCCTGCCATTTTAAGCGCCGTACTGGAGCTGGATATTGAAGGGATTGTATTAAAACAGGGCGCGCCAACCGATCTGCCGAAAGCGCTGGCCGCATTGCAGAAAGGGAAGAAATTTACCCCGGAGAGCGTTTCCCGTCTGCTGGAGAAAATCAGCGCGGGCGGCTATGGCGACAAACGCCTGTCTCCGAAAGAGAGCGAAGTGCTGCGTCTGTTCGCAGAAGGTTTCCTGGTGACGGAAATCGCCAAGAAGCTGAACCGCAGTATTAAAACCATCAGTAGCCAGAAGAAGTCGGCGATGATGAAACTGGGCGTGGAAAACGACATTGCCCTGCTTAACTACCTCTCGTCCGTAACGCTGAGCGCGGCGGATACCAAAGAGTAACTGCCATACCGACGTTACCCCGCCCGGCGGGGTAACGCCTTTTCCTGCTCTATCCCCGCGCTTTTCTTACCCGCTCCGCATAGACCGCCAGCGTCTGCTGGATCACGTCCAGCGTTACCGGCTTCGACAGACAGCTGTCCATACCAGATTCCAGACAACGCTGCTTCTCTTCCGCCAGCGCGTTCGCCGTCACGCCCACCACCGGCAGCGTCAGCCCGAGCTGACGAATACGCTGCGTCAGGCGATAGCCATCCATGTTCGGCATGTTCACATCGCTCAGAATGATGTCGATATGGTTTTTGCTCAGCACATTGAGCGCGTCGACGCCATCGTTCGCCGTTTTGCACTGATAGCCCAGCGAACCGAGCTGATCCGCCAGCAGGCGACGGTTAATCGGATGGTCATCCACCACAAGGATCATCATGTCGTCATTGCTGGCGACCAGCGAATCCGACAGTTGCAGCGCACGTGAGGCGTCGTTGTTTTCCATGGTAATACTGTAAATACGCGCCAGCAGCGCGATCAGCTCATGGGGTGAGGCAACACTGTGCACCCACTGTCCGGCCGCCCGCTCCTGCGGAATGCCGATATGGCGACGGCAGAAGGTAATGGTGGCGCGGCCCGGCCATGGCGTATCCAGATCGTCGTCGGTGATCAGGGTATCGTTGGCGTCCGGCGTTTGCCCTTCGTAACGCAGCACGCGGATGCCGTTCTGCGTCAGCAAGGAGTCAATAAAAGCGCTTAACGCCGCATTGCGCACTGCCAGCCAGCAGGTGGTTTTCTTCAGGCCGTCAACGTCCAGCGGCTGCGCTGGCTGCGCGGCATAAAGCGGAATACGCACCGAGAACTGACTGCCCATGCCCGGCTCGGTATCCACGGCAATATCGCCATCCATCATGCTGATCAGCTTTTCGCAGATCGCCAGCCCCAGCCCTGTGCCCTGGAAATTACGCTGCACGCCCGTACCCACCTGGAAGAAGGGATCGAAGAGTCGCACCACTTCTTTACCCGGAATACCCACCCCGGTGTCCCGCACGCGGATACAGAGATATTCCCCGGCGCGCTGCACATGCAGCACAATACAGCCGACATCGGTAAACTTGATGGCGTTGCTCAGCAGGTTGGAGATCACCTGTTGCAGACGCATCGGATCGCCCTGAAGCGCCACCGGCACGTCCGGCTCGATAAAGCAGTACAGGCCGAGCTGTTTACGCACCACCAGCGGCAGATAGTTGGCGGTGATATGGCTCATCAGCTCACGCGGCGAGAATTCGCGCGGCTCGATTTTCAGCTGCTCCGATTCGATTTTGGAGAAGTCGAGAATATCGCTGATGATTTTCAGCAGCAGACTCGACGAGTTGTTCATCGCCGTCACCAGGCGATCCACCCCTTTCGGCAGCTCTTTGGTTTGCAGCAGATCGAGGTTGCCGATAATACCGTACAGCGGCGTACGCAGTTCGTGGCTGACGGTGGCAAGGAACATGGATTTCGACTGGCTGGCCTGCTCAGCCGCCTGCGCCATATCCTGCAACGACTCTTCCATCTTCACGCGCGCGCTGACGTCAACCAGCACGCAGATCGCCACGTTTTCGTTGCGATAGCGGGAGTGCACGAAGCTGATTTGCAGATTGGTATTGTTGCTGGTCAGCACATCCACAAAATTGACCTGCTGGCCGCAGATGATCTGCGTCAGCCGCTGCCTGTCCTCGTGGGTGAGCATATTGAGATAATTATGCGCCAGCTCGTTACTGAGGATATTGGTGCCGTCAATGGTACGCAGAATACAGATCCCGACTGGTGCGGAGGCGACAATTTTGCGGTTGAACTGCTCATGCTCTTCCAGTCGCTGGGCATCGGCCTCGGCGGGAATAAAGATCCGCCGCTCGTACATGCGCGCCAGGGTGAACAACGCCACGCCCACCAGCACGTTGAGCAGTACCGCGTTGAGGATAAGGATGCGCACGCGCTCCAGCACCAGATCGACAGGCACGGAATAGACCACGCTCAGGGACGACGGCGGCAGGCTCTTTTTCAGCACCAGCTCGCGGAAGCCAGAGGAGTAGCCGAACCAGGTGCGCTCCTGTATCCACTCCGGATCGATCTCCAGGCCGTTTTCCGGCCCGGTCAGGGAAATCAGTTGATGCCCGTTTTCATCGAGAATGGTCACGCCCACCGGCAGATTGCCCGGCGTGTAAAAGTTATCCATGCGGATGGTCTGCTCTGATCCCAGCAGCGCCTGTAAGCGGTTGCCCAGATAGACCGGCGTTAAGGCATAGAAATAGCCGATGCCCGGACGCGGCCCCTGACTCATCCAGAAGATATTATTGCCGCGCTCTTCCTGCGGGGCATTACGGTATTTGAGAATACGCTCGTGCAGGCTTTTCAGCGCCGTTTCACGCTCCAGCGGTACGTTGCGCAGGCCGAAGTCCGCCATACAGAGGGATTCGTTGCCAATGAGGAACACGCGGTTCAGCTCATAAGCGGCAGAAAAGTTATCGCGCCAGTAGCGCATAAACCACGCCAGCGATTCCAGCGAGCCGCGCCAGGTGTTGCCCATGGCCGAGCAGTCGGAATCCGCAAACAGCGGCGCAAACTCCGGCACATCGTTGCGGGCGTTGGGTCCCCGGGACGTCATAATGCCGTTTTCAGCGGTGAGGCGATTTTCGGCAATGTACTTAAGCTCTTTCATCACGTCTGAGGTGCGCTGGACATAGCGTTGCGCCTGCTCAGAACTGAGATTAAGTTCTTTGCGAATGTCGGACTCTTTGTTCTGCAAAGCGTTAACGATATAAAACACCGAACACAGGGCAATCAACAGCCAGAGCAGCAGCGCCAGCGCCCGGAACAGGTATCGTGATACTTTGAGGGTGGTGCGGAAAGAAACAAGGTATTTCAAGGGGGCGAAGCTCCGCCGCAGAATGTAAAAAGAATGTGGATAAAGTAGCGGTAAAACGTCATACCCGCAACGCTAAAGAAAACGCCAATAAAAAGGGCCGGAAGCCCGGCCCTTTTATCGACAAAGCTGATTATTCTTCAGCGTCGTCTGCGACATCATCATCGGTGTCCGCTTCCGGCACGATCTCGTCGTCACCTTCCGCTACGCTGCCGTCGATGGCGTCCAGCTCTTCTTCATCCACCGGCTCAGCCACGCGTTGCAGCCCCACCACGTTCTCATCTTCCGCGGTACGGATGAGGATCACGCCCTGGGTGTTACGACCCACAATGCTGACTTCAGACACGCGGGTACGCACCAGCGTACCCGCATCGGTGATCATCATGATCTGATCGCTGTCGGCCACCTGCACCGCACCCACCACGGAGCCGTTACGCTCGGTGACTTTGATGGAGATAACGCCCTGGGTGCCACGGGATTTGGTCGGGTATTCCGTTTCCGCCGTACGTTTACCGTAGCCGTTCTGGGTGACGGTCAGGATCGCCCCTTCACCGCGCGGTACGATAAGCGACACGACTTTATCTTCGCCCGCCAGTTTGATACCGCGCACGCCCGTTGCGGTACGGCCCATGGCGCGCACCGCGTTCTCTTTAAAGCGCACCACTTTACCGGCGGCAGAGAACAGCATCACTTCATCAGAGCCGGACGTCAGGTCAACGCCAATCAGCTCGTCGCCGTCGTTCAGGTTCACCGCGATAATACCGGCAGAGCGCGGACGGCTGAATTCGGTCAGCGCCGTTTTCTTCACGGTACCGCTGGCGGTGGCCATAAAGACGTTTACGCCCTCTTCGTACTCGCGTACCGGCAGAATTGCGGTGATACGTTCGTTCGCTTCCAGCGGCAGCAGGTTGACGATTGGACGTCCACGCGCGCCACGGCTCGCTTCCGGCAACTGGTACACTTTCATCCAGTACAGACGGCCACGGCTGGAGAAGCAGAGGATGGTGTCGTGGGTGTTGGCCACCAGCAGACGGTCGATAAAGTCTTCTTCTTTAATACGGGCGGCGGATTTGCCTTTACCGCCGCGACGCTGCGCTTCGTAATCCGTCAGCGGCTGATACTTCACGTAGCCCTGGTGAGACAGGGTGACCACCACGTCTTCCTGGCTAATCAGATCTTCGATGTTGATATCAGCGGTATTGGCGGTGATTTCGGTGCGACGCGCATCGCCAAACTGTTCACGAACCAGTTCCAGCTCTTCGCGGATCACTTCCATCAGACGATCGGCGCTGCCCAGAATGCGCAGCAGTTCGGCGATCTGCTCCAGCAGCTCTTTGTATTCGTCGAGCAGTTTTTCGTGCTCAAGGCCGGTCAGTTTCTGCAGACGCAGATCCAGAATCGCCTGTGCCTGCTGTTCAGTCAGATAGTACTGACCGTCACGCACGCCGAATTCCGGCTCCAGCCACTCAGGACGCGCAGCGTCATCGCCTGCACGTTCCAGCATGGCAGAGACGTTGCCCAGCTCCCAGGAACGCGCCACCAGACCGGCTTTCGCTTCGGCCGGGGTCGGCGCGCGGCGGATCAGCTCGATAATCGGGTCGATGTTGGCCAGCGCAATCGCCAGCGCTTCGAGGATGTGCGCACGATCGCGGGCTTTACGCAGTTCGAAAATAGTACGACGGGTCACCACTTCACGGCGGTGGCGCACAAACGCAGAAAGAATATCTTTCAGGTTCATGATCTTCGGCTGACCATGGTGCAGTGCCACCATGTTAATACCGAATGAGACCTGCATCTGAGTCTGCGAATAGAGGTTGTTCAGCACCACTTCGCCAACGGCATCGCGCTTGATCTCAATGACAATGCGCATCCCGTCTTTATCAGACTCGTCGCGCAGGCCGCTGATGCCTTCCAGACGTTTTTCTTTCACCAGTTCGGCGATTTTCTCAATCAGGCGCGCTTTGTTCACCTGATACGGAATTTCATGCACGATAATGGTTTCGCGACCGGTTTTGGCGTCGGCTTCCACTTCCGCGCGGGCGCGAATGTAGATTTTGCCGCGACCGGTACGATAGGCTTCTTCAATACCGCGGCGACCATTAATAATGGCGGCAGTCGGGAAGTCAGGCCCCGGGATGTGCTCCATCAGCCCTTCGACGCTGATATTTTCATCGTCGATATACGCCAGACAGCCGTTGATCACTTCCGTCAGGTTGTGCGGCGGAATGTTGGTCGCCATACCTACAGCGATACCGGAGGCCCCGTTTACCAGCAGGTTAGGGATTTTAGTGGGCATCACGTCCGGAATTTTTTCCGTGCCGTCATAGTTGTCCACAAAATCAACGGTTTCTTTTTCCAGATCGGCCATCAGTTCGTGGGCGATCTTCGACATACGGATTTCCGTATAACGCATCGCCGCCGCGGAGTCGCCGTCTACGGAACCGAAGTTACCCTGGCCGTCGACCAGCATGTAACGTAAGGAGAATGGCTGCGCCATACGAACGATAGTGTCATATACCGCGGTATCACCATGAGGATGGTATTTACCGATGACATCACCGACGACGCGGGCAGATTTTTTGTAGGCTTTATTCCAGTCATTGCCCAATACGTTCATGGCGTATAGTACGCGACGGTGAACCGGTTTTAAGCCATCGCGGACATCCGGCAGCGCACGGCCAACAATGACCGACATCGCATAGTCCAGATAGGAGCTCTTCAGCTCTTCCTCGATGTTAACCGGTGTAATTTCTCTCGCAAGGTCGCTCATGTAACCGCTATCCCTCTACTGTGTCCCGGATTCAAAGGTCGCAAATTATAACACAGCCCGCGCGTGAGAGGTAAACCAATCGGTTTATTCACGCCCGTGGCCTGATATACTTCACGGTCTTGATGATAAAGGAGTAAAAGCGCCCATGAATGTCGAAAAACCGTCGGTGGCTCATAACGTCGACCACGATGAAATTGCGAAATTTGAAGCGGTCGCGTCTCGCTGGTGGGATCTGGAAGGCGAGTTCAAACCATTGCACCGTATTAACCCGCTGCGCCTGGGCTATATTGCCGAACGCGCTGGCGGCCTGTTTGGTAAGCAGGTGCTGGACGTAGGCTGCGGTGGCGGCATTCTGGCGGAGAGCATGGCGCGCGAAGGCGCAACCGTGACCGGCCTGGATATGGGCTTTGAGCCGCTACAGGTGGCGCGCCTGCATGCCCTGGAATCCGGCGTCAACGTTGACTACGTGCAGCGGACAGTGGAAGAACACGCCGCCGCCCACCCGCAGCAATATGATGTAGTGACCTGCATGGAGATGCTGGAGCACGTGCCGGATCCACAGTCCGTGGTGAACGCCTGCGCAAAACTGGTGAAACCCGGCGGCCACGTCTTCTTCTCTACCCTTAACCGCAACGGCAAAGCCTGGCTGATGGCGGTGGTCGGTGCGGAATACGTACTGCGCATGGTGCCGAAAGGTACGCACGACGTGAAAAAATTCATCAAGCCGGCAGAGCTGCTGGGCTGGATCGATGACACCGTGCTGAAGGAGTGCCATATCACCGGCCTGCACTACAACCCGCTGACCGACAAATTCAAGCTCGCGCCAGGCGTTGACGTTAACTATATGCTGCATACAAAAGCACGAAACGACTAACGTCATGCGAAATTGTTATGAAGATTGCGTGACAGGACGTTACGCATTTTCTCCGGCCGATGAAGAAATCAGCACTCGATCAAATTTCTTATTTTTTTTGCAAATGATTGACTTTCCCTGGAGGCCTTACAGTTCGGGGACTTAGCGATTCTTACCTTTTCGCAACCTTAAATTAACGCCAAAATCAACTCTTGTACTCAAAAGAATCCCTACTAGAATACTCACCATATAGCGTTTCTCTTATCGCAAACCCCCTACATGTAGTATTTATCCACAGAGTTAGCCACAGCGCGGACTTGTGGATAAACGGGGGATATTTTTTCTATTTCACGGACAGGTAAATCCCACATGAATCAGAGTCTGCTGGTGACAAAGCGTGATGGTCGTACTGAGCGCATCAATCTGGATAAAATCCACCGCGTACTGGATTGGGCGGCAGAAGGGCTGAATAACGTCTCCATCTCTCAGGTTGAACTGCGTTCACACATTCAGTTTTATGACGGCATTAAAACCTCCGACATTCATGAAACCATCATCAAAGCCGCCGCCGATCTGATCTCCCGCGACGCGCCTGATTATCAGTATCTGGCCGCGCGCCTGGCGATTTTCCACCTGCGCAAAAAAGCCTACGGCCAGTTTGAGCCGCCGACGCTGTTCAACCACGTGCTGAAAATGGTTGAGCTGGGCAAATATGACCACCATCTGCTGGAAGACTACAGCGAAGAAGAGTTCCGTCAGATGGACGCCTTTATCCAGCACGATCGCGATCTGACCTTCTCCTACGCTGCCGTGAAGCAGCTGGAAGGCAAATACCTGGTGCAGAACCGCGTGACCGGCGAAATCTACGAGAGCGCGCAGTTCCTGTATATTCTGGTGGCCGCATGCCTGTTCTCGAACTACCCGCGTGAAACCCGCCTGGACTACGTGAAGCGTTTCTATGACGCGGTATCCACCTTTAAGATTTCACTGCCGACGCCGATCATGTCCGGCGTGCGCACCCCGACCCGTCAGTTCAGCTCCTGCGTGCTGATCGAGTGCGGCGACAGCCTGGATTCCATCAACGCCACCTCCAGCGCCATCGTGAAATATGTCTCCCAGCGCGCCGGTATCGGCATCAACGCCGGTCGCATCCGTGCGCTGGGCAGCCCGATCCGTGGCGGCGAAGCCTTCCACACTGGCTGTATCCCGTTCTACAAACATTTCCAGACCGCGGTGAAGTCCTGCTCCCAGGGCGGCGTGCGCGGCGGTGCAGCCACCCTGTTCTACCCGATGTGGCATCTGGAAGTGGAAAGCCTGCTGGTGCTGAAAAACAACCGTGGCGTGGAAGGCAACCGCGTACGTCACATGGATTACGGCGTACAGATCAACAAACTGATGTACACCCGTCTGCTGAAAGGCGAAGACATCACCCTGTTCAGCCCGTCTGACGTGCCTGGCCTGTACGACGCCTTCTTCGCCGATCAGGACGAGTTTGAGCGTCTGTATACCCAGTACGAAAAAGACGACAGCATCCGCAAGCAGCGCGTAAAAGCGGTAGATCTGTTCTCGCTGATGATGCAGGAACGTGCTTCCACGGGCCGTATCTATATTCAGAACGTTGACCACTGCAACACCCACAGCCCGTTCGATCCGGCTATTGCCCCGGTGCGCCAGTCTAACCTGTGCCTGGAAATCGCCCTGCCGACCAAACCGCTGATGGACGTGAACGACGAAAACGGCGAAATCGCGCTGTGTACGCTGTCTGCGTTCAACCTCGGCGCTATCGATTCGCTGGACGAGCTGGAAGAGCTGGCGACCCTTGCGGTACGTGCTCTGGACGCCCTGCTAGACTATCAGGATTACCCGATCCCGGCCGCCAAACGTGGCGCAATGGGCCGCCGCACGCTGGGTATTGGCGTGATCAACTTCGCTTACTATTTAGCGAAACACGGCGTGCGTTACTCCGACGGCAGCGCCAACAACCTGACGCATAAAACCTTCGAAGCCATTCAGTACTTCCTGCTGAAAGCCTCTAACGAGCTGGCGAAAGAGCAAGGTGCATGCCCGTGGTTCAATGAAACCACCTATGCGAAAGGTATTCTGCCGACCGATACCTACAAGAAAGATCTGGACGCGATTGTCACCAAAGAGCTGCATTACGACTGGGAAGCGCTGCGCGAATCCATTAAAACGCACGGTCTGCGTAACTCCACGCTCTCTGCGCTGATGCCGTCCGAGACCTCGTCGCAGATCTCCAACGCCACCAACGGTATTGAACCGCCGCGCGGCCACGTGAGCATCAAAGCGTCGAAAGACGGTATTCTGCGTCAGGTGGTGCCGGATTATGAGCACCTGAAAGACAGCTATGAACTGCTGTGGGATATGCCGAATAACGACGGTTATCTGCAACTGGTGGGCATCATGCAGAAGTTTATCGACCAGTCGATCTCTGCCAACACCAACTACGATCCGACGCGCTTCCCGTCAGGGAAAGTCCCGATGCAGCAGCTGTTGAAAGATCTGCTCACCGCCTACAAATTTGGCGTGAAGACGCTGTATTACCAGAACACCCGCGATGGCGCAGAAGATTCACAGGATGATCTGGTGCCGTCCATTCAGGATGATGGCTGCGAAAGCGGCGCGTGTAAGATTTAATAAATTGCCCGGCGGCGCAAAGCCTGCCGGGCCTGAGGTTAGGTTTTGTAGGCCGGGTAAGCTTTGCGCCACCCGGCGTATCATTGCAGGACAGGAAATACTCGCATGGCATACACCACCTTTTCACAGACGAAAAATAACCAGCTGCTGGAACCGATGTTTTTCGGCCAGCCGGTGAACGTTGCACGCTACGATCAGCAAAAATATGACATCTTCGAAAAGCTGATCGAGAAACAACTCTCTTTCTTCTGGCGTCCGGAAGAAGTTGACGTCTCCCGTGACCGTATCGACTTCCAGGCCCTGCCGGAACACGAAAAGCACATCTTTTTAAGCAACCTGAAATACCAGACGCTGCTGGATTCCATTCAGGGACGCAGCCCGAACGTGGCGCTGCTGCCGCTGATCTCTATTCCGGAACTGGAAACCTGGGTGGAAACCTGGGCGTTTTCAGAAACCATCCACTCCCGCTCTTATACTCATATCATTCGCAACATTGTGAACGATCCGGCGGTGGTGTTTGACGATATCGTGACCAACGAGCAGATCCTCAAACGCGCCGAAGGTATTTCTCACTACTACGACGATCTGATCGAGCTGACCAGCTACTGGCATCTGCTGGGTGAAGGCACGCATAACGTCAACGGCAAAACCGTGACCGTTAACCTGCGCGAGCTGAAAAAGAAACTGTACCTGTGCCTGATGAGCGTCAACGCGCTGGAAGCGATCCGCTTCTACGTCAGCTTCGCCTGCTCTTTCGCCTTCGCCGAGCGCGAGCTGATGGAAGGCAACGCCAAAATCATCAAGCTGATCGCCCGTGACGAAGCCCTGCACCTGACCGGCACCCAGCATATGCTGAACCTGCTGCGCAGCGGCGTGGACGATCCCGAGATGGCCGAGATCGCCGAAGAGTGTAAGCAGGAGTGCTATGACCTGTTTGTACTGGCGGCGGAACAGGAAAAAGAGTGGGCAGCCTACCTGTTCCAGGGCGGCTCCATGATCGGCCTGAACAAAGACATTCTTTGCCAGTATGTGGATTACATCACCAACATCCGCATGCAGGCCGTGGGTCTTGATCTGCCGTTCCAGACCCGCTCGAACCCGATCCCGTGGATCAACGCCTGGCTGGTGTCCGACAACGTGCAGGTCGCGCCGCAGGAAGTGGAAGTCAGCTCTTATCTGGTCGGTCAGATTGATTCCGAAGTGAATACTGACGATCTGAGTGACTTCCAGCTCTGATGAGCCGCGTCATTCTGCGCATCACTGGCACAGAACTCCTGTGCCAGGATGAACATCCGTCGTTACTGGCGGCGCTGGAATCGCACCAGGTGGCGGTGGAATATCAGTGTCGTGAAGGCTATTGCGGCTCCTGCCGCACGCGGCTGGTGGCCGGTCAGGTTGACTGGCTGACCGAGCCGCTGGCCTTTATTTCCGCCGGTGAAATCCTTCCCTGCTGTTGCCGTGCGCGTGGCGATATTGAAATCGAGTTATAGCGCGTCAGATTTTCCGCAAATGAATTAATTTCCGGCGTTTATTATTTCAGCTCCCCAAACATCAGCAGCTACTGCAAATAATATAAAAAAACCCTGAACAGCACTGTTCAGGGTTAAATTCCTGGTTGACATCACTCACACAGGAATAACTAGCTCTCCTTTATTTCTTCCGGATGATGATGGAGTTCACTCACCCGATAATAAATAGGGGTAATATCGACATAATTGATGCAGTAACCGCTTCCGCGCACGCTGGTGATAAAATCTTCCGGCAGCCCTAACAGACTAAGACGACGGTTAAGATTCTTCAGAACCTGCCACAGACGCTGGGTGGACGGAACCAGATCGTTCTCCTCCCACACCACGCGCAGCAGTTCCTCTTTGGTCACGATGTTCTGGCGGCCATGCTGGAGTAAATAGATAAATAGCTGCAACATCGTATGATTAAATAATACTGAGCCGAACATAAAATATTTCTCAGTACTTCCCTGCGGAAGGCGGTAAAGTCTTCCGTTGTCAATTTCGAAGTGAACTTCTTTGCCTATCACATAGCCGTACAGCCGATATCCCATCGTGTCGTTGCTCATTTGTCCTGAAACTTTGCAAGGAATGCCTTTTTTATTCCTGTTCATAGGCCATACTGTCAATAAGGTCGATTATATGGCTATGGGAATTAGTTTCAACATACAGGGGGAAGGTTATTTTGGCACAGGCCATCGCACGTCGACAAAATATTTACACAACCTAAGTAAAATATTAAGCATCTATCCGCGCAAATTGAACTACAAAAAGTCCAGACACCCGCAAGATGATCGCTATCCGGATCATTAACTTTAAATATTAATTTATGCCTTTTTTGCAGGATAAAATGCTGGTCAGGAATATCGCGCAAAAAAATGCCCCTCCGGACGGAGAGGCATCAGACCAGGGTTAACCGCGTTTACGGGCTATTGCTTCGTGATGCTTTTTCTCACCGATCATCACCACCAGCAACAGCAGCACAGCGATGACGCTACCGCCAATCATCACCATAAAGCCGCCGTCCCAGCCGAAGAAATCGACGGTATAGCCGACAATGGCGCTGGCCGCCACCGAGCCGCCCAGATAACCAAACAGGCCGGTAAAGCCTGCCGCCGTCCCTGCCGCTTTTTTCGGTGCCAGCTCCAGCGCATGCAGACCAATCAGCATCACCGGGCCGTAAATCAGGAAGCCGATGACGATCATGCAGATCATGTCCACCGTCGGGTTGCCCGGCGGGTTCAGCCAGTACACGACGGTGGCGATGGTCACCAGCGTCATAAAGAATACGCCGGTCGCGCCACGGTTGCCCCTGAACACTTTATCCGACATCCAGCCGCACAGCAGCGTGCCCGGAATACCGGCATATTCATACAGGAAGTAAGCCCATGACGACTTATCCAGCGCGAAGTGTTTCACCTCTTTCAGATAGGTCGGCGACCAGTCGAGAATGCCGTAGCGCAGCAAATAGACAAAAACGTTCGCAATGGCGATATACCACAGCAATTTATTCGGCAGCACATACTGCATAAAGATCTGCTTCGCGGTCAGCTCTTCTTCCGTTTTTTCGCTGTAATCATCCGGATAGTCATTCTTATATTCCTCAATAGGCGGTAATCCGCAGGACTGCGGGGTATCGCGCATCAGGGCAAAGGCTATGAACGCCACGACGATAGCCGCGAACGCCGGCATATAAAGCGCGGCTTTCCAGTCGTTAAACCACGCCATACCGAGCAGGAACAGCAAGGGCGGGATGCCGCCGCCGACGTTATGCGCGCAGTTCCACACCGACACGATGCCGCCGCGCTCTTTCTGCGACCACCAGTGCACCATGGTACGTCCGCACGGCGGCCAGCCCATCCCCTGGAACCAGCCGCATAAAAACAGCAGCACAAACATAATGGCAATGCTGGAGGTCGCCCAGGGCACAAAGCCCATAAACAGCATTACGGCGGCGGCCAGGATCAGCCCCGCCGGTAAGAAGACGCGCGGATTCGAGCGATCCGACACCGATCCCATGATGAATTTGGAAAAGCCGTAGGCAATGGAAATCCCTGACAGCGCAAAGCCCAGATCGCCGCGGGAAAAGCCCTGCTCCACCAGGAACGGCATCGCCAGCGCAAAGTTTTTCCGCACCAGGTAATACGCCGCGTAGCCGAAGAAAATGCCCATAAAAATCTGCCAGCGTAAACGCCGGTAATACGGATCGATCTGCTGCTCCGGTAACCGGGGTTGATGCGCGGCAGGTTTAAAGATGCTCAACATAAAGCCTCCGTGGCATGTGTTGTTTTGTAATGAGTGAAAACGAGCGTCACGCCGCCTCAAAAGCGTGCGACGAGTGAAGACTGGACGTTAACGCAGGAAAAGTCGCGTCGAATGTTACAGAAATATGACAAGGCGCTCAATTCACGCAACAAATGTTCTTTTACTTTCGTTTTATGCGCGAATATGCGCGCAATCAAACAAACCACACAAGGAATGTGGCTAAATGCGCAATAAGGGTCATTAAGATAAGAGGGAAGCGAAAATGCGCGACGTGACTGAGTACGACGTCATCATTATCGGCGGCGGCGCAACCGGGGCGGGGATCGCCCGCGACTGTGCGCTGCGCGGGCTGCGTGTGGTGCTGCTGGAACGCCACGACATCGCCACCGGCGCCACCGGGCGCAACCACGGCCTGCTGCACAGCGGCGCGCGCTATGCGGTAACGGATGAAGAATCGGCGCGGGAGTGCATCAGCGAAAACCAGATCCTGCGCCGGGTCGCCCGCCACTGTATTGAACCCACCGGCGGTCTGTTCATTACCCTGCCGGAAGACGATCTGGACTGGCAGCAACAGTTTATCAGCGCCTGTACCCGCGCCGGGATCGCCGCTCATCCCCTGTCAGCGGAAGAAGCGCTGCGCATCGAACCCTGCGTGAATCCCGCGCTCATTGCCGCCGTGCAGGTGCCGGACGGCACCATCGATCCCTTTCGCCTGACCGCCGCCAACATGCTGGACGCCCGCGAACACGGCGCGATTATCTTAACCGGCCATGAAGTGATCGGCCTGCTGCGGGATAAAGATCGGGTGAACGGCGTGCAGATCCGCCATCCCTCAACGCAGGCGGTGCAGTCCCTGTACGCGCCTGTGGTGGTAAACGCCGCCGGGATCTGGGGACAGCGCATTGCAGAGTATGCGGATCTGAGCATCCGCATGTTCCCGGCGAAAGGCGCGCTGCTTATTCTTGATCACCGCATCAACCAGCAGGTGATCAACCGCTGCCGCAAACCTGCCGACGCCGATATTCTGGTGCCGGGGGATACCATCTCGCTGATTGGCACCACCTCCACGCACATTGATTACCGTGATATTGATAACACCCGCGTCACGCCGGAAGAGGTGGACGTGCTGTTGCGCGAGGGGGAAAAACTGGCCCCGGTGATGGCGACCTCGCGCATTCTGCGGGCTTATGCGGGGGTGCGCCCGCTGGTGGCCAGCGACGACGATCCTACCGGGCGTAACGTCAGCCGCGGCATTGTGTTGATGGATCACGCCGAACGCGACGGTATGGAAGGCTTTATCACCATTACCGGCGGCAAGCTGATGACCTACCGGCTGATGGCGGAGTGGGCCACCGACGCCGTGTGCCGCAAACTCAACAATACCGCACCCTGCCGCACCGCCAGCGAACCGCTGCCGGGATCGCGCGAGTCCACCGATCGGACGCTGCAAAAAGTGGTTTCCCTGTCAGCGCCGCTGCGCGGCTCGGCGGTGTGGCGGCATGGCGATCGCACCCCGGAATGGCTCGGCAACGCACGTCATACCCGCAGCCTGATCTGCGAATGCGAAGCCGTCACTGCCGGGGAAGTGGAGTACGCGGTGGATAATCTTAACGTCCGTTCCCTGCCCGATTTGCGGCGTCGCACCCGCGTCGGCATGGGCACCTGCCAGGGCGAACTCTGCGCCTGCCGGGCGGCCGGGTTACTGCATCGCCTCAACGTCACCAGCGACGCGCAATCCATCGCGCAACTGTCCGCATTTTTAAACGAGCGCTGGAAAGGCATCCGCCCTGTCGCCTGGGGCGATGCGCTGCGGGAAAGCGAGTTTACCCGCTGGGTATACCAGGGATTATGTGGTCTGGAAAAGGAGACGACAGATGAAGTTTGATACGGTGATCGTCGGCGGCGGGCTGGCGGGTCTGCTGTGCGGCATCAGGCTAAGCCGCGGCGGGCAGCGCTGCGCCATTGTCAGCCGCGGACAGAGCGCGCTGAGTTTTTCTTCCGGCTCGCTGGATCTGCTCTCGCGCCTGCCGGACGGCACAGCGGTGCAGGATACCGCCGCCGGGCTGGCCGCGCTTGAAACCCTTGCCCCGGAACATCCTTACAGCCTGATCGGGGCCGGGCGCGTGTACCAGTACGCCCGCGAGGCGCAAAACCTGCTGGCAGAATGCGGGCTGAAATTTCAGGGTGATGCCAGCGCCTCGCACCGCCGCGTGACGCCGCTCGGTATGACGCGTCCGGCGTGGCTCAGCCCGCCGGAAGTGCCGCTGTCGCCGCGCAAAGGGGAGCATATCTGCGTGGTCGGCATCAACGGTTTTGCCGATTTCCAGCCCCATCTGGCGGCCGCAACGCTGCGTAAACAGGGCCTGCGCGTCACGGCAACGGACATCGATTTACCCCTGCTTGATAAACTGCGCGACAACCCCAGCGAGTTCCGCGCCGTCACTATTGCCCGCCAGCTGGATCAGGATAGCCATTTCGCTGAACTTTGCGCCGCCCTGCGCCCGCTCAGCGAAACCAATGACGCCATCTGGTTTCCCGCCTGTTTCGGCCTGACTGACGATAAGGTTTACGCCCGGCTTAACGCTGAACTCGCCTGCCCCCTGTACCTGCTCCCCACCCTGCCCCCGTCGGTACCGGGCATGAGAATGCAGACGCTGCTACAGCAGCAGTTTATCCGCAGCGGCGGCGCATGGATGCCGGGGGATGAAGTGCTGCGCGCCACCCTGGATAACAACATGGTCAGCCAGCTGTGGACGCGCAGGCATGAGGATATTCCGCTGCGCGCCGATCATGTGGTGCTCGCCAGCGGCAGCTTTTTCAGTAACGGGCTGGTGGCCGGGCGCGACGGCGTGCGGGAAAAGGTATTCGGCCTCGATGTGCTGCACAGCCCCGATCGCGCCAGCTGGTATCGTGATGACGTGTTTGATGCCCAGCCGTGGCAGCAGTTTGGCGTGCGCACCGATGCCACCCTGCGCGGACAATTACAGGGCGAAACCCTGCGAAATTTATATGTTATCGGCTCGGTACTGGGCGGCTATGACGCCATTAACCAGGGCTGCGGCGGCGGAATTTGCGCCGTGACCGCGTTACATGTCGCGCAGCAAATCTGCGCGCCGGGAGGATCCGAATGAACACCACCCACTTCGACAGCTGTATCAAGTGCACCGTCTGCACCACCGCCTGTCCGGTAAGCCGCGTCAATATCGACTATCCTGGCCCGAAACAGGCGGGGCCGGACGGCGAACGCCTGCGCCTGAAAGACGGCACGCTGTACGATGAGGCGCTGAAGCACTGCACCAACTGTAAACGCTGCGAAACCGCCTGTCCGTCCGGCGTGAAGATCGGCGACATTATCCAGCGCGCCCGCAGCCAGTTCGCGCCGCGCAAGCCTTCCCTGCGTAACGCCATTCTCAGCCATACCGATTTGATGGGAAGCCTGTCCACGCCAGTCGCCCCGCTGGTGAATGCCGCCACCGGCCTGAAACCGGTGCGGCTGCTGCTGGATAAAGCGCTGAAAATCGATCACCGCCGTACCCTGCCGAAATACTCCCGCGGCACCTTCCGCCAGTGGTATCGCAAACAGGCGGCCGCGCAGTCTGAATTTGACGACCAGGTGGCCTTTTTTCACGGCTGTTTTGTCAATTACAACCATCCGCAGCTGGGAAAGGATCTGCTGCGGGTGCTGAACGCGATGCAGATAGGCGTACAACTGCTGGAGGGTGAAAAATGCTGCGGCGTGCCGCTGATCGCCAACGGCTTTTTTGAGAAGGCGAAAAAGCAGGCCAACGCCAACGTCGCGTCGTTAACGCGCGCCATCAGCGGCAACGGCCTGCCGGTGATCGCCACCTCATCCACCTGTACTTTTACCCTGCGGGATGAATACCCGCATCTGCTGGATATTGATAACCGCGCGCTGCGTCCGCATATCGATCTGGCGACGCGCTGGCTGTGGCGCAAACTGGAGGAAGGCCGCCGTCTGCCGCTGCGCCCGTTGCCGCTGAAGGTGGTTTATCACACGCCCTGCCATATGGAAAAAATGGGCTGGACGCATTACACCCTGGAACTGCTGCGTAAAATCCCTGAACTGGAGCTGACGGTGCTGGATTCACAGTGCTGCGGCATTGCCGGTACTTACGGGTTTAAAGCGGAGAATTATACGACCTCACAGGCGATTGGCGCGCCGCTGTTCCGGCAGATTGAGGAGAGCGGCGCGGATTTGGTGATCTCAGACTGTGAAACCTGTAAATGGCAGATTGAAATGTCTACCCGTCTGCGCTGTGAACACCCGGTGACGCTACTGGCGCGGGCGCTGGGATAACCTAACGTTGCCCGGCGGCGCTGCGCTTGCCGGGCCTACGACATTGTCACCGTAGGCCCCGTAGGCCGGGTCAGGCGCAGCCGCCACCCGGCAGACCATCACATTCCGTAGGCCGGGTCAGGCGCAGCCGCCACCCGGCATTCTGCTACTTCGTCCCCGCCGTCACCAGCGTATCCACAACATTGATCCAGCCATGATCGCTGGCGACGTCTTTACCCAGCAACCAGCGACGCAGCATATTCAGCGCCATCATCGCGCAGACTTCCTGGCGAACCGCCAGACCGTGGCGGTTGACGCTGAACTGCACCCGCAGCGCATGCACGCCATCCGGCGTCGCCAGCGCAAAGTTCAGGTGCTCGTCATCCATACCCCCAACAAATAACGCCAGACCGGCCAGATGACGATCGCGCAGCGCCGCCGCCCAGCGCGCCGACTGCTCCAGATTATCTGCCTGCGACGGCAGCACTTCGCTGGCCAGCAACGGCGCTTCCGCACGGGAAAGTTGCAGCGCCACCAGCCCGCTGGTGAACTGCTCGCTCAGGGTCAGGCTCAGCTGTCGTTCCCGTAGCTGACGGGCGATCAGCGCCGGTAACCCTTCGGTGCCTTCAAAAATCAGGCTTTCGCCCGCCACGCGCTGCACTTCAGGCCACAGGGCTTCCATCTGCTCGCGCGCGTCTGCCGGACCGGTCAGCTTGAGTTCAATAATCGGCATGGACGAGCGATAGCCCATCACCACGCCGTCCGGCAGTTGCAGATGTTCCAGGCTCTGGGCGAGATCGCTTTCGGAGCGACCAAAAGTGGTCAGACGCAGGCACAGCGGCGGCGAGGGCAGCGTAAAACGCTCGCGCAGGCGCGGCAGAATTTCGCGCTCCACCATCACTTTGAATTCAGAGGGCACGCCAGGGGTGAAAAACATCAGGCAGCGGTTAAGCTGCATGGCAAAGCCGCAGGCGGTACCCACAGGGTTATCGACCATCTCGGCGCTGGAGGGAATTTCCGCCTGTTTGCGGTTGCTCGGCGCCATCACCTTGCCACGTTCAGAGAAAAAACGCTCCATGTGCGCAAGCCAGTCTTCATGCAACACCAGCCCCTCGCCCGCCGCCGTAGCGGCAGCCAGCGCGCTCAGATCGTCGCTGGTCGGCCCGAGGCCGCCGTTCACAATCAGCACATCGGCATGTTCGCTGCGCTCGCGCAGTATGGCGACAAGGCTGTCGAGATCATCGCCGACGGTCTGGCGGCGCGTTAAGGGTAATCCCTGATTAAAGAAAACATCAGCCAGCCACGCGGCGTTAGTGTCCACAATTTGTCCGTGCAACACTTCATCGCCGGTTGACAGCATTTCCACATTTAACATTCTTTTCTCCAGCATTAGCGGTCAAAACACTATAACGCATGGCGGGGGAATGCAGGAGGGAAACTGGCGCGGCAGGGTGCCGCGCCGGAGGATCAGAAGCTGGCGCTCACGCCGACGTACGGGCCGTCGGCCAGTTTGCTGTCGCCGTTGCCGTCTTTGCCGCTCAGATCGATATAGCGGTAACCCACTTCGACGCTCAGCGGACGCAGCACGGAAATACGCGCGCCAGCGTTGGCTTCAGAGAAATCTTTCACGCCGCTGGAGAGCGAGTCCGGCGAGTAATAATATTCACCAAACAGCTTGATGCTCTCGCCAATCGGCAGCTGTAAACCACCACCCACGGCGGCGGCATAACCTTCGTCGCCTTCGTTCGGGTTCAGGTACACGCCTTTACCGCCGACGGTTGCCATAAACGGGCCGAGGGGGAGATTAAGGCCGAGGCCCAGACCGGCAATATCGCCGTGATCGTCGTTGTGCGCCCAGTTGCCGCTCAGCGCCAGGCCGCTGGTTTCGGTGCCCATTCCCACGCCAATATTGGTGTAATCTTCACCCGCCTGGCCGCTGATGCTCAGGGCATTGGCGCCCGCAGAAACAAACAGCAGGCTGGTCAGGGTCATTAATGCAATCTTTTTCATCGTTCACTATCCGCGCAAGTAATTGTTAGACGTTCTGAAAAGCGCCGCTAGTGTACAGGGCTTTGCCTTAACACTCTGCACCAAAAGTGATTTTCCCGCTTCGTTGTCATCTCAATGCTTTTGGGTATCTCTCTGATAGACAGAGCCAGATTGCCCGCGATCAAGACTCCCGGTAAAAACAAGCCCTAAAGTGATTTCTGAAGTTATACGGAAACACAGCCGTTTTTTTGACTTCCACCAGGAGATGTATGATGAATAAAAAAGGATTAACCACCGCCGCTGGCGCGCCGGTTGCCCATAATAATAACGTGATGACCGCCGGGCCACGCGGCCCGATGCTGTTGCAGGACGTATGGTTTCTGGAAAAGCTGGCGCATTTTGACCGCGAAGTGATCCCGGAGCGCCGTATGCATGCCAAAGGCTCTGCCGCTTACGGCACCTTTACCGTCACCCAGGATATTTCCCGCTATACACGCGCTAAAATGTTTTCTGAACCGGGTAAAAAGACTGACCTTTTCCTGCGTTTCTCCACCGTTGCCGGTGAGCGCGGCGCCGCTGATGCGGAACGTGACATCCGCGGTTTTTCGATCAAATTCTATACCGAGGAGGGGAACTGGGATCTGGTGGGCAACAACACGCCGGTATTCTACCTGCGCGATCCGCTGAAATTCCCCGATCTCAACCACGTGGTAAAACGCGATCCGCGCACCAACCTGCGTAACCCGACCTACAAATGGGATTTCTTCTCCCATCTGCCGGAATCACTGCATCAGTTAACCATTGATTTCAGCGACCGCGGCCTGCCCCGTTCTTACCGCAATATGCACGGTTTTGGCAGCCACACCTTCAGCTTTATTAATCACAATAACGAACGCTTCTGGGTGAAATTCCATCTTAAAACCATGCAGGGCATCGATAACCTGATGGACGATGAGGCGAAACGCCTGGTGGCGGAAGATCGTGAGAGTTCGCAGCGCGATCTGTTTAACGCCATCGAAACGGGAGATTTCCCGCGCTGGAAGTTTTTCGTGCAGATCATGCCGGAAGCCGAAGCCTCACAGGTGCCCTATAACCCGTTCGATCTGACGAAAGTGTGGCCGCACGGCGATTATCCGCTGATCGAAGTGGGCGTTCTGGAGCTGAACCGCAATCCGGATAACTACTTTGCGGAAGTGGAACAGGTGGCGATGTCCCCGGCGAACATCGTGCCGGGCATTGGTTTCTCACCGGATCGTATGTTGCAGGGCCGTCTTTTCTCTTATGGCGATGCGCACCGTTATCGTCTGGGGGTGAACCATCACCAGATCCCGGTCAACCAGCCGCGCTGCCCGTTCCATAATTATCACCGCGACGGCGCGATGCGTGTGGACGGCAACAGTGGCAACGGTCCGACCTACGAGCCTAACAGCTTCGGCGTCTTCCAGGAGCAGCCGGACTACAGCGAACCGCCATTGTCGGTGGAGGGCGCTGCGGATCACTGGAATCACCGGGAAGATACGGACTATTTCAGCCAGCCGCGCAAGCTGTTTGCCCTGATCGGTGAAGAAGAACGCCAGCGCATGTTTGCCCGCATCGCGGGAGATATGAAAGATGTGCCGGAATTTATTCAGCAGCGGCAGATCGGTTTATTCAGCGAAGTGGATCCGGCGTACGGCGCGGGTGTCGCCGCCGCGCTGAACGCCATTAACGCAATCCGATAACATCAACGAATTGCCCGGCGGCGCAGGCTTGCCGGGCCTACAATGTCAAAAGAGTAGGTCGGGTAAGCGCAGCGCCACCCGACATTGAGTTTATACCGTCGCCACCCAGTGCTGTAAGGCGCGGCGGGAGATTTTGATGCCGCCCTGCGCCAGGTGCTCGGGCAACGCCAGCCAGCGGATCGGTTGCTGGAAGCGGGCCAGTTTATCCCGGCACCAGTCGGCCAGCGCTGAAGACGGGTAGCCGTCCTGCAACTCCACCACCGCCACGGATCGATGACCAAATTCGGCGTCCTCTTTGGGGACGATAAACACCTGCCGCACCTGCGGATGTGCGGCAATTACGCGTTCCACCTCTTCCGGCTGGATCCCTTCGCCGCCGCTGAAAAACAGATTATCCATGCGGCCAGCAATGGTCAGACGATCGCCCTCCGACAGGCCACGATCGCGGGTGGCAAACCAGCCGTCGGCATTGCCCAGCGGCACCAGATTACCGTCACGCCAGTAGCCCGCCGCCATGCTGGCCGCACGCAGCCAGACTTCGCCATCGACGATTTTCACTTCGCGCCCAGGCAACGCACTGCCCACATCCGGCAGCCCGTCGGCTTCTTTGGCGCACACCGTGGAGGCGAATTCCGTTAAGCCATAACCGCACCAGCTGCGAATGCCGCGCTTGCGGGCGAGTTCTGTCAGCTCCACCGGGATGGCCGCGCCGCCCAGCAGCACCGCTTTCAGCGCCACGCTGGCGTTCTCGTTGAGCAGACGCCACAGCTGTGTCGGCACCAGCGAGGCATGGGTGCAGCCCTGCAACGCCTGCTGTAGCGGCATTTTTTCGCGCACGGTGATGCGCGCCCCCGCCAGCAGCCAGCGCCATAAAATCCCCTGCCCGGAGACGTGGTACAGCGGGAGCGAAAGCAGCCAGTCGTCCTGTTCACTAAAAGGCATCAGCGACAGCACGCCCGCCGCGCTCGCCAGATGCGCATCTGGCGTATGCACCGCCGCTTTGGGCAGACCGGTAGAGCCGGAGGTCAGCGTCATGGTGGCGAGCCGCTGCCCGTCCCATGGCACGGCATGATGGCCGCTAATTACGCCAGGTTCCAGACGCGAAAGCCCGGCGTAGTCGCCGTAATCCGCCAGATCCAGCGCATGGCGCAGCGTCATTGATGGCAATAATTCCCGAAGCAGCGTGTCCGGTTGCTGCGGATTTACCGGCAGAATACGCGCGCCGCATTGCAGCAGCGCCAGCCACGACAGCAGGGTCAGCGGATGATTGCAGGCGCGCAGCATCACGCCGTCGCCGCACTGTACGCCCTGGGCGGCAAAGCCGCTCGCCAGCGCGTCCACCCGCTCGCACAGCGCCTGCCAGCTCAGGATCTCATCACCGGAGCGGATCGCTACCGCATCCGGGCGCTGTTCGCGCCAGTGTCGCCAGGGCCAGTCGTGAAAGGTCACAGCAGCGGCTCCAGGACGTCTGTTTGCAGACAGGGCAGCGCGCTGCCCGGCCAGCGGCGCAGTAATTGCGCCTGCATCAGGTTAAGCGTATCCAGACCTGGCGTGGTAGCTGGCGTCAGCCAGGCGGCGATGCGCGCCAGCTGCGTCAGGCCCAGGCTGGATTCAAGAGAGGAGCTGATCACCGCCGTCAGGCCGAGGGCGTGGGCCGCTTCAACCTGTTCGCGCACTTTTTCAAGGCTGCCGGTCAGCGTGGGCTTGATCACCACCGCGCTTACGCCCTCCTCCGCCACAAAGGTAAAATCATCCTCGCGCAGGCTTTCGTCCCAGGCGATGGCGATACCGGTGTCACGGGCAAAGGCACGGGAATCCTCGCGGGTTTTGCAGGGCTCTTCGAGAAAGGCGATGCGCTGGCGATGGGCCGGATTAACGTATTTCGCAAACTGCTGTGCTTTGAGCGGCGTCCAGGCGCGGTTGGCGTCGAGGCGCAAATGCAGCTCCGGCACCGCCTCCAGCAGCAGATTGACCACCATGCCATCGCGTACCGCTTCATACAGTCCGACTTTCACCTTCGCCACTTTCTCGCCCGGCATGGCGGCCAGAGCGACAATCAGCTCGTCCGGATCGCCGGTACAGAGCGGCGCAGCGCGATAGTTGCCTGCAACGGGTAATTCATCGTGCAGCTCCGCCAGCGCGCAGCTTAATCCAAAGGCGGCGGAAGGCGCTGAGGGCCAGGCCGGTGAGTCGCCAGCCAGCCAGGCGTTTACCCAGTCCAGCGCGGCGCGCTCTGCGTCCGCCAGTGATTCACGGCTGAAGCCCGGCAGGGGGGCGATCTCGCCCCACCCTTCCCGCCCGCCGTCACGCAGCTGCACCAGCAGGCCATCGCGGGTTTTCAGACGCTGTTCACGCAGCACGACGCCCGCATCCATCGGCAGCTGCCAGCGATAAACCTGCGCCTGACGCATTACGGATTCCGTTTGTATTTGCTGAAGTCCGGCTGGCGTTTTTCGTTAAACGCGTTGCGGCCTTCCTGACCTTCTTCGGTCATGTAGAACAGCATGGTGGCGTTGCCCGCCAGTTCTTGTAAACCAGCCTGGCCGTCGCAGTCGGCGTTCAGCGCCGCTTTCAGGCAGCGCAGCGCCATCGGGCTGTTTTGCAGCATTTCGCGGCACCAACGCACGGTCTCTTTTTCCAGATCGGCCACCGGCACCACGGTATTGACCAGCCCCATTTCCAGCGCCGCTTTCGCATCATACTGACGGCACAGGAACCAGATCTCACGCGCTTTCTTCTGCCCGACGATGCGCGCCATATAGGATGCGCCCCAGCCGCCGTCGAAAGAGCCGACTTTCGGGCCGGTCTGGCCGAAGATAGCGTTTTCTGCCGCGATGGTCAGATCGCACATCATATGCAGCACATGGCCGCCGCCGATGGAATAACCCGCCACCATCGCCACTACCGGTTTCGGACAGGTGCGGATCTGGCGCTGGAAATCCAGCACGTTGAGATGATGCACGCCGGAGTCATCCTGATAACCGCCGTAGTCGCCGCGCACTTTCTGATCGCCGCCGGAACAGAAGGCTTTATCGCCTTCGCCGGTGAGGATGATCACGCCGACGTTATCGTCGTAACGCGCATCTGCCAGCGCCTGCATCATCTCTTTTACCGTCAGCGGACGAAACGCGTTGCGCACCTGCGGACGGTTAATGGTGATTTTCGCAATGCCATCGGTGGACTTGTGGTAGCGGATATCGGTGTAGCCTTCGGAACAGTCGAGCCACTCAACCGGCGCGTAAAGCATTGTTTCATCTGGATAGATCATAAAGATTCCTTAGTGAAGACGCAGAATATGCGCCAGACGGGCCGCCACAGCGGCGGGGTTTTCCCGGTGGGCGTTATGTCCGGCGTCAGCAATTAACAGGCAGGGCGCGGCGAGTTCATCGCCGATGGCGCGGAATTTCGCGTCGTGCTCGCCACATAAGTAGTAAAACGGGAAAGGTCGCTCACTTAGCGCGGCGCGCAGATCCGGCTGGCGTGACAGCGAGGTGGCGTCGAGCATGGCGGCAAGCGCGGTACCACTGTTGTGCTGACGTAACGCCACCAGCGCGCGGCGCTGTTCAGCGCTGAGGGACGCAAAAACCGGCTGCTGATACCAGTCGGTGAATACGTCCTCTGATGGTTCATGGCGAAACCGCGACGCCCAGCGGGCGTCGTTTTCCGCGCGCTGGCGACGGGCGGCGGCACCGGTTAATCCCGGATGCGCCCCTTCGACAATCAGCCCTGCCAGACCCGGCGGTATCGCACAGGCGTGATACATCCCGAGGCGACCGCCGAGGGAGTAGCCGATGAGCCAGTATTTGAGTATGTTGTAACTAAGAAGGGTGTCACTGAGCAACGCGCTGACCTGCGCGAAATCCGCCACTTTAATATCTGCCGAGCCGCCGTGCCCCGGCAAATCAATATACAGCCGGGAATGATCGCGAAACTGCTCGCCCACCGGCTGCCATTCGCGGTGATCGCCGGAAAAACCGTGCAGGAACACCAGCCACGGCAGCGCGGCGTTAGCGGCTTCAGCGCGGGCATGCAGGATCATAGCTGGCTGACTCCCGCCAGCAGCTGCTGGAGCGTCTGCGCGCCGTCGGTTTCGCTGACCACCAGTTCGATAATCGTCGCCTGCGGCCTGCGCCACGCCTGCGTCAGCGCCCCGTCCAGCGCCTGCCAGCTTTCCGGGCGATGGTAATGCAGGCCAAACATGGCGGCGGCATGTTCAAAATGGACGTTCTGCGGCATCTGGTAAAAACGCTCCCGCTCGGCTGGCGGCGTGGGCAGCAGGGAGAAAATCTGCCCGCCATTGTTGTTTACCACCATCAGCACGAAGGGCGCGGAGACCTGGCGCAGTAACGCCAGGCCGTTGAGATCGTAGAGCGCGGAGAGATCGCCGACGATGGCCAGCGTCGGTTTACCGCTGGCGCGCTGCACGCCCGCCGCGGTGGAGAGTAAGCCGTCGATACCGCTCGCCCCGCGGTTGCTGTACACCGGATAACCCGCGGGCAGCTGCCCGAGCGCATCCACCAGACGCACCACCAGACTATTGCCTAAAAAGAGCTGCCCCTGTTCCGGGAGATAGTCCGCCAGACGGTGCGCCAGCTGCGCCTCGCCGAACGTCTCACGCTGCGCTTCCACCGCCTGCCAGGCCTGTTGCGCCAGCGCCGGGATGTCGCTGCACCAGGACGCGCGAGGTTCCGCCGGATGTTCATCCAGCCAGTCGCCGATGGCGGATACCAGCCGCCGTCCGCGATGATGCGCGGGATCAAGCCGTCCCGGCAGGTTGTCCACCAGCCAGTACTCTTCCGGCTCGCAGGCGGCCTGCCACTGAAGCAGCCGTTTTCCGGTCAGGCTGCTACCTAACTGGATAACAATCTGCGCCTGCGCCAGCTCGGTTACCGCGCGGGCATTGCCCAGCCACAGATCGGCACAGGGCAGCGGTTGGCCGGTCTGCGACAGCACGTCGCCAATCAGCGGCCAGCCGAGCGTCTGCGCCCATTCCGCAGCCTGTTTGCCTTCGGCAGCGCTCATCCGCCCGGCCACCACCACGCCGCGCTTTTGCCGCCAGAAAAACCAGTCGCGCTGGCGGGCGCTGTGTAGCCGGGTGTTTTCCCGCAGCCAGGGCTTATCGCTGCGCCACCAGTCGCCAAGCTGTTGTTGCCAGTCGAGGCCGGTGGCATCCAGTTCGCCATACAGCGGTTCGGCAAAGGGGCAGTTAATGTGTACCGCGCCGCAATGCAGCGATCCGAGAAGATTATCAATCGTACTCACCAGCCAGCGGGCGGGAATGTCCTGGGTCGGGCGCGGAAGCGACAGCGCCTGTGAGGGATGGGAGGCGAAGATACCAGGCTGGCGGATCGCCTGATTCGCGCCGCAGTCGATCAGCTCCGGGGGGCGATCGGCGGTGAGCAGGATCAGTTTTTCGCCGGTCAGCCCCGCCTCGATCAGCGCCGGATAAAGATTGGCGACTGCGGTACCGGAGGTGACGATAACCGCCACCGGCTCGCCGCTGACCTTCGCCAGCCCGAGCGCCAGATGGCCGAGGCCACGCTCATCAAAATGGGTATGGTGAACGAAGGCTTTTTTTCCTGCGGCGGCCAGCGTCAGCGGCGTCGAGCGCGAGCCCGGCGCGATGCAGACGTGTCGCACGCCATGGCGGGTTAAGGCTTCGAGAATGACGTCGGCCCAGCGTCGGTTGAATGAACTTACTGACATAAGTTTGTCCGGTATCAATATTGCGACACAGTATAAAGAACACAGAACGCCGGGTTTTTGATATGAATCGGTAATGAGTGAATCTGTCTTAATCCATCAGGAGTACGGAGCGCAAACCGGCCGCTTTGTTTTCGATCTCCTGCCACTCGAGTTGAGGATCGGAACCGGCGACGATCCCGGCCCCGGCGTAGAGCCGCACCCTGCCGCCTGAGACATGCGCCGAACGCAGCGCCACGCAAAATTCCGTCTGCTGACCGGAGAGGTAGCCTGCGGATCCGGCATACCAGTCGCGGGAAAAGGGCTCATGCTGCCGGATAAATTCCCGTGCCGCCTCGCGGGGCAGCCCGGCCACCGCCGCGGTGGGTTGCAGCTGATACAGACAGTGCGCGTCGTCCGGCGCGTTTAACGTCATCCAGATGCAGCGGCGCAGATGCTGGACTTTTCGCAGGCGCACGACCTGGGCGGGAAGAATATCGTAGCCGTTACCCAGCGGTTCCAGCCGCTGACAGATATCCTCCACCACCAGCTGATTTTCCCGCTGGTTTTTGTCGTCTGCCAGCAGCCACTGGCCGAGGGCATGGGCGCGAGCGTCGTCGGCATGGTTTTCAATAGTGCCCGCCAGCGCTTCGGTGCGCAGCGCGCGGTCAATGCGCCGCCACAGCCGTTCGGGGCTGGAACCCAGAAACGCCTCCTGCGGGCTGAACGCCATATAAAAGTGATAACAGCTGAAATTGACGCTTCGGCTGGCGGCCATCAGCGCCGCAGCGTTCACCGGCTGGCTGAAGTGCAAATCGCTGGCGCGCGCCAGCACCACTTTGTCCATCTGCTGCCGTTCTATGGCCTCTGTAGCGAGACGCACCCGCTGGCACCAGCCGTCGTGATCCGGGCTGTGCTGCTCGCCGGTCAGATGAAGCTTCAGGGGTGAAAACGGCATGGCGGGGCGTAGCTGGTCAAGGAATGCTGCGGCGCAAATGGCATCGTCGCGCAGGGAGGTTTCACTCCACAGATTAAGACAGAGCCAGCCGTTTGCGCCCACGCGACGCCATTCTAGACGCGGCAGGAACAGATCGCCACGCTGTGGATCGAAGGCGTTCAGCCCCCATATGCGCAGTTGCGCATCGTCGCTGTGCTGTAGAAATGTTTGTGCGTCGGCAAGAGAGCGAAAGCGCCGGAGCGCGCCCAGCGCGGCAGCCTCGTCTTCATTGCCGCGCTGCTGCCAGTAAAACTGTGGAAAATGAGGTTGTCCGGCAAGCCAGGCGAGGGGATCGCGGGACTCGTCAAACGCCAGCGGAATGCACAGGCGGCGCAGACCGGGCTGGTCCGGCAACGGCGTTGCCAGTTGCTGTCTGAGCTGCCACAACGCTTCATCTATTATCGCCACGAATGATCCCACCCTTTTGCATAAACCCGGACATTATACGGGGTTGTTCGTGTAAAAAAAGACACCCCGCCGGGGCGGGGTGTCTTGGTTTGATGAGCTGGTTTTTGCCCGGCGGCGCTTCGCTTGCCGGGCCTACAGGTTGTGGCAGGCCGGGTAAGGCGCTGCCGCCCCCCCGGCAGACCGTCA